>NZ_DALYZR010000001.1:998472-1000204 GCF_031983925.1 Bacillus sp. (in: firmicutes) | reverse complement strand
CCTGTTGGACCTGTTGCTCCTCCTCCTGGACCTGTTGGACCTGTTGGACCTGTTGGGCCGCCTCCTGGCGTAGCACCAATTAATTGAGTTAATAAGTTTAATAAAAGTTGTAAACTTGCAGGGTCAATAATTAATGAGAAGAAGAATGGTGCAAGAGCACTGTAGAATTGTTGTAATAAAGAAAGTAATTGACCTAAATTTGGATTAGGAGATTGTAGTAAGTTAATAATACTTTGAATTAATTGTTTTAAGAAATTTCCTTCTGGAGAAGGTGCTAATTCATTTAGTAAGTTCAATAGCTGAGTAAACAAATTGAGTAAAGCTAATCTGTTTGCATCACTTGGATTTGCAAAAAACGCTGCAATTGCCGAAATTAAAGAGTTTAGTAAAGTAATTAATCTACCTAATTGCTCACTAGTAATTGGAACTGTTTGTGGATTGTTACAACATTCTGGAGTGAACACAATCGGATTATTGCAGTTATTATGACCAAAACAATTATTATGTGACATTTATTTCCTCCTTACTTATTTTATATTTGAGTGTCTTCCTATTATAAGAGCTATACAATTGTGCATAGGTTTAATTCACTTAAAATAGGAAACATGAATGATAATTAAACTTTAAAAAGTTATTTAATTATGTTCATGACTCACATATTAATTATATGTTTTTAATAATTGACTGCTTAGATTAAACACCTAAACTTAAGAGTTTATTTTATTTTTCCACGTTTATCTCTTAGGTTCAAAAGCACATTTTAACTTGAGTATAAAAACTAAACATTGTCATATAACCACCAATTAACAACAATACCTTTACTAAAATTGTGTTCCTTCTATTATCATGAAGCCGTTTCTATTATCAAAAACTTTCATACAATATATTGGACAAGTTATCCCATACTTTGTTCAAAAAATAATTTAGGGAGTGAAAATTAATTGCCAATTATTCAACCATTTATGGCATCCAGAAGATTCACATCTACACTAGGAGCTGGAACCGGAACTGGTGCAGCTTTTGCAATTGCTGCTACAGCTTGTTTAAACGATGCTGGTACTACTGCAACTGCTTTTCCGACTTTTACGTATTATAACTTATATGTAAACGGCATTCTTCAACCTAGTGTGAACTCCAGTGTTACTACTGGACCTACTGGTGCTATTACAATTCCTGGCGGAGATGCATTAGACGGCGGAATTCCAATTACAATTGAATTTATCGTCACTTAGTTTTAACTACTTTAATGTAGAGCAAAAAGACAGATCCTTTTTATTTAAGAATCTGTCTTTTTTAATTAATAATGATAAATTGTAAAATAATTGAAGAACCTTGTGATGGTGGTTGATTATCTAATAAAGTTAGCTGACCAGTACTAACCTGATATAATGGTTGTGGTTGAAGTATTCCATTAATAAACAGATTAATGTACGAAACCTCATCAGGAGATAATATGTGAGTTGTACCATATTGAGCTAGCCCATCTGAATCTGTATATATAAGTTTTTCTCCATCTGAAAAAGTGTAAAATAATAAATTAGTTGTTGTTATGGGGCCAATAACTCCAGTTGGACCTGTTGCTCCTGTTGCCCCTGTTACTCCCGTTACTCCTGTTACTCCTGTTGCCCCTGTTACTCCTGTTGCTCCTGTTGCTCCTGTTGCCCCTGTTGCTCCTGTTACTCCTGTTGCTCCTGTTGCTCCTGTTGCTCCTGTTACTCCTGTTGCCCCTGTT
>NZ_DALYZR010000001.1:750168-998235 GCF_031983925.1 Bacillus sp. (in: firmicutes) | reverse complement strand
GCTCCTGTTGCTCCTGTTGCTCCTGTTGCTCCTGTTGCTCCTGTTGCTCCTGTTGCTCCTGTTGGAATATAAATTGGCGGAAGAACCGGAAAAGTAGGTCCAATATTCTCTGGTCTTACCATCCCTTTATTCAAAGATAATTTTTCATTACTGTTCAATTTACTACCTCATTCCACATTTTGTTTACTGATTAACAAAATAAAACCTCTATCATTTTAGTAAAATTCCATAACTACTTTTTCATACTCAAATGATTTTACACAAAGTAAACTTTTTACCGTTACTATAACTAGTAGTATTAATATAATAAAATGATAGTTCCATTCCCAAATACTAAATCGCTACTATTAAACTCTTCGACTCCACTTTCCGGATCTATCTTTTCACCCGAAATATCAACTTCAAATTATAATAATAATTTAATAATCAATTTAATTGCTGGTAATACAATTTCACTTCAACTATTCGGCGTATTATCCATAGTTAATTTAGTTGAGGGTGGTTCAACAGGTGCCTCTTTAACAATTATACGAATCGATTAAAAAATGATTCGTTCTTTTTTATAATAATCATTCTTAAATGCTAAAATAGTAACTATTACATCATTCCTTAAGCTTATATATTAATAACTTCACGACAGTGATTTTGCAATAAGAAACACTTTGTACTATATTCATAGTACAAAGTATCTATACTAAATTTTCCGTATATACATTATCAATTTACACTGCTCTCTGCCAATGTTACATTAAAGGTGAAAGTAGTTTCTCAAATGCGAACCATCTCAATACGTATATGAGAAACAAACTCCAATCCTATACGCGAGAGCAATACTATGTTGACACTCAAACGAGTGTCCTTTTTTATGAATTTCAAAAATAAAACCATCTTTTATAGATGGTTTATCAACGCACTTTTCTTTATATTCTTCATGCAATAGTAATTTTATATAATCGGATAATATATGGTCATACTTAACCTAGTTAGCGTTCTTCCGAAATTATGATAAGAGTGTGATCTATCCGCCTTAAAGCGAATTGAATCCCCACTATTTAATTTATATTGACAATCATTTATTTCAATTGTCAATTCCCCTTCAAACACCGTTATAAATTCTTCGGTCCCTTCTTTATGGCCTTCCGAACTTAATTTTCCTTCAGTTTCAATTTCAACTGTATAGATTTCAAAGTTCCTATCATCTTGAAAAGGAAAAGATGGATACACTTTATATCTCCCATTGTCTTCTAATAATGCTTGAACATCACTTCGTAAAACGACTTTCGTATCCGGTTGGGGATTATTAATTAAAGAAGTAAAAGACACTTTCAACCCATTAGCTATTTTCCATATCGTTGTTAATGTTGGACTTGACTCTCCACGTTCAATTTGTCCAATCATTGTTTTACTCACACCTGTTAATTGGGCAACTTTTTCTAAACTTAATTTTTCTTTCTCTCGTATTGTTTTTAAATTTTTTGCCAGAATAAGTTGAATTTCTTCCATAAGAAACACTCCTAAACTATATACAATATAACGACCGTTATGTATAATAAAAAGCACACGTTATATTGTTATTTTCGGTCATTATAACATACACCAAATAATTAGGGGGTTTTGAAATGCCTATATTTTCTTTTTTGTTATTTGTTATTATATGTAGCTTCACACCCGGTCCTAACAATTTCTTAGCTATGACATACGCCAATCAACATGGTTTAAAAAAGAGTATGCAATTTTGCTTTGGAGTAGCTTTCGGTTTTTTCATCCTCACTTCATTATGTAGCTTCTTTAATATTGTACTAATTAATATCCTACCTATAATTGAATTCCCTTTAAAAATTTTAGGTGTAGCATACATGCTATATTTAGCCTTTAAAATACTCACTAGTAAAACTAGTGCAGATCCAGATGAAAAACATAATAAAAACTTATTTACAGTCGGGATTTTTCTTCAATTTGTTAATCCTAAAGGGATACTATTCGGGCTGACTGTAGTGTCAACTTTTATTCTCCCTTACTATAATTCATATTCAAGTTTTCTACTCTTCTCATTATTTCTAGGTGTAGTCGGGTTAATGAGTACATTCAGTTGGAGCTTATTTGGTTCTATGTTCCAAAAATTTTTATTAAAACATACTACATCATTTAATATCATTATGGCTGTCTTATTAGTTTTTAGTGCTATTTCAATAGTAATTAATTAAATTCAAATTCTCATTTTTTTCTTTTTAAATATATGTTTTGTAAATATACTTGAAATTTCCGGTGAACCTCTGACTTACATGTATTACTTATTATGTATTAAAACAGAAATCTTCTATATCTAATCATATTTATACGAGGTAACATTATAAAAAGAGGAATACTCATAATAAGTAATCCTCTTTTTATGTCCTATCGTTTTTAAAAATTTCTGTTCTACTAAACTAGAATTTCACTTAATTTCATACCACCAACCTTTCCGATCAAGGTAATCCGCCATCCCTTTAAGTTGCAGTATTTATGACTTTAAACTACTCATTTCAAAATCTTTTTATTATAATACAGAAAAATGCGTTATAATATAAGTTACTGGTCTCAAGGAGGAGTTTAATGACTGATAAATATAAATTTTTGATACTCATTGTTACAGCATTTTTTTCTTTCTTTTCTTTAATAAAAGATTTCCGTAACACTTCAAAAAGTTTCTTTTGGGGGAGCTTCGCAATCCTAACAAGCTTTATATTATTATTAACTCACACTTTAGAATTAACTCCAATACTTATCTATTCAGCACAGATGGCTCTTGAGATTATTACAATTCCACGTAAATTAATTCTTCCATCTGTCACTGAAGCTGCTAGTTTTTGCTAACAATTCGTATATATATAAAAGTTTCAACTCTACATTTCTAATTATCTTTTCAAATATAATAGTGCGGTGTCTCCTTTCTAGAGAAACCGCACTATATTAAATTTCAAACTGACTAGTATAAAAATCTCATACATCGCTGTTTTTTTCATTGAGTTTGTTTTGTGTAAAAGAAAAAGCACCCAACTGGTTGCTTTTTCTAGAATCATCTTTTTCTTCTGCTTCTTTTTACTTCCTTTATTTCTCCTTGCTTAACTAGTTTTTCAATATATAAATGTACTAGCTTATAAACACACTCTCTTCGTTAATTTTCCTGATCTTCTTGATTTTTCATTCGGACGCACAATGCTTTGTAGCTTTTTAGCTCCTTCACCACAAGTCTTCGCATTTCCTTTTCATCGATATCCTCAAAAAATGAAAATTGATTCATACGATACGGTTCCCCTCCGTTGGATTTACTTTATTGAACTTTTACTTCATTTCAAAATTCTCCGTTTCAGATGAACCACTAGACACATACACCATATACTAAGTTAAGTACTTCCTAGGAAAGAAGGTGAAAGTTATGCCATCTATTGTCGGAAATATGGTTGCACAAAATAGTAACGGTTCTTTCAACTTAGGTGATTTTTATAATGTTTCTCCAAAAGAAAATACAAAAGCTTATAATGGTTCGGGTGCATCTAATGTTGCTTTTGTGCTTAATACATTTAACGGTGTTAGTGCAACCAACACATTTGATTCTGATGTTGCCGACCAAAGTCAAGTTGGAACAGCCTAAACTTATTTATTTCTTCTACTTCCGAATAAAAGCCAATATCACGTTAATAATGTATATATTGTTTCTGTTTCCCCTTCATACCCGAAGGCTTATCAGTTAGCTTTTGTTAGCTGTCCTTTTTAAATACGGGCTGCACACGTATTCAACTTATAAATTAAGCCTTGTGAGCTGCCACCTTTTAAAGGAACACATTTAAATATATGCTCCTTTTATTCAATGTTTTTTCACGATCATGCAGAATAAAACATAAGGTATATGGTAATTCAGTGCTCATAAAATCTATTTTTTCTAAGAGTTTATCCATTTGCAAGCTCTTTTTTTCTTTGCAAATGACTCTTTTATTTTTAAATTTGTATTATTTTAAATTATCTATTCTACTTCTCTTTTCTTGTTCATATGTCAAGTCTTTTATTCATAAGCTAAAAGTACTTGACATAACTGAATGGAGGCTAATAATGTCTTTTTCAAATATTATTAAATACGGACGCGTTCCCCTCTTTAATTCTAACTTCCCTTTGATTTTATTTTGGAGTCAAAAAAGTGGCTGTACCTCTCTTGCACATTGGTTTTTTTATCAAATAAATTTATTTAAAGAAGCAATAAAATACGATTCTTTCATCCATAATTATGAAAATGAAATATACAAAAACTCCTCGGACTACTTTATTGAACTAGCTGCAGCTTTATATACAAACGGAAAAGATACCTATAAATTAGTGAGGAACCCCTATACAAGAGCTGTAAGTTCATTTTTTTCACTAATTGCCCCCCCTTACATAGAAAACCCAGCATGGAATCCTATTCGGAATTTTTATTATGGTAATGAATTTTGTAATAAACCTATTTCATTTAAAATCTTTCTCTACTACTTAAAAGAGCAAATGATAGATTTAGAACAAGTAGATCCACATTTAATGCAGCAATATGAACCAGGTGAGGAAGAGTTTGTTACAAAGTATATCTACCTTGAAAATTTCTCTACTGAAATTGAGCACTTAGAACAAACATATCAATTAAAAACTTCTCCTTTACACATACTAACCAAATCATGGCATCATCAGAAAGACAGGGCAATTTTTAGAGGTAATTTTGCAGATGCTGATATTACCGATCCTTTATTCCCACGCCTCCCAACATACGATAGCTTTTATGACTATGAAACTATCCAATTAGTACAGGATATTTTTAATAAAGATTTTAGCACGTACAATTACCCATTAACTTCTTTAAAAAATATATGATTTTCTAATTGTAGTTTCATATATTATAGAGAAACTTAGATTCACCTATTTAAGTTTCCTCACAAGGTGAAACTTTAATCAGTGGGGGTTTTGTTCATCACCACCTAACTTCTTTGCTTCCGCTGAATTTTGAGGTGGGGGTCTTACTGCCTGTTAATGCGGGATAAAACTCTCGTAGTAAGTTGGGACACTGGAAACAGTGTCTTTTTTTAATAAATCATTAAAACATTTAAATAGAACGTGAAATACTCATTAAGGTTGCTACCATTTGTATGTTTTACTTTGTATGCAAGAAAGACGCAGTTAAAACATTTAGTGAACGAATATTTAGATAGTAATGTTTACAAATATAAAAATGCGGTGTCTCCTTTCCAGAGAAACCGCACCCTATCAAAAATTCTTATTAAATTTTAAACTGACTCGTATACAGATTAAAGTAAAATCCTCTATCTTCCATGAGAGATTCATGGTTCCCTTTTTCCAAAATACTTCCATCTTTTATAACAAGGATTTGATCTGCTTTTTCAATCGTTTTCAGTCGATGAGCGATTACGAAACTTGTTCGACCTCTCATTAAATTGTTTAGTCCTTCTTGTATTTGTAATTCTGTTCTCGTATCAATATTAGATGTTGCTTCGTCGAGAATTAATATATCTGCATCTGCTAAAATTGCCCGTGCAATCGCAAGAAGTTGTTTTTGTCCTTGACTTAAATTCGATCCTTCTGAAGCAATTTTCGTTTCATATTGATTCGGTAAATGTTTTATAAAAGAATGTGCAGATGCTGCCTTAGCTGCATTGATTACCTCTTCATCACTAGCATCTAATCGACCATAACGTATATTATCCATAATCGTCCCAGCAAATAAATACGTATCTTGTAAAACTACTCCTATTTTACTTCGCAACGAATTCATATCATATTCTTTTATGTTTTTTCCATCAATATGAATTTGCCCTTGCTGTATATCGTAAAAGCGCGTTAGCAAATTAATGATTGTTGTTTTGCCCGATCCAGTTGGACCTACTAAAGCAATTGTCTCCCCTGGCCGCGCTTTAAGACTCACTTCTTTTAAAATCGTTTTATTTTCCTCATACCCAAATGAAACATTCTCGAGTGCAACATGTCCTTGTAAATTTTGTACAACGAATGCATCTTTTTTATTTTTGATTTCCGGTACTTCATCCATAATTTCAAAGACACGTTCCCCACCAGCCACTGCCGCTTGAATCGTATTCATTAAAGTTGCGAATTGACTGAGTGGTCTTGAGAATTGACGAGAATAATTAATAAATGCTGCAATGACACCTACTGTTGTCATTCCATTTAAAACCATTACTGACCCAGTCCCAATTACAAGTCCCATACCTAAGTTGTTAATAAAGTTCATACTCGGAAAAATAAAAGCTGAAAATGTATCCGCCTTCGTTGCAGAAACTCTTAGCTGTTCATTAATTTTATTGAAATTTTGTACGGTTTCTTTTTCTTTCCCATATAACGTTGTAACATCCGCACCTGTTATAGCTTCCTCAATAAATCCATTTAACTCTCCTAAATCTTTTTGACGCTTTGCAAAGTTTTTACCACTATAAGTAACTAGTTTTTTTGTAACGAAAAACATAATAGGTACTGTAATTAAAGTAACAATCGCTAAAATCCAATCTAATGCGAACATCGCAATCGTCACACCTATAAAAGTTAGCGCTGATGAAATAATTTGTACAACACTTTGTGTCAACGCTTGATTCAAATTATCTATATCATTTGTTACACGACTCATTAAATCCCCTTGAGAACGTACATCAAAGAACCGTAAAGAAAGCGTTTGGATTTTCTCAAAAATATCTTGTCGTATTTTTTGTATCGTTTTTAATGCAACATTAACCATTACAAATGTTTGTAACCAAGTTAATAATACTGTTACACCATAAATCGCGATAAGTACCAAACACATTCTCGCCGTACCGCTTAAATCTTTCGGTACAATATATTGATCGATAATTACTCCCATTAAATACGGACCTAATAACCCAAGTAACGTCGTAACAAACACTAAGAATATAACGAACGTAAGGGCAGCCTTTTGGTAGCCCATATAGTTCCATACTCTCATCACAGTTCCTTTCGTATTTTTAGCCTTCCCCATCTTTGGTGCGTTACGCCCACCTTTATTAGCAAATTGTCCTTGAAAATTACGCATGTTCTTTCCCACCTTTTTTATATAAATTACCACCTTGGGAAAGATAGATTTCTTTATATACCTCACATTGTTCTAACAATTCTTCATGTGTACCATCACCAACTAATTCACCATTATCTAAAACGAGAATTTTATCCGCATCTATTATAGATGAGATTTTAGAAGCGATTAATAATGTTGTTGTTCCTTTATATTCTGTTCTTAATGCCGATTGAATGTTAGATTCTGATTTTGCATCCACTGCTGATGTAGAATCATCTAATATAAGAATGGATGGCTTTCTCACAAGCGCCCTTGCAATTGATACACGTTGTTTTTGGCCACCTGACAAATTCGTCGCACCTTGTGTTAAATGATATTGATATGAATCTTCCAGCTTGTTAATAAACTCAGTCGCACAAGCTGATGAAGCTGCTACTTCCAATTCGTCATTTGATGCATCTTCTTTACCGTAACGTAAATTCTCTTCTATGCTACCAGAAAACAACAATGCCTTTTGAGGTACAAACCCGATTGACGCACGAAGTTTTTGTAAATCATACGCCTTAACATTTATTCCATCAATGCATATTTCCCCTTGATCAACATCGTATAAGCGCGGTAATAATTTTGCTAAAGTAGATTTACCACTCCCTGTAGAACCAATAATCCCGATTTTTTCACCTTTACTTATGCGAAATGAAATATCTTTTAAAACATATTCATTATTTTTCATGTAACTATAACTAACATTTTTAAATTCAATTTGTCCCTCAATTTGCTTAGGTGCAAGCGCATTTTTTGGGGTCATAATATCAACGTCAGTATTTAAAACTTGCTGTACACGATCCGCTGACGGAAATGCTCGCGCGATTTGCATAAATACCATACTTATAGACATAAGTGACATTAAAATAATATTCAAATAGTTTATAAATGCTAATATAGCCCCTACTTGAAGGGTTCCATTAAATACTTTCTCTCCACCAACCCATAACGTTGCGACAATTCCGCCACTTACAACTAACATAATGATTGGCATCATTAAGGAAATAAGCTGCACCGCTCGAATATTTATCTTCGTTAAATTTGTATTAACATTTCCAAACTGATTAATTTCATATTTTTGTCTTACATACGCTTTAATCACACGTACTCCAGATAAATTTTCTTGTAACTTTGTATTCACTTTATCTAATGCTTCTTGCACTTTTCTGAACGTCCCGCTTGCTTTACTCGCAATGAATATAATCGCAAGTAATAAAATTGGAACGACTACGAGTAATATAGGAAATAACTCACGCGCTGTCATAAAAACAATTATTATACTTCCGATAAATAACAAAGGACCACGAACAAGAACACGTAATGTCATCGTCATCGCCGATTGAATAGAAGTAATATCATTTGTAACAATTGTTAATAACTTTCCCGTTCCAAACGAATCACGATTTTCACTAGAAAATGTTTCTATTTTCGCAAACACATCTTTTCGTATGTCAGTAGCGAAATTAACAGCTGCTTTTGTAGAATACATCATACACCCAAGTCCTCCAACTAAACCGAGTGCTGCAGCTCCTATCATAAGAAGTCCCATTTTTATTACATAATTCATATCCCGATTTGCTATCCCAACATCAATAATATGTTGCATAATAGTCGGTTGAATTAAGTCCATCGCAACCTCAAGTACCATAAATAGCGGTCCAATAATAGCGAAGAACATGTATGGTTTTAAATACTGTAATAATTTGCGAAATGATTTCATACATAATCTCCTTTTTCTATGAAATTACCAACGAATAATTCATATCCCCCCTTATTTAAGCGATATAGTTTGTAATTTCTTTCTTACTTTTATTATATTATGTAAATTAATATTTAACATTATTAAATGATAAGCATTAATGACTTTTCGGTCAATAAATGTGCTTTGTATTATATAAATATAAAAACCGCATTCTCAATGAAAAGAATACGGTTTTTCATCTATATTTTTTCAGTTGTAAAATCTAAAAACTCAGTCTCAAATCCATTATTTTTAGAAGGACTACACGTGTAAAAACCTATTTTAATAGGCTTATCCCCTATATCTTCCATCAAATGAGCGATTCTGATTTGTTCCCATTGGTGGATTTTCTTCACATATATTGTATAATCACCACGTTTACGAACAATTCGAAAACGAAGTTGCTCGTTAGCTAATTCTGTCGGAAAGTCTTGCGTGGACCAATCGGAATATCCATTATTCGTTACGACAGCTCCTAAATGAGATGGACCATCTGGAATATATTCTAATGAAGTTTTCAACCAACACTTTTCCGAAACCATAACAAAAAGACCAGCTTGATCGAATTTTGAATTTGGATTCATACGCAATTGAACTTCAGCTTGAAAGTCTGTCATCGTCTCTGTATAAAATACATGACCATTCATTACTTCGAATCCATAATGGGTTTTAAGCCAAAAATCTGTTTCGGCTTTCGAGCGGACAATAAGCGCATGATTGTTATTAAGCTTATAATACTCAGGTACATTCATTATAGTAAGTTGCTCAATATGTTCTGGTATATGTGATATTTTCATAGTTCCTCCATAATAAAGCATCTATATGCACATTTAAAATTCTACTAATACTGGGAATTTATAACCTTTCAAATCCAACTCTCTATTACTTCGAACCATTAAATACTTACTTGATTGTAATTCTGTAAACTGTACATCCTCAACCCCTAATTGATCTGGAGAGAAGTAAAATTCGATTTCTGTAAATCTTTCAGCGATCTCCCCACATATTTCATCTAAAACTGGAATTACTGGTGCAAACACTCCATATAATTTCAACTTTTCATTATCTACTTCATACACAATTAGAGCATCTAGCTTCTCTGAATAATACAATTTTCCACTCCATTCCGAATCATACATATTCAAATAAAACGAAGGGCGGAAGTTTAATGTTGAAAAATTATTTGAAAGTCTTTGGCTACTATCTATAGTCTCATGTATTAGCTTTCTATCCTCTTCCATATAATAATCTAGCTCTCTAAGTGAGAAATCATTATTATTCTTTTTATCATATGGAATAGTCATTAAATATTCCTGCACAACTTTAAAACCAAATGATGCATATAGTTCAGGTTTTTCCGTAAACAATAATGCACATTCACATGTTTTATCGATTTCTTCTATCATTTTACTCATTAATTGCGTCATGAGTCCTTGTCCACGAAAATTAGGGTGTGTCATTACCGATTGAATGCCCGCTGCATTTATTCTTTCACCATTTACTAGCAATGGTAGCGAGAATGCCGCAACATTTGCAACCGCTTTATCGTCATGTAAAAAGGATAAAGCTTTGTATGTATCATCCCAATAACCTCTCTCTGAGAAATCATTCAATGTTTGAATTGTAATTCCAAACACTTCTTCAAATAAAGGAAATAACTGCTCTCTTTTCGGTTCTTCTAAAAGAAGTTTTTCAAAATTTTCAACATTCCCCATGTTGTCCCTCCATACGTTAATTCCATCCAATTAGATATAGTTGTAGAACCTGTCCTTAAAGTAATAGGTCTTACCAATCAATATACTATCATAAAATACAAAAAAAGAGTCTAATTAATTTTATGTTTTGACTATTCGAAAATAAGTCGAATAAAAAAATATTAGGATTTTTGAATATTAATGAGTTTATTATATAAAAATAGTGCTTTCTACTTCGTTTTTACTCATAGAAATACACCATTTATAAAAAAATATTTTTTATTATTTTTTCCCTTCAAGTCTTTCCTTCGTATTAATTTCTTCTCCACTTATACGCTTTTCAAAAGACTTTCTCCAACTACTTGAAAGCGCATTTACTTCTAATATTCTTTTTACCCCTTCAATATTTTGTTTTTCCTTGTGCATGATACAGTTAGCAAACGCTATTGAAACACCTTTTGGATCAGACTGTAGTCTTTTTAAAGTATCGACTGATGATACCCATCCTTCTTTTAATACACGAAAATAAAATCCTGTATATCCTGTTTCTTGAAAATATAGTGGTAACTTTGGAATGTTATATTTTTTTGCTAATTTAAAACAAGGTTGCCTTGGTTGTGTTACCTGCACGATTGCCTGTCCGAGCTCAAACGTATCACCAATACAAACATCCTCTTCGCGCATACCACTAACTGTTATATTTTCTCCGAAAGCCCCATATACAAGATTTTGATTCAACTCTTTTTCCCAGTATGGATAGTGATCACCAGTATAAACACAAACTGCTTTATCTACTCCTCCATGATGAACTAAGTCAGCTTGTCCATCCCCATTAAATTTTACAAAAGATAAATATACTGGTTCCTTTACTTGTTTCTTATTTATGCCTGTATGAATTACTTTTCCGCCGTATGTAACCTCTTTTGGTAATCCTATATTTAAAGATAATAATTGAAATTCATTAGCCATTCTATTTCCTCCTTTAAAGGTGTTACATGTATTTTCTCTCGGTTAATTTTTACAACCCTCTCTGTTATGTCAACTACCCCCACTGAGATAAAGCATTTCAGTGGGAGCTTGAGTTCGAACGCTAGGTCTTTTCTTCTATCGCTAGACAGTTTGACGCTCTAGCATTCATGCTACCCTACGGTAACACCTCAAGTCTGTTTTTGGTTGGTACTGACAACGAATGATTGTTTTCCCACTTGCACCACCCTTTCGAAAAAGAGCAGTTCTTCCCTATGGAAGAAGCCACCACTCAGATGACTTCGGCGTGTGCTACAAGCCCCGACGAGTCGCGTACACATGGATGGTTGACGCACCCACTAAGCTATGCGCGAAGCAATAGCCTTACGTTTTTGCACTTCTAATAGAATCGGCGTTTTCACTTTCAGATTGTCATCCAATTCTACAACTCCTGATTTTTTCAATATATTCATCGCACCATTAATATCAGCATGGATACATGTTCCTGCTTTACTTTGATACAGACCACGCGTAATTCGTTTGCCGCTAAAGCGATACTGCGTCCTATCATTCTTAGACCAAACTGGAACCGGATCTTTATCAAGAAAACTAGCTTTTGAAGTATAGCTTTCTTCTTGTTTAAAAAAGCGGATGCCTTCTTTTATACATTTATTCTCAATTGCTGCCATCAATTTTTGAAATGGGATTTGCACAAACTTTTGATTATTCTTTTTCCCCATATGAGAGTTTTGTTTCCAACCAGCGTTATACCCTATAACAATCGTATCTATATCGAATTCTTTCACTTTTTTGAACAATAGGCCTACCGTTTGTGCAATGTAACCGTTTATTTGTCTTTCTCGTTTATGCCAAAGTGCAGCCATTTTATTCGTTACAATACGTTTTGAAATTCCATTGTCCATATTTTTCTGTTGGAGGTTACATATCATTTTGTTGAAGTATTGATTTATGGATTTTAGTTTTTTTCCATCAATTAAGAAGGCATCACCTGTATGGGTTACGCAACTTACTAATCTGTCTACACCTAAATCGCAACTCAAAGCGTTACTCGTAGTCGTGGATGGTTTCTTCATTTGAGAAACGTGCATTTCATATGTATAATGCACCTCAAAGAACCGACCTTTTTGCTTCGGTACAATCTCAATGTAGGAGATTTTTTTATTTCTTAAGTTTTTTGGCATACGTATTTGAATGGAACCGAATTTTTTTCTGAATGCAACATTCATTGGAATGATCCAATACCCGTTCTCATCCACTTTTGGCACTTGATAGATTTCAATGATTCGCTTGTCAGTGGAACGAGAATAATTCGGAAACTTCGGACGACCTGTGAACTTCTCGGGATTTTTCTTCCACTGTTCCAATGCCTTAAAAAAGCTCTTCACTTCTGTAAATAAGGATCTACGAATCGCTTGAACAGAGTTTGATTGAATGCCCGAGTAGTTCATATCATTTTGCATGGCAGTGTCCACTTCTTTGACAGTAGCCATCCTGTTATGATTCAAGTAACTTTGTTTCATCGTGTACAAGCCAACATTTCGCAACGCTTTTGAACTATGCGACATGCGCTGAAGTAAACGAAATTCTTTTGCAGTCAAGCAAGCCCGTCCAATATTCTGTTTCTGCGTGAATCGTTGCATGTTTTCTCTTTTCTTTTGTTTCCGTAATACTTTCATTGCTTTCTTTCTAGCCATTGTTTTCACCACCTTTCTTAGAGAGTTCATTACTTTTGATAAATCAATATTGGGAACGAAATGAAACAACATGCAAACATGTTCTTCATCGTAATTCCTTTTGACTCAAGCAGCTAAATGATAATGATAATCATTATTTAATTTCGTTATCTTACAATCCATTCCCTCCTTATCTACGCAGATTATATCGTAAAACGAAAAAAACATTAGCACTGGGAAAATTACTATGAGCGAAACAACAGAGTTCAGCCTACCTTCTGACGGCAATTCATCTCCACCTGAATTGTTGGGTTTCACCCGTAACACAAATCAGATGGAGTTTTCTTGCCGAAAAGGATAAAGATGATTATAAAATCTCTAAAATCATTGTTCAATTCAATTATTTATATAATAATGATAGGTATAACCTATTATTATACTTGAGGTGATTCCAATCGAATTACGACAACTTGAATACTTTTTAGCTGTTTCAAAAGAATTACATTTCACAAAAGCAGCTGAGAAATTAAATATTTCACAGCCTTCACTAAGTCAACAAATACGCGCATTAGAGCATGAAGTAGGAATGCCACTTTTCGATCGAATTGGTAAAAAAATATCTTTAACTGAAGCAGGGAAGATTTTATTATTACATAGTAAAAACATTTTTCATGAAGTCGAACAAGCTCGTTCAGCTATTCAAGACCTAAACGGATTACAGCAAGGTTCTTTAACAATAGGTGCTTTGTTAACCGTCGTAAATTATTTACTACCGACGGCTATTTTAAATTTTAATAATTTATATCCCAATATAGAACTTTCTGTATTAGGGCTTCGTACTGGAGATATTCGTGAAAAATTATTACAAAACGAACTGGATATTGGAATTACATTTCTCCCGGTGCAAGATAAAGAAATTATTTCTACCCCTCTCTACAAAAGTGAACTTATATTAGTCGTACCAACTGGTCATCAATTAGCTGAACATAATTATGTATCTATTGCTGAATTACAGAACTACCCTTTCATTCTTTTACCTAAAAATTTCTTTTTAACCAAACTAATTACATCTCACTGTCAAAAATTCAACTTTAAACCAAGACCAATTTTAGAAATTAGCACGATGGAATCTTTAATCCAAATGGTTTCCAAAGGAATGGGAATTACAGTTTTACCCAAACCATATATAGACTTTTTACAAAATAAAAACATTCAAGCTATTAAAATAGAAAACCCTACTCCAACAATTGAAATAGGACTAATTTATAGAAAAGATAAATATATGTGTGCTACAACTCGAGAATTTATTGAACAACTAAAAAGAACAGTACATTCTTTACAAAGCTAAACGAACAAAAGAGATTATCCTATGAAGTCATTTCATAACGACCTAGTAGAATAATCTCTTTTCATAATGAAATAAAGTATTAACTATAAATTTTAGTGTACCTTTTTGGAAATGGGAATATATTTTGTAAAATAAGCCCCGACTAACAATAATACGATTGAAAATAGCACTGTCAACATACCGCCGAAATGAAACCAATATGCGAACAAATTAAAAATTGCAAGCGAAAAGAAACAAATTGAAGTTAACGCACTCTTCAATCCTTTTACCTCTGCTTTTTTCTTTTTTCATAAGTCATATACATTGAAACGAAAACAAATAAGATAAGAACAATCGGTAACACTACTTTTAGCAATAGCACTTCCTCCTGTATATACATCCAGATATCACCACATTACCCCGTTTATCCTTTTGGAATCAATTTATTATTCTCTTCCCTCCAAAAGTCAGTATAAGTTTTATTTTTAAAGTTCACGTTCACCTCAGAAAACGGCATGCTTCCTCCAACTTTCAATGAGTACCAGTCGTTTAAAAGTGGTGATCCAAAACAAATCTTCATTGTACGATCATGTAAATCTAATAATACAGAATGTAAAGTTCCAAACCATTCTTCATAGTTATGTACAGTTAGTCCAGCAGGATATTCTTCTTCTACTAACTTTTTTAAAGACTCAATGCTCACTTGTTCATATCTATTTAAATGCTCATGTAAAACGTGGTATCTCTTTGTAGATTGTTCTAATCTCCTATTATTTAATTTCTGAATAGATGAACTAACTGCATGGTTTGTTGATACAATAAAAGCTTGATTGTCACCATCAATCGTTGTTGTGAATTTATGACCGTCAAATATTTCAATATGTGCTGCATTTAAAGGATCTGCTACTATTAAATTAATATTACTAGCAATTGGTATTTCTTCTATTAGTGACTTAGCTTCCTGCACATTTTTACATTTCTCCAACAACAGTCGAATTACTGCAAAACATTGTAAACCACTTACTGCTGGCTTTCGTAGACCTTCAATATTTCCTACTGGTTGACCACATGCTGAAAATGTAACAGCTAATCCATGCTCGTTAACCCCTTCCGTTCGGCCAAAATATTGAGTAGAAAAGCCACTATGTGCATACGCACCTTCAACATGAGTTGAACAAAAACGCATATCATCTATTTTTGGTGACAAATCATAATTTCTTAATACATATGTGTGTTTTGAATCTGTCTTTTTAGGTAATACTGCACAATGACTACAACCTGCTTTCAATAGTGTTTGATAGTAATACATCATATTTTTAGAAGGAATTTTCAACACTTCACAAAAACCTTCAATTTCTTCATTAATTCCAGAGCAATATTGATTTAATATATTTCTAGATTCTGTAAAATGGTTAGGCGATATTAAGTTTTCTTGCTGTATAAATTGCGGAACAAGATAAGAATGTTGTTTTACAAATTCACCTTGTTGCTTACCGATTTCATAATGACTTCCTTTGAGCGATGAAAAATACCCCTTTACTTGATACATCTAATTCCCCCTTATTGAATTTATCCATATCGTACCAAATAAACTGTATTCATTCTTGATGTTTTTTACTGTCTTTCAAATCAAATGTGGTTGGAATAAAGCGAACAGTTATAAAATAAAAACTAGGAAACTGTAACCTTTAACAGTTCCCTAGTTTTTTAATACTAAATGATTCCCTCTTCCACCATCGTTTCTGCAATTTGAACCGAGTTCCACGCCGCACCTTTTAATAAATTATCGGAGACAATCCAAAGATGGAATCCGTTTGGCATATCAGGATCTTTTCTAATTCTTCCGACAAATGTATCTATTTTCCCTTCTGCATATAATGGCATTGGATACAGCTGTTCACTAGGGTTATCTTGCAAAATAACACCTGGTGCATCAAGCAGTACTTCTTTAATTTCTGCAACAGTTACTTCTTTTTCAAGTTCTATATAAACCGCTTCTGAATGACCTGATACAACCGGAACGCGCACACAAGTAGCTGCCATTTTCAAGTTGGGGTCTTCTAAAATCTTCTTTGTTTCTTGAATCATCTTTACTTCTTCAAAGGTGAAATCATTATCCGTAAATATATCTACTTGAGGAAGTACATTAAATGCAATTGGATAATGTTTTTTATCTTTTTTCGCTGGTAATATAGTACTCTCCACTTCTTCACCTGCAAGTATTGACTTAGCCTGTTCTTTTAATTCTTGAATCGCATGAATACCAGAACCCGATACAGCTTGATAAGTTGAAACGATAATTCGTTCTAATCCGAATACTTTTCGTATTGGCTGAAGAGCTGTTACCATCTGTAATGCTGAACAATTCGGAACTGCTATTATACCTTTATGTTCCTTTAAAGTGTGCGCATTTACTTCCGGAACAACAAGCGGTACATCAGGTGCCATTCGGTATTCACTAGTGTTGTCAATTACGATTGCACCGCTAGAGACAGCTTGATTTACAAATTGTCTAGAAACTTCTCCTCCAGCGCTAAAAAAGGCAATATCTACCCCTTCAAAGCTATTTATTTTTGCTTCTTGTATAATGATCTCTCGCCCTTTAAATTGTACTGTCTTACCAGCCGATCTTTTTGACGAAAGTAACGTAACTTCAGCTATATTAAACTTTGTTTCTTTTTCTAACAGTTCAATAATTTTCTGACCTACTGCACCCGTAGCCCCAACAATAGCTACATGATAGCCCTTTTCACTCATCTTTTCTCCTCCAATGTTAAATGAATAAATATTTCTACAATTTCATTTTATAAGGAATTTAATCATTTGGAAAATTGAAATACGTGATATAATCATTCACAAATCATGATAATAAAAGAGGGATTTTTTATGGAAATGAGACATGTTAAAACTTTTTGTGCCATCGTTAAGTATGGTAGCTTTTCTAAAGCTGCTCACGCGTTAGGTTATGCGCAATCTACTGTAACAGCGCATATGAAAGCATTAGAAAACGATTTACACCTCCCTCTTTTTGATCGATTAGGGAAAAAAATACTTCTTACAAAAGCAGGTCATCAATTTCATCCTTATGCTTTAGAATTACTTGCAATTTATGAAAAAGCGCAAGAAATTCCTCAAAATACCGATCAATTAGAAGGTACATTAAGTATTACATCAAACGAATCATTAGCAGTGTACCGTTTACCACAATTATTACGTACTTACAAACAGAAAAATCCGAAAGTAAATATCGTACTTGAAACAAATACAAATGAACAAGCATTACAAAAATTACGTGAAGGAGAAACAGACATTGTCTTCATAATTGGAGAATGTATAGAACATAATGATTTCATTACGCGTACATTTAGTAATGAAACATTTGGATGGATTTTACCACCTCATTATTCTATACAATCTAATCCGTTTTGTTTATTAAAGGATACTCAGTTTATTTTTACTGAACAAAGCTGCGGTTATAGACCAATGGTAGATCGTTTTTTACGTCAAAGCGGGAATATTCCAGCTAAAACATTTGAAACTTCCAACGTTGAAGTTATTAAACAATCCGTTATGTGTGAGTTAGGAATTTCAATTCTTCCTTACATCGTTGTACAAGAAAGTTGTCAAAAAGAACAACTCTGTTTTCAGCCTATCGAAACGTCAACTGTTATTCAAAGTCATATAATCTATCATAAATCTAGATGGATTTCCCCTGTAGTACAGTCGTTTCTTTCACTATTAAAAGTGATGAAAGTATAAAAAGAATATGAAAGAAAACATGAATTGAAATCCTTTGAAGAATATCAATCCACGTTTTCTTTCATACTCCTTATATAGTCATCTTCTTTTTATTAGATAATGCTTTTCCTTTAACTAGAACAAATATAATCGGAAGGACGAGTAAACTAGCAATTGCACACATTATTCCTAAAGAAGAAAACGGAAATCCATTACTTACGGTAAGCGACGCTAAGCCAGAAGCAATAGTCATCCCAATATACATGGCAGAGCTATTTAATGCCATCACAGTCCCCCGCACATCTGGTTTTAATTCTGAAATTAGTGCCGTTAATGATGCTTGGCCAAATCCAATAAATAAACTCCAAATGATATGTAAAGTAATTGCAATTACTAGATTTTCTATGGAAAGCGAGAATAATATTACACTTATTGAGGTTACAATACTCGCAATGGATATAACATTCTTCTTTCCTATTTTATCAGCTAACTTCCCACCCAAAATGTTACCAGCTACACTACCAACTCCCGCCAAAAAGATTACAACACCTATTTCACCAACGGAAAGGCCAAAATTATTCCCATAATAAACACCTATGTACGAAAACATGCCGTGTAATCCAATTGTCCATAGAAACGTTGCTAATAATGCAAATAAAACTGAAACATTTACTAAAACCATTTTAAGTGGCGCACTTAACGTTTTCGCTATAGAAACATGCACATTGTTTCTCTGTTTTTCATTTCTTAATATGCGATTAACTAGTAATGTAAGAAATAAAGTTAATAGTCCTATACTATAAAATGTCCATTGCCAATTTCCTACTTCAGATAAAAATGCACCTATAGGTACTCCGATGACTGTCGAACCTACCATTGCTCCCATAATCGTTCCCATCGCTTTTCCTCTTGACTCATATGTAACTTTATCAACTACTAATGCAAAAACACTTGGCATAATCATCGCACCAGATAAACCTGTTAGGCCGCGAAATAATAAAAGAATTTCAAAACTCTTCGCTAATCCCGTACAAAATGTAGAAATAGAGAAAATAGTAAATCCTATTATGATCATACGTTTCCTTCCAACTCTATCAGACATCGTTCCAAGTACAGGTGCAGTTATTCCATAACAAAGTGCATAAATAGTAATTAATAACCCTCCACTTCCATCAGGAATACTAATTGTTTCTGTAATTACTGGTAATAAAGGTGCCACTAATAATGAATCTAATCCAACAAAAAAAGCTACAATTGCCAAAATGCGTATCATTGACTTTAACTCCATATATAACTCCCCTTTATTTCATATATGAAATAACCCTTTATTATGACCCCTTCTTCAATTTTTACTACTCTACATTTTATTTCACATATGAAGTATTTATATAAATAAAAATGTAACAGAGTGTTACATTTTTACTATATTTAATTCAAGTGCTTCTTCCACTTTAATAATAAATCCTCTAAAATCCCTTCTTCTTCTTTCGTAAAACAACCACAATTCTCTTTTAAAAAATCACTATATTGCACATCGACTTGCTTTTTCGTCTCTTCACCTTTTTTAGTTAAATAAACGAGCGTTTCACGTTGGTCATTCGGGTTCTTCTCTGTCATTACGTAACCATCACGCTTCATCCGTTGAATCATTGTTGTCATATTACTTGGAACACATCCCATGTTTTCAATTAACTTTGACATAGATACTTTCCCAGATTTTGCGAGTACTTGAATCACTCCAAATTGTACGTAACTTATATCATACTGTTCGATTGCCTTATCTAGATTTTTTTGGAGTAAATGATAAACATCACGAATATTACCGTAAAGCTCTCTGTTATTCATATGTAAGCCCCTCTAATTTATTTCATATATGAATCATATTCCCATTTATTTCTTGTGTCAACAAAAACACCTTTGTATGCATAACAACAAAGGTGTTTCAAAATCAACATACTTCTTATTTATTAGTCTGTTCTCCACCTGCAATTAATTTACTACCTGAATATGTACCTTTTTGCATAAACACTTGATTAATTAACTCTTTTTGTTCCGCTTCTGACATTACTCCTTTTCCTTCTCCTAAATTCCCGCTTTGTAATTTCCAAATCTTATTATGATCCTCATCCATCTTTTCATATTGTCCTTGTTTCCATCTCTCTAAAATGTCTGCATATGTAGTTCCTTGTACTAGATCATTACTTTTTACAATATCAAGCAAACTTTCAATTCGTTCTTGTGTAATAAAAATATAACCCCATTTTTGATCAGCCTTCGTTTTTTGATGTGCCATTTCATGTAATGCTGTCTGTATGTTTTCATCTGTCCATTTAAAATTTTTATTAAAACCGCTATTCGGTAATGAATGATTGCCATTTTCTAAAAGCTTTGCATCTTCAGCTTTTACATTACTATCAGCCAGCACTTCTGCTGCCGGAGCAGCTGGTGATGCCTTTTTCGCAGCTGGTTTACTATTATTCAAATAATACAGCATACCATATGTTAAACCTACTCCGATTACCGCCATGCCAGCTATAATTCCAATTATTTTAAAGAATGTTTTCATCTTGCTTGTTTCCTCCCGCATATCTCATTCATAATATCTATTTATCAAAAACAGATGCAGCATCTCTTTTTTTCGCTGCTTACTACAATTTTTTTCATACTAGTTAACATAAACATAACTTTTACTTTCTAAAAATGTAGCAACTCCATCTTCATCGTTACTTTTAGCAATATATTTAGCGACTGCCCTTAATTCCTCAACAGCGTTACTCATCGCTACACCAATCCCACATTTCTCTATCATTTCCATATCATTGTAGTCATCTCCAAAGGCAATAACTTCAGATACGTCTCGATTTAAGTGCTGTAGAACATATTGAATACTATTCCATTTTGAAACTTCTGCATGCATAATTTGACACAACGTTCCGTCATCTGTAATGACTCCCCTGCATTCATCAGGCAATTCTTTAATAAATTCCTTGTTTATTGAACCTTTAGTACAAATAATTGCTTTAGAAGCTTTTTCAAAGTTTAAATCTCTTACATCAATAATTTCAAACGGTACATTACCAAAATAATCAGTAACATCAAAATTGGAATACAACTTATCATCTATTTCAAGACAAATCTGATGAAGATTATACTTTATTGCAATTTCTATGATTTCTAAAATGTCATTTTTAGAAATCTTCATTTCATATAAAATATCATTACCTTTAAGAACTAAAGCCCCGTTATAACAAATGATAATCTCACTCTTTAACACGTTGGGAATATATTGTTTTATAGCTCTTGGCGGCCTTGCTGTAGCAAAAATCAATTCGTCTCCATTATTTTTACATTCCCTTAGAATATTAATAGATTTCTCTGAAATTGTTTTATCACTTCTTAATAAAGTCCCATCAAGGTCTGAAATAATAATCTTTTTCATACTTATCTTTATTCTCCTTTCATGAATAATGATTCGAAATATTGGCTATTTTTTCGAATCAACATAGCATCTGCCGATAGTTAATCTCAACTTTCTTTTTGTCTCAATTTAATTCCCAGTATCATTTCCATTTGCTACATATTTCCTTATATTGTATTCCTTTTCTTTATGAATTGAAAGATTATTCCGTCAAAAATACCATCTTTTTCAAATGCAACTTCACCTCTAAGCATTTCATTTTAATTTTATAAAAATATGTGCTAGCCTACATATAAAGGAGATGAATAAATATGAGTTTATTGCATAACGGTTTAACTTTTTTAAACTTTGATGATACGTATTTATTACAAAATAAACTACATTCTTATTCACATGAAGATATTGATTTTACTCATTTAGAACACTCAAATCTATATTGCGAAAACACTTCTTTAATGCATATAAAAAGAGCATTAAGTCGTAGAAAGAATAAAGGAATTACTTTTATAGGTTCTGGAAATTATCATTATGTATCTCATTTACTATTAGAAGAAATGGACAAGCCTTTTACCCTTATACTATTTGATCATCATACTGATATGAACTTAAAGGGAGCGAATGAACAGACTCTTATTTCCTGTGGATCTTGGGTATCATTTTCTCTTCAAAATAATGATAATTTAAAGAAGGTAATCATTATTGGACCTTCTTCTCTAACAATTCATTCTAATGATTGTCCATACGTAGAAATTTTTCCAATTGATATATCACATGAAGTATCCATACATACAATACTTTCACATATTCATACAGAAACAATATATGTAAGCATTGATAAAGATGTTTTAGATCCAAAAGTTACTATTACCAATTGGGATCAAGGACACATGAAATTATCTAGACTTTTACAATTTATTCATTCTCTAATTATGAATAAATCTATTTATGGTATTGATATTTGCGGTGAACTCCCAGTTTATCCTTCTCAACTTTTCTTACCTAAATATAAAAATGCTATCCATAAAAATGAACAAGCAAACTTACAAATTTTAAAAACAATTTATGAAACGAACTTACATATTCAATATGCGTAAAAAGAACGAGGTTGTCCCAAAAGGTCGTTAAAAACGACCTTTTGGAGACAATTTCTTATATTTCACCTTTATATGGATAAAAACCCCAATCATAAATAGAAAACCCATTGTTTTTCTACTTATGATTGGGGTTTTTTCGCTTTTGATTGAGCTGTTGTTGTCCATTTCCGTAAATTATGGGCAACACAAATAAGACCCCATTCCAGTCGATTTTTGGAAAGGCCTCGTAAGGAAAAACGTTGGAAGAAACGATTGTATTTAATATGACCAAATACGGGTTCCACCTCTATTTTTCGCTTTCCATATAATTCTTTACCTTCTTTTGTATGTAAACGTTCGCGTACTTCTTTTCGCTGTTTTTGATTTTTGACAGAGACACTGATAGATTTTGTTTCTTTTCCTTTGGCACATGTTTCTTGAAATGGACAGCCTAAACATTCTGTACAACGATAGGTTCTTTTGATAGAAGTATAACCATTGCTTGTTTGTTGTTTGCTTTCATGTGAAAAAATAAGGCGTTTTTTATTTGCACAAATCCATTCATCTAGTTCTTCCTCATAAAACATATTTTCCACGCGACCTATTTGTTTCGTCCACGCCTTCTTTTGTTCTTTTTCAAACGTATTGTATTTCACATATGCTTTCATTTTTTTCTCTTCACAAAATGCATAGTTTTCTTCACTTCCATAACCAGAATCGGCAACTACATTTTGAGGCTTTACACGATTGTACTTCTCAAATATTTCAAAATGAGGAATCAAACAGGTTGTATCTCCCGCTTTTTGATGAATACTAAACCCTGTAATAAATTGATCCTCGGTTCCGATTTGTATATTGTACCCTGGTTTTAGTTGACCATTTTTCATGTGATCTTCTTTCATCCGCATAAAGGTCGCATCTGTATCTGTTTTCGAAAAGCTATTTCTTTCTTGAAATGTTTCTTTATGAGCTTCGTATTTTATTTTGCGCGGAAGAAGATCATTTTCTAACTGACGCTTTGCTTTTTTCATCGTTTTATTTTTCGGTTCATCTTGTAGGCGTTTTTCTAAGGTTTGAATGGTTTGTTTAATTTTTTCTGAAGTGACCGAACAGGTATCTTTCATTTGTTCTTCTTCTAATTCCGCTTTCTGATCGTCTTCACTTGCTTGTTCAATTGTCGCGACAATTTTTTGGTACTTCTCATCTAGTTTTTGATCATATTTTTCTGTGGATTTTTTCCATACAAACGTATATCGATTGGCATTTGCCTCGATTTTTGTTCCATCTAGAAAATAATCTTCGAGTTTGACAAGCCCTTCTTGTTTCAACAGGTCGATGAGAGAGAAGAAAGTTTCATAAATCACGTCTTTCATGCGCTCCGATCGAAAACGATTGATCGTACGAAAGTCTGGTGTTTTTTCATCAGAAAGCCACATGAAATGGATATTTTCATGGAGTTGTTCTTCAATTTTTCGAGAAGAATAGATTCCTTTTGCGTAGGCATATAATAAAATTTTCAACATCATTTTTGGGTGATAAGGTGGTCTGCCACCACCTGGATAACGTGATAAGAGGATAGAGAGATCCATCGCTTCTACAGCCGTATGAACCACACGTGAAAGATGATGTTCAGGAATATGAACCTCAACATCTAGTGGAAAAGTCAGTTGGTTTTTGTTATAATCTATAAACACAAAAGAATCGTTCCTTTCTTTTGATGATTTGGTTGTGGTGACTTAATTATATCAAAAATGGACGATTCTTTTTTATATTTTCCGTAAAGAAAGAGGTTGCCCAAAAGTAGCTATTCAGCTACTTTTGGGACAACCTCGTTCTTTTTATGCGCGATTTTCTTTTAACCACTTCGTAATCGCATCTAATCTCGAAACATCAAAACGACTCTCTTCACACACATGTAAACTGTTTAAGTTATTTACAATTTCTAGTTCATTCGTTTTCACACTTTTCGCTTCAATTATTTTACAGTACCCGTCTGTAACGTTATTTAAATTTTCATAATAACGTTGAAACGATTTTGATATATATAAATGTTTTTCAAAGTTTCTTCTTCTTTTAGTCTCGTCAGATTCTTTCCGTTTTCTAAGTTCTTCATCATTTGTATATAAATAAAAATATTGATCAGGAAAACCAATTTCCCTATTAACCAGCTTTTCCTTATAAAAGTCTTCTATTAAAGATAATGGCTGATCAAATATTTCAAAATGGAAACACCAATTATAACTAAGCGGCTGATAAATGTCTCCATCAAGTATTATTAATTTATATTGCTCTGACTTCTGCATTGCTATTTTCCAGCGCTCTACTTGTTTTTCAAAATACCATGTTCTATGTTCATTTTTTGGTCTTTCAAATAAAAAATTCACTTCAGGTATAATATAAGCTCCATAATTCTTTTCTAACTCACGACATGTGGTACTCTTACCAACCGCGCTCGCTCCCTCAAACGCTATAATCCCCATAGTTTCTCCCTCTTTCATTAACTTAGATTTCGTTGTTTCGCTTTTCTCCCCCATAACTGTTTCCATAGAACAATTGAAGCGATAGAGAGCATTATTGTTGTAATGATACTACCTTCAATACCAAATGTGCCTCCATGCAATATTTCTGGTCCATTTGTTATAGACTTAAAAATCGGAGTGGAATATACATTTGTACCACTAACGGCGAAACCATATACATTATATTGTGCCCAATTCCAAATTGAGTGCCATGCACATATTCCCCATAGACCATCTTCTTTCAATACGTATAAAGCTGCGTATACTCCAACTAATATTATATTCGATATAGATAATATTGTAATTCCCGGATTAAGGAGATGAAGAAATCCAAATAAAAAAGAAGTAACAATTATTCCAACCCATATACGACTTCTAATAGAAAGAACCGGGAATAACCAACCTCGCACAATAATTTCTTCAGTTGCCCCTTGTATTAAAAATGCAATTAAGGATCCTAATATACCTACTATTACTGTTGAGGTAATATGTTGTACTTGTAATTTTACACTTCCCATTAGTAACAGCAAAATAACTGGTATTGAAATAAATACAAACCCTATTAACGCACCTTTTAAATACTTTCTCATCCATTTCTCTTTCCAAAAACCAATGGATGAAAATGGCCTTTTTTCTACAAAACGAATCCATATAAATAAAATGAGTATAGCTCCTCCAAATGTTAACAGCATTCTAATATTATCATAAATTCCTTTCATGAATGTTGTTTCAACTTTCGGTAAAAATAACATAAACAACATAAATATTTCACCTAAAGTCAAAAATATAATGGCTAATATTACAGCAAAGATTGGATGGACTTTTTTTCTCCCTGTTTTTGCTGCTTCAATTATTTTAAATGAATTATTTTTCACTCTCTTTCCTCCTTTTCCTTTATTAATATTTAATTCCCATCAGTTAACAACCATATTTTACCACAAGTGACCTATTAATAATATTTCACTCCATTTTTTACATGATTTTGCATAAACCAAAATTAGGAATAATATATAAATAAAAGAGATGTTTTTGCGTCTTTTACCATCCTATTTCACACTGGTATTACCAGCACTTGCTATTTCCCACCATTTGTTGTAAGATAGTAATTAAGGTCAATTTAACAGTATATTTTCTTTGCATATTATCAAGTATCAATCAGGAACATTTTATATTCCTTATGGGTTTTTGATAATATGTGAAATTTTATTTTTCATTCAAATAAGGCCGAACATATTGTAATCTTTTTAATTTTTAGGAGGCATTACCATGACATTAACAGGTAAAGTAAAATGGTTTAACAGCGAAAAAGGTTTCGGTTTCATCGAAGTTGAAGGTGGCAACGACGTATTCGTTCACTTCTCAGCTATCACTGGCGACGGCTTCAAATCTCTTGACGAAGGTCAAGAAGTTAGCTTCGAAGTTGAAGACGGTAACCGTGGACCTCAAGCTAAAAACGTTGTAAAGCTATAATTCAAACAATAAAAAGGTTGTTACCAGCACGGTTAACAACCTTTTTAATATATAACTAAAATTTTTTACATAAAAGGAGTGGTTACATGTATCGCAATCGAAAGAACGATGTAGCAGAAGTACCACCAGAACAAACCCCTGTCTGGGAATGTGAAGCAGAGGATTGTTTAGGATGGATGAGAAAGAACTTTTCATTTGAAGAAGAGCCTAAATGCCCTTTATGTAAAAGTAGCATGAAAAGCGGAGAACGTTTATTACCTAAGTTAGGTTAATTTTTAGCTTAACCCCTCTTATTTAAGAGGGGTTTTTTATTATAAATTTATAACTTCAACATCCGTTCGAACTATAGAATACAATAGTGCATCATGTTGCTTATTTCCTTGATGAATATATCCACGTAATAACCCTTCTTTATGAAAGCCTATTTTAGATAACATTTTACAAGAAGTAACATTTTCAGGGTATGTAATAGCACCAATTCTAAATAAGCCTAAATCTTGAAATCCATAATGAATAATTTCCCTGGCTGCTTCTGACGCATAACCATTCCCCCAATAACGAGGATGTAAGTCATATCCAATTTCAGATCGTTTACTCCATAATTGTAAATTATTTAATCCAATTGTACCTATTAAAGCATTTGTTTCTTTTAATACAATCCCCCATCGTATTGCCTTTTTCTCAAAATAATTTTTTGAAAAAGATTCAATCATACGTGAAGCTTGTCCAAACTCCGTAAAAGAATTCATACCGTAAAAACACGTTACCTCATCCAATGAAAAGATTTCAAATATTTTTTGACAATAAGATTGTTCTATTTCAACTAAACGCAAACGTTCTGTTTCTAATATAGGAAATGCCATAGGATCACTCCTTTCTTTCTACTTATTCATTATAGCAGAAAACATATTTATAATTAGGAAAGTCCTCAATGTCTCATTAATCAAATATTTCAAGAGTAGCCTACCCTCTTAATTCAATACGAACTAAGAGTAACCCTTCTTGCTTTCACATGATGAGAAAAAATAAAGAGATGATCATAGTACACTGACCATCTCTTTATTCCATACTCACTTTTCCCTTCTAAAACAACACCCTACCCCATACATTTATGGTAAAATATAGTTGATACATTATTTTATTGTGGAGGTGTAAATTTCCTTTGTATATATTCATCAGCTTATCCCTCTTACTCATATTACTCATATTTTTATTTGCGAAAAAGTTCGCCCCAAACTCATTCATGATGACTAGTTTTAAAGGCAATAGCTTTAAAACATTTTCAATCAGCATTTTAATCGCCGCTACTCTTTCTCTTTCATATGGAATCTATCACGCAGCAACATATCAACCTAAACATTTAGATATCACACTTCAAAATCAAAACTTTACTGTTTTCGGTAATGTTGGAGAGCTTGGATATTTCTCAGAAGAATTACTAAAAAAAGATACAGAAGTTAAGCTACATTTTGCCTCTTGGAAACAAATGCAATTAAATAATCCAGAAATAATAGTAAACTATCCTTCTGGTAAACAGGAAACATGGAAACCGAACATTACATTAATTCCTGCCAATAAATTAAAAGAGAAACATGGTATAAAAGAGCTTTATCAACTCTCATCATATTCATTTAAAGAATCCGGTAACATAACATTAACGATTACTGAGAATCATAAAACGAATCAAAAGATCTCAATTCAAGTAAAATAAATAAAATGTCCCTCCAATATAACGGAGGGACATTTTATTTATATATGCTATATTAATTTGTCGGTTCATTTAATGTTGCAATTATCTTATTTGCAGTGTTCTTTCCATTTCCAATACACGCACCAATGCCGACACCGTAATATGAGGCACCCGCTAAGTATACATTAGGATATAGATCCTTCATTTTTTCTTGTAATGTTTGAACTGCTTGATTATGTTCTAAATGATATTTCGGCATTAAATCTTTCCATTTTGTCACTTCAACTACTTCTGGTTCACCTTTAATTCTGAGACTTTTTTCAATATCATATAAAGCGACTCGTACTAGTTCTTCTTCATTATAATTTTTAATCGTTTCATATACTGGCTTAGTGCTCTTATAAAACATTCTCACTAATAGCTTTTGGTTTCCAGATGTATGTTTCCACTTCCGACTTGTCCATGTACAAGCATCACAATGTAAATCACTGTTTTCTGTTACGATAAATCCTGTGCCGTCCGCTGGTAATTGTTCATCTAGTATATCAAATCCTAAGTAAATACTTATAAGTGATGAATTTTTAAATGTATGAAACTGCTCGTTTAACTCATTAGACTGTAATAAAGTTTCTGCGATATCATGCGGAGCTGCTAAAACAACATAATCAGCTTGGATTGATTCTTGATTTGCAAAGGAGACTTCATAGCGATTACCTTGTTTACTTACAGCTGTCGTTACAACACCCTTCTTAACAACCGTCTCAGTCAGCACTTCTTCTAAACGATCAATAATCGTAGATAATCCACCTTTAAATGATACGAACTTTTTATTTCCTGCTGATTGAAACTGTTTTTTATTCTCTTCAAAACCTTTAATAATACTTCCATATTTATTTTTATAATCCAGTAAATACGGTAGTGTAGACGCCATAGTAAGCTCATTCAATTTTCCGGAATATACACCTGAAAGCACCGGAGCAATTTGTCTTTCTACTAACTCTTTCCCTAAAAAGCTTTCTAAAAATACAGCAAGAGAAGTATCCTTCGTAAACTCTTTATTTTTCGTTATGAAATCTTTTAAAGCAACAATTTTCCCTTTCGTTGATACTAGCGTACTGCTAAACAACGACTGGACACTCATCGGTATCCCAAATATAGTATCAGAAGGAATTGGATGTAAAGTATTATCAGAATATATGTAAGAAATACCCGTTTCGTTATACACCATTTCTTCTTCTAAATTTAAATCCTTTATAAGCGGCATGACATGTTCATTACGAGCAACGATAGAATCTGCTCCGGATTCCATAATAAAATCCTTTTCTTCTACACTATGGATTTTCCCACCTAAGTACTCTTCTTTTTCTACAAGGATTAAATTTAAATCTATATTATAATCCTTTTTTAATTTTTCTAAATAAAACATAGTAGAAAGTCCTGTTATACCTCCACCGATGACAACAACTGTTTTCATATGTATTGCGCTCCTAACCGATACAATTAATAATTCCTTTATTATTATACCCAAAAGTCCTTATATTCGACTAGCAACTTGCGCGTTCTGTAAGAAATTAGACAATATATTCGAATAAATTTTTGGTTGATCATTATGCACTAAATGACCAGCAAACGGAATAACGGCAATATGAATATTTTTGTTTAATTGTTTGAACGTTGTTGCAGCTGTAACTTCATCTTCTGAATCTCCCCCAACAATACAAAGTGTAGGTATTTGAAGATTCGCTACATCACCAGTTTCATCGAAAGGATACCAATCTTTAACTTGCCACGATTCAAGCAATGTTTTCCAATCACTTTTTTCATGAATTTGATTCATATAAGTTACGACTTCTTCATTTCCCATCAATTGCTGGTGACACTTCGCTTCATACTCCAGAGACTCTTCCCAATTATCCCTCTTAACCGGAAATATACCTGAAAAAGTTAATGTTCTCACTTTCTCTGGATACTTTTTTGCAAATAATAAAGCGACTAATCCTCCTAGTGAAACACCAGCTATATGACATCTATCAATTTGTAGATGCTCTAACGTATCATATAAATCCTTTGCAGAACGTATGAAATAATCCTCCAATGCTCCTCCTGATCTTCCATGCCCTCTTAAATCAGGGCGAATGACTTGATAATTTTGTTCTCGAAAAAATGCTACCTGCTCTTCATATTCTACTAAACCTGTCATACCACCAGAGTGTAAAAGTATAATTGGTTCTCCTTCACCTGAAATGTGTGTATGTAATATCATATATTCCCCTCCAACAAAACAGAATATTCCATCTATTATTAGTATATAGAATATACATCTGAATTTCCAAATAAAAAAGAACTATAACATTTTCACATCATGTCATAGTTCTTCCTATTTTAAAAACATAAAGTAATTAATTAATTTGTCTATTTCTTGACTTAATGCCAATACTTTTTCATGTTGAATTCCGTAATCTGATACTAAATATAAAAGTTCTTCTTTCTTTATTTCAATTACTTTTTCCAATTTCACTAATTCCATGTCGTTTTACTTCTCTCTCCAATACTAAAATGTATGTATTTTAGTATAGCCTATTTACATAATTAGTAAAAGTAAAACACGTATGTAAAATCTTACAAATATAAAAACAATATACTATAACAAAGAATTTTTCAAAAAAGCATGACATTATACTGTCATGCTTTCACTATGCATTATGTACGATTAAACCGTCAGGTCTAAAACGACTCATCATAATTTCATTAATAAACTTTCCGTGAGCTTTCAAATTCCCTATCTTTACTCCCTCTTCTACAAATCCGAATTTTTCATATAAAGATTTCGCTTTCGGATTCGTTTCTAAAACACCTAGTTCTACTCTCTCTAGCATTAACCAATTATCAGCCAAATCAAGCATTTTTGTAAGAAGAGCTTTTCCAATGCCTTTATTATGATATTCACTATCCACCCCGATAAACAAGTCACCCGAATGAGATCTACGTCCTGGACTTTGGGTTAATCCAACAAATCCTACAACTTCCCCATCATACTCTGCAACAAATTCAAATTGATTTGAAGCTAAATTTCGAATTCTATTTTCCATCGCATCTACACGCATGCTAGGTAAGAAAACCATATAAGGTAAAACGTCATCTTGTATGCATATACGGTGAATCGCTCTAGCATCTTGTATTTCTACCGCTCTTACTTTGATCGTCATATTTTCTTCCCTCCATATTCATAACAATACATATTTCTATCCTCCTGCATGAAACCCCTTCTCTTCTTTATTTCTTTATATTATTTTTACATAATTATTTCAGTATAACATTAGATTCGCGAGCAACTTATCTACATTACGGTTAACTTTTTACTTTATTATATAACGCAAGCAGTTTTTCAATTGGAATACCATTTATTTTCATACCGGTTATATCACAATTTTCTATGTCCATATTTTTTAGATTACTATTACTTATCGTACTACCTTCTAAATCACATCTATTAAATGAAATAGGATCTTTATCTTCTCCGAGACTTGTATCTTTAAATTGAACTCCACCTAAAGTCACAAAATTAAATTTACTACCAGAAAGATTTAAATCTGCATATGAAGAATTTCTAAAATTTATATTTCTAAAATTTGATTGTCTCACATTACAATTACTCATCTTCATATTCATCATATTGCTACCAACAAAGGAACTGTTTTTTAAATTCACTTGATAATACTCTGTATTTGCTAGATTACAGTTTTCGTATTGGCTATTTTTCATATCTTTATTTTTTATTAGGTTCTCTTCAGCTGACTCTACAGTGATTCTTTTTACATAACAATACTCATCTTCAGACTTAAAAATAGTTTCATAGCCCATCTTTTTATAAAAATGATGATTATTAAGTTGTCTACTAGATGTTTCGAGATCCCAAATCCTTATGCTCGGATATTCCTCTTCTATTAATTTAATTACATATGACCCAATTCCTTTTCCTTGATAAACAGGCTCTACAAAAATACGATCAATTCGGCCATATGATTTACCTGAGATCGTAACTATAATTCCCCCGATTATTTTTCCATCCATTATCACTTTGTAACAATCCAATTCTTCGATTGAATATCTCATCATTTCTACTGAAGAATACCCTGGTGGTTGGATGTTATAGTCAATAACATCACCTTGACCACATAACCATCGTTTTTCTTCTTCATCAAATGTTCTTGTCATTATTTCTGTTAACTTTTCTGCATCTAAAATTGTAGCTTTTTCTATAAATATTGTTGTCATTTTTGCTTTCCCCTTTATTATTACAAGATAATAACCTTTGCGAACAAAATAATTATCAATTCACTTTTGTTTTTAATGTTTTTCCCATTATTATATATGGAACATCATTTTTACTTGGATGGAATGGCTCCAATATATTTACCCACTCTAATCTTTCATATAACGAACGCGCTTTTTCATTATTTATTTGCGTTGTTAAAACACTCGTTCTATTTGAAATCCTTTTTAGTAATTCATTATGTAATTTTGTTCCAAGACCTTCATTTTGATATTGTGGATGAACTGCTAACTCTACAAATTCAAAACAATCTTGTAACCACTCTTCTACTTGCTCTAGATTCAACGCTTCTCTCATTAATTGATTATAGTACTGTCCTTCTAATGAGCGATAACCATAAGTAAAACCAACCACTTCATTTTCATCATTTATTGCTACTATACCTTTAAAATCTGTATATTCTACATGTCTTTTCATTCGCTCAATTATTTCATTGAAATTTGTTTTCTCAAATGCTTTACAATATAACTGTGCCATATTATTGATTAAAACCTCATCATTTTCAATACGTAAAAATTCCATTCTACTTTCCCCTCCTATTAAAACCGATAAATCATTCAACTTTTATATTTATTTAAAAATAAAGAAAATTCAAACTATTAATCTCTCTTCTATTAAACTACGAATACATCTATATTTTCCACCAAAAAAATAATATACATGTATAAAAAGAAAAACATCTGTAAAATATACAGATGCTCTTCTTTTTATTTTCTACTTTATCTATTAAATATCAAAACTTATTCTCATTAAAAAATAAAAATTACTTAAGCCATTTGTTACAATTACTAATTAGTTGCTGTAAATCCTCTAGGAATCGACTCGCATGATACCCATCACAAACCGAATGATGTACTTGCAATGAAACTGGTAACATAACCTTATTCTCTTCGTTAAAATATTTCCCACAAGTTATAATCGGTAATAGAAAATCACCCTCATTATTAATATTTAGATTAAATCCAGTAAAACTAGCCCAAGGTATGCTAGAAATCGGAAAAACATTGGGAGGAATGTTTTCTTTCGTGAAGAGACCATGAACATTAGTATACAACCTCATATCCTCTTGATAGTTTCTATAGAAAATGTGAAAATCACTAGAATAATCCGTCCATATACTTGAAAAAGATTTATCATCTTTATGGAAGATTGTATAACTTGGGATCATTTCCTCCCAATATCCTAAAGCTCCTTCCTCATTAAAAGATGTTCGAAATTCTTTATGATTATTTACTACTTTAGAAATTAAGTATATAAAAACGGGATAAAATTTTATTCCCTTTTGATGTAATTCCTTTAATAACCTTGTGATATCAACATGCACAGTCATACTAAATGTACATTTCAACTTTAGATAATGTTCAAAATACTGCTTTCTATTCCATTTTTCTCTGTCAATTACATGAAACTTCATTTTAATAGCCTCCTAAAATTTTCTTTTTATTTTAGAAGGCTAATTTCCTTGCTTTCACCATAATTGTTCACTCCTAACAGTTTACATTTCACACTAATTGTTTATTTAATTATATAACATCTATAAGAATCCATTCACATATTTATGGAAACCTATCCACATACTATAAATAAATCAAATGAAATTTGGAGGATTCATACATGAATAACAAAAATGTAAATAAAAAAGAAAATGTTACCGAAAACGCTACACCTATTCAAAATAATAATACTGCAAATCTTAATATCGAAGAACAAGCAATGAACGGCTTATATGGAATGCCAGAAACTGCTATTGAAGATGCTGATCATACTACATCTGATGATTTAACTTCAAAAAATTAATTACATTGAAAAAAGCCCAGGAAAATATCCTTGGCTTTTTCAACTATGCATCCACTTTTTGTATCTCTTCACTCTTTCTCGAAAGTTTCCCTGGCCAAAAAGCAAAGCGACCTAAAACAACTGTAATTGCTGGTACAAGTAATGGTCTTACAATAAACGTATCTAGTAATACACCAATTGCAGTTACAATACCAAATTGAACAAGAACTTGAATTGGAAGTGTACCTAATACCGCAAAAGTTCCTGCTAAAATTAAACCTGCTGATGTAATGACACTACCTGTTTGTATAACCCCATTTTTTACTGCAGCCAAATGATTTTGTGTCTTTCTGTTTTTCCATATTTCTGAAACCATAAAGATATTATAATCTTCACCTAAAGCAACTAGAAATACAAATGCGTATAAAGGTATTGCGCCTTGAATGGCCGGTGCTCCCATACCGAAGTGAAGTAATATCCATCCTGCTCCTAATGCAGAGAAAAATGATAAAACAACTGTTACAATTAAATAAATCATCGCGACAATTGATCGTAAGTAAACAAGTAATAATAAAGCTATAATACTAATCATTACTGGAATAATAACCGCTTCATCACGTTCTGTAATTTGCTTTGTATCATATAATGAAGCTGTTTCTCCGCCAATCCATAGTTGATCTTCAGCTTTGGTAACCCCAGCATCTTTTAATACTTTTTCTACATGGATTTTCAATTTAGGGATTTGATCTAACGCTTCAATTGAGTATGGATTTTCAGCTAAAGAAACCTCATACATTTTAATTTGCTTATTTTCTTTCCCATCTTTTGGCTCTTTAACTGTTTTTACGAAAGAGAATTTCTCTAGTTCTTGTTTCATAGGAAGCTCTTTTCCTTTCGTATCAACAACAACTTTTACTGGCGCTAGTTCACCAGCTGAAAAATGATCACTAATTAACGTAAACCCTTCGCGTGAAGGCATATCCTTTGGAAACGATTCTAATAAATCATACGTGTATTGAATACGTGGTACAAATGATGCCAATCCACCTAATACAAATACAGTAAGCATAATGATTGTCCACGGTCTACGTACTACAACATCTCCAAGTTTTTTACTAAAGGCACCTTTTGATTTTTTAACTTTTACTACTTTCTTTTTCCTTCTTGCTAATTCCTCATTCATCGAAGTTGTTCTCGGTACAAACGGGAAGAATGCAGCTCTACCGAAAATTAATAATAACGCTGGTAAAATTGTTAAAGCAGCAATTCCCATTATGAATACAGCTACACTAAATGGCACTGCAAACCGATGAAAGGCACCATAATGAGCAAGTAATAATGTTCCTAATCCAAGTACAACAGTTAATGCACTCATTATTATTGCCCCGCCAGAAGCTTTAATTGCAAGTTGCAACGCCTTATATTTGCTTTCTTCTTCTAACAAGTACTCCCGATATCTCGAAATTAAAAATAAGCAATAGTCCGTTCCAGCACCAAACAATAACACTGTCATGATTGATATCGCTTGGGCATCGACTTTAATCCATCCGTGATCAGCTAAAAAACCGAGTGTAGGACTAATAATACCGTATGCAAAGCCAACAACAAGTAAAGGTAAAATTGCTAAAATTGGTGAACGGTATAGCAAAATTAATAGGACTAATACGAGTAATACAGTAGCAACTAATAATTTTACATCTGCTTGACTAAATAAACTAACTGCATCTGTTTGAATGCCTACTGGTCCAGATAATCGAACATGTAATCCAGAATCACTTATTTTTTGTTTAAATGGATCTACATCCACCTTACTATTCACTATCTTTCTTAAATCATCAAGATTTCCTTTTAATATATCTGTTCCAGCTGACTTGTTAAAGAATACTGGTGTAACAAATGATGTACCATCTTTTGATGCACTTTTTGATAATGCTTGTTCCGGGATTGTATCAAATGGTGGTAACGTTGATTGTTCCTTTAAAGGACTAGCTTTTAACTCTTTATAAACGTCTTGTATGAGTTTATAATCCTGCGACTGTAATCCACCATCTCTATACCATACTACTAATAAAGGATTCCCTGCATTATTCGGAAACTCTTTTTTCATAAGTGCTTCCGCTTGCTGCGACATAGCTGTTTCAGGTAAATTTTTCGGATTCGGTTCTTTCGTATTGTTTACTTGTGGTAACGTAAATGAAAGTACTAATGTAATAAAAATCCATACCGATAAAGTTATCCATTGTGTATGCTTCCCTGCTACAAACCTCCCTAACATATGTAACCGGTGCTTTTTCATAAAACCCACCTTCCTTTTCTCTTCCACTATTAATTATATATACTGGTCGGTTAATTAATCAAGAATGAATAAAAATTTGTGTTATAATTATCTTAACAATACATGTCAGGAGCGAATAGATTTGGAACAAAAACAACGTCCTCTTGGAAGGCCTCGTCAAAATAAAAATACAAAATCTACAAAAGAAACCATTTTGGAAGTGGCAACTCGGCTATTTCTTACTCAAAATTATCAAGTCGTTTCCATGGATGAAGTCGCAAAAGTTTGTGGTGTTACGAAAGCAACCGTCTACTATTACTATTCAACAAAAGCAGATTTATTTACTGCTACTATGATTCAAATGATGGTACGTATACGCGAGAATATGTTTCAAATCCTTTCTACAAATAAGACTTTAAAAGAAAGATTATTGGACTTTGCTAAAGTATACTTACACGCAACGATGGATATTGATATGAAGAATTTTATGAAAGATGCAAAACTATCTTTATCTGAAGAACAATTGAAACAATTAAAACATGCTGAAGACAACATGTATGAAGTATTAGAAAAAGCACTCGATAACGCGATGCAAATTGGAGAAATCCCAAAAGGGAACGCTAAGTTTGTGGCTCATGCATTCGTATCTTTATTATCAATTGGGAATTTTAAAGATGAGAATCACAATCCTATTCTTACAAATATAGATGAATTAGCACAAGAAATTGTTTCTTTTTATTGGAACGGATTAGGCCGTTAATATGAATAGATTCCATTTAATAAAAAAACATGTTTAAAAAATTCAAACATGTTTTTTTATTATTTATATACTCGTAATTAAATTATATTTTAGCACTATTTAACAAAAAAATTTCACTTCCTACCTTTACAACTTTTGAATTTGAATATTTATATTTCCCTTACTTAATCCACCATGATAACAAACTACAGATTCAATATCTAAATTTAAATACTTCTTCAAAGACTGCTGCGCTTCTTTAATATTTAAAGTTGTTGGGGCGTGAATTCCTCCTAACTTTCCATTCACACTATACAGCGAGTCTCCTGCAATAAGAGTTTTACTTTGTTTCAAATATAAACTAATATGCCCCGGAGTATGCCCTGGAGTATGTAGAATTAGTATCCCACCGCAATATGGAAGTTCTTGCCCGTCAATCACAGTATCACTTACTTTTCCACTTGGTGGACTCTTTATTTGTCCATCCTTCAATAAAGGAAACTCCCCTTCAATATATGGTTTATCTAGCTCGTGTGCATAAACTTTAATATCGCTTACACCTTTCTCCAATAATTCAGGAAGGCTACCTATATGATCTATATCCTGATGCGTTAAAATCACAACTTTTAGCTTATCAAAAGATACCCCAACTCTCTCCATCTCTACTTGAATATCTTCAAATTGTCCAGGGAAACCAGTATCTATTAAAACTGCCATTTCATCATCCCATAAAAGAATTGGGTGAATTATAAATTCTTGAAACTCAAGTTGTAACATTTCTACCCCTTTTGCAATCTCCATATAGCAACTCTCCTTTATCCTGAAGTGTGAAAATATGTACGAGTAAACTGGAAATATAAAGCTCTACTATCTTATAATATGTTTTTTCATTCCAACAGAAAATGCCTGAAACCCTATAGATTCATAATAAGATTGCAACTTTTCCACACACATAAGTTGAGGAATAACCTTGTTTTGTTCGCAGTGATGGATTAATCGTTCTACTATTTCTTTTCCAATACCAATGGACTGATACTCTGGCAATACACAAACACCACAAATAATGCCTGTTATTACACCATCTGATATAATACGCCCCATCCCTACTAGCTTCTTATCATCAAAAGCATATATCGCATACCAACTTTGTCTACACATTTGTTCCAATTCATCCACCGTTAATTTAAGAGAATTCCATCCTAAAGATTCGTATAAGGCTAATAATCCATTAAAATCTGTAGGATGTTCACTTGTGTAGCGTATACTATTTTCCATGTAAATACTCCCTATTCTATAGTTTGTTAATGTTCCATAAAATTCCCCTTATGAAAATTGCGATTGACGTGAAAATAACTAGAACAAACTTCAATAAGAAAGATAGAATTCCTTCTCAATATAAAATAAAAAGAAGTTATCTCACTAGAGATAACTTCCTTTATATAAGACTCTCATTATATTATTAACCAAAAATTATACAACTGCATACGATTAGCACAAACAAAACTAATAAACCATTTGAAAAATAACCCATAGAATACTACCCCTTTATTAAATTATGTAAAAGATTTTATCATAAAATGATTTACAACATAATAACTAAAAAAGACATTGAATTCATTAGTTATATGTATTTAGTAATATTTTGTTTCCGTTTATATTCTTCTCCCCTAAAAGCATCCCTTATGCTCTTTTATTTTAATTCATTTAGTTTCAAAAACGAATTATAGTAAAAAAACGTTTACTATTATTAATTGAAATGCTTGATTAACAATAAAAATAGTAATAAAATATTTACTAAATGCATAAAGGAAGTGAAACAATGACCCAAAATGAATTATTAAATGAATACATGAATTTATTATTAAATATGTCGGGTACTTTCAAATTACTATCGGAGAAATCCTCTGAATTTACACATTTAGAGCAACACGTAGTAGAGTATATCGCCCAGCAAAAGGTGCCTGTAAATTTAAAAATGATTGCTAGTTATTTAAACATACCTAAACAGCAATTAAGTGTAACAGTACGTAACTTAGAACAAAACGGATACATTGTAAGAAAGCAAGATACGGTAGACAAAAGAGCCATATTAATTTCTCTGACAGAAAAAGCTAAAAAAGTACATTATGAGAGATGGAAACAAATATATAATAATTTCACTCACAATCTTGAAAAACTAAGTGAAGAAGATCAGCGGGATTTAACTTACGGACTATATAAAACAAATACAATGCTCTCAAAAATGTTAAATAACAACTAAATATATTGTTTATTACTAAACGGAGGATGTTTCATGGTTAAAGAATTAGATTTACAATCCGTACAAGGTACGATGCTTATTCCACTATGGGGAAGGGCATATGGTAGTGAGAAAAATAAGAATATTTTAGATGATACAGAAGCAATTCGAATTATTAAAGAATTTGATTTTGACTTTTCAACAATAGAAAATACATTTGGCGAATACGGATGTATTACTTACATTACCCGTGCACGAAAAATTGACGATACGATAAAACAATTCATAACAAAACACCCTAATGCTACTATAGTAAATATCGGTTCCGGACTAGACACTACTTTTTCTAGAATTGATAATGGAACGATACATTGGTATAATCTAGATTTGCCCGATGCCATTTCCTTTCGCAAAACTTTAATTGAAGATACATCGAGGAATACTAGTATAGCTAAATCATTTTTTGATACTTCTTGGTTTGACGATATAAAATATGATCCAAATGACGGTATTCTGTTCATATCAGCAGGCGTGTTTTATTACTTTAAAGAAGAAGATTTAAAAAAGATTGTAGTCGCTATGTCAAAACGTTTTCCTGGAGGCGAGTTATACTTTGACGCTGAATCAAAATTTGCCCTAAATCTTTCAAATGCTACAGTAAAAAAATCTGGTAATAATGGCGCTCTAATGTATTTTTATATAAATAATCCAAAGACATTAGAAAAATGGTCTCCAAACATAAAAGTATTAAGCTGCTCCCCTTTCTTTAAAAATATACCTACAAATAAAGGTTGGGATGGAAGTACGCGTATAATGATACGAATTGTAAACTTAATAAAGATGTTGAAGTTTGTTCATTTGCGGTTTGAGAAGTAACATATTAATACCTTATATAGTCGACTCCCCCACTTAGTACCTCTTAACGAGCTTAATTGAGTGGGCGCTTTTCTTAGTTCAAAGTTCCTTATAACTACCAACGAATTTGTCATAGAAAGGCTGAGCTAATTTTCTTTGTAACATGTTCCGCGAACTTCATCGCTTCTAACTAAAATATCTTTGCATTATGGTACACACACATACACCACTACTCCTTACTTTTTATTGTACAAAAACTAGAAGGCTTCCCTCTCTTTTCATTCCTTACATAAAAATCAGCACTACATATTTCCATTCTAAAGGGATTTTTTGATTATAGGATGTAAAATCAAAAAAGATTAATATATGATAAAATAGATACGAAAACTTTACACTTTACTTTCAACAATAAGGAGGCATGATCATGAAGGCGAATCTAAGAACAATAAAAGAACACTTAAACAGTGAGGAAGATATTCTTTCTACTCTCTACTGCGTAATACATTTTGGTTATATGAGCAGATCTGGTATTTTAGCTGCTACAAATAAAAAATTATTGTTCTGCTCTGATGCCATGTTTGGAAAAGGGCTAAAATGGGAATTCGAATACACTGAAATAGAAGATTTCAGTCATACGGATGGAGTTGTATTAGAGATGTCTGCGATCCCCTTTATCAAAAAAATAACTATGAACCATGGAGACGATTTTATTGTATTTGACAATTTTTCAAGCCCTCAAAACGTACAATCCTTTTTTGATTTGGTTCAATCCAAACAATAATCCTATCAATGCACATATTCTTATATATATTATATTCCTTGGCACGGTATAGCTTATAGAAACGTAAAAAGAAGGTTGCATTTGCAACCCTCTTTTTGCATGCCACAGAGCATATTAATATTATTAAATTTTTATAATCGAATAATAGGAATCATTTCACACTACTTTTACAACTTTATTCTTTAAAACAAACTTTGCAAATAAGAAACGCACAAGTGGCCCCATAATAATTAATTGCAACGGATACGCCATCATAAAGTTTTTAATAAAAATTGAGAAATACATTGAAACGAATGAGTCACCATGTAGTCCATTATGTAAATACATCATAGCCATACCGAAAAATGACATAAAGAACACCATTCCAATTACCATTGCTGTCGCCATTGCAATAATAATATTTATTTTCTTCGATTTATCAAACGGTAACATGAATACAATTTTTTTCGCACAAGGTCCAACGATACACATTTCAATTAATAGTGCAATAATGAATCCGATTAATAGTTCTAATGCGATCTCCTTAATATGAATTGGCCCTCCTGATCCATTCATTAGTAAATTGTAAAACGTCATTACGATAACCATCCCAAGGCACATCATCATACCAAATTGGAGGTTTTCCTTTCTTGTTGTTGGCAAAATTCATCATCCTTTCTCTTTGAGTCTTTGTCATTATATCGATATTGGAAACCCCTTCGTAAGTGAACATTTTGTGAACAAATTTAAAACGCTTTCACATTTTTCCTTTACTTTCATCCCAAATTCTCAATTTTACTTATAAAGGTTTTATATATTTCAATGTTGAACTACTACATTGAAACATTACTACTAGGAGGAGAACCATGAATGAACAAGGATTTTTCGTATATCATATCGTAACAAGGAAGAAAATGAAGATCGGACAGATCATTCAATTTAATAAAAATCAAACAAATACCCTATTCCACTTCTTTTTTGAAAGAGAACATTTAAATTCTAGTGGTAAAGATTCTATGCAAATTTTAAAAGAGCATTATACAAATGAAGAATTACATATAAAGAATGAAAATGCTACAGTAGTTATGAATTACATGGATCAAACAATTAGAGCCATTAGAGAAACGATTGTGGAAATGATTAGACTGCAAGAATATCCTAATTATCCGTCAAGATTGTCTTGTTTATATGCTGCTAAAAGCTATGAAGATGCTTTGAAATGGAAAGCGTTATTTGATTCTTACAATCGAGAAGTTTTGCAGATTGTTAAACTACGAGTAATCGGAAATTCTTTTGAAGGTGACGGGAATCTTTTACCGAAAGAAGATGCTATTCCTTTTTCTCAAAAAATGGAACAAGCTAGAGAATATTGGAAAGGAAATGTGAATAACGAACTCCCTGAGCTACTCATTAATGGCGAAATTGAAGTAGTCGAGATTATTGATGACTTTTCATAACTTCAAATTTAATTTCAAAAAGAGTATTGCACTTACTCTCAATACTCTTTTTGTATAATTTAATGCTATTTGATTAGATTTGTATTTTACAGATTATTCATTTCATAACCATTTACAAAAAACGTTATTGTTTCTAATTCATCTTCATTTAATTCTCTATCTATGTCTCGTTTATACGCTTCCTTTATCTTCCCTTCATCGCCTTTATGTATTTCAGTATAAGTTCCTACTGTTTTTAGTAAACGCATTTCTTGTAAAAACTCATCCCGATTTATAGCTGTCCCATGAGAAAGGATATAGGTTTCAGCATCAAATTTTTCTAATTCATCTATTAATGCAAACGTTCTTTTCGTCGTATAGTTCCACTTTGAAGAAAAGATATCTACATATATACAGTCTCCTAAAAATAATATCTTTTCTTCTTTCACGTAAATAACAACTGAATCATGTGCATGATCTCCGCCCACATGTTTTAACACACATGTCACTCCACCAAGGTCTAATTCAATTTGATCCTGGAACGTTAAGGTTGGAAGAATAATTTTAATATTTCTCGCTTTTTCTTCAAACTCTTTTTTTATGCAATCCGCACAAAATGCAATTTCAGTACCCTCTTTCACGCGTGCATCCAACGCTTCATCTGTCCATTCATAAGATACTATTGACTGCATTTCTTTTTTCGTTTCAGCGTGCGAAATAGTTAATGCATTCTGTAATACAGATAATCCAAAAATATGATCCCAATGCCAATGCGTTAGTGCTACAAAATCAGGATTCGATACATTTTTTTCTTTTAACATTTCTAAAAATAATTGTGCATGTTCCTCTGAATTCCCTCCATCGATCATTAACGTTTTTTCTTTTCCAACGACCATTCCTAATATAGGTCTATCTGTTTCAGAAACTGGTGTCATATACCAAAATGAGTTTCCTATTTTTTCAATTTGTTGCATTACAAAACCCTCCATTTACTACTACTCTCTTCAATTTCCACCACTTTAAATTTCTGCAATCTAACATAATAACTATTTCACTTTATTCATATACTGTTCTTGTACATGCTGCATTAAATCTCTCATCTTCTTTTCAGCAGGATGTTCTTGATTCTCTGGTACCTCTCTGCCATTTGCTGAAAATTTTTGAGAACATGCTGTACGAGTTACTTCTAAGTTTGCAACTGGAAATTCCCACGAATTTTCGCTTCTACTTCCAGTTGAAGCAAAGTGTATACAGCTCGAATCAATTTTTGTACGCTGACCTTCTTTATTTACTGTGTAATATAAATCGTTTACCGTGCCATATTTCATATTTTTTGTAGATGTCAAAGCAGTCCCGTCGGCTGCAAAAGTGACAATACTAAACTCCTCTTCCTTCGGTAACAACTTAGCACCAGGTACGTTGTACACAACAATCAAATCCCCTTCGTACTCTTCAGGAATTAAGTATATAGTATCCTGTAGTTTCTTTACCAAAACTAATACATCCGCTTAATAAAAACATAAATACGATTCCGAAACAAAATATACTTTTCTTTAAAACATAGTAAATTTTTCTATCCATTTAAATATGCATCCCAATCGTAGTCTTCAATTTTATAGAATCTACCTTCATCATTTCTTTCATATGCACATAATGGTGGTTCCTCAAGAAATTTCAAAATAGTATCATCTATATTCAATATGACTCCAATTGAAATAATTTGAAAGTTTTTAGGATCATTCACATAGTCATCACTTTCATAGCCACTTAAAATTGACCAACCAGAGTCGCCTTCTTCTCTCGAATCCTCCTTAAGCATAAAGTTAAATTCTCTTCTTTCAAGTACATCATTACTAACAATTACCTTCGTATCAAAATAAAAATCCCAATCTTTTGAAGATGGGTCGTTATATTCCGTATCACATATATTTTCAATTCCAAATGAAATTTTATCACCTATTTTTAAATCTAAGCGATATGGTTCATTGCTCAGTTCCCCTACAAACTTCTTCTCATTTCTTTCAATGATTTCAACCCACATTCTTTCACCATTAAATCCATCTTCTTCCTCATTTTTAGATACAAAAATTAGCTTTACCAAATCTCCAATCTTTAATTTCTCCAACACTTCTGAGCTAGGAAGATAGAATGTATAGGGCGCTTCTTTATTTATTTCATAAACATTATCTAAGTACCAAGACATCTTTTTCTCTCCTTAAAGGCTTTTTACACTCATACTTTTAAAATAATACTATTTTTTCTTCCGGCAAACTACTACCATAGAATAGCAATCTCCCCCTAACTCATTGCCTTCCCAATCATTATATATATGTAATAATTCAAAACCATTCGCTACTAATAATCTTTCTAACTCCTGCGGGTATGTATAGCGAAGATCTATCGTTGTTTTCAGTTCTTCTACTAGTACATCGTCCTCATAAAACCTTCTTGTTGTTATGTAATGCTGTATTTGCTGAATTGAATCGTATATCATTTCAGTATATAAATCACATTTTCTTCCCTTTTCATCACTAATAGTTGTCCAATATTCTTCTGCAGATGGCTGTATTAATTCTTCTTTTGAAGGGAAACGTGTATCGAATATGAATATACCATTCTCAGCTAACACATGATGAATAGATGTTAATAATTGATTTTGATGAATATTTGTAAGGAAATGCTGGAATCCATGCCCCACCATAAATGCTAGCGAAATGGTATCTTCAATGTTCAATTGTAAGCAGTCTTGTTGTAACCATTTTACCTTCTTACAATCCATAGTTTTTCTCTTCGCTTCAGCAAGCATTCCTTTATGTATATCTACACCGATCATTTGATATCCGTTTTCTATAAATGGAATTGTAATTCTTCCTGTTCCACAAGCAATATCTAGAATCCATTCATTTTGTATATGTAGTTTTTGTGCCCATGATAGTAAGAACGGAAAATCTGACAAACTTTTATTTTCAATATCATATCGTTTTGGATTTTCGTATTCAGATAAACTCCATTTTGATTGCAAAATTCTTCCTCATTTCATATTTACACTTAAATTTAATATATAAATTATAACGAATTATTAGTTTTTTCTCTATAATCAAACATAATTACTTGGACTAATCTAACTTTCCTTTTCGTAAGCTAAAAATAAGGTGGAAGAATCGGAGTGTGATACGATGGAACGATTATGGATTCCTATGATAGTTACATTTTTTTCATTTGGTGGCTTATTATTAGGCGGTGCTGTTGGCATTGCTACGCGCCAGCTAATTGAAGAAAAAATGCATCGCTTATATGCATTATGTGGTGGAATTTTGCTTGGTCTTTTATCCCTTGAAATTATTCCTGAAACATTTGCAAGCTATGAAATAATTGGGCCTATACTTGGTATAGCTATTGGTATTTTAGTTATGAGCTTATTAGATAACTATTGTCACCATCCAACCATACATAAAAAAAATCAACAAGCATGGCAAACTTTCCTTTTTCTTTCTTTTGCTATATTTATTCATAATTTGCCGAGTGGCTTTGCTTTAGGTACTGCTTTTATTAATCATGCTGACTCTGCCATACCTTTTTTAATAGCGATCGTCGTTCACCATATTCCTGAAGGCTTAGCATTAATCATCCCCTTTCTCTTTACAAAACATAAATATATTTCATTTTTATTAACAACTTTATTACTTTCTCTTATTCTCGGTACCGGTACGGTTTTTGGTATCTTAATGGAAGGAAAAGCGCTTCATTTACAAGGACTCATTATGGGGAGTGCTATCGGTTCCCTTGGCTATGTTACAATTCATGAAATGCTTTGGAAGGCAAAGAAACAGCTTTCTTTCCTTACATTTTTAATGTGGGCAACTAGTGGATTTTTATTAATAACAGTATTTACACTATTTACTGGCCATCATTAAAGTTAAAAATATAATCATTTGTATATTTTTCCTGTTTCTCCAAAACATAATGTTATCTACCTACTATAAGGAGGAACAATTATGTTTGGGAAAACGGCCGGTGAAGCACTAGTTGATTTGTTAATTGACTGGGGAGTAGAACACATATACGGAATGCCTGGAGATTCTATCAACTCTATTATTGAAGCTTTAAGAAAAAAACAAGATAAAATCAAATTTATTCAAGTTCGCCACGAAGAGGCTGGCGCATTAGCAGCTGCTGCTTATGCGAAATTAACAGGGAAACTTGGTGTTTGTATGGCAATTGCAGGACCTGGAGCTATTCATTTATTAAATGGTTTATATGATGCGAAACTCGATAAGGCTCCTGTGCTAGCAATTTCAGGTCAAGTAGAAACTGATTTACTCGGAACGGATTTTTTCCAAGAAGTAAACTTGGAAAGAATGTTCGATGATGTCGCGGTTTATAATCAGCGCATTATGTCAGCAGAACAACTACCAGCTGTCGTGAATCAAGCAATTCGAATGGCTTATACGAAAAAAGGTGTATCTGTTCTTACGATTCCAGATGATGTTCCAAAATTTGAAGTAAAAAATGGTGCTCGTGTTACAAACACTTCTTTTACTTTACCTGAATTATTTCCGCAAAAAGAAGATTTAGATGCAGCGAAACTCGCAATAAATGAAGCGAAAAAGCCTGTGATTTTAGCTGGAAAAGGTACGAAACATGCGAGAGAATCTTTACTTGCATTGGCAGAACATATTGGTGCTCCAATCGTACTTACATTGCCAGCTAAAGGAATTATTCCTGATGAACACCCTCTTTGTATTGGTGGATTAGGATTAATTGGCACGAAACCTTCTTATGAAGCAATGAAACATGCAGATACTTTAATTATGGTTGGTACTTCCTATCCGTTCACTGGTTTCTTACCTGAAAAAGCAAAAACACTCCATATCGATACCGATCCGGCCCAAATCGGAAAACGGTATGTAACAGATATCGGCTTAGCTGGTGATGCTGATAAAACATTAAAATGGTTACTTGAAAATGTAGAAAAACATGAGGACCATTCCTTCTTAGAGCATCATCAAGAAATGATGAAAAAGTGGGAAGAAAAATTACACAATCAAGAAGACGATTCTTCTACTCCTATTAAGCCACAACGCGTTATGCATGCACTGCAACACGTAGCTCAAGATGACGCAATATTATCAGTCGATGTCGGAAATGTAACAGTATGGACAGCAAGGCACTTCCGTATGACAAATCAACAATTTATCATTTCTAGCTGGCTTGCAACTCTTGGCTGCGGTTTACCTGGTGCACTCGCTGGAAAAATTGCTTTCCCGGATAAACAAGTATTTGCGGTTTGTGGAGACGGTGGTTTTGGAATGACAATGAACGATTTCGTAACAGCTGTTAAATATAAACTACCAATCGTTGTCGTCGTTTTAAACAATAATAAAATCGCCATGATCAAATTCGAACAAGAAGTTATGGGGAATATCGAATTTGGTACAGACTTAACAAACCCTGATTTTGCAAAATACGCGGAGGCGTGCGGAGGTATTGGATACCGCGTTGAAAATTTAGATGAACTACTTCCTGCTTTCGAAAGTGCGGTAAAACAAAGTAGACCATGTATTATCGATGTAGTTGTAGATGCTAATGAAGCACCAATGCCAGCAAAAATCACATTTGGTCAAGCAGCTGGTTATACGAAGCATATGATAAAAGAATTATTTGAAGAAGGTAAGATTGATTTACCTCCACTATAAACAAAAAAGATAGCTGAAAACGATTTGTCTTCAGCTATCTTTTTTATTTTTGTATATCTCTATAGAAAGAAAAATCATTCACAGTAGATTGTACTTGTTTCTCTTCCTTTACTTCTTTATCCTTACTCCTAGGCATTCTTACATTTCCTAGTTTAATCGCATCTTGCATACTATTACTAACTAGATTTCCTGCGAGAATTGTCATACTGTAAAAAGCAATCGGTATAAGTACAATCCATGTATGAGTAGTTAAGTGACGGAAATTTTGACCAATTAGACCTGTCCATTCCTTTGTTACACTATCTGCATCTAATCCAAATAATATCGTTCCACCAAAAAACAACTTAAGTAATCCAAGATGTAAAAGAAGTAATAGTACACTTACAAATTGTTGAGCTACTAATAAAAGAAATGATGGTAACATATGCGGCCATATATGGCGCTTCAACCTCTGCCACTTACTCCCGCCGAGCACAGTAGCTGCCAACATAAATTCTTCTTTCTTAATACGTTTTACTTCTTGCGCTACATACAACATCACTGTTGGTACAGCAAGACATACAAGAACTATAATTTGAAATGCTACCCGCAAATACAACGGCACAACTTCTGCTCCACTATCAAACGTTAATACTTCATTTAACATAAAATAAGAAATCATAACCATCGGTACAATACTAAAAGGATCAAAAAAGGATGAAATAACTGGAAAAGAACGTTTACCATACATACCAAGAAGTAAACCAATTCCCCCTCCAACTATAACTCGTAAAATCGCTATAATTATACTCGCTCCAACTGTCCATTTTGCACCTTCTATTATTAATTGAACAAGGTCACGACCTTTCACATCACTTCCAAACCAAAATTTACTTGATGGTGCAAATGGAGCTGCTTCTAATTCTCCTTTTTCGTTATACATCATCGTAAGTTCGCGAATATTCCCATCAAAAAACAACGTATATCCAATACTAACAATCATTAGCACACTCAAAAAAGTAGTACCTATCCAAAATCTCACATCTCTTTTTACAACTTGCCACATATTACACACGCTCCTTTATAACATTTTGTAAGAACGTATGTAATAAACGAAATAGTATAAAAAGCGGTACGTATAATATTACTAGACTCACCGTAAATATTTCTAATTTCGAATTTTCTTTTACAAAAACAAACATACCATATGTATTGAAAATCCATTCGATAATATATAAATTGGAAAGCATAAATAAAATATTTGTTTTCGCGTAATAAATTGTCGTTAATAAAACATTTCTTGAAATATGATGTGTCAAAATATACCGTAAGCTTAGCCCTTTACTCTTAGCAAACAAACTATAATCTTTCTCTAATTCTTCTTTAAACCGTAATAACAACAGTTTAATAAACAATAATGTTGTTGGTATTGTAAGACATATAATTGGTAACAAACGTATCCTTTCTTCCCCTAATCCAGCCAGTTTGATCGGCATAAATCCTGTTTTTTGAAACATAATTACGACAAGAAGTTGCGATAATAAAATAAGTAATATATCTGGTATACTCTCAAGCGTAAGAAAAATCCCGTTCCACATTTTCTGTTTCATATGAGAACGCTGTAATACCCAAACAACAAGTATATACGCTATAAGCAAAGATAGTAAAAAAGCTGATAGAAATACAATCATCGTTTCAATATAATGAATCCATATTTGCGGAAATAATTTTCTTGAATCCCGAAATCCATATGTAATTTCACCCGGTTGAAGTAACTTCCCTCCAAGAAATACAATCGTGTTCCAAAAACCGATTAAATCAATTTGTAATCCCTTAAATAAACGCGGTAGCGCTCCTAGGCAGATTATACATAAAATTGCAGCTACTAGTTGTAAACAAGTAATCCCACACCACTTAACCATTCTCATCAACATAACGATTTCCCCTTACCGTTCGATAGAATATTCAGAAACAAAAACTAAATATATCACATCTCTTCAGCTACAGCATGTACTCGCTTTTGCCCACTAGGTAGAATAGCTTGATATAAACATGTAACAAATAATAATAAACCAAATAAAATAATATACAATGTATCTGCACGAATCCATTTTGGGAATAACATTGCTATCGCACCGAGAGATAAAAGCTGGAATCCTGTCGTTAATGGACTAAGTAAGCTTTGTACACGCCCCATGAATGACTCTTCTACAATTTCATACATCCAGCCCATGATTGCAACATTAATAAACGGTAAAAAGAATGTCGCAAAAGCGATACATACGTAAAAAGACCATACGTGGTTTACAAAGTAACACATACCGAAAAAGATCCCTGAGCCCGCCATACCAAATACAATAATAGGTTTGGGTGCATATTTCTTACCTACACTTGTTGCTACTATACTTCCAATTAGTAATGAAATCCCTCCAACTGCACCGCCCACCATCGCTAAACTTTCATACGTTGCTGGTGCTAATTTATATTTTAATATGTAAGTTGTGGATACGCTTAAAATACCATTTAATAGTCCAAACACGATAAATCCTAAAAGTAATTTTTTTAAAGTTTCATTTCGATATATATACTTGATCCCTCCTTGAAACTCTGTTATTAACATCTTCAAATTAACTTCTTTCCATTTTGTTATACCGTTTGGTAAACGAACTTTTTCTGGAATGGAGATCGTTTGAATTAAAATACCACTCATAATAAAAGTGAGCGTATTTACTAAAATGCTCCCGTAAATTCCAAAAGTCCAGTACACCATCGTTGCAATTCCTACACCAAACAAAGCATACAAACTATTTACCATTTGATTCACACCTGCTGCTGCACCGTATTGGTCTGATTCAACTACACCCTGTATCATCGACTGTTCTGATGGAGAGAAAAATTGTATACATGCATTTTCCAAAAATAAAAATATGAAGACAAGTATAATCATCCCGTAATAAAGCGAAATTAGAATTCCAATATTACAGAACGAACAGCATATGTTACTTACCGTACAAATACGCTGTCTATCAAAACGATCCACTACTGTCCCTACTAATAAAAAAAAGATTAATGCAGGTAATGCCATCATAATTTGTGTCATCGTTGCGTAAACTGGTTGTTTTCCATATTGATCTAGCAAATAAAACATTAAAGAAACTCCAGCAATCATAGAACCGAGTCGCTCTAAAATATTCGCTAGAAAAAAACGTGCATACACTTTGTTGCGAAATAACTGTAACATTTCTTTCATACTTCGTATCCTTTCTCTCGACAAAATAGTATTATTTTAGTCATTTCTCAGAAGTTATATTATATTTTTCGACTATTATCCAATCTTTTCCTTCTATATAGAGAACATTATAAAAAAGACTCTTGTTTTTTTATAGAAGAGTCTTTTTTATTTAACTTCGCTTTTTTTAATGATATATCTCGCTAACTTTTTTAATTCTCTATAGTTCGGATACACTTTATTTATTTTACAAATGTATCGGACATCCACTCATAAAACTTTTCCTTCTCTTCAAATTGCGGATAATGCGCGGATTTTTCAAAAGTAATAAATTCTTTTTTCTCTGCTTCAATTGTATTAAAATATGTTTTTGCTGCATGAGATGAAGTGTTATAGTCATATTTCCCCATAAGGAAATAAAACGGTAGCTTCAGTTTCGTCACCTTAGTAGGCAATGGATTCTTTAAATCCTTTTCTAATAAGATTGTTTGAGATTTTGATAATCCAACGTTATAACGAATTACGTCAAACAAGTTATATTCATTACTGAGTAACATTCCGATGTTATCACCATCTGGGTTTTCAATGAGTCTTGATGTTCCACCATATTTCGCAACATAATTTCGCGGAGTGTATGTATCGCCATTTTTAATTTTTTCAGTCAATCCATTAAAATAGGAAACTTCATCTGTATTCCCAGCATTTTGTGCCTGTTCAATTACATAGTTTAAACTATCCATTTCACTTTCTACTGTATCACTCATCTGCCCTATCCCAACATACACTTCGTATTTTTCAGGTGCTTTATTAGCAGCTTGCATTCCGATATATGTACCGTAAGAATGACCAATTAATATTACCTTTTCTTTTCCCATACGTTTTGAAATATACTCTGTCATAGCTAATAAATCCTCTACAAGAAGATCTGATGTAAGATTTGAATAGTCCTCAAAGAAATGATACGATTTCCCGCTTCCTCTTTGATCATAATTAACTACGGTGAATTTCTCTTCCAATAATTTTTGATACTTTTGAGCATATGGTATTTCTGAAGTACCTGGTCCACCATGTACAAAAATAATTACCGGATTGTTCTTATCTTTGCCGCGTATCATAATTTCATGACCACTTCCATTTATCTCTACTTGCTCTAATGTACTTATACTATTTTCCCTATTTATTTGCGAGGTCCATGTAGGAAATACTAGCGCTACCATTAGTGTTAGTGTAGTTATGACTCCAATAAATGTTATTAATTTTTTTATCTTCTTCATAAGACGCATCCTTTCTTATAAATTTGTAAAAATAACAATTTAATTCTATAAAACTACATTATTAATATCCTATACACTTCTTAACATTCCGCTATATAAACTCTTAATATCTTCTTAATTTTCAATACATTAATCGTAGAAAAACTTGATCACTGGTATTACAAATATAGAAAAAAAGCCCTTGTTTTCAAACAAGGACTCTTTTCATAAACTACTTAGCTACCTCTTCTTTCGGCATTACCATACCTTTATAAAGTTGAACAGTTATCCAGTAATAGATGAAATAAATGACTAAGAAAATCCCAATTGGCACCCACACTTTTACAAACGGGTCAACTAATATGAAGCTAAATAAGTTTAGCCCTACTAACACGTGGGAAATTCCAATAACCGCTGGGAAGATAAATAAATATGAAATTTCTTTATATATACTTTTTGTTAACATACTACGTCTCACACCAATTTTTCGTAACATTTCATAACGTCGTACGTCACGAGAAGCACCTGTTAATATTTTGAACATAAGGGAACTTGCCATCATTGCTAAAAATGCAATTCCGAGGAAAAATCCCATAAACATTGTTCCGCTCATGAAGCTGTTCATAAATTGATAAATTGTCATTTTCGTAAATAAGTCTACTTTTGCACCTGTTGCTTTTTCAATTTGTTCTTTTTGTCTCTTATCTATATCAATCAACAACGGTTTATATTTTTTCATATCGTCTACTTTTGCTAATGTTACAGTGTGTTCTGTTCCTTGAATTCCTTTATAATGTGCTTCATCTGCAATTCTTACAGGTTTTCCGTTAAATTGATTATGTGTAATTTGTATTTCTCTTACAATTGCATCTTCCCAATCTCTCGGCATACGAGGAAATTTTGCTAATTCAGGAGACTCTAAAGCAGAATATACTGGTTCAGTTAAAGGTTCAGTCACACGTTTACGAACAGGCTCTTTTAAGGTTTTTGTATCAAAGTGGTCTGAAACAAGTGGCGGTTTCGCAGTTAAATCGTTACGTAAGTAATAAACCGCTTCTCCATCAACTTTATACTTGTACTGGCTTTCTTCAACAATTTCCATTTCTTTTAATGCAGCTGTATCTTGTTCATTTGGATCATGAATTACGACATCATATACACGTGAGAAGTCTGTCATAATACCTACATTTTTTTGGAATGCCATACCTGCAGTCATCGCACCTGCGCCCAATGCAATTAACATTGCTACAGTACCTAGTACTCTCGATAAGCTATTCACTCGGAAACGTAGCTGTGCATATGTAAAACTATTTAAGCCCGTTTCATTTCGTTTTTTATTCCCTTTAATTTTCATCACAAAAAATGGGAGCAATGAACTAAAGATAAAATATGTTCCAAGTGTTGTAACGATTGTTGCTATTATAAAACCGAGTTCAGCAAACGTTTTTATATTTATCATAAAATAGTATCCTGTACTTACTAATAATACACCAAGTACAGTCATTATAATAATGCGAGTTTTACTTTTCTTCACTTCATCTAGTGTTTCATCTTCACGTATTAATTCTAGTTCTGTTTTTCGTAATAAACGGATACTATTCATTAAACCAGTAATAAAAAATAGTATTACGAAGAAAATAGCTGTAACTAAGATTGCTGGTGTATATACAGATGAATAACTACCTTTTGCTGAAATTTCCATACCATTCATTAAAAAATTTCCTGCTACACTTGCAAGTAACATCCCTACTAAAATTCCTATAATAATACTAACAATACCCATACCGAATGTTTCAATAAATAATAACTGTGCTACTTTTTTCTTTTTCGCTCCGAGCATCATGTACATACCGAGTTCTTTTCTTCTTAATGTGAGTAAGAAAGAATTGGCATATATAATATAAAATACAGTAATGAAAGATAATAGTATGGCACCTACCCAAAATACGAGTCTAATACTACTAATGAGACTATTATCTTTCGTAAATTCACTATTCATCGCCATCGTTTGGAACATGTAGAAAATACTAATGCTAATAACGAGACCGATAAGTAAAACCATATAATCTTTTAACATTTTTTTCATACTATGACGTGATAATTTGAATAACATAGTCTCACCCCCTACTTAGACTCTGCAGCTGAGCCCATATGAGCAAGCACACCTAATATATCTTGATAGAAATCTTCTCGCGTTCCTTGACGCTTTAACTCTTTATATAGAAGACCATCTTGAATAAATAATATACGCTCACAATAACTTGCACTAAATGCATCGTGTGTAACCATCAAAATACTTACATTGTGATTTTCATGTAAATCTTGCATCGCTTCTAATAAGCTTTTTGCATTTTTACTATCAAGCGCTCCTGTCGGTTCATCTGCTAATACGATTGCTGGATTATGTACTAAAGCTCGTGCTGCCGCTGTTCTTTGCTTTTGTCCACCAGAAACAGCAGTTGGATATTTTGTTAAAATTTCAGTAATCCCTAATTTCTTCGCCACCTCATTTACCTTTCCAGTAATCTCACTTGAAGGTACACCTTGCAGAGAAAGTGGTAAAGCAATATTTTCATAAATTGATAAATTTTCTAGTAAGTTAAAATCTTGAAAGATGAACCCTAATTTTTGAGATCGAAAATCTGATAATGCATTCCCCTTCATAGAAGTAATATTTGTACCAGCTATTGTCACACTACCACCTGTCGCTTGATCCAATGTACTAATCACATTCAATAAAGTTGTTTTTCCAGATCCAGAAGGACCCATAATCCCGACAAATTCCCCTTCTTTAATATTTAATGACACACCCCTTAATGCTTTTGACTGATTCTCATTTCTTTTCCCATACGTTTTTTCTACACTTTCTACAGTAACTACATTTGTTGACATCTCTTTCACTCCATCCCTTTTGTATAAATTTAATTTCTCACACATTTCTTATCTTTTTCTCATGTAAATTCTTAATAATTTTTTAATTATTCTAACTAAAAAGGTTATACAGATAACATGAACCTATTTCCTACTTCATATTCTCATCTTTCTACAACTCGTTCCTTCGATTTCGCTTACATTTACCTTACATTTTTGTAAGGTAAACAAGAAAACACACCAATTTTTAATGGTGTGTTTTCTTTACACTCAATATCCTCTATTCTTTATTTCCTCTTCAATACTTGAGACAAATACATCTAGCGCAACAACTTCTGACTTCTCTCCTCCATATTTACGTACATTCACAGCTCCGTTCTCCAGTTCCTTATCCCCAATAACAAGTACATAAGGAATTTTTTGCATTTGTGCTTCTCTAATTTTATATCCTAATTTTTCATCTCGTACATCTCGTTCGACACGAACACCAGCTTGTGCTAATTTATCCGCAACCTCATCTGCGTATTGTACATGGACTGCATTCGAAACTGGAATGACCTTCACTTGAACTGGCGCCACCCATGCCGGGAATGCACCTCCAAAGTGCTCAATTAATATTGCTAAGAAACGATCTAAAGATCCTAATACTGCCCTATGAATGACAACTGGTCTTTTCTTTTCATTCTTCTCATCTATATAATTTAAATCAAATTTCTCTGGCATTTGGAAATCAAGCTGGATTGTTCCGCACTGGTGACTTCTATTTAAAGCATCTTTAATATGGAAGTCAATTTTTGGTCCGTAAAATGCACCGTCACCTTCATTTAGTCTATATTTATAATTCAATGAATGTAATACATTTGCTAACGCCGATTCTGCTTGTTCCCACAACTTATCATCACCCATTGAATCTTCTGGACGTGTAGAAAGCTCTACTTCATACTGGAATCCAAAAGTTTTATATACGTAATCAATTTGCGCCATTACGGATTTAATTTCATCTTCAATTTGTTCTGGAGTTACAAATAAATGAGCATCATCTTGGCAAAAAGTACGAACTCTTAATAGTCCATTTAATGCACCGCTAAATTCATGTCGATGCACTTGACCGAACTCACACATACGGATTGGCAATTCGCGATAAGAGTGTAATTTATTTTTGAACATTAACATATGACCAGGACAGTTCATTGGCTTTAATGCAAAGCTCTTATTATCTACTTCTGAGAAATACATGTTGTCCTTGTAATGTCCCCAGTGTCCTGATTTCTCCCACAACTCTTGGTTCATCATAAACGGAGTACGTACTTCTTGATACTTATACTCTTTTTGAATTTCTCTTAAAAATGCTTCTAACTCATTTCGGATAATTTGACCTTTCGGTAAATAAAACGGCATTCCCGGAGCCTCTTCAGAAAACATAAATAACTCAAGCTCACTACCTAATTTACGATGATTTCTTTTTGCTGCTTCTTCAACGAAATGTAAATACTCTTCTAATTCTTTTTGAGAAGCGAACGCAACACCATATATGCGCTGAAGCACTTGGTTATTACTATCACCTCGCCAATATGCACCGGAAACGTGAGTTAATTGAAATGCTTTCAAATAACCTGTAGATGGTAAATGTGGTCCTCTACATAAATCTACAAATTCACCTTGTTTATATAGTGTTACACTTTCCCCACTAGGAATTGCTTCTAAAAGTTCTAATTTCAAGCGGTCGTTCATTTCTTGAAACAGTTTAGCTGCTTCTTCTCGAGAAACCTCAACTCGTTCTATCTTTATATTTTCATTTATGATTTTTTTCATTTCTTTTTCGATTTTCCGTAAATCTTCTATGTTTACACTACTTGGAAGATCCATATCATAATAAAATCCATTTTCAATAACAGGCCCTACTCCAAGATTTATATCACCATACAATCTTTTTACAGCTTGCGCTAAAATATGTGCCGCGGAGTGTCTTGCAATTTCTACACCTTCATCTGAATCTATAGTAATGATTTCTACTTCCGCATTTTCTTCAATATTTCGGCGTAAATCATATAACCCATCATTTACTTTCCCCGCAACTGCTTTCTTTTTTAAACTATTGCTAATGGATCCCGCAATTTCTTCTAAAGTAATTCCTTTTACAAATTCTTTCACACTACCATCTGGAAATTTAATTTCAATCATTTGTTCTTTCATTTTTCATCTCTCCATTTCATAATAAAAAGCACACTCATCCCTAAAATAGGGACGAGCGTGCTTATACCCGTGGTTCCACCCAGATTCCCATCATAAAAAACATAATGGCTTCATTTACGGTAACGTCGTTTACACGGCACTAGATACTTCATTTCCCCAGTGCAGCTCTAAGGTGGTAAGTTATTTTTCTGCGTTAGGAAGTTCTCAGCTTTCCTTCCTTCTCTGTATAACCGGGGAAAATAACTCGTGTCCTTTTCTTCGCTTATTATGAAATTGAATGCAAAAAAGCATATTCATCCCTAAAATAGGGACGAATATGCTTATATCCGTGGTTCCACCCAGATTCCCATCACAAAAAACATAATGGCTTCTTTTGCGATAACGTCGCTTACACGGCACTAGATACTTCGTTTCCCTAGTGCAGCTCTAAGGTGGTAAGTTATTTTTCTGCGTTAGGAAGTTCTCAGCTTTCCTTCCTTCTCTGTATAACCGGGGAAAATAACTCGTGTCCTTTTCTTTGCTTTTTTTAATACATCCATTAATTGTTATTTACTATATCTTATTCATTTTATTTTTGCAAGTGTTTGGAAAAGATTTTTTATTTAATAAAAAAAGAAACCAAAAAATGTTTTTGGTTTCTCCTTCTCAATTTTACCAATCTTGTGGTTCATAATTTAAGTCTGCAAATAGACGTCGTTTCTCTTTCTTCGTTAAATCTCTCCACTGTCCAACAGGTAAATTATTCAATTCGATATTCATAATTCTCGTACGTTTTAACGTGTATACTTGATAACCTAAAGCTTCACACATACGACGAATTTGGCGATTCAACCCTTGTGTTAAAATAATTTTGAACTCATATTTTGATAACTGTGTGATCTCACAAGGAAGTGTTTTTGTACCTAGAATTTTAACACCCGCTGCCATTTTTTCTAAGAAATCAGGTGTAATTGGCTTATCTACTGAAACGATATATTCTTTCTCATGTTTGTTTTCAGCACGTAAAATTTCATTAACGATATCACCATCATTCGTTAACAAAATTAAACCATCTGAGTCTTTATCAAGACGTCCAATATGGCTAATTCGTAAAGGGTGATTCACTAAATCGATAATATTACCTTTTACTGATTTTTCACTCGTACATGTAATACCTACTGGTTTATTTAAAGCGATATATACGTGATCTCGAGCAATACGAAGTTGCTCTCCATTTACGCGTACATCATCACCTGGATTCACTTGGTCACCAATTTTTGCAACCTTACCGTTAATAATTACTCTTCTCTCATTAATTAATTTATCTGCTCCGCGTCGAGACGCTTTTCCAGCTTCACTAATAAATTTATTGATACGCAAATTAGGCACATCCTTTTCTAAAAAAATTTCAAGCTCACACTGCTTCTACCGTACAATACAAAAGGGTAAGCCTCCTATTATAACTTAAATATATTAACATGAAAGGGTATATAACGTCTTCTATTAATTTCTTGTTTATAAGAAATTATCTTTATTATACATTCATTTATGCACTTTTTCTGTGCTTAATATACAAGCCATTCTTCCTTACATATAGCTTGTTTACCTCTTATATCTTCTATATCTTCATGAATATTAGCTAGTTTATACAACTCAGGGAAAATCTCTTCTACATAATTTTGATGCGCCATTCCATCTTTCCAATAAGTTAACACTATGTAACGATTTTCATTTTTTAAAGACTTCCCAACAACGCCAGCTAACATTCCTTTTGCTTTTTCCATCCCTTTATTCCAAATTGTTTCTTGTTTATGTAAAAAATACTTTTCTTTTTCCACTTTAATATCACATATAGCAACTCTTACGAATGATCCCTCTGTAACAACGTCTTTCAGAGGCGTATCAGTTATATCATACAAAGTTTGGAATAATTCAATTTCACATAAAAGAAACGTATCCTCTTGATTACTATTTAAATAAATTGTATCGTGGGCACCATTCATAAATGATTGATATGCACTTTTATTTTCCCATAAAGTAAATACACACGCCTCATCTTCATTCCATCCACCAAATTGCCAATGAAATCCATCTAGATGCTGTATATCACGCCATTTTTCTTGTGCTTTTGAAAACAATTCCTTTTTCTCTTCTTCTACCTTACAATAGATTGTTTTTAGTAGCATATCTAATTCCCCCTTATCTTACATTCCATTTCTCATCTGCAATACTTTCTACTTTTCCCCTAAACGAACATTATTTTTACTCTCTATTTCTTCAGCTCTTATATATTAAAGAGGACCATTTCATCTCGTATCCTTGTTCAACACGCATATTTATCTTTTTACTTTAAAAGATACGCTGTTAAACATCCATTTGAACTTCCTGTTGCCACGTCTTTCGGAATCCCATAATAGTCTGCAAAATCACGAACATTTAGATCACCTGTTTGTTTACATAACATAATTATATCCTTCTAGTTATCTATAGTATTCAAAAAATCATCCGCTCTTTCTATCAGCCATTCACCAAACGTACTTAAAAATAATAAAATTTCATTTATATCATTTATCGGTTCAATTACATATTGTAATGCCTTTCTCATATTTTTTTCTTGTTCGGGAAAATGCTTACTAAATAATTCATAGGCAGGATATAAGTCTCTGGAGTAAAGTCCTTCTCTCTCAATTGTCAATGCTAGACCTGACCTGATTATTATCTTCATAATCCAACGGCAACAATCCACAATATCATCCACGCCTTTATTATGAATTAATTCTTCGCGTGCTTGTCCAATTTGTTTCCGCAATTGAATAAGGTGTTCATAGGCTAACTCCTCACTTACTTTATATTTAGGTAAAGACAATGTTACATCTTGACCAAATATACATACTCCATGTGTCTGTATCATAAAGCTTATAAAAGAAAAACTCTTGGAATTTATCACTTCTTTTTCACTGTAAAAACTCAATTCCACTCCTGTTATACAATTAAACTTTTGCAAACTTTGAACTTCTAGTTTCTTTCGCCAGCTTAAGTCTATTAATTTAGGATCCTTTCGTACTACTATAATCACATCTATATCTGCAATTCCTTCAATTCCAATCCCTCTTGGAATTGAGCCTCTTATATAAACACTGTGTAAATCATCCTGTAGCAATTCACAACAAGTATTTTTTATTTCTTGTATTACCTCCATAAATATAGGTTGAACTTTTTCAATATGTGCATCATTTATAATATATCCTTCATCATCAGTAGGACAAAAACGACCTATCTTTTTTATATTTGGCAATTTATTATCTCATCTCCATACTAAATATTATTTTATTCTATACACATAGTAATTATAATTTAAATAATTCAGAATTAAAAATCAAAAGAGATAGAAAGTAAACAATTCTACACTATCATTCACTTCCTATCTCTTTTATTATCAATTATTTTTCAAATATATAATACGTAATTTCTCCTGGGTAATGTAATATCTTTACCTTTCTTTCCACTTTTTAAAACTAACAGTATACCCGCTTTCCCCTCCGCTCCACTTACCAGTGTAATAAGCATTACACTCATATATTTATACTCCTCTTCCTTATCATCATTAATATGAATTACTGACATTAGCACTGGAAAATCTTTAATTTTAGATTCTTTATTCATAAATATGAATGCAATTAAACCAACTAATAATACAGTCATTGAAATATTTGAAACTAGTTTTCTTCTATTCATTTTCACTAAAACTCCTATTTTCTCTACTTTAAACAACATTATTGTTATATATTATAATTATAAGTTTTTAAATTTTGGAGGCGTTACATATTGCAAAAATTACTTTTTACTAAATGGACAGTTTTTATTTCTATTCTCATCATTTTCGGTACAATTTTCTACGTTACGAATGGTAAAAATAACACCGAAAAAGCCCCTGTAGAAACAGCGGATACAAAAACTTTCAAAACGAAATTACAGCCTAAAATTAATGAATTGACTACTAATTATAATGATATCATCGAAAAGGATTGGTTGCCTGCCTGGGAAGAGATTAACACGAACGGTGATTCAGTAGACAGAGATAAACTATTAGTTACAATGAATGCTGTTTCCAAACAATATGAAAACATTATGAATGAAATAGACATTTTGAAAATTAAAGAAAATATATCGGAAGTACAAATACAAGAACAACTTCTTTATTTCACAACTGAATTTAAGGCTGCTTCTAAATTTATGAAAAACGCGGCAGATTTAATTATAGATGGAGCCACTAACTCTACTCTAAACAGTGCAACAATTGAAAATACGAAACATGCTTTAGGGCTTGCGGATCAACATATTGTTATTGCTTTATCTACTTTAACTGAAGTTGAAGAGAAATTAGGACTTTCGAAAAAATAGAATTCTTTACTATTTTAAAATAAAAAATGATTGCATTTCACTAATAGTATATCTATAATATTTTTATTGATCTTATACACATTCAATGCGTATAGGTTATTAATTTTATAATTCGGATGAACCATTCAGGAGAAGGTCTATTGATCTACCGACGGGGCAAAAAGTTGTTAACCGACTTTGAAACTCTCAGGTCTTGTTTACAAGTAGAACTGCATGGGGACGAATCTCTGGAGAGACTCCCTCTCGCTTTATATAGCGTAGAGGAAAACGAGCACCGAAGGAGCAAATCCGCTACTATAGCGGATAATCTCTCAGGTAAAAGGACAGAGACAAGCGAAAGAAAATGCCGATTTGTATCGGTTTATTTTTCTATCCCTTGTTTCTCCAGAGACCATTTCATTTACTTGAAGTGGTTTTTATTTTTTCTAAAAAAGGAGAATAAAGATGGAGACAGTAAGTAAAGTATTAGAACAAATCAATCACTATGTGTGGGGATTACCAACGTTGTTGTTACTCGTTGGTACTGGTATCATTCTCACAGTGCGTTTAAAAGGTTTACAGTTTAGTAAACTATTATACGCTCACAAACTAGCTTTTAAAAAATCAGAAGATACATCTTCCTCCGGAGATATTAGCCACTTCCAAGCACTTATGACAGCTATGGCGGCAACGATCGGTATGGGAAATATAGCTGGTGTTGCAACTGCTGTGACGATTGGTGGGCCTGGTGCAATCTTTTGGATGTGGATTACTGCTTTATTCGGTATGGCAACAAAATATGCCGAAGCAATTCTTGCGGTGAAATACCGTGTTAGTAATGAAAATGGTGAATATTCAGGTGGGCCAATGTACTATTTAGAACGTGGTCTAGGTAAGAAATGGCTTGCAGTTTTATTTGCTATATTCGGTACAACTGCTTCTTTCGGTATCGGGAATATGGTGCAATCTAATTCAGTTGCAGAGGCAATGCGAATTAATTTCTCTTTCCCTCCTGCTTTAACTGGTATAGTAATGTCATTTTTAATCGCTATCGTTATTTTAGGCGGTGTAAAAAAAATCGGGAAAGTAACAGGATATGTTGTTCCTATTAAAGCTTTCTTTTATATCATTGCTGGTCTTATCATTATTTTCTATCACTACGATCAAATTCCTGAAGCATTTTCACTTATTTTTTCTGGTGCATTTAGCGGTACTGCAGCTGCTGGTGGTTTTATCGGTGCAACAGTTGCATCAGCTATTCAAATTGGAATGGCGCGCGGCGTATTTGCGAACGAAGCTGGTTTAGGGAGTGCCCCTATTGCCGCGGCGGCTGCAAAAACTGATTCCCCTGCAAAGCAAGCTTTAGTTTCAATGACTGGTACTTTTCTAGATACGTTTATTGTATGTACAATTACAGGGCTAGTATTAATTACTACAGGCGCATGGAAGTCTGGTAAAACTGGCGTTGAAGCTACAACACTTGCGTTCCAATCTGTATTCGGTACTGCTGGTAGTATGATTCTTGGTATCGCAATTATTTTATTCGCCTACTCTACTATTTTAGGCTGGTCGTATTACGGTGAGAAATGCGTGGCTTATTTATTTGGAGAACGTGCTGTTAAATATTATAGAGCAATCTTTATTGTCATGATTGCTATTGGTGCGAATTTAAAATTAGGCATCGTATGGACATTTGCGGATATTGCAAATGGACTTATGGCGATTCCAAACTTAATTGGTCTTATTGGGTTAAGTGGTATTGTTGTTGCTGAAACGAATCGCTTTTTACAAGCAGAGAAATTGAAAGAAAATAATAAAAAACAGGCAAGTTAATCTATGAAAAAAGGAATGACTCATACATGATGAGCATTCCTTTTTTCATCCCCTCTTTTACTTTATTACTATCATTAAAAATATATTTATATCAATGTTTACTCCTTTTTCTTCCTCCAAAAGTTTTTCACATAAATGTCATAAATCGTATGGTCTAACTATATAGTTGAAAAGGAATGCGACATTAAAGTGTCGCTGAAAAACTCATCCAAGAAAAGGGAGGAAAAATCTTTTGAAAAACAAAATCATTGTTTTCCTATCTGTTTTATCATTTATTATTGGTGGTTTCTTCTTTAACACGAATACTTCAAGTGCTGAAACATCATCTACTGATTACGTTCCTAACCAATTAATCGTTAAGTTCAAACAAAATGCATCTTTAAGTAATGTGCAATCTTTTCATAAATCTGTCGGAGCTAATGTCTTATCTAAAGATGATAAGTTAGGTTTTGAAGTCGTACAATTTTCAAAAGGTACTGTAAAAGAAAAAATAAAGAGTTATAAAAATAATCCAGATGTGGAATATGCAGAACCGAATTATTACGTTCACGCCTTTTGGACTCCAAACGACCCATATTTTAATAATCAATATGGATTACAAAAGATTCAAGCTCCACAAGCTTGGGATAGCCAACGAAGTGACCCTGGTGTAAAAGTAGCCATTATTGATACAGGAGTTCAAGGCTCACACCCTGATTTGGCTTCGAAAGTAATTTACGGGCATGATTATGTTGATAACGACAATACATCTGATGATGGTAATGGTCATGGTACACATTGCGCTGGAATTACTGGAGCACTTACGAATAACAGCGTCGGAATTGCTGGTGTTGCCCCACAAACTTCCATTTATGCTGTTCGCGTATTAGATAATCAAGGAAGTGGTACTCTCGATGCTGTAGCGCAAGGTATTCGAGAAGCTGCTGATTCGGGTGCAAAAGTAATTAGTTTAAGTTTAGGAGCTCCAAATGGTGGTACTGCATTACAACAAGCCGTTCAATATGCATGGAATAAAGGCTCTGTTATAGTTGCAGCTGCTGGAAATGCTGGAAATACAAAAGCTAATTACCCTGCTTATTACAACGAAGTTATTTCAGTCGCTTCTACAGATCAATCAGATAAGAAATCTTCATTCTCTACTTATGGTAGCTGGGTAGATGTTGCAGCTCCAGGATCAAATATATATTCTACTTATAAAGGAAGCACGTATCAATCATTAAGTGGTACATCTATGGCAACACCTCACGTTGCAGGAGTCGCTGCTCTTTTAGCAAATCAAGGATATAGCAATACACAAATTCGCCAAATTATTGAGTCATCTTCTGATAAAATTAGTGGTACAGGTACGTACTGGAAAAACGGTAGAGTCAATGCATATAAGGCTGTACAATATGCGAAGCAATTACAAGAAAATAAAGCTTCTTAAGAAATAAAGTAAAACTTTAATCAGTTGATCTACCATTCATGCGGAATAAAATAGAAGGAGAGACTCCCACAACTAAAGCCTCTCCTTCTTATAAACTATATTACTCTCCCTGCTTTTTAACCATATGTAAATACAGAACAAAATCCATCATTGTCGACGAATGACCAAGTTGACGGATCATCGCTGTTATATTTCCTCTATGATATGTACCATGATTTACAACATGTTGTACTAACTCTAAAATTGAAGTTTCTAATTTTCCTACATATGGATTCTCGATAACAAATACAGCATTCACATCTTGTATTGTACTTAAAAAGTCTTTATATTGATTTGCCATGTTTTCAAACATTTTTTCTAATTCATGTAACGATTTGTTTTCCGTTTGTTTTCGTAATTCTTCTCGGCCTTGTATTGCTTCATTCATACTTTTACCATGCAATATGTGTAACCACACTTGATCTGTAATATAAATATGGGCAAACGTATCCTTGATTGATGGAAATACACTCTGCATCTGTTCAGTAAAAATAGTATCATAGTTTGGTAATTCTTTTAGTCGATTGAATAATCGTAGATTAGCCCAAGCATGGTAATCCACTTGTTTTAACATGTACTCTTTCAATCGAAATCGCCTCCTTATTGTATGAAACGAATAGTTTGTTTCTTCATTTCTGATTCTCTATCAGCCTTTACAATTCCTTTTTCTTCAATTTCACGTTTATCTATAGTTTTATATTTTACATGTGTATGAAATTCCGTTTGAAATGGAAACGGTGTAATCCGAATAGTTTCCTCATCTATCCATTCAGCTTGAATAGGTTTCTCCTCTTTACTATTAAACATTTCTGTTCCTTCAAAACCATCTTTAAACAAATCAATTTCCTCTTCCTTTTCTACACCTGGTTTATTCATACAGACATATAAAGAAAGTTCATCGCAAAACTTTAATAATCTATAATGTTTATCGAACATCATAAATTGCTCTTTTGTTAGCGTTGTCAATATTCTTTTTTGTCGTTTCAATTCACCTGCATAAAATGTCATCATCTCTTCATCTTCCTCATTTAATGGAAATGATAAAAAATGCTTACTACAAAGTAATGCTCCGTATGGATTGGAATCTTCAATTTCATTCAAACCAATCGTATAAAAGACAAAGCGTAATGAACTTGGACAATCCATAAATGTATATGGGATATTTTTAGCATCATTCAAAATTGGTACTTTATCAAGTTCTATCCATCCTCTATCATGCTCATATATTGCATCAATTGTCTCTTTTAAATATGTATCATCTTCAAAAAAATCTTCTTTTATATGCTTTGCAATCTCTCCAGCTAAAAAACCATGATCATGTTGACGAATTAATATACTTTCTTTCTCATCCTTTTCACGAAAAATCATCCGTATACTCCCCCTCATCCTCATATTACAGCGTTTTCTATTCATCAATTCTTAATTAATCCCTAATTGTTAGCAGGGATTCAGTTTCTTGCAACGAAATTAACATAACTATATAGCATTCTTTCTAACAATATAAATAGCTTTATCTTTACTATCTATTATACTAAATCATTCATTCCAAAAAATTTTTTTATGAGGTGAAAACATGAACAAAACAGAATTAATTAAAAATGTCGCACAATCAGCTGATATTTCTCAAAAGGATGCTTCTGCAGCTGTACAATCTGTATTTGACACAATTGCTACTGCATTACAGTCTGGCGATAAAGTTCAATTAATCGGCTTTGGAACTTTTGAAGTGCGTGAAAGATCTGCTCGTACAGGACGTAATCCACAAACCGGCGAAGAAATTCAAATCGCTGCTGGTAAAGTTCCTGCATTTAAAGCAGGTAAAGAGTTAAAAGAAGCTGTGAAATAAACAAGAAACCAGCCATTTTATAGGCTGGTTTCTTGTTTTAATTTAGTAATTGCTTTATATTTTCTGCATGATACACCTCGCAAATATAAAATATGCATCTGCAGTTACTTACAATTTGATATTTTCTTGTTGGATACACATGCGCCGAAACAGAGCATCCATCGAACAATTCAATAATATTCCCAGAAGGCTGATATCCTTCATATAATACGTTCCTTCTTACTTCCATCTTTTCTATAAGTTTTTCAACTGGAATGTTTCCACTCTCTAGCTCCCTCTTTATTGTATTTGGTAAAAACGAGGTATCCGCAAAAATGAGATTTTCAGATAATACTTTTCCTTTATAACTAATATTGGATACACGGTAAAGAAATGTTCCGTTTTTATCAAAGAAACTCTTTGCTTCTTTCGGGATATACTGTCTATCCAGCACCTCTTGTTCTAGAACATCAAACTGAACTGTATCATTCAATAACTTTTCTAAAGCATGAATAGATGATGTATCTCCAGAAAATAAAATATTTTTAATTGCTTGTACATGATAAGTGAATTCATTTGTTCTATTTTCCGCTACTAGCATGAGGAACACCTCTTCTATAAAATATTTTATTAAACTTATTTATAATTTAAAAGCGCTACTGCATCCAGCTGTATGATTTCGGTGACTTCTTTACTAAATATTGCAATTGAAGCCATATAATCTACACTTGGCCTTAAATCTCTCATCACTGTATTTTCTACTAACTCTTGTCTATCCTTAAAAACTAACAAGTTTGGAGAATCATTTGGAGCTGATATAGTAATATCCACTGGTGGAATCATTAGACCTTCACCTGTCGCTTTGAGCACAGCTTCCTTTCTAGTCCAATATGTTAAAAAACCTTCTATTTTTTGTTCATTAGGTAATTTCATAACTTGCGCTATTTCAATGTCGGTTAATACGCCTTCTGCCATTTTCATAACATCAACATTTGGATTCATTTGTTCAACATCAACGCCTACAGGTGCAGACTTTGTAAATGCAACAACAACCCACTCACCCGAATGTGAAACCGATAACTGCGGCATCCCCTCTGGTAATTGTGGTCTACCATGTTGTAGCTTACATACTGGGCACATTCGATTAATTGGAACTTGAACTGGCGACATAGAAAGCATTTTACCTAGAACTAATCTACTAATTACACAGCCTATTATAAAACGGGCACGATCTGCCGAATGATGATATGAATTTGCTTTTTCTCGTTCAACATCATTTAGTAAATTGTAATGCCATGATTGTAAATCCGAAATCCTTCCCCACCATATTTGACAATCATTCTCATTCAAAATTGGTATAGAATCTACAACTTTACTTTCTATCATGTAAACTCTCTCCTTCTAAATACCCAATGTAGATTTATTCCAAAATAATATTACCAAACTTATTCATTGACAATTTCTTTCTCTTTTTGTAATACAGGTAACGGTTTTTTCTTCTTTTTTGACATTACCTCTTTATCAGAAATACGTAAAGAAAATAGTAATGCTACGAGTAAAAATATTGCTGATCCAATTAATGCTGCTTGATATGGCAATAAATCTGAATGAGTATTATGTTGTACACTGCTATTTCCAAAACCGGCTAGTATACTAGCTAAAACAGCAACTCCTATCGCTGAACCTAATCGATTTTGCACATTAAATATAGTAGTTGCTCTCCCCATAGAAGGCGGCGTTATATTGTTAAATGCAGAAAATTGAACTGCTCCAACTGATTGGCCTAAGAAAATACCTATGCCAAACAATAATACCCGTATTTGCCAAGGGTTCGTATCGTGATTTACAAAACTTAATAAAATAAAGATAATCGCCGTACAAATTAACCCTATAGAAATTACCTTACGAGCTCCTAATTTCTTATATGACCATGGTACGATCTGTGACGATATCATTAATCCAATGGCCTCTGGGAATGTAGTAAGGCCTGATTCCAGTGCGGATACCCCTATTACATTTTGATACATAAGCGGAAAAACAAATAACATTCCTAGTAAACCAGCTGAAGAAAACAATGAAATAAGACTCATTTTTCTAAAGACTGGTTCTTTGAATAAGCGTAAATCTAGCATCGGTTGCTTTACTTTAAGTTCTACAATGATAAACAGTGTAATAAATACAACCCCAGCTATTCCAGTACTTATAACCTCTGTAGAAATCCAGCCTCTTGATGGTCCTTGACTGAGCGCATAGATTAGCATCGCAAACCCTGGTGCTGAAAAAACAAAACCGAGATAATCAAAGCGACCAGCTGATTTTTCAATATGCTCTTTTAAAAATAGAAGACCGAATAGTAACGCCATAATTCCAAATGGTAAATTAATATAAAATGCCCAGCGCCAAGACATTTGATCTACAAAAAAGCCACCAATAATTGGTCCTACTGCCGGTGCGACAGCAATTGGCAACACAATAAACCGAGAAATTCTCGGCCTTTCCTCTGGTGAAAATGTTCGGAATAACATCGCCATCCCAACTGGTGTTAAAAGCCCCCCACCAGCACCTTGAATAATACGAAAAATATTCAAGGAAGTAATATCGTTCGCTATCCCACATAACGCAGATGCGGTTGTAAATACGAAAAGAGCAGTTAGAAATACTCTTTTCGTACCGAATCGATCTCCTAGCCAACCAGAAATCGGAAGGAAAACAGCTAAGCTAACTAAATACCCAACATTAACTGTCCCCATAGCAGATGGTGGCACTTGCAGTTCCTTACTTATCGTTTGTAGTGCTACATTTACAATCGTTGCATCCATAGCAGCCATAAACATCGCTGTTATATATACGATACTTACCACTACTTTTGGATTTATTTTTTCTTTCATTATCGTTTTCCTACTACTATTTTTTCGCCAGCTTGATTACTTTTTGGATTCAAATCTTTCCAGTTATTCTCAACATATTGTAAACAATCTTTTCTACTAGCTTCTTCATGTACAACATTCCACCCAATAGGTACATCAAGAAAGATAGGCCAGAGAGAATACTGGCCCTCCTCATTTATTAATACTTTATATGTGTAATTATCATTTTCAAATGGATTCGTCATACTCTCCTTACCCCTTTCTTATTCTGCAAATATTTCGCTAATACTTGTCCAATTTCCGTAAGTGGACCTGGCTGACATAAATCTTTATGTCTACAATCAATATCATGCTGCACAATTTGTCCGTCTAAATAATTTAGCCATGTATTTGGAGAAATGGGATCAAACCAGTCTGGTATAACAGTAGATCTAAAGAATAAAATATCTCCGTTATAAACTTTCGGTACGTATCTCCCTAATAATCCTACCGAATTTACATATGTTTCTTTCAAATTTAAAATGGTCTCTTCTTCAAGACTTGCTAATGCACTTCCATCTTTACGAAGTATTTCAATCGCACTTTCCATCGTAAGTGGTTTGCCATCCATGTTGTCTGGATCATATCCACCTAGAGCCAGTAGTGCGATTAACGCTTCTTCTTCAGTAGGCGCTTCCGTATTCGGTAGGAAGTGACCAGGATAAGAATCTAGCATAACGAGTAATTCTACTTCTTCCCCTTCATTTTGTAGTTGCGCTGCCATTGCATGCACAACATTTCCTCCGAGCGACCAACCGAGTAAACGATATGGTCCGTGAGGCTGTACTTCACGAACGTGTTTTAAATAATCCGCTGCCATTTCCTCTAAACTTCTTGGAAGTTCTTCATTTTTAGCGATACCACGTGCTTGCACGCCGTAGATTGGATAATCTGTTCCTAAAGATTTCATAAGTCCTGCATAGCACCAACTTAATCCACCTGCTGGGTGTACACAAAATAGTGGCAATTGGTTTCCGCTTGCTCGTAACGGAAGCAACACATCGAGTGCACTTTGTCCATTTCCCACTTCAAGTCTTTCAGCAAGGCCTGCAACAGTAGGTGCTGCAAATAAAGTTCCGATATTTAATTCGATCCCAAGCGCTTCTTTAATACGGCTCATAAGCTGCACTGCAAGGAGTGAATGACCACCTAAATCAAAGAATCCGTCATCAATTCCAATTTGAGGTACACTTAGCACTTCTGTAAACAAGTCACATAACATTTCTTCTTGCGGTGTTCTTGGTCCACGACTAGAAGATGATGCGATAAATTCTGGAACTGGCAATGCCTTTCTATCTAATTTACCGTTTGGAGTTAAAGGCAACTCATTTACTACTACAAAAGCATATGGAACCATGTAATCTGGTAGACTACCACTAGCAAACAGACGCATTTCATTCGTATCAATCGCTTCATTATTTGATGCGACGATATAAGAAACTAATCGTTTATCCCCTAGTTGATCTTCCCGTACAATAACTGCTACTTGCTCAACTGTAGGGTGTTTCATTATGACCGCTTCTATTTCTCCTAATTCAATTCGGAATCCACGAATTTTTATTTGATGATCTGCACGTCCTATATAATCTAGCGTTCCATCTTGACGCCAACGTGCTAAGTCTCCAGTACGATACATTCTTGTACCTGGCTTGCCAAATGGATCTGCAATAAAACGTTCAGCAGTTAAACCTGCCCTTCCTAAATATCCACGAGCAAGCCCTGCACCTGCAACATACATTTCTCCAACTACTCCAGGTGGCACTGGTTGTAAATAATGATCTAATACGTATACTTTAAGGTCGGGTATACTGCACCCAATTAAACTGTTTGCTCGTAAAGAAACGATTGTTTCGTCTAACTCAATATAACTAACATGTACTGTCGTCTCAGTAATACCGTACATATTAATAAGCTTCGGTGCGTCATGAGGATGTCGACTATACCAATCTTCTAATCGACTTAGCTCAAGTGCTTCACCTCCAAAAACAACATATCGTAAAGATAATTTTTGACCAATCTCTTCATTTTCACGATCTGCTTGCATCAATTGATAGAACGCTGATGGAGTTTGGTTTAAAACAGTTACCTTTTCTTTAACAAGAAGTTGTAAAAATTCTTTCGGCGAGCGACTTACAGTATGTGGAACTACAACTAAACGCCCTCCGTATAATAAAGGTCCCCAAATTTCCCAAACCGAGAAATCAAAAGCATATGAATGGAACATCGTCCACACATCGTTTCCATCAAACTGGAACCAATGATCAGTTGCTCCTAAAAGTCTTACTACATTTTGATGAGGTATCATAACACCTTTCGGTCTACCTGTTGAACCTGATGTATAAATAACGTAAGCAATATGTGATGGAGTTAATGGCTTCACGCGCTCCATTTCATCAATATTGTCTTCACTATGTTTCTCAATTTCTTCTATTACTTTTACATTATCAACTAAAACTTTTAGTTCCTCATTACATTCAATTTCCACTTCTGAATTCGTTAAAACACATGATGGTTTCGCATCGTGTAGCATAAATGAAATACGGTCTGCTGGGTAATCTGGATCTAACGGAAGGTATCCAGCACCAGCTTTAAGAACAGCTAATAAACTTACAACCATGTTTAATGATCTTGGCATCGCTAAAGCAACGAGTTGATCAGGACCAATTCCTTTTGCTATTAGGAATCGAGCTATTTTATTTGCTTTTCTATTTAACTCTTCATAAGTTAATTTCTTATTTTCAAAGACGACAGCAATAGCATTTGGATTTATATGAACCTGCTTTTCAAATAATTGTGATACTGTCATTTCTGGGACAATTTGAAAACCACCATTCCACTTTTCTAACATTGTATTTTTCTCTGCTAAAGTTAATATTTCTAATCTGCCAATGGATTGATCCGGATTTGTCGCCGCATCATCTAATAACAAAATGAATCGTTCTATTAGTTTTTGAACCGTTTCATGTTTATATAAATCGGTACTAAACTCTAGTAATCCATGTAAACCGTTCGGAGTACCATCAACCCCGTTACTCTCACTAATTTCAAATGTTAAATCAAACTTCGCAGAGCCAACACTTTGAATTTCAAGGCTCGCTTCTATATCCGGGACATCAAAGATTGCTTCTGGCGTATTTTGGAAAGCTAACATAACTTGAAATAGCGGATGACTATTTCGAGTACGCACCGGGTTTAACACTTCAACGAGTCGTTCAAATGGAACATCTTGATTTTCATAAGCTGCAAGATTTGCCTGCTTCACTCTATTTAATAATTCTTTAAAACTTGGATCTCCTGAAGTATTTGTACGTAACACTAACGTATTTACAAATAAACCGACTATGTCAGAGAGTGCATCATCGTTTCTTCCAGCAATCGGACTACCGATTGGTATATCAGTACCTGCACCTAATCTTGTAAATAGCGCACTTAGTCCTGCTTGCAATACCATAAACAAACTAACTCCGTTTTTCCGTGCGAGCTCTACTAACCTACTATGCATACCTGCATCTATATGAAAATGAATGGTTTCTCCTCTGTAACTCGTTTCCATTGGACGCTGATAATCTGTAGGTAACTCCAATTGATCTGGTAATCCCTTTAACTCTTTCTTCCAAAAATCTAATTGTGTTGAAATGAGACTTTCTTGTGTAGTTTCATCCCCTAACAATTGTTGTTGCCAAAGTGCATAATCTGCGTATTGAACCGGAAGTGTCTCTAGCTGTACTTTGTTACCTTGACATCGCGCTTTATACGCCGCTGTAAAATCTCTCGTTAACGGTTGTAATGACCAGCCATCCCCTACAATATGGTGTAATAGAATTAGTATTACATGTTCGTTTTCACTCACTGTAAAAAGTTGCAAACGAACTGCTGGTTCAACATCGAGGTTAAAGCTATATCTTACCGCTTCCGCAAGTGCACTTTCTAATTCACCTTTACATGTTTTTGTTTTAATCATTTCTAGATTTAAATTTTCCATATGTAAAATTTCCTGGTAGGAACTACCTAATACGTTAGGGAAAATTGTTCTAAGTGTTTCATGTTTCTCGACTACATCATTAAAGGCACCTTGCAATGCTTCCTCGTTCAACTTTCCAGACAAACGTATAACTAACGGAATATTATAAGTAGGGCTTGGACCTTCTAAACAATTCAAGAACCATAATCTACGTTGTGCAAATGAAAGTGGAACTTCATTTGGTCTTCTTACTTTCTTAATTGCTGGTCTTGCAGTTTTCGCTTGATTCAATTGTTTCGCTAATTCAGCAACAGTTGGCGATTCAAATAGTTTTCCAATTCCTAATTCGACACTTAACATTTCACGAATTCTTGCCATTAAACGCGATGCAAGAAGCGAATGTCCACCCATTTCAAAGAAATTATCATCAATGCTAATGCGAGAAACACTAAGTACTTCTGCAAATAAATGACATAATATTTCTTCTTTCGGATTTCTAGCAACCCTCTCATTGTTCATTCCATTAAAATCAGGAGCAGGTAATTTCTTTCTGTCAACCTTACCATTTGGCGTTAATGGTAATTCTTCTAGCAATACAAATGCTGATGGCATCATATAATTCGCTAAACTTTCTGAAACATAAGAACGAATTTCTGCAAGGTTAATCATTTCCTTATTTTTGGCAACAATATACGCAATGATTCGTTTATCATTTGGACGATCTTCTCGTACCATAACCACTGCTTCCTTAACATTTTCATGTCGTTGTATTACCATTTCGATTTCAGCTAATTCAATTCGGAAACCACGAATTTTAATTTGATGATCTGCGCGGTTCATGTACTCTAAAACACCATCACTGCGCCATTTTACTAGATCACCTGTACGGTACATGCGCTGCCCTGGTTTTCCATAAGGATTTGCAACAAACCGTTCAGCTGTTAACTCTGGTTTTCCTAAATATCCGCTTGCAAGTCCTTCCCCTGCAATATATAATTCACCAATAACTCCAGGTGGAACTGGTTGTAACCCTGCATCCAATACATACACTTCTGTATTGCAAATTGGCTTTCCGATAGGAGGTATCCCCTTTTCACTTTCATCAATGTTCATGAAGGTAGACCAAATCGTCGTTTCAGTTGGCCCATATAAATTAGTTATTGAGCAGCCTAATTCTCTTAATTTATTTGCTAAATGCCCTGGAAGAGCTTCACCACCAACAAGTATATTTAGCCCTTGTAACTTCTCTGGATAATCAGTTACTAACGCCTGCCAAAGCGTCGGTGTAGCCTGCATAATGGTCACTCTTTCTTCATGTAAAAGTGTCGTTAATGCAGAAGGCTCTTGTATGTCTTCCTTTTGCGCAATTGTTAAACTCGCACCACTAATAAGAGGTAAATAAATTTCTAGAGCAGAAATATCAAACGCAAATGTTGTAACTGCTAATAAATGATCATGTTCATATAACAAAAACTTTTGTTGCATAGCCATTAAAAAGTTACTTAAACCTCTCATAGGAACAATTACACCTTTTGGGTTTCCTGTTGAGCCTGAAGTATATATTGTATAGGCTGAGTTTAAAAGTGATACATCATTCTTACATGCTATATTCATACGAGAAGATGTATGTAATGCTAGTTTCGTTTCTTCATCATCTAATACAATTTTTTTTATATCATTTTTTATAACTAACTTAGATGAAACAGATGAATGTGTTATGATACAAACTGGTTTTGCATCATTTACTATATAATTTATTCGCTCAGCTGGATATTCTGGATCTATTGGTAAATACGCTGCACCAGCCTTTAAAACTGCTAGCATACTAACCACTATTTCCGTTGATCTTGGAAATACTAAAGCTACAAACTGATTTGGTCGTATTCCTTCTTCTACTAAATAATGTGCTAGTTCATTCGCTCGTTCATTTAGCTCTTTATACGTAAAGTTTACACCGTCACAAGTAATCGCTAGTTTATTTGGGGTTTTTTGCACTTGTTTTTCAAATGATATAGGTAGACTGATTAACTCATCGTCTTCCTTCGTTTCATTCCATTCCAATAAAACTTTATGATTTTCTTCAGGAAGAGTAATATTTATCTTTCCAATCGACTCGTCTTTTTGATAAGCATTTATCATTAATTCTAATAATTGCATAAATCTTTCTTTATGCAATGCTAGCTCCGCACCATTATATACTTCCGGATTCGCATCAAAATGAATCATTAGCTCATTTTGATCAAAACGTTTATATACATTTATCGATAAATCATCCACAGGTCCTGCTGATAAGTTATGCGTAATACCACGATTCCCACCAAAGTTAAGCCCGTAATCAAAAGGCATAACATTCACTAACGGTCCAAATAATCTTTGATTTTCACCTAATAACTTTAAGTCTCTTCTTAATTCCTCATGACGGTATTTATGATGGCGACGTACATCTTGGATTTCTTTAGAAACTTGCTGTAATAATTCTACGAGAGTTATATTTGGAGTTACAGTAAGACGAAGTGGTACTAAATTCATTACCATACTAGGTGTATGAATAGATGCAGAACCTAGACGTCCCATCATCGGTAAACCTAAAACAATATCATTTTCACCTGTTAATTTATGCATATAAATACTTGTTACAGCGACAATGAATTCCGGCCAACTTGTTAACGAAATATTGATATCTTCTAGTAAAGTTTTTGTACTAGAACTAGATAAACAAGCTGTTTCGCGTAAAAATCCATTTGATGTTCTCGGTGCTCGTTCTGCCAAACTTACAACTTCTGGTTCATCCGCAAATTTTTCTAACCAAAAAGCACGATCTTCCTGAAATTGTTTAGACTCACGATACTCCATATCTTCTTGCACAACTTTTGCAAGAGAGCCAAATGTCTTTTCATTCTTGTTTGTTTCTTCTATAAGTGATGTATACTCATTCGCTACCTTTTGGCTAAGAAGTGAAAATCCATAGCCATCCATCACAATGTGATGGATGCGCTGATACCAAAAGAAACGATTATTTTCAACTTGAATAAGCGCTTCAATAAATAAAGTATCTTTTTTCAAATCGACTGGCATAGATAAATCATTTTTCATCCATGCTTTAGCAGCCTCTTCAGGATTTTCTTCTTTACGAACGTCAATAAAATGCATATGAAACTGTGATTCTTCAATAACTTGCCATGGGCCAATTTCATCTTCTTCGAAACGAACATGAAGTGCCTCAGCTTCCATTACAACTTTACGTACTGCTAATTCGAAAATTTCTTGATTCATATTTCCGTTTATTTCTACATATTCCCCAGTATTATAAATCGGATTAAGTGGATCTAATTGTTGCGCAAACCACATGCCAGACTGCGCAGATGATAACGAATGACGAATCTTTTGACTGTTAGGCATTCTTTACTACCCCTTTATTATGTAGTCTATTTGTTACAGCACCTGTGCTGTTTGTGAAGATAGTAAACTGTACCAACCCGCAACAGTTGGACGTTCTGCTAAATCTGCAAAAGTGATTTCTTTCCCTTCACGACGCCACTTCTCTACTAAACTCATAATTCTGACCGAATCAAGCCCTCTATTTAATAAGTCCTCATCAATATCAATACTCTCTACTGGCTCACGAAGTAGTTGTGCAACTAATTCATGCACTTCCTGTATAGTGATCCCTTCACTCTCATCACCTTTGACACTTTGTAAATCGTTTAACAGTAGGCTTGTTGATGTCGTTACTGCACATCTATTAGATGCATACTCCAATGCTTGTTTATGATACTCTAGTGAAAAATCAGCAACTGCATCTGCTACAAAGAACGGCTGAATACCATCCATAAATGCTTCACAAGCTGTTAAAAGGCAGCCAATATGCGCATAAATACCGCAAATAATGAGTTGATCTCTTCCTTGTTCATGTAAAATTTCTAATAGATTTGTCTTTTTAAATGCACTATATCTCCATTTTGTTAGGAATATATCATCCTCATCAGGAGTAAGTTCATCAACAATTTTCTTTTTATCTGGTCCAGCAGGAATACCGTCACCCCAAAAGTCTTGTAATAAACCTCGCTGTTCTAACGTTTGCCCACCAGGTTGCGCTGTATAAACAACTGGTATACCAAGTTCCTTACATTTTTCTCTTATCATTTTAATATTTGAAATAAGTTCTACTTTCGGTGATTCTTTATCGCTATATGCATCAAGAAAATATTCTTGCATGTCATGAATTAAAAGTACTGCACGTTTCGGATCTGGTGTCCAATTCACTTTATTTTTTGGTAGTTCTGATTCAATTGGCATTTTATATACTGAAATAGATGGGATAGCCATCTAATCACTTCCTTCCTGTTTTTATTATTGTTTTACTGTAATAAGTTTTTCAGCAATGACTTTACGTAATTCTTTTTTGCTTATCTTTCCAACGCCTGTTTGTGGGAATGATTCAATAAATTCAATTCGATCTGGAATCTTATAAGCTGCTATACCGCGTTCTCTTAAAAACATTTTTAATTCACTTACTGCCGGAGCTTGTCCGCGAGCTATAACAAATGCACAAGTACGTTCTCCTAAATAATCGTCAGGCATAGATACAATCGCTACATCATGTACTGCATCATGTGCTAATAGATGATTTTCAACTTCTTCCGCGGCAACTTTCTCACCGCCACGATTAATTTGATCTTTATCTCTTCCTTCTACAATGATGTAACCTTGTTCATTTACTTTCACAAGATCTCCTGTGCGATAAAATCCATCCTTTGTAAACGATTGTGCATTATGCTCTTCTGCTTTATAATAACCACGAATTGTATATGGCCCTCTTGTTAATAAACTACCTACTTCGCCAGGTTTTACATCGTTGTCATTTTCATCAACAACTCGTACTTCATCGAGTGCAGACATTGGTCTACCTTGTGTATGAATAATAATTTCTTCAGGATCATCTAATCTTGTATAGTTCACTAATCCTTCCGCCATACCGAATACTTGCTGTAATGTACATCCAAATGTAGGGCGTATACGTTTTGCAACTTCAGCACTAAATTTCGCGCCACCTACTTGAATCACCTCTAGACTCGATAAATCGTTATTACGTGAAGATGCAGCATCAAGCCATATCATTGCTAATGGCGGTACAAGAGCAGTAATCGTAACTTTTTCTTTTTCAATAAGTGCAAACGCCTCATCTGGACTACCTCCAGTTGCCAGCACTACTTTTCCACCCGCATAGAAAGTTCCAAATGTTCCAGGAGAGCTCATCGGGTAATTATGTGCTACTGGAAGAACGGCCATATAGACACTCTTTGCACTTAAATTACAAATTTCAGCGCTAACACGTAAACTATAAATATAATCATCATGCGTTCGAGGAATTAATTTAGAAAGTCCTGTTGTCCCCCCTGATAATTGGAGAAACGCAATATCATTTGGCTGAACTTCTGGTAATGGAACGGGATCTATATATAAATCACTTATGTTCACAAATTCTTCTTCTTCTCCCACTACAATTACATGTTGTAAAGTTGGCACTTTCTCTTTCACTTCTCTTGCTAGTTTTCGATAATCAAAACCGAGAGTTTTATCTGAAATAACGTAAGCACTCGCCTCACCAAACTCACAAAAATAACTAATTTCACTGCTTCGATGTGAAGGTAATGCAAAAACAGGAAGTGCCCCAATTCGAAATAGCGCAAAACATACTTCGAAAAACTCGATAACGTTAGGTAGCTGGATTACAACTCGATCCTCTTGCTTTATTCCTAAATTCAGTAGCCCTGAAGCTAATCGATCTACTTTTTTATCAAGCTCACTATACGTAATATGCGTATTACCACTTACAACTGCAATTTGATCGCCATATTTTTCAGCTCGCTCTCTTAACATCACGCCAAATGTTTCCCCAAGCCAACACCCTTCCTCTCGATAACGATCAGCAAATTCTTTTGGCCATTTTGTATAACCTGTTAGCATTCTTTCTGCCCCCTACTTTTCATTAAGTGAACTATCATTTAATCCTAAAGCTTTCAACATTGTTTGAAACTTAGCTGATGTTTCTGCTAATTCATCTTCTGGTTTTGACTCAGCAACAACGCCCGCTCCTGCATATAAACGGAGTGTATTTTCTTGTACTTCAGCACAACGAATTGTAACAATCCATTCACCGTCTCCATTTAAATCACTCCACCCTAGCATTCCTGTAAAGAATTCACGGTCAAATGGCTCAATTTTTTGAATCGCCTCTCTCGATTCTTCCATCGGTGTGCCGCAAACTGCTGGCGTCGGATGAAGAGCAATTGCTAATTCCAAAGAAGTAGTATTCGGATCCTTTAATTCACCTTTCACTTCAGTAGATAAATGCCACATCGCTTCACTATGAATAACGGATGGCTTTTCCGGAACATGTAATGTATGACAGTACGGACGAAGCGCTGCAGCAACTGCTTCTACTACTACCGCATGTTCATGTAAATCTTTTGGAGAAGAAAGTAATTCCTCTGCTCTTCTCTTATCTTCAACTGAATCCTCACTACGTGGCCTTGAACCAGCTAACGGATTAGAAATAACTTGCATACCATTACGTGAGACGAGTAATTCAGGGCTCGCTCCAATTAACGTCTTACTATTCTCATTTTCATCTTTCGATAAATTCACAGCAAATGTATATCCGTGCTTATTATGCGCTGCTAATTCTCGAAGAAGTTTTTGCTTATCAATCTTTTCGGAAGAATTAACATCTAACGATCTGGATAGAACGATTTTTTTTAAATCCCCGCCCTTTATTTTTGCAATTCCTTGCTTCACACCATTCATATACACTTCAGGCGCTGGTACAGGCGTCATTTCGAATGTTAAGTTCTCATTTATTTCAAGCTGATTTGTTGTATCCAATTGTAATCGCTCAGAAGTCCTACTATATTCTGGTACGATAAGTTGGACTTCTTTTCTACGATCAAATGGCAAAGCACCGACAACGATAGGATTCGGATTTCCGGCTTGTTTTGCATTACATAATACTGCTTGTACAAGCTCTGGGAAACTTTCAATTTCATGATGCTTTACTGTAGTAAACTCTCCTTCTGCTAATATCGTTCGAGTTGGTGAAGTGAAAAAGAATGAAGATTCAGTCTTATAATCTTCTAGTAATTTTTCTGACAGTTCCTTTACAGCCGTAAATTCCTTCATTGTATAGTAACCCCCTGAATTTTTTATTAAACGCCTAATGTAGCTCCGCCATCAACACATAAATTATGCATTGTAATATGACTAGCTTTATCTGAAGCTAAAAACAATACTGCTTCAGCAATTTCTGAAGGCTGTGCAATTTTTTGTAACGGTATACCGAGTCTATATGTACTTTGAGAACCAGCAATTATATTTTTTTCTCCATTCTCATCAGCCCATAGTAGCCTTTGCATTTCAGTTTCAGTAGAACCTGGAGAAACTACGTTACAGCGAATGTTGTACGCTGCAAGTTCTAATCCTAAACATTTCATAAACATCGTCGTAGCAGCTTTTGATGCAGCATATGCAGCCATCTCCATTCTCGGCGTATTTGCTGCATTTGAACCAACTGTAACAATTGCCCCTGACTTTCTTTGCATCATATGTTTACTTACTGCTCGGGACATATAGAAAACTCCTGTAGAATTTACAGAAAACGTTTTATTCCAATCTTCATCACTTAACGAGTGAATCGCTCCCATACGTAAAACCCCTGCAACATTTACTAATATATCTATTGGCGCTATTTCATTTTCAATATCATTTACCATCTGTTCAACTGCGGTACTATCACTCACATCTAAGCAAAACGTTTTCAAATGTATTTCATTTAAGAGTTCGTTTAATCCCTCTTCATTTTGATCAACCGCAATAACTGTAGCTCCTCTTTCTAAAAACATTTTGGCAACAACACTACCTATACCTTGAGCTGCACCTGTTACTAAAACAGTTTTCCCATCAAATTCCCCTAAGTTCATTTCCTCTATCCTTTCATTTAAAAATCAATCTAATTAAACAAATAATGATAATGATTATCATTATCGATGTAAAAAATAATACACTTACTAAACTAATTGGTCAAGTGTACTTTTCATTAAAATATTATTCATTGATAATGTTTTTCATTTAACGTTCTTACACCGAAATGATAATCTTTCTCAATAAACTTGTCAACCTATTTTTATTTTTCAGACAAAAACTTTAGTGCTTTTCAATACAATTACATCTAAAAGTATTAATAAATACTTACATTAATACTTTAATTCTTACTCCTCTTTGTAAAAATTAAAGATGATAAACTGGAGATCCCTTCAGTTACAAAGCCTTAACAAAAAATCGAGCATTTATTTTCTCAATATTTTTCTGAAAATATATCTTGCAAACATCAATGCATATTTTCTTTATTATTTAAGATTTAATACATATTTCGAATATGATGTATCGATTTATTATATTCCAATATAATCCAAATGGACATTTCACTCACTTTTATATCAAAAAAAATAAAAAATAATTTAACCTTGTTAAAATAACTCAAAAAAAGCACCCTATTTAACAGGATGCTTTTTCGTAACTATAGTGTTATAGAAGATTTATATACTTATGCTACACTGCGATACTCTTCTTCTTGTTCTTTTTTCTGTTTAGGTGCTTGAATTAAAATTGCGATAATGAATGACACGACACATAATACACCGATCACCATAAAGGTTGGTTTGAATCCACCTAGAAGTGCACCGATAAAGGAACCTGCAAGCGCTCCAAATCCAAATCCTTGATACACAATTCCGTAATTCTTACTATGGTTTTTCATACCGAAGAAATCACCAACAATAGCTGGGAAAATAGTAATATTTCCACCAAAGCAAAACGCTACACTTGCTACACATACGAAGTAGATACCGTAATTCAAATCTACGAAACTTAGAACTAATACCGAACTCGCCATAACCACAAAAGTACCCGTAACGATTTTTAAGCGGCCGATTTTATCTGATAACGGTCCTAGAATAATACGACCTAATGTGTTAAATATTGCAACCATAGCCACCGCATTAGCTGCTGTCGCTGCGCTAAGCCCTACAAGTTGAACACCAATGTCTTTTACCATACCAATTAAGTATAAGCCACTCATACATGATGTAAATAACATGATGAATAATAAGTATACTTGTTTTGTGCCTAACATTTCTTTCATTGTATATTCATGAGTGTTTGTTTCCTGAACTGCACCTTGATCAGCAGCTTGATGGATTAAACAAGCTCCAAGGACAATCATAGCTGTAACAATTAAACCCCAATATATAAACGCTTGCGATACACCAACTGAATCGATTAACTTTGCATTTATATATTTGAAAATTAAGCTACCTGTACCATATGCAGCTACAGATATACCAGAGATTAAACCTTTACGTTCAGGGAACCACTTAATTAAATTAGATAGTGAAGTAATATAAGCTGTACCATCTGCGTAACCTACAACAACTCCTGCTAGTACATAAAGCAATATTAACGAAGAAGCTTGTGAACTAAGTACTAATCCTAGTCCTAATGCTAGTCCAGCTATCATAATAAGTTTACGAAGTCCCCATTTTTCTTGTAATTTACTTGCAAATAAAGTTGAAAATGCTAAGGAAAGACTAGTAATTGAGAAAGTTATCGCAACCGCGTTAAGACTCCAACCGTATTTACTAACTAAAGGCTGATTGAATAAACTCCATGTATATATCGTTCCAAGTCCCATTTGAACTATGACTGTACCAAGGACAACAAGCCATGGATTAACAGCTGATTTTTTCATACCTTTCCGCCTCCTCTTTCTATTTCAATGCTTTTCGCTAAGTCTTGTTTTTTTATATTCATTTTGGTCACCTCTTTTGATTTAACACCTTCATTGTATAAGATGTTTTCAGTCATGTAAGCACTTACAAGACAGAGCGTCAAAAACATGGAATCAGTTACAGAAAACGAAGGATGAAATACAAAAAACTACTTATTAAATACGTAACAGTTATTTAAATTGGTTTGTATAAGTTTGATTCACATTTGTTTTTGAACCCTTTCTAAAAAATGAAACAATAAAACCGTCTCTTTAATGTTCATTAAAGAGACGGTTTTATTAGGTCAATTCATAATCCTGACTTTCTTTATACGTTTATCATTGTTTCTTCAAATGTAACAATCGGCTCTACAAATTCCATTATAATGAAAGCATTTTTAATACGTTTTGTTAAAACTTCTTTTCATTCTGCACACATAGACAACAAATATTTTTTTGATAAATAAAACTAAATATTCACTAATATACTTATACGTGGTTTAATATATATAATAAAAAATATTTCTGTCTTTAATGAGGAGGTACTATGAAAGCAAACGTAGGGGATACTATACTTTTTCAACGAAACAATTTAAAGATTACAGGATCTGTACTAAAACTTTATACTGAATCGGTCTTAGTTGAAATTACAAATGTAAGCGGTGGTACTTTTGAATTTGATCGAACAATTGTAAATCATAAAAACTATAAAATTTTAAATGCGAATACATAAAGTGAAACTTTAATCAGTGGGAGTTTTGTTCATCCCCCACTGATTATTAGTTGAACCAATCGGACGTTTACGAACAGCCCGACTCCCATCTAACTTCTTTGCTCCAACTGAATTTTGAGATGAGAGTTTTACTGTCCGTTAACGCGGGATAAAACAACACAAAATAGCCCCTGCTCATCAGCAGCGGCTATTTTATATGAAAATACTTCATTAGTTTATATATCCTAAAACACTTACAATCTTACTCGCTTTTAAATTATTAATATGATAATAAATTTCTAAACCTCTTCTCTCAGCTCGTAACACTTTACCTTTCATTTTTGATAAATGTTGCGAAACAGTCGATTGTGGAATATTTAGTAATTCTGTTAGTTGTGTTACGTTACAAGTTTTTCTCGTGCTTAATTCATTTACAATTTGTAATCGGATTGGGTGCGCCATAATTTTTAAAATATCTACATCTTCTTCTGAAACTAAACTTTTTCTCATTTCACTCGTATATGTTGTCATAAGACATTCCCCTTTTATATGAATTCCTTTTATTTAGATCTATTTCCAAAATATTTAAAACTCCGATGTGAAACCTTTATATAAAAATAATAGAATTTTAAATTTTTAAAAACAGAACGAAATACAATTCATTTTATTTATTTGGTACATATACATAATACAATGTTAATATGTGCTCTATGTGAAGTTCGCATAAATTTGTAATGAAGATTTTTCAAACAATTCACATGTAACTATTCACTTCCTCCTAACACTATCCAGTGATTTTAACATATTTTAGGCATTTGTATATACTATCTACAAAATAAATGTTGTTAAGGGGGATTTCAAATGCCAACAATGCTACAAGAAGAAGTTGAAGAAGCGCGCGAAACATATGTCAGTCGTATCATCTTGGTCGGTGGATCGGCTTTATTTTTAGTAGGTGGTGTTATATCGGCAATTTCGGCTTTTAAAACTTATAACCGTTTGGAAAATACGCCGCCGTCTACAGATAACTCATAGATGAATTATCTAATTTTGAATAACAAATAAATGCCTCCTCAATACAGAGGAGGCATTTATTTTATCAAAAGTTCTATACTAAAGAATCACAAATAATATGAATTACAATTGAACTTACTTCACCACAAACCTTGTCTGACTACATCCATCCTTCTGCTTCGTTACTTCTAATACAGCTGGCATTGCGTTTTTCAGCTCTTGAACGTGTGAGATTACACCAATGAATCGGCCTGATTTTTGTAAGTCAATTAAGGCGTCTACTGCTTTCGTTAATGATTCTTCATCTAATGAACCGAATCCTTCGTCGATAAACATCGTTTCGATTGAAATACCGCCTTCATACGCTTGAATCACGTCTGCCATGCCGAGCGCTAAGCAAAGTGAGGCATTGAACTTCTCGCCGCCAGATAATGTTTTTACATCGCGTGTTTGGCCAGTATATGCGTCGTATACATCTAACCCTAATCCACTTTGACGATTTCTCTTTTCAACTCGTTCACTTCGTTTTAAATAAAATTGTCCATTTGATAATTTACGTAATCGTTCGTTTGCAATTTGAACAATTTGTTCTAAATACTCAATTAAGATGTAACGTTCAAATGATATACGGCTTTCGTTATCACCTTTCATTACTTCATATAAGTCAACAAGTTCTTGGAAAGCTTTTTCTTCCTCATGAATTTGCTCATCGATACGTCTAATATTTTCATGTAAATCAGAAATATATGTTACCGCATTTTGCGCACGTTGACGTTTTTCTTTAATGATATCAAGGTTAATTTCTAATTCTTTAATGTGTTCACCTAACGCCGTAATATCCATATACTCTTTATCTTTTAATTCAGCATGTAACTCTTCAATTTGTTTTGCAAGTACTTCAAGAGATGAATAATAGCTTTGAATTTCTTTTTGTAACATATCCATCTCGGCATCACTTAATTTCGCTTCTTTATACGTAATTTGATTTGTAAATCCACTCTGTTCAAGCTCTTTCATAAAGCGCGTGAAAGTCTCCTCTTTCTTCAATTTTGCACTTTCAAATTGATTAGAAGCACCTTCCTGTTCTGCTTGAATACGTATATTTTCATTTTGCCAATGTTGATACGCCTCCTGCACTTTCTTCCATTCGTCCTCCATTAATTTGAGCTCATGCATAGCTTGGTCAAACTGAACTTTCCAAGCTTGGACTGTTTGTAAGTTTTCAGGAATGTTTTTCTTATCATGTTCATATGACGTACGAAGCTGCATACAATCCATTTCTATACGGTGCTGTTCTGTTTCTACCTCATGTTTTTGTTTCTGAAGTGCATCTACTTTTTCTTCTATACTTTTTATTTTCACAGCTGTTTGCTTACGCGTTTCTTCACTTGCTTTTAACGTATTCACTTCAGTTGCTAATTGTTTTCCTTTTTGAACAAGCGCACTATATGTTTCAACTAATTCTTCCGATTGGTAGCCTCGCTTCTTAACTTCTTCTATTATCTGTTCATATTGAAGATGATAGAAATTCCATTTCTCCTCTACTTGCACATGTAATTTTTCGGCAATATTCTTCTTGTCTCTTAAATCATTTAACTCTTTTTCATTAATGGCATCACTTTGCTCTGAAGCTTTTTTCGGATGGTTCGTGCTGCCACATACTGGACAAGATTCACCATCATGTAGATGAAGAGCCAATATACCAGCTTGTTCACTTAACCAGCGACGTTCCATATTCTCATATGCACGAACTGTCTCTTGCATCTTAGTAAATGCAGTTTCTTTTTCTTGCTCGAATTTTTGTTTTTCTTGCCATACATCATATGCTTGCTTTAAAACTTTTGCATCTTCTCGCATATTCGTTAGTTCTTCTACTTTATCTACATATCGTTCAAGCGCTCGCTCTAATTGCTGTAATTCACCAGACATTAGCTGTTTTTGATTTGTATGCTCTTCTAATTGTCGATCTAAGTTTTGCATACTTTCTTTTAATTTTCCTAGTTGAATTTCTGCATTTTGTAAATTCAACTGTTTCTCAGCTAATGATGCAATAATCGGTTGTAACTCTTCTAATCTTTGAACAAGTTTTTTTGCATTTTCTCTCTCAGGTTCTTTATTCTTTACTGCTTCATATTTCTCCTGAGCAAGTTCAAAATTATTCATTATATTTTCTTTTTTAGCGATAATTTGTTTTAACAAACTTTCAGATTTCTGCTCATTTTCCATCGCTTCTTCGTGCCATTGTTCAAATGGTAATAAGCGCTTCGCTTGTTCCGCACGCTTAAAAGATATTTCTTTCATTTCAATTACTGAACGGTTTTCTTGTAAAGTATTATATTTCTCATTCTTTTGTTGTAAATCTATAAATTTCTCATTTACAGACTTCGCTGCATGAAAACGTGTTTCAGCATCCTTTAATTGCTTCGTTTGAACATCTTGTTCTACTTGTAATTGCTCAACCTCTGCCTTATACACAGCTGTTTCTTGTTCTAATGCTTCTACTACTTGATGTGTATTTACATGCTCTTGTTCCGCTAAAGTTTCTAATAATGCTCCATCTCGAATTGGTAATTTAAAAACATTACGGAAATATAGCTCTCGCTCTTTCTGTTTTTCTTGTAAGACGTCTTTCCATTGTTTTCGCTTTTGGTCAAGTAACTCACGCATTAACTTATAACGATCTGTTTTAAAAATACGACGCAAAATTTCTTCTTTGTTTTCTGTCTCAGATGTTAATAGTTTTCGGAATTCCCCTTGCGGTAACATAACAATTTGGCTGAATTGATGTTTACTTAAACCAATTAAATCTTCTACTTTTTTATTTACATCCGTCACATGGAAACGATCAACAGCCGGAATCTTCTCTTCATCAATTACTTCATATAATTCTACTGCATGTCCCGTAATCGTCTTGTTCCCTTGTTTTTTATGTCCCAGTTGTCGTTTTATTTCATAACGTTTCCCTTTTAACTGAAAGGTTAATTCTACGCTTGTATACACATTATCATCAGCAAATTGACTGCGGAGCATGCTCGTATCACTTCGTTCTTCTCCGCTTGCCTCGCCATATAAAACATAACAAATCGCATCAAAAATCGTTGTCTTTCCAGCGCCCGTGTTTCCAGAAATGGCGAAAATACGATGCTCTCCCAAATCGTCAAAATCAATTACTTCTTTCTGTTTATATGGGCCAAATGCCGTCATAATAAGCTGAATCGGTCTCATCCTCGTTCACCTTCCCGTTCTTGCACTGTTTGTAATACTTCTACAAATAGACGTTCTTTCTCTTCTGATAAATCTAAGCCTTTCATTTCTTTATAAAAAGCCTTTAATAATGATAAATCATCCATTTTATGTCTTGAAACAGTTACTTCATTTGACTCAGTGAACTCTCGTCTTTGAATGGCTCTTTCAACATGCATTGCATTTGGATAAACAGAGCGTATTTTTTCCATTGGCTGCAAGACAGGATTTTCATCTAATAATTTTACAAACACGTAATCTTCACTTACTGGATGTTGTAACAATTCATCTATTTTCGCTTCTACTGTTCGCATTTTACGGCGTGGATTAAGTAACCTTTTTTCAATTGTTGCTTCACCTTGCTCGTTCAGTTCCACAATATAATATCCTTTTTTATGTTTTTCTTCAGAAATAGAATAGGCAAGTGGCGAACCGGAATATCGAATTGTCTCATTACGTACGAAATGCGCTTGATGTAAATGTCCAAGCGCTGTGTAATGAAACTTATCAAAATAATGACTATTCACGTATTCAGCACCACCAATTGAAAGCGGTCGTTCAGCATCACTTGTATTCTCTTCCGCTTCTCCAGCAGAAGTTACAAATGCATGACCAACAAACACATGTCTAGCTTCTTTATCCATCGTTTCAGATAGCTCATTCATAAAAATACGCATCGCATCATCATGAGAACGTACGTCTTCGTTTTTCAATACATGTCTAACTATACTTGGATCCGCATAAGGAATGAGATGGAAGTGAACCTCCCCATATTCATCATTTAATATAATCGGCTCATATGGAAATTGAAATTGCCCCACAATAAATAATCCTTGTTTCTTCATTAAACTACTTCCAAAATGAATACGATCTGGACTATCATGGTTCCCAGCAACTGCAATAACTGGTGTTTGTAAATCAATCACTATTTTTTGCAGCACATCATTTAATAAGTCTACTGCTTCTGTAGGTGGAATTGCTCGGTCATATAAATCCCCTGCAATAATTACGGCATCTGGTTTTTCTTCTTCAACAGCTTGTACAAACTGATCTAGTACAATCTTTTGATCTTCAGTCATATACACGCCATGAACAAGCTTTCCTAAATGCCAATCGGCTGTATGAAATAACTTCATGGTTTCCTGCTCCTTTTAATTTACTGAATTTAGTGATACAAGTTGATAGTTTATTGTAGTTTTTCCGTTCTCCCATTCTAACTTTTGTATCATTGCACTACCGATTCTTTCTTCATTTGATTTATATAAAGGTAATATTTCTTGAACTGTAAATAAGTGATAGCCATCCAATTTTAATTGAAATATGTTTTCTTCTATATGTAATCTTACTTCTTTTTCATTTGAAATAATTTTTGTGTGCATCTCAAATTTCATGATAGATACAACCCCTTTTTCTAATCTCTACACTATTAATAGTATATTGGCTATGCAAGATTGACAAGTAAATACACGGTAAAGTACATACTTTTCTATTGCAACATGTTTTTTTATTTTCACATATAATACGGTATGTGAAATTTTACTCTTTCCAAAAATAAAAATGTCTCATATGACATCTTTATTTTTGGATAAAGTCTTTCATTACATAATATAAAACTGTAATGAAAACAATCGCTACAAAAAATGAAAATACTGCAACAATGTACCCATCTTTATTTAATAAAATGCAAAAAGAAATAGATATGATAAAAATCGGAAATACAAGTCGTACTTTATCCTTCACTTCCTCTGTCGTATCTGTATGATGAAAATACTGCGTTATCCCTATCATTAAAGAAGACAAAATAATCACCGACAATAGTAAAGGTACTGGCATTCCGATTTCTCCTTTCTCTATTTCTAATGAAAAGCAATTTTTCTTTCATTATAATCACTTCAAATACTCTTTTCGAAGTGATTATGTACAATTTACACATATATAATAGCGTGTTTATCATGGTAACTTCAAATAATTACAATTACAGTAATGTTGTAATATTCATTTTCAACCTCCAAAATCCTGCAAATATAACTCGTCAAAATATGCAGTGAACAAATTAACATATACCGCCAACTTTAGACAAAATTTATAAAGGACATTTCAGTACGTATAAAGAATTAAGAATAAGAAGATATGTAAGGGAGGATGAATTATGACTGAACACGTTTTATTTTCTGTTAGCGAAAACGGCGTTGCATCAATTACTTTAAACCGCCCAAAAGCACTTAATTCTTTATCTTATGACATGTTGCAACCAATTGGGCAAAAACTGAAAGAGTGGGAAAATGATGAGCGAATTGCGCTTATCGTATTAAAAGGAGCTGGCACAAAAGGTTTTTGTGCAGGTGGCGATATTAAAACTCTTTATGAAGCACGTTCAAATGAAGCTGCATTGCAGCATGCGGAACGTTTCTTTGAAGAAGAGTATGAAATTGATACATATATTTATCAATATAAAAAACCGATTATCGCTTGTTTAGATGGAATTGTAATGGGTGGTGGTGTCGGTCTTACAAATGGTGCGAAATACCGAATTGTAACTGAGCGTACGAAATGGGCAATGCCAGAGATGAATATTGGCTTCTTCCCAGACGTCGGTGCTGCTTATTTCTTGAATAAAGCTCCAGGGTATGCTGGCCGCTATGTCGCTTTAACAGCATCTATTTTAAAAGCTTCTGACGTATTATTTATAAACGCTGCTGATTATTTTATGGCATCTGATTCATTACCAAATTTCCTTACTGAACTGGAAAGTGTAAATTGGCATAAAGAAGATGATGTACATACTCATTTAAAAGAAGTCATTCGTACATTTGCAACTGCTCCAACATTAGAAAGCGAGCTTGCTCCTTCATTAGAAGAAATTAATTCACATTTTGCATTCGATACAATTGAAGAAATTATTCATTCATTAGAGAAAGATCAAAGTTCCTTTGCTTTAAAAGCGAAAGAAACGTTATTATCAAAATCTCCTATTTCACTAAAAGTAACATTAAAACAGTTTATTGATGGACAAGATAAGTCCGTTGAAGAATGTTTCGCTACTGACCTTGTACTTGCTAAAAACTTCATGAGACATGAAGATTTCTTTGAAGGAGTACGATCTGTTGTCGTTGATAAAGACCAAAATCCAAATTATAAATATAAGCAGTTAAGTGATGTTTCAGAAGAAGATGTAAACAGGTTCTTTAACTTACTTAATGCGTAAAGTGAAAATTTAATAAGTAGGGTTTATCTCCCTCTTATTATTAGTAGAAGCAATCGCCCTTTCATACGGGATAAAATTGAGGCTATATAGTCGTATAATTACACGCCTATATAGCCTTTTTCCTATTTAATAAATTTTAATAAAATTTAATTTTATTAAATCGAATTATGTGCTACACTATTTTTAATTAAATATTCTAAAAATAAAAGAAGGAGGAGCGACTATGATTGAAAATTATTTTCTTTTCATCATTATGTCTATTTGTCTTATTATTTTACCTGGTCCTGATACTGCAATGGCTACGAAAAACACATTAGTTGCTGGTAAGGTAGGCGGGGTGAAAACAGTGTTCGGTACATGTGTTGCACTATTGATTCATACTTTAGCAGCAGTAATCGGACTTTCCGCACTTATTGTAAAGTCAGCTCTTTTATTTTCTATTTTCAAGTACGTTGGAGCTCTATATTTAATTTATATTGGTATTAAAGCCCTTTTAGCAGTAAGAAATAAAGAAGGCGTCAATACGAACGATATATCTTTGAATAACGCAAACGAGCATACTTCTTGCTTTCGCCAAGGGTTTCTTACAAATTTATTAAACCCTAAAATCGCAGTCTTCTTTTTAACATTTTTACCGCAATTTTTAAATCCAAATCATAATACGTTTATCCAACTTCTTATAATGGGCCTTACTTACCTAGTTTTAACAGTTATTTGGTTCGCTTTTTATATATTTTTAATTGATAAAATTAGTGCTTTTATGAAAAAACCGAAGACACAACGTTATATTCAAGGGTTAACGGGAATTGTCTTAATTGGTTTTGGTATTAAACTAGCTTTTGAAAAAAGCAATTAACAAGAAGAAAACCACCACTATTCATAGTGGTGGTTTTCTTTTAACAACTGATTTGGCTGTCTACTTTATATTAAAACCAGCGCTCAGTTACAACTTTTTTACGTGTATAGAATTGAACGCCATCTGTACCATTTGTACCTAAATCACCAAAGAATGAAGCTTTATTTCCTGCGAATGCGAAGAATGCCATTGGTGCTGGAACGTTTACGTTTACACCGATCATACCCGCATCGATGTTATCACGGAACGTTTGTGCATGTTTACCGTTTGAAGTATAAATAACTGCACCATTTGCAAATTTAGATTGATTTGTTAGTTTAATACCTTCTTCTAAATCTTTAACTCGTACAATGCTTAATACTGGAGCAAAAATCTCATCTTGCCAAATTTTCATTTCTTGATTTACACCGTCAAAGATTGTCGCACCTACAAAGTAACCGTCTCCAACTTCTTCCTTAATTTTACGGCCATCTACTAATAAAGTAGCTCCATCTGCTACACCGCTGTTAATATAGCCTAATACGCGTTCTTTATGAGACTCACGAATTAATGGTCCAACATAATTATCTTCGTGGAAACCGTCACCTACTTTTAACTTCTTCGTCTCTGCTACTAGTACGTCGATGAACTCATCTGCAATTTCATCAACTACTGCTACTACTGAACATGCCATGCAGCGCTCTCCACTACTTGCAAATGCAGATCCGATTACACCTTGTACTGTTTTCTCAAGATTGCAATCTGGCATAACAATCGCATGGTTTTTCGCACCAGCTAACGCTTGTACACGTTTCCCGTGTTTCGTACCTGTTTCATATACGTAACGAGCTACCGGCTCAGAACCAACGAACGAAACAGCTTGAATATCTTTATTTTCTAAAATGCTATTTACAACATCTTTTCCGCCTTGTACTAAATTTAATACTCCTTTTGGAAAACCAGCTTCATAGAATAACTCTACAAGTCGCTCTGCTAAAAGTGGTGTTCTCTCAGATGTTTTTAATACGAATGTATTACCACAAGCAATTGCAAGCGGGAACATCCATAATGGAATCATCATCGGGAAGTTAAACGGCGTAATTCCAGCAACAACTCCAATTGGGTAGCGCCAAATTGATCCATCAATGCCGCTAGCAATATTCGGAAGTGCTTGTCCCATCATTAAATTTGGCGTAGATGTTGCAAGTTCTACTGCCTCAATACCACGTTGTACTTCTCCAGTTGCATCCGTTAATGTTTTACCATTTTCAAGCGTAATGATTTTTGCAAGTTCTTCTTTGTTTTCTTGTAAAAGCTGTAAATATTTATACAATTGTCTTGAACGATTCGGAACTGGTACTTTAGACCACGTTTCGTATGCTGCTTTTGCCGCTTCAACAGCTTTTTCAACATCTTCTTTCGGAGATAGCGGAACGTAAGCGATAATTTTTCCAGTCGCTGGATTCGGAACTGCTTCTACTTCTGTACCAGTAGATTCTACCCACTCACCATTAATATGATTTTTTACTCGTTTAATTTCAGTTGTAATCATTGTATTCTCTCCTTTGTATAATTTATTTTTGATTAGAAATTAATTGCTCGCTAACTTTCTTATATAAGGCAGCCATATCGTTTTCTCCATATCCAGCTTGACTCGCTTCGTCATATACGTTTAATAACATTTCGCTTACTGGTAAATGGAGTTCACTTTCCTTAGCTAAGTCAACTGCAAACCCTAAATCTTTCTTTAATAAATTCACAGTAAATCCTGGCTCGTAGTTTTCGGGTGCTATAAAACTTTTATAATTACGTTCATAAATTCTACTTTGACCGTAACTTACATTTAAAATATCAAACATTTTATCTAAATCCATATTGTTCTTTTTCGCTAATGTTAAAGCTTCACTCACACCAGCTGTATAAAAACCAATTAATAGGTTATTAATTAATTTAACTGTTGTCCCACTATCAATTTGCTCACTAACATGGAAAATGTTCGCACCTAGTACACCCATGATAGATTCCGTTTTCTCATATACCTCTTTTGATCCACCAACCATAAATGTTAATGTACGGTTTTCAGCTCCAATTACCCCACCACTAACAGGTGCTGCTAAAAAGTCTACTTTCTTTTCCTTTGCAGCTTCCTCTAACTGTTTGTTTAACTGTGGAGATACAGTACTTGTATCAATTAAAACTACATTCGAGTGACTATTTTCAAATAATCCTTCTTCGCCAAAATATACCGCTTCAACAGCGCGAGGTGAAGGTAAACTTGTAAAAATTACATCGCATGTTTCTGCTAGTTTTGAAATTGATAAGCCGATAATTCCGCCTTCTTTTTCAAAAGAAGCTTCAGCATTTTTATTTAAATCCACACCATATACTGTGTAACTTGATTTAACTAAATTTTTAGACATCGGAAGACCCATGTTACCTAAACCGATAAAACCAATCTTTTTCATATCGCTTTCCTCCTATTTACACAATATACTTTCCGCGATTTATAATAGCTTTCGCAATTTCTCTCTTTTTTGTAAATACGTTCGTGTATAAAGGCACTAGTAATTGACGAATTTCAGTTAAAATCACGTGTCTATCTTGTTCTTCTGTAATAGCCGCGGAAAGTATAGAAATCGCTGCTTCTTCTACTTTGCGATAGCCTTCTTCACAAATAACGTCAGTTATCATTTGTTTCGTACCCTCTTTTTCTGCACCATTTTTACTAATTGCTTTACTCGTACGTAAAAATGCTGATTCCATGACGTACACGTCCGTTAACATATTTGATAATACACGTGAATATTCTTGCTCTTGATCAATTTTTAAACCTGGAGTTTTAGAGAGCGTTTTCAAAGATTGTTTCAACAATTTTTTCGCTAATAAAATGTAACGATGGTTTCTTTCGACATTTTCTACATCAATCTCTATTTCAGTATCTTCAATTTGTTCCATTTGTTTCATTAACATTTTAGCAACTGTTAATCTATTAATTTCGTTCGTCCCTTCAAAAATACGACTAATTCTAGCATCACGGTATAATCGTTCTACTTCATACTCTTGCATATAACCGTAACCACCATGAATTTGTACAGCTTCATCTACGATATGACCAAGTGTTTCAGAAGCATTTACTTTATTCAGTGCACATTCAATAGCAAATTGAGACATTTGCTTCATAAGATCCTCATCACTCTCATGAATTGCTTCATCAATTACACCTGCTGTACGATAAGCTGCACTTTCTGCTCCATATGTAGCAATGATCATATTTGCAATTTTCTCTTGAATCATCGTAAAGTCTACTAATTCCGTTTGGAACTGTTTGCGTTCTTTTCCGTATTGAACGGACAATCCAATTGCTTGCTTTGCTGTTCCAATATTTCCAAAGGCAAGTTTTAATCTAGCGAAGTTAAGAATATTAAGAGCTACGTGATGCCCTTTCCCAACTTCCCCTAAAACATTTTCAGCAGGTATGACAACATCTTCTAAAATAAGAGTCGCTGTTGAAGAGCCTTTAATCCCCATTTTCTTTTCTTCTAGTCCAATGGATACGCCTTCACATGTTCTTTCGACAATAAACGCTGTCATTCCTTTATTTGTCTTCGCAAAAACAACGTATACATCTGCCATATGAGCATTTGTAATCCACTGCTTCTCACCATTTAACTTCCAAGCAGTTCCATCTTCATTTAATACTGCGCTCGTTTTTGCGCTTAATGCATCAGAACCGGCATTTGGCTCAGTTAAAGCATAAGCCCCAACCCATTCTCCTGATGCAATTTTCGGCAAATATTTTTCTTTTTGTTCTTTCGTTCCGTAATATATGTAAGGCAATGTACCTACACCAGCGTGTATATTAAATGAAACGCTAAATGCACCAGCGTATCCCATTTTTTCTGCTACAAGCCCTGAAACTGCCTTTCCTAATTCGAATCCGCCATATTCTTCTGGGACTTCGATACTTAACAATCCAAGTTCTCCAGCTTTCTCAAACAATTGACGAGAAACTTTATAGTTATGTTGTTCAATATTCTCCATTTGTGGAACAATTTCTTGTTTAACGAATTGTTCTGTCGTTTTTGCGATTAAATCTTCATCTCCTGAAAAATCTTCTGGCGTAAAGAAAGCATGATTCACATCTTTATTAAGTGAAAAAAATTCATCCCACGGTAACTTCGTTTTCTCCATCTGAATCCCCCTATCATTTCGGCCTTACTTGCTACTACATATGCTCGTCTACGATGAGTGGAATATCTTATTTTTGAAAACAGAAGGCGATGAATTTTCACATCAAGCAGTTTATTTTGCCAAAGATGTACTCTCATCGCCTTAGTTGTTTTATCTATTGATCTTCTGATAATACTGTTTTTGCAATTCCAGTATCTAATTCTTCAAAGTCATGATATGAAATTGTTTCATATAACTCACTTCTCGTTTGCATATTTGAAAGTGCATCTTTTTGAGAACCAGTTTCCTTAATTAAAGTAAACACATGCTCATACGCTTTCGCTGCAACACGAAGTGAAGTTACAGGGTAAATAACCATTTGGAAGCCCATATTCGCAAATTCCTCTGCACTATAATACGGCGTTTTCCCAAACTCAGTCATGTTGGCAAGTAAAGGTGCATTTACTTTACTATTAAATAGACGGAACTCTTCTTCTGATTGAAGCGCTTCTGGGAATATTGCATCTGCACCTGCTTTTACATAGGCGTTTGCTCTTTCAATTGCTTCATCCAAGCCCTCTACACCGCGAGCATCTGTGCGCGCTACAATATATAAGCTCGGTGCAACTTCTTTGATCGCTTTAATCTTTTGAACTAATTCTTCTGTCGTAACGAGTTTTTTACCATTTAAATGTCCACATTTTTTTGGTAATTGTTGATCTTCAATTTGAACAGCTGCTACTTTCGCTTCCACCATTTCTACTGCTGTTCTCGCTACATTTAGGACACCACCGAATCCAGTATCAATATCAACAAGAACTGGTAAGTCTGTAGCTCTTACTAGATCCCTCGCTCGCTCTGCTACTTCAGTAGAAGTCACGATTCCTAAATCAGGTAGCCCTTTACTTGCAGTATAAGCTGCTCCTGATAAATAAAGAGCTGAAAAACCTGTATTTTTCGCAACAAGAGCTGCCATTGCGTCATGAGCACCTGGAATTTGCAAAATTTCATTTGCTTCTACTAAAGCTCGGAAGCGATTCGCAAGCTCCTCTTGTGTTGACTGTTTATTCACAACCCAAGCCATTCTAAATTCCCCCTATTATTAAATTAAGAATAGATCTACAAATTCATTTACATTCATATTTTCTAGTTTCTCTTCATTTAAACAAGCTTCATGAATTTGTTCTTGTTGCTTACTAGAATAATGACCTGCCATATTTGCAGTGAATTTTTGAACAACTTTTGGAATTGCTTCGTCTCTACGGAAACGGTGACCAAGTGGATATTCACATTCCACATTTTCTGTTACAGTTCCATCTTTGAAATGAACTTGAACAGCGTTGGCGATTGAGCGCTTGTTCGGGTCAAGGTAATCTAAACTGTACTGTTTATTTTCAACAACAACCATCTTATTACGTAATTCATCTACACGTGGATCATTTGCTACTGCATCCTCATAATCATCCGCAACGATATCTCCTTTTAATAAACCAATTGCCGTAATGTATTGTAAGCAGTGATCACGATCAGCCGGGTTATTTAATGGACCTTCTTTATCAATAATACGAATTGCTGATTCATGAGTTGTAATTGTAATACGGTCAATTTCATCTAATCTTTCTTTAATTTCTGGATGTAATTTCACAGCACATTCTGCAGCTGTTTGTGCATGGAATTCTGCAGGATATGAAACTTTAAATAATACATTTTCCATTACATATGACTCTAGTGGTCTTGCTAATTTTAATTCTTGTTTATTAAATAATACATCTTGGAATCCCCAGCCCGGTGCAGATAATGCTGTCGGATAACCCATTTCACCTTTTAAGGCAGTCATTGCAAGATGAACACCGCGGCTCGTTGCATCACCTGCTGCCCATGATTTACGTGAGCCTGTATTTGGAGCATGACGATATGTACGAAGACTAGAATTATCAATCCACGCATGTGATAATGCATTAAAGATTTCTTCACGTGTTCCGCCAAGCATTTTTGCAACTACAGCAGTTGTTGCTACTTTTACATATAATACGTGGTCAAGACCAACTCTGTTTAAGCTGTTTTCTAAAGCAAGTACACCTTGAATTTCATGTGCTTTAATCATCATTTCTAATACTTCACGTACTTTTAACGGTTCTTTTCCTTCTGAAATACGAACACGGCTAATATAATCTGCCACAGCTAAAATTCCGCCTAGGTTATCAGATGGATGTCCCCACTCTGCTGCAAGCCAAGTATCGTTATAGTCTAACCAACGGATCATACAGCCGATATTAAATGCACCTTTCACAGGATCAAGTACATATGACGTGCCTGGTACACGTGTACCATTTGGCACGATTGTTCCTGGTACAACTGGTCCTAATAATTTCGTACATTCTGGATATTGTAATGCTAAAATTCCGCATCCAAGTGTATCAAGTAATACGTAACGAGCAGTACTAAATGCTTCTGCACTTGTTACCTCTTTACTTAATACATAATCGGTAATCTCTTCTAATAATGCATCTTTTTGTTTAATTTCATTTGTTTTAATCATGCTATCCTTCCCTTTCTGTCGAAAATTCGTTATTATTAAGGATGGGTGTCGGTCAAACACCCATCTGGCGGGCGGCGCTAACAACTCCCCAGTTGTTCTTATTTACTAAGCACATGTCGCTCGCCAATATAATTTACACGTGGACGGAACAAACGATTGTTCGCATGTTGCTCAATAACGTGTGCACAAAGCCCTACTGTTCTAGAGCTAAAGAAGATTGGTGTGTACAGTTGAATTGGAATACCAAGCATCCAATATACTGGAGCTGCGTAATAATCAAGGTTTGGATAAATTCCTTTTTCCTTCTCCATAATCTTTTCTCCAGCTTCACACATCTCATATAGTGTATAATCACCCTTCACATCACATAACTGCTTTAAAGCTTCCTTCATCATCAATGCTCTTGGATCCATCTTCTTCATGTATACACGATGTCCAAAGCCCATAATTTTTTCTTTGTTATATAGTTTCTTCTGTAATAACTCTTCAAACTTTTCAACATTACCAGCTTCTAAAAGCATGTACATAACCGCTTCGTTCGCACCGCCATGTAAGCTACCTTTTAAAGATGCAACCGCACCTGTTAAAGCACCATATAAGTCGGATTGCGTAGACGCAATAACGCGCGCTGTAAATGTAGAGTTTGGCATTTCATGTTCACTATATAAAACAAGGGAACGATCAAAAATCTTCTCCTCAAGTTCAGTTGGTTTTTTACCTGTTAACATATAGAAGAAATTCGCGCTATATGATAATTCCTTAAGTGGTTCGATTGGCTCTTCATTATTTAAAATATGATAGCTATTCGCTACAATGTTTGGTACTTTACTCAATAACTTGTATCCGCGGCTTTTGTTTACTTCTAACGAGCGATTTTCAATATCATTATCGTAACCAGCTAATGCGGACACACCTGTACGCAATCCATCCATAGGGTGTGTTTCTTTCGGTAATGCCTTTAATACGTTAAATACACCTTCTGGTACCGCGTATTCTTCTTTTAATTTCTTTTCAAGTTTTGCTTTTTCATCCTCATTTGGTAGATGTTCTTCCAATAAAAGGTGCACAATGTCTAAATACTCTTTTGTTTTTGAGAGTTCGATTAAATCATACCCTTGAATTACAATTTCACCTTTTACTGTGTCAAGAAACGAAATCTTCGTCTCCGCTGCCACTATACCATCTAATCCCGGGGAAAATTTTTCTTCAGCTTTCATCATTATTTCCTCCAATCCTAATAGATCTTCGTGCACATAACTGTAAGCCTTTACAATATTGCGAAACTACATTTCTATTTCAATGTATCAGAGTTTTTAGAAGATTTCAATTTATTTTATAATGATAAGTTTCCTATACTTTTACCGATGTAACAATACAGTTTTTCAACAATAACTTTCATATTTTATAAAGAAAGGACAGACTTCTCTTTATTTATCTTTAAAACAAAATATAAAGTTGATTCATATAATCCCATTAAATATGTATCTACTTTGCAATTGCTTTTACTAAATAAAAAAGCGAGCTGTATTCATATACAGCTCGCTTTTCGCATTATATTTATTTCACTATTCTCTAAATATAATTTCCATATAAAATTTATTTATTTTTAATAAAGTTATTATTTTACGTAATTAAATTAAATTCCTTCCATTTCCTCATGATAACCTACAACTAAATCATAGTTTTGAAAGTACCAAAGATCATCAACATCTACAAAAAATAGAATGCCTTCCTTCTCAACTGACACGATTTCCCCATCTGGTTGCTCTGCAACAATCTCTAAAGATATACGTAATTCTTCTTTAAACCATTGTAGAGCTTTATCATCAATTGAAATTTTCATCTTTGTTCCTCCAGTTTACGCAAATTCTTTTTTACTTAATCGTTGTTTTACAAGAACGACAAAAATAATTAAAGCAATTAACCCTGAAATTGCACTACCCGCAAATAAAATACGGTAACCAAACATTTGCGAAACAACTCCAAGTAAAATCGCACCCAATCCAATTCCTAAATCAAATGCAGTAAAAAATGAAGCGTTAGCAACTCCTCTTTTACTCGGGTCAACAATTGTAAGCATCGCCGCTTGCAAAGCTGGTTGTGCTGAGCCAAATCCAATACCGTATAATATTGCTGCAATCATTACACCCGTCAAACCATTTGAAAGAGTTAATACAACGATAGCTAAAATAGTAATGCATAATGCTGGGAGTATGATGAATACTTCTCCAAATTTATCTAATAGTTTCCCTGAAATTGGCCTTACAATTGTTAAAGCAATTGCATACACAAGAAAGAATGTCCCAGGATTCACATCAATTGACGATGCAAATAGCGGTAAAAACGTCGTAATCCCTCCATATGCAAATGATAAAAAAAATACAACTATCGTAATGGATAGTACGGATTTTTCAAACAGTTGCATTTTCCCTTTTTCTTTTTGTGGTGTGAATGGCATTTTCGTCATTAATGATAATAAGACTGCCATAATGGATAAAAGAGTTGCTAATAAGAAAAGGCCGTGAAATGAATAATTTTGTACAACCAATAATCCAATCATTGGGCCGATTGCCATTGCAATCGTCATAGCCATCCCATACCAACCCATACCTTCGCCACGGCGTGAATCTGGAATAATATCAGTTATCGCTGTTCCAATAGCTGTTGTAGAAACAGCCCATGTTACTCCGTGAATAACACGTAAAATAGCTAAAAGGATAATAGTCGTCGCTAAATTATAAGAGTACATCGTTAACCCAAAAAAGATGAGCCCGAAAATAGTAAAGGATCTTCTACCATATTGATCCAACATCCCTCCAATAATCGGTCGTATTACAACCGCCGCTATTGTAAACATTCCCATCATAAGTCCGACTTGTGATTCATTGCCACCTATCTCTTTAATAAAAAGTGGGAGCGTTGGAACAAGTAAATAAAACCCTGTAAATAAAAATAACATTGCGAAAGTCATTTGAATAAATGATTTCGTCCATAATCGTTCCATTCATATTCCTCCATAAACACGTAAGTTATTGCAATTAACACCTCCATTTTACAGTTTCTTCGTTCCTTTTCCGTCCGTAAATAGACGTATCTTTTTATAATAAATGGTCCAAAATCAATTTAAATTGGTCTTACAACTTTATACGTATGTTTTAGCCTAAAGTCCCATTTATTTGTACCTTTATATGTGTGAAAAGAATATACTACTTTATTATCGCAATTTAGGAGTGATTATGTTATGTGGATCTCTTCAAGAGTAACAGCCGTCGTTCCCTCGACTCCTGGGATACACGTTCCAGCCATTCATACAGCTAGTTCCGATGTAGGAATTGAACTTCCTGCAACTTGGCAACAATATCAAATTCCAGGTCAAATTACTCCCTCATTTTGGCATCATGGCGCACATCCAAGTAGTACCACCTTTCAAAGCCACGCCTATCCTCCGTTACCCCAGTCTCAAATTTTTTATCATTTTCCTTCAATTTATTTTCAAAACTTCTATGGTACTTTTAATATTTAAAATACATTGTCTCATAGTTACTGCATTTAAAAGAAAAAAGCACTTAAGATTGTAATTTTTACAAATCTTAAGTGCTTTTTAATATTTTTTATAAAATTTTCTTATTGTCCATTATTAGCAGGGGCCTCTCCTGCATTACCGCCAGTATTTGGTTCTGTGGTCGCTGGTGGAGTCGTATTTCCTTGGCCTCCTCCGTTATTCGCTGGAGGTGTCGTATTTCCTTGGCCTCCTCCGTTATTTGCTGGAGGTGTCGTATTTCCTTGACCTCCCCCGTTATTTGCTGGAGGTGTCGTATTTCCTTGACCTCCTCCGTTATTCGCTGGAGGTGTCGTATTTCCTTGGCCTCCTCCGTTATTTGCTGGAGGTGTTGTATTTCCTTGGCCATTTCCATTATTTTGTTCATTTTGTTTCTTTTCTTCTTCTTGTTTCTTTTGCTCTTCTAGTTTCTTTTGTTCTTCTTGCTTCTTAAGTTCCTCTTGTTTCTTTTGTTCTTCTTGTTTTTTAAGATCTTCTTGTTTCTTTAATTCTTCTTGCTTTTTCTCTTCTTCAGTCTTTTGCTGTTGATCTTGTTTTGGTTGTTCCGTTGTATCAGGTACGCTCGTATTTGGAGAAGAATCACGTTTTTCCCCTTTTATACGTAGCTCACTACCTTCTTGAATAACACTACTTGGCATTTTAAAGCTTGATTTGTCAGTAGCAAACTTACTCATCATTTCTTTAAAGATCAACTGTGCAATTTTCGTATTTTTACTACTAATATACTCGTCTTTACCATCTTTCATATATCCAGTCCATACCGCCATCGTATATTGCGGCGTATAACCTGCAAACCAACTATCCCGGGTTGCACTTTCTGGAATGTTATATTTCGCTAGTTGTTTTGAATCATAGTTTGTTGTACCTGTTTTACCAGCTACATCTAAAGAACTTATATTTGCCGCTGTACCAGTACCAGATGTTACTACTGAACGAAGCATATCAGTAATCATATATGCTGTAGAGTCAGCTATAACTTGTTTTGGTTTTTGCTCAAAACTTTGTGACTTACCGTCTGGATAAACTACTTTCTTAACAAAATGCGGTTTTGCATACTTTCCACCATTACCAAATGTCGCATAAGCACCTGCTATTTCAGTTGGTGATACTTCGTTTGTACCAATCGCTGTAGATTCTGCCGGCGGTTTATTAAATGTAATACCTAATTTCTCAGAGAATTCCTTTGATTTATTCAGTCCTACTTCTTTTGCAGTTTTAACTGCTGGAACGTTACGTGACATTTTTAGCGCTTCACGCATAGTAATTGGGCCTAAGTGACTTCTATCCGCATTTCGAAGTTCTTGTCCAGTTGAATATTTAAATGGAGAATCATCAATTTGATGATACGTAGCCCATTTTAAGTATTCAATTGCAGGACCGTAATCAAAGATTGGCTTCATAGTTGAACCAGCTGCACGATCTAATTCAATTGCCATATTATGCCCTTTAAATACTGCTTTATTTTCACCGCGTCCACTACCTATAGCACGAACTTCTCCTGTTTTCGTATCCATAAATGTGAAAGCACCTTGGAACTTATCATTTGGATAATTAATAATATTGTCATTTAAAATCTTATCAGCAAATTCTTGTGCTTTCGGGTCTAATGTTGTATAAATTTCTAAGCCATCAGATCCAATATTAACATCTGGTATTTCTTTTTCTACTTCTTTCACTACGGCATCCATAAATGCAGTATGCGGCATTGTTTGAAGTTCCGTTGCTGTCTTAAGTCCCTTTGTCACTTCAACTTTTGAAGCTTCTTCCATTTCTGCCTTCGTAATATAGCCATGTCGATTCATTAATCCTAGTACAACATTTCTTCTTTCTGTTGCTCTTTGAATATTCTCCGTTTTCGTTGGATCATAGTTATTCGGTGCTTTCGGTAAACCTGCAAGCATCGCAACTTCTGGTAATGTTAAATCTTTCAATTCTTTACCATAGTAGTTTTGTGCTGCTGTTGCGATACCATATGAACGGTTTCCTAAGTTAATTTTATTTAAATACATTTCTAAAATTTCATGTTTTGAATATTGTTGTTCTAGTTTATACGCTAAATATATTTCCTGGACCTTACGTTTTGATGTTTTTTCCATCGATAAGAAGTAGTTTTTAATAACCTGTTGCGTTATTGTACTTCCACCTTGTGAACCGTAATCTCCTTTAAGACTCACCAAGACAGCACGGGCAGTACCTTTAAAGTCTACTCCACTATGCTCATAAAAACGTGAATCTTCTGTTGCTAAAAATGCATTTTCTACTAATTTAGGAATTTGATCATACGTAACATTCGTCCGCTTTTCTTTCCCGTATTCATATACCAAATCGCCATTTTTATCATAAATTTTTGAGGATAACGGATTAACAAGTTTTGCTTTCTCAAGTTTCGGTGCATCCTTAATCATTACGAAGAAGGTAGCAACTCCCCCCACTAAACCAACAATACCAAGTAATAAACAAGTAATTAAAAACTTGCGAAAAAATGATGTTTTACCTTTTGGTTTTTGTGTTTTAGAAGCTGGCTGTTTTTTCTTTTTAACTTGTCGTCGCTCCTCTCGAGAACGATAATTTTCTGACATGTTACTTTCTCCTGCCTTTCAATTCTCCCGTTGATTTACTTAAAAATATTGAGGTCACTTTCTAAAATAAATTTAATTAAGAAAGTATATTGACCTGGAGCATTCAATATTTTCCTAATTCACAGATTATAAATTTTAGAATGCTTGTTACACAAAGTATTTTCACTTCTATTTTTCTAATAATGCTGCCCCTTTAAGCATAGAATGTAAAAAGTGAATTTTTAATACCTCGTATAAATAATATACCTTTTTTTCAAATGGTCAATATTTTCTTATTTATAAATCAAAGGTGAAATAAAAATAGCACAACGATATGTACTTCGTGTGAACTTCCTTATAATTACGTATAACGAACATTTAATATATTGCATATAAGTATAATACCTCTTTAATTATAAAGATTTCAACATCACAACCTCAACAGCTATAAGAAATTATTAAAAATGAAAAGTGAGGAGTTGCGTAATGATGGAGTTATCTCCCGTGATTTCCAAAACTATAGTTGCTGTTGGATATAATCCTTTTTCTATGATTTTACGCATTCAATTAAAGAATGGACTGTATGATTTCTTTAACGTTCCTGAAAACATTTACACCGGTTTACTAAACGCACACTCAAAAACGAATTATCACAATACTTATATTAAAAATTCTTACCGCTACACCAAAATATAAACTTAACCAGAATAAAAAAAGAAAGGAGGTGGTCCCCCCTTTCTTTTTAAAATCGTTTCACAACTCAGCTATCTTCTGTTCTTTTTATTTATTTCATCATATGCTTGAATTTGTTTTTTTAAACGCCGATCTGCTTTTTTATCATGTACAACTAATATCGCATGAATAACGCCTGGAACCCAAAATATTAATGTTAATATGAAATTAATTATTGCTTGAAATGGTTTTCCACAAAATAATACGGCTACAGGTGGAAGAAGAATTGCCAACAAATACATCATTTCTTGAAAACTCCTTATTTTGTATTTTTCTCTCTCCATACGCTATACAAACCAATGACTTTTGCATTTCTAATATTTTTATTAACCACTAATAACTGTTCTACTGTTATATATTCTCTTTCAATGTCAAAAAACCTACCACTTCAACTTTTCTACTTATGTAAAATTGAAATTTTACATACAATCTTTCCATGAACAATTTCATATGATTATTTTTTCTAATCTTTCTTCTTTCTCTATGATAGTTAATCCAATTGCAGAAATAACAGTTCCTATCGCTTGTATCCAAACACCAATGAGTGCTATTATTCTCTCATCTTTCTGATCAACTATACTGTCTTCATTTTCGATTCTATTCTTCATCACATTAATAATGCCTTGATACGCTTGAAGTCCAGCCCCTAAACTTTGCAGAGAATTGCCTAGTATTATTATTTTCTGTACCGTTTTAATCTGAAGCAAAGCCGCTTCTACTCCTAAAAGAGCTCCAATCGATTGTAAGCTATTCCCTATAATTATAAGATAATCATTCTCTTTCAATTGTTCCTTTATATTAAAATATGTTCCTATTACATTTGATATATTTCCTAACGCTAATAACTCAATGCCCATTTTATCGAGCATTTCACTTTTATTCTCCAAACACATACTTTGATTTTCTCTTTCACCTTCATCTTCGGTTTCATTACTCGCTATAATTTGCAATATATACCCGAGGGCTTGTAATGAGCTTCCTACAATTACAATTTTCGATTCAGCTTTCTCCTCCCCGATAAATCCTCTTGTCGTCCCAATTGCCGCTGTAAGATTTCCTCCTACTTGAAACCATGCTCCTGTCACTTTTAAACCGCTTAGATTCATTCTTATCACCTATTTAGAAGTTTTCTAGTGCTTTCGAAATACATAAATGCCCTCCTTTAACTCATATTTATTTTCTACATTTAATTTTGTGCATTCTATAGTGTGTTAAAAATACAAAAAAGAGTAACCCATAACAGTTACTCTTTCCTATATATCAAAAAAATCATTATTTATTTCATTATTGCTTTTAAATTTCAACTTCTCTTTCCCGCACTTCTCACACCTATACACATAAGCTACACCTAGCTTACCACTTTTGAAATCTTCATTATCCTGCATCTTAATAAAACTATATTTATGTTTACAGTGAGATTCGTCTAAAAAATTTTCAAACCATTTTTTCAACATAGAACTGTTCACCTCTATGAAAGAATCTTCATCTTGTCTTATTACATACTTTTACTTAAATACTCAATCTCATGTTGTAACTTTTTAAATTGTTCAAAATGCATAGTGATAGATTGACTGTTTCCATACTCAGCACTATGCTTCACCAATAAAACACCCGTGTCATGAAAAAACGCGTCAAGCTCTTTTCTAATGGATACTTTCATTATATGCGCCGTTTTAATAGCCGATAAAATTGCAATTTCATTAAACTTTAATTTTATTTCATTTGGACAAAATGCTTCTTCAATCAATATAACTTCATTGCTATAAATAAGTGCAACAAGATTACTTGACTTTGCATCTGTTAAATCTACTTTTTTTATAACATTATTCATTACATTTTGCCTCCTTTGTTTTCGTATATGATAATTATACAATTTTCATTTTTAATTACGTAACCTTACATTCAGTTTAACACACTTTTATTATGGGATTAAGCTACACTTCAAACGTTTTACTATTCCGCAATTTTTGTTAGATGAACCATTTGGACTATAAGACCATATAGTAGTGTTAACAAATGATTGTAAAGTGGGTGAAAACTATGCCCTCAGTTGTAGGGAATTTAGTTGTACAAAATAGTAACGGTTCATTTAACTTAGGTGATTTCTACAACGTTTCTCCAAAAGAAAATACGAAGGCTTATAATGGATCTGGCGCTTCCAACGTTGGTTTTGTTGTTAATACTTTTAATGGTGTGAGTGCGACTAATACGTTTGATTCTGACCTTGCGGATCAAAACCAAGTCGGTACAGCTTAACCCTATTTTTTCATCGTTCTGTTTAAGAATTTTAAATTTGTCCATACTATAATCAGGCTGTTATACAGCTATTGTTGATTTTTGGAGTACCCTATCTTTTTCTCCCTTTCCCTGGGGCTTAGCAGCTAGTATGAAGCTAGCTGCTTTTCCGTTTCATTTTTTCTGTTCCACATCTAACATAACGTAAAGTAAGCTAAAAGTTAAATTTTAGCTTACTTTACGTTATTTCAATAATATCCGTGGTATTAAATACGTAAGTTTTATAAAACGCGTCAGTACACATTACAATGCGCTTTAGCGGATTTATATGTACAACTGTCATATAGCTTGTAAGTATGTACCCATCTTCAAAATATGTCACCAATATTTCTTTCTCAGACAATAATGACATTAATAATTTATCAGAAATTCCCTCTTTTGCTTCTTTTGTTAAGAATGGTTTTTGTACTTTAAATTTCTCCCCAATAACCTTTCGCATACTTAATAACTGTTCCGACATTACTGTAAATGGAACCCATTCTCTTTTTGCTCTTTGCATCTTTACATCATTCATTTCTCTATCTCCTCGATTATTTATCCATTCTATTTCAAACATATTGTGCTTCGATTATTCTTTAATAATTGCTCGGCTCATATTTCTCCCGCATGAACAGGTAAGAAATCTCCTACCTCAAAATTCAAGACATACAAGGAAAGTAAGTCGAAGATCAACTCCCCGTAAACACCCGCTAATTACAGTTTCACTTTATTTCTAAATCTTATACTATCTACACTCAAAAGAACATTCGTTCTAATTATACACGAACTTACGTTCTTTTGAGAAGAGATTTATTTTTTCTTCATCAAATGATCTTTTCACTTCCTATTAAATGGGAGGTGAAAAGATCAACTAAAAAGTTTTAATTTTTTCGAGTTTATTAACCATCTATAAATGAAAGCATATATTATAAAGAACGAACTCACAAAATTTAAGGGATTTATAATGGACCTCCATTCGTTCCTTATGAATTTCTATGAAAAGAGAGCAATTTAAACACTCTCTTTTCGTACATACTGCATAAAACTATTCATTAATAATTCACTCTAATTATTAAATATATTTTGGTTGTACTATTATATGTAACTCCCTCTCTGTTACTGCTTTTTTCGGGTTTCGAAAATACTCTAATTCGTATTTTAATACCTCATATTCAACCATCCCGATTTTAATCCCTTTCGTTTCTTTTAAAATAGCTAATAGGTTATTTATATCTTCATCATACGATTCAAAAATTTTTCCTCCGTCTTCTCTTTGAAAAATTACTTTCACATTTTCTCCCCCTACATAATTTATTTATCTATTCAATAATTCATTTAAAAGTATTCATTCTTCTCCTTAAAATTTCATACTAAAAAGAACATCCATCTTAATAGAATGCTCTGCTTTTCACTTCATTTAACGTCAATATATTTCAATCTTATTGTATGTTTCATTCTGCAAATTATGTTTATCCACTTCTATAAAGTGAAACTTTAATCAGTGGGGGGGTTCTTCATCCCCCACTGATTATTAGTTGAACCAATCGGACTTTTATGGGCAGTTCATCCCTATCTAACTTCTTTGCTTTCGCTGAATTTTGAGATGGGGGTCTTACTGCCCATTAAAATGGGGTAAAGTGAAACTTTAATCCACTCAAGCTTTGTTCATTCCTGACTAATAATTAGCCTACGCAAATCTTACTGCCTACAAATAATGGGCTAAAATTAATTAATTCGTTTTATATTTAATGAGATGAAACAAAACATTATAATATCAACATTCTACGAAGTAATGATTAACCTACTTCAAGATAATTACATAAATTTCCATTGTAATTCTTAATATTTATATGTAATATTGTATTGTCTTACTATCTATTTATAACTCACACACTAACTAGAAAAGGGAACCTTTAAAGGTTCCCTTTTCTAATTACAGTCATTATTTCTTTTCTAGAAATTCAAATGTCTTTTTAAACTCTTTATCATTCACCTTAATATCAGCATCTTTCAATAAATCATTGACTACTTGTTGCTTCCATTTACCTGTCGTGTCTTGTAGTCTTTGCTGTTCTAAATCTTTACGAATATCATCTTTCACTTCATCAAATGGCTTCAATTCTTTTTTATCTGTCACTTTAATAATATGGTAACCGTAAGTTGTTTTTACTGGATCACTTACTTGTCCTGCATCTAATTTATATGCAGCTTCCTCAAATTCTTTCACCGTTTGCCCTGGTGCAAAACCAGCTATTTCTCCGCCTTGTTCTTTGGAACCGGTATCCTCTGAGTATTGCTTCGCTAAAGCCGCAAAGTCTTCACCATTATTTACTTTCTCTTTCACTTCTTTAGCAGTCTTTTCATCTTTCACTAAAATGTGACTTACTTTCAGTTCTGGCTTATAGTTATCTTTGACATCTTTTTCTGTGACAGTAGCTTTAATCGCTTTTTCAAATGCAATTTCTGGCTTCATTTTCTCTTTTAATTCATCTTCATTTTTCAATCCAACTTGCTCTAAAGTCGATTTGAAATTGTCGCCCATTTTATCTTTTGCTTCTTCTACTTGTTTTTTTGCTTCTTCATCTGAAACTTTATATTTATCTAGCAATGCCTTACTTAACACCATTTGATATAAAGTACTTTCCCCATATTTTTGTCTTAACTCTTTACTTAACTCTTTCTCTGTAACATTTCCTACTTTTGATGTTACTACGTTACCTGAGGAACCACATGCAGATAATGCCAGTACTACGCATGAAATAATTGTTCCTAAAAATAGCTTTTTCTTTTTCAATCCAAAATACCTCACTTTTATTATTATATAAGAATAACTATACAGTGTTGTTGTGTATACAATGTGTTTTCTAGATGTAATTCATTTCATGTGAAAAAACTATGTACCATTATATAACATTAGTTAATCAATCTATCTTTTGCACTAATACTAGAATTATTTTCTCTATTACTACTAATCTTCGTTTTTTGTAATTAATCTTCTTTATACGATGAAACATATGTATGAACGCTAATTTACTGTATTTTTTGTGATTATTCTATATTAACAAAAACAATTTATCTCTCATTTCTTTTATATTTCAATTCAAAAATACTATCTTTACACTCTATATAAGATTCAGTAACAATTTTATCAGTGGAAGCCTCGTTTATCGCCCGCAATAACTCTACAAAGTAACGTTAATGCATACGAAAAAGACATTTCCTATTAATGAAAATGTCTTCTCACAATTTAATAAAACAGTTTTGGTGTTAAATCTGTATTTTGTAATTGTGCACTTTCCCTGCTCGAAACACAGCTTGTGGAGAATAATATTGGGATACCACAAACGTCATCGTTCATTACATCATGAAATACATTTGCAGCAACACCAGTAAATGTTTGACATAAATTAGAAATATCATCGTTAAAAAATTGAATCACTTGCGCAGCAAAAACTGGAAAGACAACATTTGACCCACCAGGGAGCTGTGGTTGTACAACAACTTGTTCAAAATAAGGATTATTTTCTAACGCCACTTGAAATAAATGGGCAATTTCAAATACATCTAGAGGACATGGAAATGGATTTACAATGTCATTTTCCTTATTAGTGACAATAACTGTTACACTTACATTCCCAAATTCTACAAAAGATTTTAGGAGCGTTGCTAACGCTCTCGCTTTTTCATCACTTAACGCGTGCACCAAAATAATATAATTCCCGCCAACTGGAATCAACGGACCAACTGTAACAGTTGGATCAGCACCAATTGAATTTTTTAACTCATTAAAATATGTGATCCACGGCGGTGAAAGCTGAGCTTGTACATTTTCTTGCACTCTTTCATTACCTCCTAATACAATTCTTACTATTATGATATGTAGCAAGGAAAAAAGTGTATTAGATAGATTACTTATTTTCCACTTTTATATATTATATTATTTAAACATTCCATAAAATATTCTTAGTCTGTACTCTGTTTCCACATTTTTACCATTCTATAAAACTCCATATCATTATCAACTCAACTAAAAGTTCATATTATATTAGTACGTCTTTATAATACGAACGAAAAAACGCAGTATACAATACTGCATCATAGGAGCTGATTTCATGGAGAAAAAACCTATTGTTTTCAAAGTCCCACCAAATTCAAAATTAAAAGTTACATTTTTCGGTCCTTGTAACGAAGTAATTACAAATGTTTCTATAATTAATCAACTTTCCACACCTAAATGTCAAACTATTACACAATATCCAAACTATACGAAATATGAAACTGAAGTACGATCATTATCGAGCTGTTAATCCATTCTATACAAACTCTTTACAATTTGGTTAACTACACAACCTTATTAATAGACTAAAATTACTCATTTCATGATATTCCATTGATAATTTATTGATTTTTCACACATTTACATCAACCGAACATATATTATCGTATGGAGATTATCCACTCATAAAACCTATCTTTCTTTAGAGCGTACTTTTTATGTATGCTCTTTCTTTATTTACTTCACGTGAAATATAAACCGGATCACTTTTATATTTCACATGGGGTAAATTGACCTGCCTTTTGTAAACAATCTAGTCAAGGTTCCCCTCACAATACTCCTTTATTTATTATACACTCACTACTCTGTTAAATTTGTGTATCCATTCAAGCATCATTCATCTAATATATTTTCCTTCTAAATTGACCAAAGATGTATTAACATTCTTTATATACTCAGGGAGGTCAAATATGTTCAAGTTTCATCCGATACTACTCATCTTAGGATTTATTTTATTTTTGTATAGTGTACTTGTTCTTAATGTTATCAATAGCACTACCTGCACAAACCGATGTTAAATATGTAATTTCTATATAGTAATGAAAAAGCCTGTAATTATACGGACATAAATTAAGATATCTTTTTATACCGTTAGGCAACTAGCAAATGTAACGCCAAAGAACTTTTACAACCTTGTTACTTACTCTTTTTATTACCTGCAGAAGATCTATACTTAAAATAAGATAGTCCTTTCAACATCAAAACTGTAAAAAATAATTTTAAAACTTTACCTTTCATCATTACATCTTTAGCATATGAAATTTTCATGAAACAAACTATATTTAATCCATTTACTTATATATTAAAAAAAACAATAATAATCCCCCACCATTCGGTACAGGGGATTAACTAGACCTACTGAAAAGTATTTTATTCTCTTCGTTATTTAATTGGAGAAGGGAATCTTGCTGCTTCAAAATGTGAGCCGTCTTCCGAAGTACTTAAAACTCCGTCTATGCTACTTTGTGCATAAACCTCAACTTGATCTCCTTCATGCAATTGAATAATCGTCGAAACACTTACTACATTTCCAAAACCTATTGGACCAAAAAAGTCATTATCTATAGCTATTGCTGCGTTTCCATTCACACGAATTTCTACACGAGCTCTATAATTTAAATTAAAATCATTTGGAAAAAAACCAATCGTACCAATAATAGAGTAAACCCCTCTAGTCTTCGGAATAAAAATAGATGTTGCTGGATTATACTCATTTGCTAAATCAAATTGTTCATCCTGGAATAATACCTTTACAAAAGTATTGGCAGGAACCGTTTGATCCACCGTATTTCTAGCTCTAAATGCTGATGCCCTAACAAGGTTGTCCTTGTTGTCATTACACTTACTATCGTTCTTACAGTTATGCTGTTTCTTTTTATATTCTTTACAATACTTACAGTAGTAATAGCAAGACATACTCGTTCCCCTTTCATGCTTATTACTCCAGATTATGTAAAAAAGATTCGCAATGTTTGGACGAACTATTGTTTCCCCCCCTATACTTGTCGCCTATTTATATACACGTAAGCGGAAGACATATCAATAACACCACAACCTAGTAGTATAGTAATCTCTATTCAAACTTGATAAATCCTTTCCTTATCTATTTTACTTTTTATGCATAAAAAAGAACGAATCTACATTCGTCCTTTCACACATTTTATGGTCCAAAGCTTATCATCCAACCTAACATGAATCCAAATATAGAAAACAGTAGCATAAAAAGATATAAATAAGGTAATTCCTATTCTTTCTTTAATCGGTTTCTTCTCACAAAACACTCAACTTGTAGTATATACGGGGATTATCTCATGGATTATTTACAAATTATATGTGGGAACTATTTGACGCTTACATAAACACAATTTCATCCCCCTCAATTGTACCCGCCATTTGTAAGCAATAAGACTCACATCTCAAAATTCGGCACATACGCAAAAGTTAGGTGGGAGCCGTGTTGCCTGATTGGTAAGAGCTAATAATCCGTTTGGAACCTGCTCCCAATTAATAAAAATTTTTCTTTATAGATTAAATACAGTTCCATATGGGATAGTAAGAAAAGAACTTCCATACGGTGTGATTTGATGCACTGGATAAAAATACTCCATGGATGAATAATACGGCTGGATACCTTGTTGCTGCATTTGCATTTGTTGTTGCATTTGTAACGCTTGTTGAACAGCTTGAACTGTACTTTGTGCTCCGCTAAACGTGATTGATGTACCATACGCTGGTCGCATACTAGGTTGATTAGCAAAATATGAATAAAACATTATTTCCAACTCACTTCCATATAAGCTATTACAAATCATAGTATGATTCTTTTTTTAGGAAGTGCTGAAAACTAGCACGTTAACTTTTAGTAAGTTTCTCATTTTATTCTTTCTTTTAATATCTTCAATTTCATATTTCAATTATTAAACATGATTGAATTTTTAAAGCATAATAAAAAAATGAATAACCTTACATAAAATTCTAAATGGAACTTCATTAGACTCTAACTTAATTAAACTTATAATTATCATCAAATTTTTACAATATTACTAGTCTCATAAGAACACCTCCATTTTATTTACATATACTTTTAAAAAATGTTCCTAGGTATTTCACATATAACTTATACTCATAAACACATTACAATTAGAAGCAAATATTGATTATCAAATGTACTTACTATTTAAACTTTTTAAAAGGAGGTAATTATGAAAAATAATCAAAACTCAAACGACCCGTGCAAAAAGTTCCAATTTCCCTGTTTTATTTCTATATCCTCTTGCAATCAAAGTAATTGTTGTACACCTGTTTTTTTCTCATTTTCTCAGCAACAAGAATTATTGTCCCTAATTAACCAATTAAACCAAGCAATCCTTTCTTTACCACGCCAAATCCGACAACTATACAAATACTCCAATCTGCATTACAGGCATTAAACGATTTAATTATTACAGTGCAACCAAATACTCCAAATAGAAATTTAGTTATACGAACTATAACTCAATTAATTAATTCCTTACCTACTGCATCGCTTACTCAAATCTCTGCGTTATTTCAATTTCTATTCCAAAATTTATCTTCGCTCATTAGTTGTTCCAATATATCGGACCCATTGTTACAACAAACATTTAACTTAATTTTGCAAGGAATATTGAATAGTTCTCTATTAAATATTACCGGAATACCCGGTCCTACTGGCGCGACTGGACCTAGAGGATTTCCAGGACCTAAAGGAGCGACTGGACCTCAAGGTGTACAAGGTATTCAAGGGCCAGAAGGACCAGAAGGAGCGACTGGACCTCAAGGTGTACAAGGGCTTCAAGGGCCGGAAGGACTTGCAGGAGCGACTGGTCCTCAAGGCGTGGAAGGGCTTCAAGGGCCAGAAGGACCACCGGGACCGACTGGGCCCCAAGGTGTGCAAGGTATTCAAGGACCACCAGGACCACCAGGGCCAACTGGATCCGGAACCGGAATGGGAGTTCCTGGACCACCAGGGCCGACTGGACCTCAGGGGGTACAAGGAATTCAAGGGCCGGAGGGACCAGAAGGACCAACTGGACCTCAAGGTATCCAAGGGCTTCAAGGGCCAGAAGGACTCGAAGGGCCGACTGGACCTCAAGGTGTGCAAGGAATGCAAGGACCGGAAGGACCACCAGGGCCGACTGGACCTCAAGGTGTGCAAGGTATTCAAGGACCAGAAGGACCACCAGGGCCAACTGGAGAGTGTGAATGTCCACCGGGACCGACTGGACCGACTGGACCAACCGCACCGACTGGACCTGCATGTAATTTCCTTGTTTATGTTACAAACGCAGGAGCCATAGATGATCTAACAAATGATACAGTATCTGTAATTAACACCGGAACAAATACAGTTGTTGCTACAATCACTGTAGGTAATGCACCTCTCGAAGTAACCGTTTCTCCAAATGGGACTCGCGCTTATGTTACTAATATTTTTTCTAATACCGTTTCTGTTATTAATACGGCTACGAATACAGTTATTGCTACCATCCCTGTTGGATCTAATCCAATCGGTGTAGCTGTTTCTCCAAATAACACAACTGTTTATGTTGGAAATCACGGTAACAATACGGTCTCTGTTATTAATGCTGCTACTAACACAGTTGTTGCTACCATTCCTGTTGGCAACGCTCCACAAGGAATCACTGTTTCTCCAAATGGGGCCTTTGCATATGTTGCAAACGAATTAAGCAACAATATTTCTGTTATTGATACTGCTACGAATACAGTTAGCGCTACCATTCCTGTTGGCATTCGTCCTAGAATAATCGTCTTTACACTAGATGGCACTCGTGCCTATGTCACAAATCAAAATAGCAATACTGTTTCTGTTATTGACACCACTACGAATTCCGTTATTAATACAATTAGCGTAGGTTCTGAACCGGTTGGTATAGATATTACACCAGATGGCACTCGTATTTACGTTGTAAATAAAGTAAGTAATAATGTATCAGTAATAAGCGTGGCGACAAATACTGTAATCGATACAATTCCTGTTGCTTTATCCCCGGATCAAGTAACGATCATACCAGACGGCACTCTCGCATACGTTACAAACCAAGGTAGTAATACTGTTTCTGTTATCAATACTGCTACAAATACGGTTATAGATACGGTTCCAGTAGGTGTTGCCCCAACTGGTATAGCAACCGGAACTATTTGTGAATAATATAAAAAAACAGAGGGACAAAATATGTCTCTCTGTTTTTTTATTTTTTGTGCTCCTTAAAAATTTCATATTTATAGCCGCCTTCTCTACGTACTTCGTGTTAATTGTAATATACATGAAGAGGATATTATTCGTCTCATTTCATATTATCTTATGTATACTTCTATACATTTGTTTGTAAAACCCATTGTATTAAAAAAAGTAACCGAGTATCTTTACGAGCTTAAATAGATTCACAAATTATCTATATCACGCTCTAACCTTATTTTCCTAACCTCCTATTCACCACCCTATAAAATTTCACAAAATAAAAAAGCAGCTGTTATGCTACATTATATTCGTTTTATCCCCAAGAAAAATGATAAATATATTCTCCCGTTACACTTTGATTAACCCCAATAATTCTAACAAACCTCATTAAGTCCGCTCCTTGAAGAAAATACATCGCAAGTGTAATTGGCACTTGTGACCACATGAATTGATAAAACTCTTCGACTCTTTGGTTTGTTAAAACAATTAAATCATTTACAGGCCCTTGATTCCATGCAGAAGTTCTAACTGAATTAAACGGAAGATCTTTCCCATTAACCACTATTCGCGCCATACTTTGAGTTATGTCCACATCAATTCCCTCCATCATTACAAAAATTGGCCCTGTGTATTTACTCCTTTCTTTATAAATATTCTTAACCTTCATAAATGTCTAAGGCAAACCTCTATTTTTGCTTCTATTCAAATGAATTTATTTCACACAGTAAACAGGCAAATGAAATTTCAGTATTACTCTCCTTCAACTTCCGTATCATTTACCCCCTTATTCAGCTTGACAATCCGGTATGCAAAATTACATATCTTGTTATCTCAATATTACTTTATTTACTACAAGTTGATAGAAAAACATTCAAACCAATTGATAAATCAACGTTTGTAATTTAATTCCTTATTTAAAATTCCACCATTTTATTTTTAAACACTATATTAGAATAATTATATTGGAATTTCTTGTTGTATACACATCTATCTTTTTCATGTATTATATACGAGAAGAGTAAGGTAAGAGTTACTCTTTGCCATTTTAGGAAAGGTCCTGTTGAAAACAACAGGACCTTTTTTCGTATTTGCAAAAGCAATCTTAATTTTCTCATTCCTTACATCCATCGCTTCCCTAAATACATTTTCAACCATTTCAGATTTAATCTCCCAAATATAAGATGCTATACGGACTCTTCTGAGTAAACGGCTACTCGTACTATGTGGGCTTCTCTTTACATACCCAACTTTACAATCCATCCCTACCGATTTATTGTCGTTAATCTTTTTAATTACCATAGATTATTTGACTATTTCTTGAACATGATTTGTATCAACTTTCATTACTAATTCCTTTCTAACATAATTACTCTTCGTGTTAATTCATTAATCGTTTGTTGCAGTCCAGTAACTTGAATTCTTAATTCAATAATTGCAAATTCCAGTTTGTTATTTTGATTATCCATCCTTCATTCTCTTCCAAAATTACTCTAATTCAGTCTTGAAATTCTCTAAAACTCATTGTATTATATTTTTGTATTTTCTCAGTTCCCAAGCCGAGAAAACATCATCACTTCTGAAAAGGACCCGAACTCCAGCGGGTTCTTTTCATTTACTTGAACTCATTTTCAAATCATTGTATTATATTTTCGGGTCTTACTTCATAAATCATTATCGGGAGAATCTGCATGTTTGCAGGTTCTTTTTGCAAAATAAAAAGCGTCCACTACGTGAACACTCCATGTTATTGTGCTTCAGCTGTTTTAATTCAGATTGATATGCAGGTGAAACGAATGGAAAATAAAGAACATGAACAAAAATACGATTTAAGCAAAATATACACATACGAAGAACATCCTGATAAGATCAGCGGTCGCTGTGATAATTGTGGTAATTCCGTATTCAAAAGTTCCATTAAAAATTTCATCTTCTCAAGAGAATGCCGTCATTGTAGCATGAAGAAAATCATCTAGCCCCAGATAGGGCTTTTTTCTTTATAAAATAAAAAGCAGCGAATTCGCTACTTTATAGTAAATGATTTAATCTTGAATTTCCTTTACCTTCCTTCCCAGTTAAGGAGTACATTATATCTTGATGTTTAATCATCCTTTTATAATTCCGTGGTACTTTAAACCCTTTTCTATATTCTTTAATTGTAATTATAGTTTGGCAATCTATATTCAATGCTTTCGATAACAAGTAAGGGTTATATCCACTATCTATCAATGAGATAACCTCATAAAACATAACTTTCCCATCAACCATCCTTAATAAATCTTTTTTTAATTTTTCTCTTTTTCTAGCTCTTTTGTTTTATAGATCACGTACTTCTGCTGCGAACTTCTGTCTCTTTTCCTCTTCTAACCTTTGTTTTGCCTGTTCAATTCGTTGAGTTCGTTTGTTTTGTTTAAATGGACTAATCTATCAATTCTATAAAATCAATCAATTCAACTATTACATATTAATAATCCGTTCATATACTATAGTAGATTGCTAGAAAGGAGGCGTAACCATGGATAGTTGCGTTGTGTTTGTAAATGGACAACCTTTTTTAGTTCTTTCAGTAGCTGGTATCGAAATTGCTAGATTAGAGATTTCGCTTCAAGTAGCATTGGCTCTAAGAGTGCTTGGAATACCAATTTGTGATTAATTACCACATCCAAAAAAAGAGAGCATTAGCTCTCTTTTTTTATTTTCCCTATTATCCCTGAACAAAAAAGAGCGCTTTTCTTCAAAGCACTCTTTCCAAGGAATTTACCAATTTCGACGATCATCATGATCATGATCACGATCACGTTCATGATTACGTCTGCGACGACACTCATCACAATCGCAGTCACGATCACGTCTACAACGACGGTCATCACAATCTCTGTGTCTGCATCTGCCAAACATTAAATCATCCCAAAATCTATCACAATCTCGAAAATTATTATTCCATCCCATAAATATGATTACCTCCTCTATAAATAGAATTCATTATATTCTATGAATAAAAGGGGAAACAGCTTGTTTACTAGCCTATGTTTTGTGTTTTAAACTAATAATATTCCTATTTATTCTTCAAATTGCTAGTCTACCTCTTTATCTTTCCTTAACAACAAACAAGACGCCCACCAGATCACAAGCAACGCCTACGATAATTGATATTGTTTTAACCATTATCATCATTCCTATCTCCTAAATGAAACTAAATCAATGGCTGTTATATTTACTCTTTTTCTTTATTGATTAACTGAGTACTTTCATAGACACCGTTTATCAAAGATTCCCTATGTCTTCACCCCTTGAATATTTTTCAAATAAAAATACATACTATTTTCAAGCCGCCGTATCCACGGCTAATACTTCTTTCTTTTGTTACAGCAGAAGCAGATAGGTTCTTCACTTATCTGCTTTCTGTGTATATTTTTTAAAATATCGAAAATAATACTAACAAGCTGTTTGAACTAGCAGCTTCACTCTTCTCGCAATGGGAATGCAATTTATCACAATTAGCTAACTCATTCGACTCACTGGCAGACAACCAAAATCGTTGTCTGCTTTTTGTATGAGATTTTTTCGTTTTACATATACTACTTTTGAACCTGTAGACCAATACGAGCCATTTTGGTGCTTGGGATTTCCCTTCCTAGAGACTGTCCCAAAAAGTGCTTTTTAGTCAAAATCGAATAAAAAGTGAAAGGCAGAAACGTTGATTTAATAACGTTTCTGCTTTTTCAATTTCATGTGATTTTACTTCCAAAGAGACTTATGAGACAGCTCCTTTTTTTGTATAGACACGTACATTTAGGTTAAAACTAATTACAAGCAGATTTTCTGTTTATTCGTAGTTTTAACCAAGAATACTTTTCTCCTACTAAAGGACGGCAGGTACGACTGCTAGTCCTCTTTTTCTTATATCGCATACTCTCCCTTCTGGTAGCTTCGAACCACGTTCCCCTCATCATTATAGTAAGCAATTTCCCAATAAGGATGGCAATTATGCTTCTCAATTTCCCCATCGAACAAAACGAATAGATCAGTTTTCCAGTTTCCAACGATCGCGTACCCCACATGCCAGCTACATTTTCTTAAACGCTTGTTCTGCGCTATACATTCGCTTGCTATCAAAAACACCTTCATTCTCGCACGTTACAAACTTCATGAATTCAGCCATCGGCATTATTAGAAACTTTGTTCTGAACTTTCGCCAATACAGGAATCTTGCCTTTCCTTCAGTTTCTGCTACCACATATTCTTCATTCGGCCATTGTTCGAAAATGGTAGTGAGTTTGAATTTGTAAAGGACCACTAGCCTTTCACCTCCCCCTTAATTCGCAATCAACTTACGGAACAGTTTTTCATTTCTTTTGTCTAGTGCGTAATCAATGAGTTGGTATTTTATTGACTTGTCAATTTCATCGTGATCTTCCCCATCAATATACGTTTCAAGTGAACACTCATCATCTTCATTTGAGCTGTATAAAATCGGAAAATCATGGCGATACCGCTAATCAATGATTTGATAGTAATGGAAGGATATTGATTTTGAAGGAAGAACTTTATCTATTAATCGTTCCCTCTCTCATATCACAAAAAAATTTCATAAACCTAAAACATCTATAGGAAATAGATTGCTGGTTTTGCCTGACATTACTTTAATGGCATTAAATGACCATCTGCAAAAAATTTCTGAGGAAAACGAGCAATATGGTTGAAGGCTATAACAACTACGGTTTGGTTTGTCCGCCATATAACGGTAACCTATGTAATTTCAGAAGTTTGACATAGCTCATGAAAAAGCTTATAAAGAAAAGTGAGGTTCCTAATATTCGTTACTAGGATTTAAGGTGTATATCCAAAAATCACAAATGAATGATCAGGACATAGAAGCAGTCGAAGATATTGCAAACAATTTATTTCATCAAAACTATTGTTTGCAATTACGGATTTTGCATAAAAATACTAGCATATCCGATTGACATTGAGAGGAGTCAAAAACATGAAAGAAATCAAATCAGAACAGGAATTCAAAGACATCATCGCAAGCGAGGAGCCAGTAGTTGTTAAGTTCTTTACTACATGGTGTCCAGATTGTGTACGTATGGACAACTTTATCGGAGATGTAATGGAAGAGTTCAATAAGTTTGAATGGTATTCTATTAATAAAGATGAGTTCCCAAGTATCGCTGAAGAGTATCAAGTAATGGGTATTCCAAGTTTACTTGTATATCAAAATGGCGAGAAGCTAGGCCACTTACATAGTGCTAACGCAAAAACTGAAGAGCAAGTTACTGAGTTTTTAGAAGCATACTAAGATGAAAACCCTCTGAAAAATATTTTCTAGAGGGTTTTTATTTTTTCAAAAATCAGCTGTCAGAATTGAACATATTTGAACTCCCTTCTCCTCCCTTAAAAAATCGCGTTCATATCCTAACTTTGCACTTTACAACATATTTTTCCTTCACGAAACTTTGTTATCCCCTTCTTAAAAAGCTAAAAAACGTCAACAATGTTTGTATAGACCCACACGACTTTCGTTTGATACTCTATTTATAGAAAGAAATTCCTTGTAGAAAGGTGAGTGATTAAAATGGATACTCTTTCTCATAAAGAAGCTGATAAAGGTGCGATTGTCAGCATTATGGCCTACATATTTTTATCCTCTATGAAAATCATCATCAGTTATATTACCCTCTCTAGCGCATTACGTGCTGACGGTTTAAATAACTTAACGGATATCGGTGCTTCTTTAGCTATATTAATTGGTCTAAAAATCTCTCGGAAACCTCGTGATCCAGATCATCCTTATGGGCATTCGCGTGCAGAACAAATTGCATCACTTGTTGCTTCTTTTATTATGGCAACGGTCGGATTAGAAGTTGTTATTAGTGCCATTCAATCTTTTTTAAATCCGAAACAAGCTGCACCTAATGTACTTGCTGCATGGGTAGCTTTATTTTCTGCTGTCGTTATGTACTGTGTGTATTTGTATACGAAAAAGATTGCAGCACGAACAAGAAGTAAATCATTAGAAGCAGCTGCAAAGGATAATTTATCAGATGCCCTCGTAAGTATTGGTACAGTAGTAGGTATTGTCGGTTCGCAGTTCCAAATGCCTATTTTAGATCCTATTGCTGCTTTAATTGTCGGTCTTATTATTTGTAAAACTGCATGGGAGATTTTCGTAGAAGCTTCTCATATGTTAACGGATGGAATCGATCCAGATAAGATGGAAGAGTACGCTGATGCGATTGAACATATTGGTGGCGTGGAAAACATCGTAGATATTCGCGCTCGTATGTACGGGAATCAAACGTACGTTGATATTACAATCGAGGTAGATGCTCGTATGGATGTTGGAGAAAGTCACTGTATTACTGACAACATCGAGGCAATGCTTCGGAAAAAATTTGGCATTTATCATGCGCACATTCATGTTGAACCAATGGAAAAAGAACCTATTATGACATAGGTTCTTTTTTAATGAACGTTTTATGAAATATAACACATAAAACGAGCCAGCTACCGCCAGCTGCCCATCCTGCTAATATGTCAGATGGATAGTGAACGCCAAGATATATTCGGCTAACTGAAATAGATAATACAACAAAGCTCGCTATAAAAATAATCAACAATTTTTTATGCAACGTAATACGTTCTTCTGTAATCGTGACGTATGCAATAAATCCTAAAAAAGCAGTAGCATTCATCGTATGACCGCTCGGAAAACTATATCCAGTTGCAGTAACAAGCTGTGTTACATCAGGTCTTGCTCGCTCGTACCATAGTTTAAGCATACTGTTTAAATAACGAGATCCATAATAATTAATTGTTAGAAGTAAAGCACTAAGCAACTTTTTTCTAACGAGAAAATACATTACAAGAATAATGAGTAACGGAAAATATATTCTTTTGGAACCGATAAAAGACACCCAAGTAAAGTAGGCTGTCAAATAATCGTTTCGAAAACTTTGAATAAAATGTGCGACTATATTGTCAAATTTCTCAATACAAGCGGTATGATACGAAAGTGATAATACGACAAAACAAATGAGTAGCGTAAAACTTAACAAGTATAAATGTCGATATCGTTTCACATACATAACCTCACTATGCAAAAAAATGGAGCGGTTGTTTTAGTTTTCCTCTCCATTTCTTTTTTATGCATAGTTTATTAAAAAATATAATTGTTAATTGTTTCTTTCATCGTTGGAATATCTTCATTCATTACTGTAAAGCGACTCACTTTCTCATCAAGATCAAGTGCTTCTGCAAATAAACCTGCTAATCCGCGAGATTTTCTGTCTACTTCCATAATAATCTCTAGGCGATCGTAAGCACTTGGTAAAATTAATAATTCTAGTTCATCTAATTTTCCATAATACTCTCCGGAAACAGGAACAAACTCAAATTCTTGTGCAAATGGAACTTGCTTACGTAATCGATACGGTAATTCTTCACATTCTATATGACGCGCTTTAAAACCTAATACCAACGCTTGCTAAAAACTTTTGAAACATGGATCCTCCATCCTTTCTAAAGCAAAAGCTACATCTTTTTTTAAATCTTGTACATTCTCATAGTACGGCGTTTTTATTTGTAACATACGCATCAACATTTCACGGTTGTAATTTTCCAAAGTTAATTCGTCATACCATGGCTTTTCATGTTTTTCATTAGATTCATAGCCTGCATATAATAAAAATAATGAGAAATGACCAAGCGCATAAAAATCGCTACGAAAGTGAACTTCTCGCATCAAAGCTTGTTCACCCTCATAAGTTGTAGCTCGTTCATCCCCCTCGCCTTTCAATTTCGCCAATCCAAAATCAATAATACTAATTTCGTTTTCTTTCATTAATATGTTTGGAATGCGTAAATCTCGGTGAATAATACCTTTACTATGAAAAACTGATACAATTTCTAATATTTCATATAAAATTTTAAAAACTTCACGTTCTGTATATACATGCCCATCCGAGAAAATATAATCCTCGAAATTTTTACCAGGCATATATTCCATCACAAAAAAGCTTTTTTTCTCCCATACGAAATGATCATATAAACTAGGAATTGCATGATGGTTTAATGTTTGTAAAATCATTTTCTCATGCTCAAATGATTTTCTACCGGACTCATATCTTTGTTTACTTTGTCTTAATTGTTTTAAGACTTTATATCTATTTATTTGTAAATCATTAACGACATATGTAACCCCATAACTGCCCATTCCAATTACTGATTCAATTTTATAACGTTCTGCGACAATTGTGTTTTTTCGTAGTGGTCTATCTAATAAAGCTAGTATACGACGCCATTTCATTAGCTACTTGAAAAGAAGCTACGGCTTTTACGTTTTCTTTTATAATGATGATGCCCATAACCAGATGAACGTCGTTTATAATCGCTACTTGAATAAGAGCGACCTCTATGGCGATAATCACTACTAGAATACGAACGATATTTTTTCTTTCCTAATAAAGAATCAATAATTTTTTTGAACATCCCTTCACCTCTTGAGTAAAATTTTCTTTTAATTATACCAACTATTGCTGGCTACATTTGTGACAAGTTTGTAAAGAGTAAAAAACGACGAGTTAGGCCCGTCGTTACTTTCACTCATCCTCTTCATCAAAAACTTCATCAATCATACATTTCTCTAATAAGTACTCGAATGTAATATCTGCAAGATCTTCAATTTCTTCTCGTTTTGGGACGTATCCTCTTTCAATTAGTTGCTCATAAAAAAACTCCGCAATCTCTTCCGTATCAATTACGACTTCAATTTCCTTCATGAGCATCACTCCTTTATTTCTGTTTTATGAAAAAATCTCAAAATTATGTATATGAGATTAGAAAAATAGTTTTTCTTTTTTTATAGGTCATATCCTTTGGACGAGATGCATACGATGGTAGTACAAGCTATCAAAAGGGGGAAATAATTATGGAATATCAATACGAGGTAACGCAAGAAGTAGGGCAAACAAAAGAAGAGTTCATGCATGAAGATCAATGGGCAGACTCTCTTATTAAATGGCTTTTTATTTTTTTAATAGTTGTAGGCATACCTTATACTGCATATGTTGTTGTTCAATTCATTCTCTCTTTCTAGTTAACTATTTTTTCTCTGTCAATTTAACTAAATAATTATGAACAACATCCATAACAATTTTGTATTCTTCATCTTTAAATGTATCAAATAACAATTGATAATCGTTATAAATATCAAGTAATCCATCAATGATTTCTTGACGATTTGTCTTAACACTCACTTTTTTTGAGTTGTTAATTGACTTTAATTTTCCTAAATCTAATTTATTCATACCTGCTTTATCTTGTTTCATTTTCTTCAAAATTGCATTTGCCGTTTGAGCATTAGCAAGTAACGTTAAATCTGACTCATCCGCTTCTAACCATTCACCATCCGTAATTCGTGATAGTTCATATATTGTATCTTCCCATGCGTCATTTTTATATCTCCATACTTCTGTACGAAAACCAACAATTCGAAACACATCTTTATCGTATCCTGTTACTTGCACGAGATCACCAAATGTGAAATTATAGTTTAATTCAATCCACTCAGTTTCACCTTTTTTCATATCTTGCTCAGTAACATGCTGCAATGTTTGCTCTACGTAAAATCCATCATGATTATTGACTTCGTATACGTAAACTCCATCTAAAACCTTCATATTTGTGATTTTACCAACGGTTCCATATAGCGTAATCACGACTATGTCCCCTACGTTATATTTAGGTTGCTTTTTCCTTGCCATCTATATCTCTCCTTTTTTTGACGTCGTGATTTTGATAACAGTATATGCAACCTACATAAAAACGCTTATCACAGAAGCGTATATTCATAAATTTTTTCAATAAAAAATATCACTATATGAAAATTTATTTACAACGTAAAAAAAGCTAGCAAATAGACTAGCTTCACGTCAAAAAAGTTCATATAGTTTTTATCTATCTTGTATGTATAACTCCCACGCTTCATCAAATATAGACATACTTGCTAGCATTCCACTTAGCTCTAAGTATGAACTAATTTCATCGTAATCTTCAGATTGCTTCGGAAAACTTAAATCATCGTACATTGCCTCTGCTAAATTCGATATTTCATTACTAAATAAAGCTGCACGATGCTTCATCATATAGTGGTAAAATGTCTTTTTCAAAAATATTCCCTACCTTTCTAACTTGGGTACATTATACAAGGCAAAAAAGAAAAAAACCAGCAGAAAAGCTGGTTAAAAGTCAAAATAATTTCTTTTTAATAGACGGGGTCTTCCCATTAATTCTTCATATGTTAGTTGTTTTGGTAAATCTTTCGTATAAATTAAAAACAATTGATCTTCTATTTCTTTCACTGTTTGATCTGATTGATAGTCCATACCACATGAGGAACAAGAAATGCATGGTGTCTCTTGGATTTCAATGGCTTTCGTACCATCTGGCAATTCCCAATATACAGTATTTAAGCTTTCTTTTGCTTCTGTACTGTCACACCACATACAATTCATACTGCATCACCCTCGGTTTTTTTGTCGTTTTCTTCTAATTTAGCCATTTGTGCTTGATATTTTTTATCTTTCAATTGGTCCCGCTTATCACGTTTATCTTTTAATGTTGCATGCGTTTCATTCTCTTCATAGTCTTTACGACGGTTCATACGCTGTAAGTCGTCTGGAACAAGGTTGAATTTCTTATCACTCATAAGGCCTGCGATACCAACATCTGAACGTTTTTCTTCGTAGTTTGGATAAATTTCTTTAAAGTACCCTTCTGCTCTTCCTGGAATGTAGCTTTCTGGCTCTGGATACGTTGTAATAACACCTTCAAAGTTACGAAGTACAACTTTATCTGCACTTTGCGAGATTAAATAGTTTGGTTGAAGCGCAATTTTACCGCCCCCTCCTGGTGCATCAACAACGAATGTTGGTACTGCATAACCAGACGTATGTCCGCGTAAACCTTCAATAATTTCAAGACCTTTAGAAACTGGTGCACGGAAATGACCAATACCTTCAGATAAGTCACATTGATAAATATAATATGGACGTACACGGATTTTTACTAAGTCATGCATTAGTTTTTTCATAATTGGAACGCTGTCATTAATACCAGCTAAAATTACTGCTTGGTTTCCGACTGGAACACCAGCATTCGCTAACATTTCACATGCCTTTTTCGATTCTTCAGTAATTTCAATAGATGTATTGAAATGTGTATTTAACCATACTGGATGATATTTTTTAATAATGTTACATAAGTTTTCTGTAATACGCTGCGGGAATACTACCGGCGCTCTCGTTCCGATACGAATAATCTCAACGTGCGGAATCTCTCGTAAATTTTTTAATACATATTCTAAAATTTTATCGTTAATAAGAAGACCATCACCACCAGAGATTAATACATCTCGTACTTGTGGTGTTTCACGAATGTAAGCAATTGCATCATCTAATTGTTTCTTCGGCACACCCATTCCAATTTGTCCACTAAAACGACGGCGTGTACAGTAACGACAATACATAGAACATTGATTCGTTACTAAGAATAGTACGCGGTCAGGATAACGATGTGTTAACCCTGGAACTGGTGAATCTTCATCTTCATGAAGCGGATCTTCTAAATCATATTTTGTTTTATATAACTCTTCCGAGATCGGTACAGATTGCATCCGAATCGGACAGCGTGGGTCATCAGGATTCATTAACCAAGCATAGTACGGTGTAATATTTAACGGGATCGTTTTCGTTGAAATTTTAACGCCCTCTTCTTCATCAGGTGTTAAGTTAATCACTTTCTTTAAGTCATCTAACGTTTTGATCGTATTCGTTAATTGCCAAACCCAATCATTCCATTGCTCTTCAGTAACATCTTTCCATAATTCGATATCCTTCCAGTGACGATTTGGTTTGTATACATCATGTAACATTGCTATTCCCCCTTTTTATACGCTCATCCTTTATATAAGCAATAGTTATGCCAACTTTACTTTATTGATAAGTAAATGTACGGATAACCCTATTATATAAGCGAAAAAAATATTTTTAAGCACTGTATGAAATCCATACATACTATCATATTCATTACTTTTTATATATGTAAACGCTCTTTTATTGGTGCAAACACACAAAAACCGCCAATTATTCGGCGGTTTTGTCGTACTTACTCAGTTTATATTGAAGCGTCTGACGAGGGATACCTAACATTTTTGCAGCTTGTAATATATTCCCTTCTGTTTCAATTAACGCTTGATCTATTAATTCTTTTTCCGTTTGATGAAGTGCTTCTCTAAGAGGCAATATGCCCTTCTTCTTTGGAAAACTCTCTTTCCGAAATGTACGCGGTAAACAATTAGCTGTTAATGTATTCCCTTCTGCAATAATGACAGCATGTTCAATCGTATGTTTTAACTCCCGAACATTTCCAGGCCATTGGTAAGCTTGTAGTCTTTCTTTCGCTTCCTTATCCATTTGAAGTACACCTTTTTTATAACTTTTATTATATTCTTTCAAAAAATAAGAGGCTAACAATAATACATCCTCCGTTCTTTCACGGAGCGGCGGAATATATAATGAAAAGACATTTAATCGATAGTATAAATCAGTGCGAATTTTATTCTCTTTTAAACATATTTCTGGTGGCTGATTCATTGCGGTAATAACGCGAACATCTACTTTTCTCGTCTTATTATCACCAATACGACGAATAACACCATCTTCTAATACACGTAGCATTTTCGCTTGTAAATCGAGTGGCATTGAATTCAGTTCATCTAAAAACAATGTCCCTCCATCTACAAGTTCAAATAATCCCGCTCGTTCAATTGCCCCCGTATAACTACCTTTCGTCGTTCCAAACAATAAACTTTCTAATAGAGACTCTGGCAAAGCTGCACAGTTTTGTGCAATAAACGGCTTGTTCTTTCGCTTAGAGGCTTCATGAATCGCTTGTACAAATAACTCTTTCCCTGTTCCTGTTTCCCCATATATTAAAACATTCGCATCGGTTGGGGCTACTTTTTGTGCTAATTCTTTCGTCTGTTTAAACCGAGCATCATTCGTCACGATCGTTTCAAATGCAACATCCTTTTTGACCGCTTTTTTTCTAGATGACCGCTTTATTTTCGACTGCAAATCGACTATTGTATCGGTAAGTTTTTGTACTGTGGAATAATCTTTTGCAATTTCAACAGCTCCAGCAATATTTCCATCTATGAAAATAGGTAACGTCGTATTTACTGTACAAATGTCTTCCCCATTTAAGTTTTGATAATGCTGCACTTGATGAACGATTGGCTTTTTTGTATCTAATACTTTCATCAACGTACTTGTTTCCCTAGATAAAGAAGGAAACGCTTCTAACAAATGTTTACCTAACACTTTTTCAATTTTTGATCCATCGTGTTTTGCAGCTACAGTATTATAGAAAATTGTAATACCATTTTCATCTACTGCGTGTATAGCCTCATCAATACTGCCCAAAATCGCCTCAATGACTTCTTGTGTCGAAACTGCTAGCAATGTCATCCCCCCTCTTGCCGAAAATCCAGCAAATACTATGCCGAATTTCCGGCACACCTATGTGCGATTATAAGCATGACGATTCCGTTCTATTTTTATAACGTACTATTTAGACAAATCTTTTACCCATATATTCATATCTTCTAGCTTATCAAAAATGTAGCAATTGTTCGCCAATCTTCCTGTATACGTATAGCCTAACTGATGAAAGGCTGCATTCATTCCGAAAGAAAGCGATCGAGCAATTGTATAAGAACAGAAAATCGATTTTTCTTGAAGTTCTTCTTCTAACTTAATTAATAAACTTTTCATAAACCCATGTTTACGATATTCGGGTAAGGTCGCACAATTCGTTAATTCTGCATTTCCTTCTTTTATATTCATTTCTGCAGACGCTGTACTAATTATTTTCCCCTCGAATTCATACACATAGTAAATTGTATCGTCTTCTTTCATCGTTTGTTTTACATAACTCGCTTCGTTTAAAGGAGTCGGATACACTTCAAATACTTCTCCAAAGACAGCTGCTAATTCTTCTGCGTCCTCTTCTGTCGCTTTTCTTAATAGGAATTTTTCCGGAACTATTTTTTCCTTTACTTCTTTTGCTTTTACACCGCTTAAAATAGTATCTTCCTCAGCCCAATGAATACTATTTCGTCTTTCATCATTATTAAATTTCACGAAGAAGTATGCATCGTGACCTTGAAAATAATGTGGTATTGTTGCTTCTAATAAAAAACCGAAAGAGAGCCATGTTGAAACATGCTCTCCCTTTCCTTTAACAATACATTTAGTGAAAGAATGTTTCTCTGCTAATTCGTCAATTGTTTGGATGATTCTCTCAATATTTCCTGTGTAGTGGTCTACTCGAATACGTTTATTAAAATAGTCCAAAACGCCTTCTACTGTATGGCCATTCGTCTGTTCTCTAAAAGATTCATAGTATTTCATTTTTTCACCTCACACCAATCTAGTAATGTACATGCAATAATTTTTGCGGCAGCTATCATTTTATCAACTTCTATATATTCGTTTGGATAATGCGCTACTTTCGTTTCTCCTGGGCCAAATACTATCGTTGGTACACCGGCGATTTGTGTAAATAAGCCTCCATCAGTCCCCCACGGAGATGCTTCAATAATCGGTTTATTCCCTTCGATTTCAACGAAGTTATGCTCGAGCGTTGTAATTAACTCATGATTTTCTTCTAGTTCACCTGGAACCCATCTTGCTCCAAACCATTCCACTTCTACAGGATTTTCAACAAACCAATTGTTCACATCATTTAATTCAGCGATCCAATTCTCGAACTCTTCTTTTGCTGCCTCTATAGTCTCATTCGGCGCAATACCGCATCTTCCTTCTAAAATTAACGAATCAGGAACAGAACTTGGCCAGCTACCGCCTTCAATTTTCCCAATATTAATTGGAATTGGGATCGGGATTCCTTTAAATAATGGATCTGTAATTCGGTCATTTCTCTTCTCTTCCAGCTTTCTCAAATGATCTACAACAAACATACTTTTTTCAATTGCACTTACTCCTTCATAACGCGTCCCACCGTGTGCTGCTTTCCCTTTCACATGTAGACGAAACCACATGGATCCTTGTTGTTTCGGGAAAAACTTCATATTTGTTGGCTCCGGAATAATAACACCATCTGCTTTATATCCTCGTAATATAGTTGCTAATGTTCCTGCTCCGCCGCTTTCTTCTTCTATTACACTTTGAAAATAAATATCTCCTTTTAATTCAATACGAGATTCAATAATTGCTTCCATCGCAAGCATTAATGCGACATTGCCGCCCTTCATATCTGTTGTTCCACGACCATATATACGATTTCCTATTTTCTCACCACTATAAGGATGATGATCCCACTGATTCACATCTCCTTCTGGTACGACATCAATATGCCCATTTAATATCATAGATTTCCCGTCGCCGCTTCCTTTAAGGGTTGCCACAATGTTCGGGCTATCTGAAAAACTTGTACGCGGTGATACAAAATAAGGATGATCTTTCATTTTAGAAAATGATGGCTCCCATATATCAAGATCTAAACCTAGCTCACGTAATTTTTCAATTACAATTGCCTGCGCACCACTTTCCTCACCAGATACGCTCTTTTCTTGAATTAATCGTTTTAAAAATTTTACGCTTTCTTCTTCATGACTCTCAATATAATCACAAACTTGTTTTTTTAATTGCTCCATATATTACATCTCCCCTCATTCAATTACTAGTAAATTAGAACCAATTTTAAAATTTGCTTCTGTATGTTGTTTTATATCTTCTACTGTGTATGGGCTCATTAATTCTTGCAAAATAAGTCCATCCTGCGTCACTTCCATTACTGCCATATCCGTAATAATTAAATCTACGCATTTTTTTGAAGTTAATGGTAATGTACACTCCGAAACAATTTTTGCATTTCCATATTTATCGACATGATTCATCACAACAACGACCCGCTTCGCTTTTTGAGCTAAATCCATTGCTCCTCCAATACCTGGAACGCGTTTCCCTGGAACAATCCAGTTTGCTAAATCACCATTCTCACTTACTTGTAATGAACCAAGAATCGTTATATCTAGTAAACCTTTTCGAATCATCCCAAACGCTGTGCAACTATCAAAATAACTTGCTCCTGTAATAAGAGAAGTTGGCAAACCTGCTGCGTTACATAAATTTTCGTCTTCATTTCCTTTACTTGGCGTAGGTCCCATACCTACAATTCCATTTTCTGCATGAAACATAACGTTTATATCGTCAGGCAAATGATTCGGTACAAGCGATGGTATACCAATTCCCAAATTTACAATCATACCATTTTGTATTTCTTTCGCCGCACGTCTAGCAATCTTATCTCTCACTTCTACGCCCATACCCATTTCCAATTCACTCCTTCCGACGGTACGATATAATTTACAAATACTCCTGGGACAACAATTTCTTCTGGATCTAAACTTCCAAGTGGAACAATTTCTTCTGCTTCTACAATCGTTATATCCCCGGCCATAGCTACGTGAGGGTTCATGTTACGAGCGCTCTTATCAAACACAAGGTTACCGAATGGATCCGCCTTTTTCGCGTATACAATCGCAACCTCAGCAGTTAATGCTGTTTCAACTAAATATGTTTTACCATTCATTTCAACAGTACGTTTTCCTTCTTCTACAATCGTATCAACACCTACATCAACTAATATGCCACCAAGTCCTACACCACCAGCGCGAATACGCTCTGCTAATGTTCCTTGAGGAGAAAACTCAATTTGTAACCTTCCTTCGTTTAACTGTCTTCCTGCATTTGGATTTGATCCAATATGAGAAGTAATTAATGATTTTACTCTTTCATTCGTAACGAGACGACCGATTCCTACATCAGGAAATCCTGTATCATTTCCAATTAAATTTAAATTTGTAACTCCTTTTTCTAAAATCGCCTGTATTAAAGATGGAGGGGATCCAATCCCCCCAAATCCCCCAAACATTAATGTCATATCATCGTGGAATAAAGAAATTACTTCCTCGATCTCTTTTAATTTACTGAATGTATTCGTAATAGTTGTCATGCGATACTATGCCCTCCTTTTTGCATCATTTCTTCAACACTTTTTGCAAAAATTGAAAGTAATTCATCTAACTCGGAATATGTAGTTGTCATTGGCGGTGCTACAAGCAGTGCACTATCTTCTTTTCCTGCTTGCCCTGAAACAGCTTGGTATAAAAGAAGACCATTTTTAGCTGCAACCGAAATAAGTTCCGACGCTTTTGTAAACGGTTGCAATTCTACTCCAATTAGCAACCCTTTTCCGCGCACATCAGCAATGATTGTCGATTGTTGCTGAACTTTCTGTAATCCCTTTATTAAATACTCTCCCTTTTCAGCTGTTTTTTCAGGTAGATTATGTTTCTCCATATATTCAATAACAGCTAGAGCTGTTGCTGCAGATAATGGATTTGCACTTAACGTATGCCCACTCATAACAGAACGCGATCCTCGTAAAATTGGCTCCATTACACGGTCACTTACAACCGTCGCTGCCATCGGTGTGTATCCAGCTCCTAAACCTTTACCAAGGGTCATAATATCCGGTTCTACACCCCAATGCTCCATCGCAAACCATGCGCCAGTACGACCAAGCCCAGTCATTACTTCATCAGCAATAAATAAAATATCGTAATGACTACAAATATCTTTAATAACTTTATAATATTCTTTCGGCGGAACGACTGCGCCTCCAGCTGCTCCGATAATCGGTTCAGCGATAAAAGCTGCGATATGTTCTGCACCAATTCTTTCGATTGATCTTTCTAGTTCAGTCGCACAAGCAAGCTGACAAGTTGGATATACTTTTTGCACCGGACATCTAAAACAATATGGAGCTGGAATAGTTGGATAATCTTCTAAAATTGACACGAAACGTTGTCTACGCAGTGGATGCCCAGACATTGATAAGGCGCCCATCGTAATACCGTGATAACTCATCCATCGTGACAAAATTTTATGTTTCCCTTGAATACCTCGCTCTTGAAAATGTTGAATTGCAATTTTCATAGCTGTTTCATTTGCTTCCGTACCACTATTTACAAAAAAGCTCCAGTTCAAATCTCCTACACTTAAATCGCTTAATTTCTTAGCTAATTTTTCAGCTGGTTCACTCGTAAACTGTGATCTATAAACGAAAGCAATCTCCTCTGCTTGCTTTTTGATAACGTCCGCAATCTCCTTTACGCCATGCCCAATACCTGCCGTAATTGCTCCTGACGAGCCATCAAAATATTTATTTCCGTTTTGATCATACAAATACACACCTTTTCCATGTGAAATCATTGGATACGGCTGACCAACAAGTGGTTTAATTAAGTAATCGCGCATAGCGCTCCCCCATTTCTCCAATTTGTATATATATATGAAGAAAATTGACGTTTCTTTCATAAAAAAGAACCCTCTGCGAAAGCAGTGAATTTATCAAAAAACTATTATAAAATATACAAATGAGTGCTAAATATCAATTTAAAAACAGAAAATTCAGAACTTAAATTAAAGACCAACCCTTATCTATACGCTCAAATAACCCTCCCTTATATAAAATTAACGCTTCACTAAATATTTTCCCAACATAATGTCAGCTTCCCTCAAATGCCGACATTGTGTAAACTTCGACGAAACTCCCTTTAAACTCCTTCCTGTTCTCCTACTTTATATTGCATATTTTCAAACAAATCTCGACAATTAATCCTACTAAATGCATAGCAATTATTTTTATAGAACCCAATATTTCACATACATTCTCCTCCATTTATACAATAAAGTGAAACTTTAATCAGCCCTCACCAATCGGACTTTTATGGGCAGCCCGACCCCCACCTAACTTCTTTGTTTTCGCTGAATTTTGAGATGTGGGTCTTACTGCCCATTAAAATCGGATAAAAAAAGAACCGATTAACCACATTAATCAGTTCGGCACGACGCTCTTTTATCAGTTAATACCGTCACTTGCTAACGTAAATAGAAACAATAGTATTACAAAATCACAATTCATCCTACAGTATAAAGCACAACACCGTCCATAACTCCATTCACAATTCCTTGCGGGATATCCCCATCCCAAGGTTTCATTCCTTTCCTTAATTTCAAACTACCTTTCCTTTATAATTTATGTAGGACAATTATTACTTTGTATGTGTATTTGCCCATAATTTAAAAAATCCCTAGTTTCCTAAGGGTTTCAGGACATGGTTTCGACATGTCACGTATTATGCTCTCAAATTTTTCATTTCGAAATATACACTTCCTCAGCCAATATGGATGATATATTTTTGTATCCTCTAGAAAATTATAACTCTCGTTCACCTAAACTTAACTTATCCTTAAAAAATACTTATTATTAATTTTCAACCTTTCTCTTTTAAAAAACAATTTTTTTCGCATAACCTCATTCTTGCTAAGCATATAGTTTTAATGATGACAAAGGAGGAATGTTCATGTCTCAATCTGAAATCGAAAAATATGGACAAGAAGCTGCACGTTACGAACAGCTCGCTCGTTACTATCAATTTCATAATCCAAAAAAATATGCAGAACTATATATGAAATATTATGATGCGCTTACGAATCTTGTACAGGCATACGAAAAAAGAGATTCACAAGAAGCTGCTTTACCATCGCACATAAGATTTTTTCACTCTGCTTCAAATACACCTGCCGTTGACATTTTAGTAAACGGGCAAAAGGTAATTAAAAATATTTCATTTAAACAATTTAGTCCCTATTTAACATTAGTACAAGGTAAGTACCGAATAGATATTGTTCCTGTCGGAAATGAAACGCCCATCTTTTCAGCTTTAGTACCAATAATGGGAAATCACACTTATACTTTTGCTGCAATAAATAGTGATAATCATCTACAATTACAACCTATGCTTGATAATACTCATTTACCAGCAGGCCAGGCAAAAATACGCTTTGCGCACTTTTCTCCCGATACCCCTGTTGTAAATGTAAGTTTAAAAGGTGGCGATCATTTATTTGAAAATGTACTCTTTAAACAAATAACAGATTTTTTAGAAGTTAGCCCTGGTACAGCGGATATAGAAGTTTCACTCGCAGATCATCAAAGTGTCTTACTAACTATACCGGATTTCAAAGTCGAACCGAACATTATTTATACAATTTCAATTTTAGGTTATTCAACGAAAGATCCTAAATTAGAAGCCGTTATACTTACGAATTAAAACAGTCTACACCATTCATTTGGTGTAGACTGTTTATTTTTGAAATGCAATTTGAAATTCTGTCCAATCATTATCTGAACGACACATGATGGACCCATTATGCTTTTCTACAATTTGTTTACATACAAATAACCCAATACCAGTTCCTAACTTTTTAGTAGTTACAAATGGTTCAAAAATCGTTTCTACATTTTCAGCTGGAATCATTGGCCCGTTATTTTTTATTACAATCCGAATCGATTGATCTTCTTCAAATACATCAATGATAATTTTTCGTTCTTCTTTCATTGATTCAAGAGCATCAATTGAGTTCATTAATATATTTAAAAATACTTGTCTCACTTCACTCCGATAACCAGTAAGCGGAATTGGATATGGCAAATTCTTTTCAATAGAAACATTTGCATTGACCAAACTTGGATATAAGAACTGTATAATGTCTTGAAACAAATCATTTAGCCAAAACCGTTCAGATTCAGTCCACATTTCTTTTTTCGATACGAGTAAAAATTGCGAAATGCGAAAATTTAATTGGTCTAATTCATGAGAAATAATATCTAAATACGATAAACTAGGATGGTCTGCCTTTAATAATTTGACAAACCCCATAATGGAAGTAAGTGGATTACGAAATTCATGTACAAAACTAGCTGACATTTGCCCTAAAATCGTCAGCCTTTCTTTATGTGTTTCGTTAATATATTGCTGTTTTTCCTCTAAATTTCTTGATATAATTTCCGAGTATTTTAAAACAGTGTAATAAATTAATTTGTCAAAACAAGTATGTATTTGGGCCATAATTGGTTTCAATTCACGTGCACTAACATCTAATTCACACATCGCTTCGAAAAGCTCATTTCTTCCCACATTTGCATTATAAACAAAATCACCTATATTCGCATCTGCTCCTGCACGTTCAATAGCAATTTTCTCGCATAATGGCTGAAGATAATTTATATCTTTTTCTTCCATAGTAAGTTCAATAATAAACTCTAATAAATCCTCTCCATTTTGAACTGCTTCTAGTCTAAATGGATCTTTATCGGAAATTATCATTTTGTTTTTCCAGTTCTCAACGAATTGGTGCCTGTTGTTTTTCAAGTGCGAACAAAATACTTCTTTAATATCCTTATCGATTGGAAAAACCTCCATTCCTCCATTTCCATGCGACGAACACCCTTTATATTTTGAATATTAACACAAAAAACATGATTCGTTAATAGATTATTGTCACATTTTGTTAATATGTGTTGATAAAATTTTTATAACTTTATTAATTGTTTAGATTGTTACATTCCATTTTCCTTCCTTTCATTCAAATTTTTTATATTCGATGCGACTTTTTTTGCATCCTGCTTCATTCTTTCGTACAATAGAAAAGGAAAGGTGTGAAAAATATGGTAAATAAAAATGTGGAAGATTATCTCCAAGAAGGCATTTACGGCCAAAAGCAAAACAAACCAGAAGAACGTAATATGTATTTAACTACATTACGTGAGCGTGTAGAAATCGCTTTAACTATCGGTCAAGTAATGCAAAGTAATGTATATTCTGAAGTAGCTAGTAGCATGCGCTCTTCTCAATCATTACAAATATTCCTAAATGGTGGCATTGCTTACCCACATTTATCAAAATACATTAAATTAGCGAATGAAAAAAATGTTCCTTTTACAATTGTTCAAAATAAAGGTATAGAAACACCAATCGGTTTAGTATTATCTCATAGCACTGCTGTCGACAAAGAACAAATTTATGTAGAAGATGCTATTTTCAAACAAGAAATGAAGTAAAAGGTACACTTGATTAAATGGAATCATTCTAAGAAACGTCAAATAAACAAAAAAACGAGTATGGAATCGTAAACATTTCCTACTCGTTTTTTTGCGATGTTTAAGTTCTAGTTACTTTATTTTTTAATACACACTAATTTCATTTCTGTCATTTCTTCGATTGCATATTTAATTCCTTCACGCCCCGTACCACTTTCTTTCACACCACCGTAAGGCATATGGTCTACTCTGAACGTTGGAATATCATTTATCATGACACCACCAACTTCTAATTCATCAATTGCACGCATTACTTTAAACAAATTATTTGTAAATACGCCTGCTTGTAGACCGTAACGCGAATGATTTACTTGCTCTATGGCCTCATCAAATTCTTTAAATGTATTTACTGTCATAAGTGGACCGAATACTTCTTGGCACTGTACAGATACATGCTCTGGAACATTCGTTAATACAGTTGGTTTAAAAATCCTTTCATCACGTTTGTTACCACCATACAAAACGCTCGCTCCTTCTTTAACTGCTTCTTGCACCCAGTTATCGATACGCTCGACATCTTTTTTCGAAATTAAAGCTGATACATCCGTTTCCTCAAGCAACGGATCACCAACAACAACTGTTTCCATCGCTTTCTGTAACTTAGATAAAAATTCATCCATTCTCTCTTCATGTACAAAAACACGTTGTACCGAAATACAAACTTGTCCATTATTAACAAATGCTCCCCATTTTACTCGTTCAATTAATTCATCTGTTAATTCAACATCTTCATCAATAATAACAGCAGCATTCGATCCTAGTTCTAACGTAACTCGCTTTAACCCAGCCTTTGCCTTAATTCCAAGTCCAACTTTCGGACTTCCCGTAAAAGTAATGGAAGCAACATCATCATTTGTAACTATTGCTTCTCCTACAGTTGAACCAGGACCAGAAATAATATTTAAAGCCCCTTTTGGCAATCCTGCTTCTTCAAATAGTTCAACTAATGCATAAGATGATAGAGGCGTTTGATCAGCTGGTTTTAACACAACTGTATTTCCAGCAGCAATTGCAGGGCCCACTTTATGTGCCACTAAATTTAATGGAAAATTAAATGGTGTAATAGCTCCTATAACCCCAATCGGTTTTCGTATTGTGTATGCAATGCGCCCATCTGCACCAGGTGCTGCATCAAGTGGCAGTGTCTCACCGTATATACGCTTCGCTTCTTCAGCTGCAAATTTGTATGTCTGAACGGTACGATCTACTTCTCCCCTTGCAGCACGTATTGGTTTTGCAGCCTCTTTTGCAATAATCTCTGCAAATTCTTCTCTTCTTTCATCCATTTTTTGTGCGACTTTCTCTAAAATAGTCGCACGATCATATGCAGATAATCTATTCATTTCTTTCATTGCATTCTTTGCAGCAATAACAGCCTCTTTTACATCTTCTTCCGTTCCTTGCGCGATTTCCGCTAATGTTTCTTCAGAATATGGTGCATATAATGGCTTATACGTATTTACAGACTTCCAATCTCCATTTATATATAAATGCTTTTTCATAATTCTTCCCCTTTCAAATATATGTATACAACAATACTTCACCTAGTGAAAGGTCTGACTTATGTCATTGTAACATAGCCCTTATTCTGCAAAAAACATTATGCTCAAAAAAACTCTGCCATCTAGCAGAGTCTACGAACTAATTTGTTCTTGCAATGAAATTTGTTTTTCATCTTCTAAAATAACAATTGATTCTACAGTTTTTGTAACTTCTAGTCTCTTTATATAGTGTCCATCTAATTCTTTTACGCAAAACTTATAATTTTCGATTTCAATGAAATCCTCTTCAGCAATTTCTATATTCTTCGTTAAAATCCATCCACCTATTGTGTCAACACCATTATCATCAATCGTTAAACCTAATAACGTATTTACTTCACTAACAAGTACTTTTCCCTCTAGTATTGTTTTCGTTTCACTAACTTGTTGGATTTCTGGCTGTTCATCTGTATCAAACTCATCTTGAATATCTCCAACTATTTCTTCTAAAATATCTTCAACAGTAACAAGTCCAGACGTACCACCATATTCATCTATCAATATAGCAATATGTGTTCTTTCTTTTTGCATTTTTAAAAATAAGTCGTGTATTGGGATGGAGTCGATAACTAAAATAATCGGCCTAATATATTGCTCTACTTTCTTATTACTAACCGCATTATGCTGCACAAAATCTGTGAAAATATCTTTAAAATTCACAAAGCCTATTACGTGATCTTTGTCGCCATCAACAACTGGATATCTCGTATATTTTTCCCGAGACATTTTTTGCAACGCTTCTTCAGCAGGCATTTCTTTACTTATAATATGCATCTCAGTTCGGGGTACCATTATCTCTTTTGCTATACGATCATCAAATTCAAAGATTTTATTTACATATTTATATTCAGACTGATTAATCTCTCCGTTTTTGTAACTTTCTGAAACTAATAACCGTAATTCTTCTTCTGAATGAACTTCATCGTGCCCTTTCGGTGGTTTCAGCCCTAGCAACTTCGTAATTATTCGGGCTGATCCATTTAATAGCCAAATAAAAGGAAACGCCATACGATAAAAGAAAGTTAACGGTTTAGCAACAAATAAACTCACCTGTTCAGCTTTTTGAATCGCAAATGTTTTTGGAGCCAATTCCCCTATTACAACATGTAAAAATGTAATAAACAAAAACACTAAAATTACAGCAAAAATATCTGCTAGTTGAGTAGAAATGTTCAAATTCACAAAAAATGTGTCAAACATTTGCTTTAACGCAGGTTTACCGAACCACCCAATTCCCAGTGCTGTAACTGTTATTCCTAGCTGACAAGCAGATAAATATTCGTCTAAGTTTGTAATGACTGTTTTGACAGATGTTGCGCGATTATTTCCTTCTGCAATTAAATAGTCAATTCTTGAACTTCGCACTTTAACAATTGCAAATTCTGCTGCAACGAAAAATGCCGTTAAGGCAATTAAAACAATCACTATACTTATACTATATATGTCCAAATACTTTTCCTTACTTACATTGTAAGCAAGGAAGCCACCTCCTACTTAATTTTATTCAAGTGAAGTAAGCATTCTAATACTCTAACAAAATTCTACATTAGCAACCACCTTTTTATATATTATATGCATACATAAAAAAGATATTTATCATTATGATAATCTAATTAATTTCCCTCAGTCAAATGATTCTAAATTTTAAGATAAAAACTTTTATATTCACGATATATTCTTCCTAACTTCATTTCGTGAAAAAACACTTTCTTTGCCGATTCCACACTTCTTTTGTCACACTGGAAGGGAACTTACTTCATAGATCGAAATCATTCAACAGGATATATATAGGAGGGATTATTTTGGAATATAAAACACCATTTATCGCAAAAAAATTAGGTGTTAGCCCAAAGGCTGTTGTCCGGATTGCACAACAATTAAATCTTACTATAGAAAAAAATAAATATGGTCACTTTATTTTTACACAAGATGATTTAGACCAAATGTTAGAATACCATCTTTCACAAATAGAGAAGTCCCAAAACACTCACCCTACTCAAAAAACATCATCAAATGATGTTGAAGAATTGAAAACTCAAGTAAATACAATTGTTCAAAACATATCATCACATGATTTTGAGCAATTAACCGCTCAATTAAACACAATTACGAGAAGACTAGATCGAATGGAAGAACAAATGCAAGATAAGGCAAATGATGTTGTTACGTACCAACTTTTACAACATCGCCGTGAAATGGAGGAAATGTTAGAGCGAATTCAAAAACTAGAAGCTACCCTCAAGAAAGAAGAACCAATCTATATTACTCCCGATACAAAGCCAATATATGAACGTGAAAAGAAACCGAAGCGCCGTAAAATGATTTTTAGTATATTTGGATTATAATTTTTAGACCCTTATTAAAATAATAAGGGTCTTTTTCATGAAGAATGATTTCATTTTAAAATCGCATTCTCTTTATTATACATATTCATTTCGTTTTATTTGGTTAACATAATATTCTTACTGTATTCTGCGATTAATGCCTGTGCATGGGCATTTCCTTGAATTACATCTCGAAATTCTTTTAAAGAATACAAATGCGTAGCCCCTTTTCGGGCATGAATTCGTACTGGTACACCTTGTAAAGTATCATGAAATTGAAATGGCTTATCTATCGGTTCAATTGGGAAACCGAGTGTTAATAAATACATATACATTCTTTTTGTAACCGCTGCAATATACCATTCTGCTTTTGTTTCTAATGCATGCATAAATAAAATAGCTGTTAGTCTTTTGAAGTGTCCTCTCCCACGGGACGTTTTCGCGATACTTAACTTGCCTATTTCATATACATTTTGCAAATCTTTCACTAAATCATTTTTAGAAAACGGATAGAAAAACTCAGAATTTGATTGTTCTGGTACCGTATACTTAATACATTCTACTGTACCGATATGATGTTCATCTTCTATTAATAAAAATCGTGATGGATTTAAATTACGTTCTACGAACATTAAGTTTCTTTCTTCACAAAAATCTCCCCATAGTTGCTCGAACCAAAAATGTTCTTCCTTTGTTTGAACACGCTGGAACATATTTCCCCGCCTTTCCCATCGCCGCTCTGTTTTTGATAACGCTTTCACTATCTATCATATAAGAACAAATCTTCGTATGCAACTAAAAACATTTACGCCTTATTATATTCTGCAAAATAAATTAAATTCCATCATATTCGCCTTTTATCCCTCATGTACCATTCTTCTCAAAATATATTTCTATCACTTGCAAATTCATATCATATGAAGCTGTCTCCCATACTGCATATAATTCTTCTTAATCTAAAAAAATCCTTTATAAAAAAGGATTTCTTTTACTTCTTCATGCTTTTTAACCACTTCTCAAAAATTTGTACCATTCCATGTTTTCCCGCTAATTTCTCTTCTCCTTGTTTCGTTTTATATGGATATAATTGCAAGAAAACACCGCATCCAGACTCAATTTTTTTACTATGCATATGACTTCCTGGGTATACACAAATGACTTCATAAATGGCCCTTCGATGATAGATTCGCTTTCCATCCTGTTCTTCTACAAATTTTATAGACCAGTACTTATACATTTGCTCAGTTGCTTTCGTATTCCCAACGTGCTGAAAAATATTGTACATTGGGCTATACTTCACTTCAATAATAATAGAAGATTGATATACGTATTTCTCTTCCTCCTTTACATAACAGTCTAATCGAATATCTGGCTTCTTCGTGTCTTCTCCATTATAAAAATTACTCCCTTTACTTAATGCAATAAGAGGATGTGTTTCAATTAAATCATTAAATGCGACATGGACTTTCATATCATCTCGATGTAAAACTACTGTCGTTCCATCTTGTAATCCATCTACATAAAAATGTTCTTGTATTTGTTCACTAATGGAATTTCTAGCTTCAAAACCAATTTGCTCTAACATGGAAATAACGATAAAGAAAGCGTAATATTCATACACTAAAAAAGTTGGTTTATAAACAAATAATAAAGATGGAGATTGATCTGTATATTGTGGAAGTAAATCTAAATGCTGTAGTAATTGTTGATGTGGTATCGGTAAATTATGTGAGTTCATCTTACCCGTTTCAGAAACTTCTCTCCAAAATGGAGAATACATTAAAGTTTGAAAGTATTGTACACTATCATGTACAAAATGCGCTAAAATTTTATATTCTTGTATCTTCATAGAACTTTTTCGTAAATCCGCCTCTTTTAGTAAATGTATATTTTTATATTTTTGTTTCTCTCTATCGGTCACTGATCCATTACGCTCAATTGTTTGTATAATCGTTTTTACAGCTTGAAATTCTTCTGATTTCTTCTTTTTTTCTCTTTCTAATATTTCAATTGTTTGACGCAAAAAATTTTCCGCTTCAAGTAAATAAAGATAAAATTGCATCGCTTTAAATTTAAGAAATGCATTTTCCATACTATTTTTTTGTTCGATAAACTTACGATTATAATATTTTGCATACGGTTTTCTTTCCGCCACTACCGCTCCTTTCCTCGTTGCTTTCCGCTCCTTTTCTTCCCATTTATATTCATGTATAAATTTTGAACTCGATTCTATTTTCTTAAAAATTTGCTTTATCTTTTTCATTTTTTGCGGCAACTTTCTAAGTAACACTAAATAAGAAGAATCTTCAATATCGCTAAGTGCAGAGAAAGTCTTTTTATAATAACCTCTATCTAAAATCAACTCATTTAAAATCGACTTCACATAGTTTTGAATCATTTCAAATTGATCATCAAAAAAATTTTTGGGGACGACTTGAAAAGCGCCATAATACGTTCGATCTTCTATATTCACTTCAAAATGATATAAACCACAACGCCATGGATAAAAGAATTCCGTTTTTCCATGTTCATATATTAATACCTTTTGTTTTTGGTCATTTATTTCATATTTTGTCTCTTTTATATTCTTCTGTCCCTCATAGACTTTATTCCATATAAAAGTAATATTCATTGGATTTTCATAATGGTATTGCAATCTAATTGGTTTTAATTCTTGCACTTTATAAATACATTGAGCTAATGCTGTTGCAGAGGTACAAAGACGATTTAATAAAATATATTCTCCTTTTGACTCCGTTCCAATAATTAACTTTAATACAAAAGGAAGCGTTTCTTTCGTATCAACGATTTCTGTTTCGTATCGTCCATCATTTTGCATAACCATACAACTCCAGTTCTCTACGCTTTTCTCTTATATATGCTAAAGAGTGTTCAAATGTAGATACTCTGTTTGCAAGTGGAGATTGCAAAAGAGGTACTAATGTTGCCCCCCTTTTTACTTCCTCTGAAAGTAAAGACCCAACCATCATTTCAGTCCCTCTTATTTTCGTCAATACACGTTGCTTTATTTGTAAATCAAATCCTTCCTCTCTACTAATCATATAAGAATGATTATTTTGGAACGGTATATTTTGCAAATAAGTAGCAATTGCATTTGCACATCGAAAAGAAATTCCCTTTGACGTATCGTGTGATGACAATACACCATGTAACTTATCTAATAGCTCTAACTCTTCTTCAGAAAACACCTCAATCATCGTTTTATTCCTGACCCAATTTATGCGAAATTCTCCTGCAGTTACTTTCAGAGGTGGTTGTAATACAACTTTCTCTTGCTCCATACACATCTCACAAAACGGAATCTTTCGTAAATTTATTACATTCGTCCGATCTAATAATCGATCTGAGAGCTCCTTCGTCGTTTCATCAAAATTCACAGTACCAACAAATATAATATTTTCTCCAATTTCAATTGTTGGCGGAATTGGATTTTCTTTTTCTTGCACACCTTCATATAAATTTAAAATACGATTTTGCTTTTCAAGTTGAAGAACAGATAGAAATGGAGTAAACCAATGCTCAATATGTGACATATTCATTTCATCAAAAACGATTATATACAGCTGATTTTGATTTTCTTTTGCCTTCATTAACGCCCTAACTAATTTTGTTTCACTTTCAATAAAAGTACCATTTGGGTGAAGGTAACCAAGTAAATCATGTGGTTCTTGATATGATGGTGAAATCGGGATCCAAACCAATTCTTCCCCGTATTGTAATCCAAGTGCTTCTGCATAAGCTTGCACAAAACGGGATTTTCCAGCGCCTGGTATACCACCCAGAATCGTCAACATATTTGTTTTTGTACTTATATGAAAGTTATAAATATCTGTTTCATCCAAATATAGCCCTTTATTACGTACAAAACTTTTCACATACTGTAAAAAGACGGATTCACGCTCATCCCATTCCCATTCATCCTTTTGCACTTTTATTTCCTCTACCTCTACAAGCTTACCTTCTTCAGTTATTCGTTTTTTTAATTGCTCATACACATGATTGCTTACAAAATATAATTGATCTTCTACCGCTATTTCTACATACTTCATCCAGTCATTAAGTTCTATATACTTACATTCCCGCTGCTGTTCAAAATATGCGATTGAACTAATTGACGATGACTTTAAAGATATATTTCCATATAACCTTCCCTCATGCCACAATAACTCAGGAGGCTCAAAGTCTTTCGGATATTTTGGCATTAGAAATGACAAATAACCATTACTAAGTTTTCTTTCTAAAGACTCTCCCTTTTTATAATCGGAAACTTTAGGTACTGGAATCATTTTATAACCGTTTGCTATTTCTCGCGCTTCTTCTGTACAAATTAACTCCACGTATATATGTCCTCTTTCATAATAGAGACGAAACATAATCAATTGCTTTTCTAGTTTTCTTTTCTTTAATTCCGAAAAGACTTTTTCATTCTTTTTATTGCTACATAAACCTTCAAATACATATGGTTCATTTTTCAATTGCTCTTGCAATGTGAATGGTATTGGCGATAGGCATTGTACAAAGAAATTCTCTCCACTCTTCTCACTCTCTGCTTTTGTAAACTTCCCAATAAACCTCATATAGTACATTCGTTTTATAAAACTTGGCTGAAGAGCTTTATGTAATTTCACCTTCGTCACCTTCTTTTTTTCATACTATTCTTAGTGTATGAAAGAAACGCAAAACTAGAAACAAAAAACCTGACGTTATCCGCCAGGTTCAAAATGAAATCGTATATTAATGAGATGGAAATGCGTTTTTCTCTTGTAAGATGGCATTATGAGCAATTTTCATTTTAGCAAGTACATATCGTAAACGATCTTCAGCGTTTTCATCTTTATGTTGCTGTAATTCCGCCAAATTCTCTACCGCACTCGCTAAATTTTCAATCACTCCTCGCAGTTCAGGATGATGATTAAAAAAAGATTCTTGCACTAATACTTTCCTTACTTCACTCGCTAAATCAACAATTCTGTTCAACTGTTCTTTTTCTTCCATTTTCATCCCTCCTGAATATCTTATGTATTAAATATTCTATAGACAAAGAAAAAGCCCTTTAAATGAAAAGGACTTTTACATTTTTATATTTCCAGTCAATAACATATAAAGAGATGTAACAGCTGCTACGACAATTGCACACATTACATATCTCTCTATACGAGTAAAACAACGATTTCCTTTTTCTTTTCTTGCATACACATAAACAATGATCCCAATCCCGTATACGATTGAAACGAGCAATAAATTCTTCAAACCAGCTGCATAAATAAGCCATATAGAGTAAAGTGAAGCAATTAAAGCTAGCGAACCATTTTTCACTTTTGCATCTTTTAGTTCATTTGTAATTACTAATTTGAATTGGAATAACGCTGATAATAAATATGGTACTAAAATTGATGTTGACGCTATGAAATACATAATTTGATATGTTGACTCTGAAAACAGAACGATTATAAATATAACTTGGGCAACGCCATTTGAGATCCATAATGCCATATGCGGCGTTTGTTTTTTATTTGTTTTCGTAAAGACTTTCGGAAACACGCCATCTTTTCCTGCTACATGGGAAATTTCAGAAACAAGTAAAAACCAACCTATTAATGTACCTACAAGTGAAGCAACTAACCCGATGTTAATCGCTACTGCGCCCCACGTCCCAACAACATGTTCTAATACATGTCCCATTGACGGCGTTTCTAAAACAGAAAGCTCTCCTCTTGTCATCGCTCCCATTGACAAGACAGAAATTAAAATATAAATAGACATTACTAAAATAAGTCCTAATACTGTCGCTTTACCGACGTCTCGACTATTTTTCGCTCTTCCAGATAATACTACCGCTCCTTCAACCCCGATGAAAACCCAAAGAGTTACAAGCATTGTATTCTTCACTTGACCAAGTATAGAGGAAACTGAAATAGTTCCTTCTCCCCAAAAATCATGTGTAAATGTATCCCAGCGAAACGCTGTTACCATTACAACAATAAATAATACGATTGGTACCAATTTCCCTATTGTTGCAATCACATTCATAATAGATGCTTCACGAATTCCAAATAAAATTAGAAAATGAAGTGTCCATAATAAAAGTGATGCTCCTACGATAGACGCAACACTATTTCCACCTTTAAAAATTGGGAAGAAATAGCCTAATGTACTAAACAGTAACATGATTGTTGCAACGTTTCCTAAAATTCCTGCTAGCCAGTATCCCCAAGCACTGTTAAATCCAATATATTCACCGAAACCAGCACGTGCATAACTATAAATTCCGCCCTCAAGCTCTGGTTTTTTTCTTGCTAACGTTTGATATACGAGCGCGAGTGGAATCATTCCCATCGCTGTAATACACCAGCCAATTATTATAGAGCCACTATTTGCTCCTACTGCTAAATCATGCGGTAAACTAAAAACACCGCCACCAACCATTGTTCCAACTACTAATGCAATTAATGGAAAAAAACCTAACTTCTTTTCTATTTGTACCACCCCATCTGTCATTCTAGGTGTTATGTTCGTTCAACTATTAAAGTCACCTTTTTCTCTAATAGACGCTTCTCTTATATTTTTTCAGGAAAACATTACTTATTCTAAAAGAAAATGAAGAAAAATGGAATACTTTTTTGAAAAAATGTATAAGTATGCACAAAAAAACCGTTCATTTTGTAATGAACGGTCATTTCATACATATAAATTTGTATATTTCTTGTAAATTTAACGAAGTAAGTTCTCTTTTTGTAAAAATTGTTTCGCTACTTCTTCACTACTTTTACCATTTACATTTACTTCATAATTCATTTTTCGCATTTCTTCATCTGTAATCTTTCCAGATAATTTATTTAATACTTTTTCAAGTTCAGGATATTTTTGTAACGTCTCTTTTCTTAATAAAGGTGCACCTTGGTATGGTGGAAATAATCCTTTATCATCTTTTAGCACTTTAAGTCCATATTGTTCCAATTCACTATCTGTTGAGTATGCATCAATTACATTCACATCCCCTGATTGAATTGCACTGTAACGTAATTTTGGTTCCATCGTTTTCACATTTGAAAACTTATAGTTATATAATTTTCGCATTCCTTTATAACCATCTTCACGATCAGCAAATTCTAATGTGAATCCTACTTTCGCATTCTGTGCAATTTTTCCTAAATCAGAAATTGTACTTATATTATTTTGATCTGCTATTTTTTTCGGCATAGCTAGTGCATATGTATTGTTATACTCCATCGGCTTCAACATAACCATATTATATTTCTGTTCCATTCCAACGCGAGCCTGTTCATATACTTCATCCCGATTTGTACTTTTTGGCTCTTCTTTCACAAAAGTAGATAAAGCTGTTCCCGAAAACTCAGGGTATATATCTACTTCTCCTGATTTTAACGCTTCAAATACAAATGCTGTTTTTCCAAGACCTGGTTTTAATTGTACGTGTAAATCGGTATCTTGTTCGATAAGTTGCTTATACATTTGAATTAAAATTTCAGGTTCTGATCCAAGTTTGCCCGCAATAACAATATCTTTCTTTTCTGTATTCCAAAGAAATGGAGAAGCAACCATTATACAAACAATACATATCGTCAATATAACACGCTTAGACGAGCGTTTTGGCCTCTCAAGCACTCGAAGTACTACATCAAAGAATAAAGCGAGTAACGCGGCTGGTACGGCCCCTAAAATGATAAGTCCATGATCATTCCGATCGATACCGAGTAATATGAGTTTACCGAGCCCACCAGCACCTATAAGTGCTGCTAATGTAGCCGTTCCAACAATTAATACCATTGCCGTACGAATACCGGCCATAATAATTGGTAAAGCAAGAGGAAGCTCTACCTTCCACAGTCTTCTCCAGCTATTCATCCCCATAGCTTTCGCTGCTTCGATTAAAGATTCATCTAACTCCCGTATTCCTGTATATGTATTGCGTAAAATAGGTAATAGTGCATACACAACTAATGCAATAATGGCTGGCAGTTTTCCGATTCCTACTAACGGAATTAATAATCCGAGTAATGCAAGTGATGGCACCGTCTGCATAACTGCAGAAGTTCCTATAATAAACTCAGCCATTCGTTCTTTTCTCGTTAATAAAATGCCAAGCGGTACCGCAATAATTACTGCAAAAAATAATGAAATAAGCGATATTTGTAAATGCTCACTTAATGCAGTTAGTAATTCTATTTTTCGTTCTTGAAACGTTTGTATAAAATCAGTCACTGTTTAGCCTCTTTCCTTCATTTGTTCAACAATATAATTGACAATATGACGACTTGTTAAAGCTCCAACATATCGACCATTTTCTTCAACTAGAACGACTTCATCAGCTCGCAGGCGAACTAATGCTTCTTGTAAAGAAGAATGTAATGATAGTGCTTCCCCTTCTATCCGCATACTTTCATCAAGTGGCAATACATCTTCTATACTTTTCCCCTCATACCAAGGTCGCCCACGATTTCCAATGAACTCTTCTACAAATTCATTTTTTGGGTTATGTATAATTTCTTCTGGCGTATCTAATTGAACAATTTTTCCCTCTTTCATAATACAAATGCGATCTCCAAGTGATAATGCTTCTTGCATATCATGTGTTACGAATACAATTGTTTTTTGAATCTTCTTTTGCAATTGTACGATATCCTTCTGAAGCTGTTCTCTACTTAATGGATCTAGCGCACTAAATGGTTCATCCATAAGAACGATTTTCGGATTTGCGGCTAATGCCCGTACAACACCAATACGCTGCTTTTGCCCACCTGATAATTCATCAGGCATGCGATCGCGATATACGTCTGGATCTAGCCCGACCATCTGGAGCAACTCATCGACACGAGCTTTTATTTTTTCTTTGCTCCACTTTCTCATTTCAGGAACAACTGCAATATTTTCAGCAATTGTCATATGCGGAAACAAAGCGATTTGCTGCAACACGTACCCTATATCCCAGCGTAATTCATTAATATTGTATTCTTGAATATCTTTTCCATCGATTAAGATTGAGCCTTCTGTCGTTTCAATTAAACGATTAATCATTTTCATTGTCGTTGTTTTCCCACAACCACTCGGACCAATAAGGACAAAAAATTCTCCCTTTTTAATTTCTAAATGCAATGAATCCACTGCTTTTGTGCCACCTTCATATGATTTTGACACTTGATTAAACTGAATCACAAATACAACTCCTTTATCGTTGTTTCCTTTATTTTGATGGAATATGGAATTCATTTCAAATGATACGCATTATTCAACAAAAAAAGAGCTCACACTTGAGCTCTAACGGTCTAACAATATTGTTTTCATTATAGCGGCATATTCACGGACATACATTTTTCTCTTAGAGCGCATTGGCGTTTCAGCAGCTAGTGCCTCCATCCTCATGCCTAAACGCTTCGCAATTATTTTCGTTCTATATAAATGATACGTATTGCTTACAACTACCGCATGTTTCACATCATATAAATCTATACTAAACTTTAAATTCTCATACGTATTTGTAGATTGATCTTCTATTAAAATACGACTCTCATCTATACCATGTACCATTAAATAGTTCCTCATACTATGAGCTTCCGGTATATCTTCATCTTCTCCTTGACCACCTGAAACAATTACTTTCGCTTCAGGATGAGAAACTAAATATTCCAATGCTACATCCAAACGGTTTTGAAGAGATAAAGACGGTCTATCTCCAAATAACTTTGCACCTAATATAAGAACGTACGGAGAGTGATGGCTCAACTTTTCACGAGCAACTTTCTTCATTCGAAAGGTCATATAAAGAATGTATAGTGGTGGTAATAATAAGATTATAAGTAATATCCATTTGTTCATATATACGTTTGCACTCCCTTTCTTTTTAATTATATAGAAAAAGATAGGAAGGCAGAAGTATTTTTTATATGATTGATTTATTAGAAATGTTCGTTCTTACTTTACGTTGTGATAGTACATAATAAATAGCGATACCTAATGAGAAGATTAATATGCAGCTTAATACGTAAAACGGCAGCATTACCCCAGCTTTAGATACACCAGCTGTAAACAGCATTAATAATACAATTCTTATTCCTGTACCAATTAATCGAAATAAGCTGTCAACACGTCCCATTACTTCGTTTGGGATTTCCTCCATCATCAATACATTTCTCGCCACTCTTGTCCCCGCATTTCCAATCGCATGAAAAATCGCTAGTCCATATAACAACATTACGGAAGGTTCAATAATCATTGCGGTAATTGAAATTACATAAATGCACATCGTCATAACGATTGAAACTTCTGTTTTGACATATTTCATTATGAGTGGAATACAGATCCCTGCAACAACCGCTCCGACACCGTACATCATGCCCTCTATTGCGTATACAGAGGCATTAGCTTTGAGTATATCCGAAATATAAACCGGTATTAAATAATTTGCCATCATGACACCTATAAATGGCATATAAGTAGCAAGTAAGAACCAAAAGAGTTTAGGATATTTTTTCATAAAGTGAATTCCTTCGAACAATTGCTTCTTAAATGTTACTTTCCTTTTCACTTCCTTTTTCTTTACGTACGGTATACATAAGAAAAGGAAAAATGCACCTGCAAAAGTTAACATATCTACTAACAAGATCCATCTTAAAGAAATGATTTCAATAAGGAAGCTAGCAGCGGCTCCTGAAATAACTTGCGTTAACTGTCCTTGTATCTCCATTGTTCCGCTTAAATTTTTATAATGTTCTGCTTGAAATATCTCTTGGTTGAACGCAAATATTGTAGGATAAAATAATAAATAGTAAAATGACCCTGCTATATATATTAGAATATAATGAATAGAATGATAAGGTTGCCCAGCAAATCCCCATATAGCCATTATTCCGATTACGGCTATCCCAATACCTTCATTACATAATAATAAAGATTTTCTTGAAAAACGATCAATACTTTGCCCGATAAACGGAGTTAACAAAAACATAATCAGTGTTGAGATGATGGAAACATAACCAAACGTTGTCTCTCCTCCACTCTCTTTAATTAACAACCATGGAATCGTTATCATTACAATACCGGAACCAATAGCTGATAGACTATTGGCCCCTAGAATGAAATACAAGCGTGAATCTTTATAAAGAGATGACATATCACTCAACCCCTAGTTGCTTTTTCACCTCTTTATATACGCCCATATATGCTTTTAATTCTTTAACTAAATCATGAATTAATGGTTTTGCATCTTCACCCAGTTCACCGTCTTGTACATGAAGTCCATCAAGCACAACTTGTTTTGGGATGGCATTGGCGTATACCCCTCTAGCAACAGTACGCATACTATTTAATGCGTTAATTCCACCTTTACCGCCTCCTGCAACTGCAAGTAATGCGACAGGTTTATGAACAAATTCACTACTACTTAAGTAATCTAGCGAATTTTTCAACGCCCCACTCATTGCATTATGATATTCAGGTGTACATAGCACTACGCCGTCTGCATTTTTCACTAACGCCTTTAATTTTTTTACCGCTTCTAATTCACGTTGTGATTCTTCCCCATTATATAAAGGTAGTTCTTCTACTGCTAAATCGAATAACTCCCCTTCAAATTGGTCAGCAATATATTTTGCCACCACACGAGTTCTACCGAATTTTCTTGGTGTACCGTTAATAACAACTAGTTTCATCATCATTTCTCCCCTTTGTTTTCAAGTTATACTTATATATTATCAGAAATTTCTATACAAAACACAATATAAAGAGGGAACTAGCTTAATAAAATAGTATGATAGACGAAAAAAGAACTCATACGAAAGTATGAGTTTTTCACATTTACTTTTCTTTCTCTTTATTGCTCAGTATGCCATTGCTTCTTTTAGCTTCAAAATGGTTATACGCTTTTTCTGCTAATTTGATACGTTCTTCTGGCAATTCTACATATTTCATAATATTTTCTATTATTTTTTCATACGGAGTAAATACAATTCCCGGCCAATCTATTTCGTCCTCTGGGTTGCTATTTTCCGAAATAATAAATTTCTTATTTGCCACTGCATAAGAAACTCGAGGAGTTTCAAGAATACCAGATAAGTAAAAGTGGATATTTAATATAATTTTAGATCTGGCAATTAACTCATTTCTAACAATTCCCCACGCATTATTTTTAAAAACAATATTTAAATTCGGGGCAACGACTTTTAATTGATCCAATATAGCTTGCCGTCTTGGGTTAAGAGCACCTATAAACAGTATATCAATGTCTTCAGTTAATTCTTCATCAAATGCATCTTTTTTTATTTCTAAAGTTGGTGCATAGTTCATGCCTACATGTTTTATTTCTTTTCCTACTCCTCTTTGTTTTAACCATTCTATATTTTGTTTACTATAATCCCAAATTTCCTTATCTTTTAATAACATTAAATAAAGAGGATGCGCATAAGGGCTTCCTTCATATAGCTGTTCTAAATTATAAATAATTGCATTTTTCGGAAGGAGATGTGGGCTATGTGCATATGTATGCGCTCCAAAAACAATTGTATTCCCCACATTTTCGAGTATTGTTTCTGATATGATTGCTGTATTTCCCTCTTGCTCCAATCGCCATTTCAAAGCTCGCGCAACATCTATAAAACTACCATACGTCTTTGGGCATATAAACAAACAATAATCATATTCTTTATTCAAATAAGCTTCCATTAGCCTTAAATTATTCTTATATAAATCCACATCCGGATATTTCAGTAAAAGGTCCTTCGCATGTTTTTTTGCTACTTTATATAGTCCAGCATAATAAGCAGCAATGCACCTTCTTAATTCGATTCTTTGCTGATGTTCATCTGATACGTCCATGTTTAACAGAAGATTTGCGATACAATACGCTTTTAAATGATCACGATCATAATAATAATCTAGTAGTGGCAACAATTCTTCATACGTATTTCCATGCACAGATTCTCCTAGCTCTAGCGCCCATCGTATTAATTCCATTATTACTCCACTACTCCTTTAACCGAAATTGTATTCAATAAAATTTCGCATTACTTTCTACCATATTTGCTATATGCAACGGTAGCTCTTCTTTTTTCGATTCCAAAAATTTTTGTGATACTGCACCTAAATGTTTTTTATGTGGTATATAAAATGCACTTATAGAAATTTCATAGTCAAATAAGTAATCATACACATGATAATCTACAAATAGAAGATCATCTTTTGGAAAAGGAATTTCCTTCCCTTGCAGGGCATACATCAAAGCAATATTATTTTGAGATTTTAATCGATACATTCTTGCAAGTTGGTATAATGGCTCAGCCCGAGTTGGTCTATATTCCCACGCTTTTTGAAAATAAAAAATAGCTAGCGCTGAATATTGCTCTTCTTGCGTCTTAGCATTTTCCATTTCATCTGCTTCTGTTACTTCATGTTGTTTATTTGCTGCACGGTTTGCTAATTGTTCATAACAAAACCCTATTCGCAACAACGAATAGAACACCTCTTCAACCCATCCTCCTACTTCCACTCGTTTTTTATACCATTTAATCGAATCTTCAAATTGACTTAAATGAAAATAAGTTTGGGCTAAATAAAATAAATATCTTATATGCAAATCTGGCGTTGTTTCTGGATCACTCAACCCTTGTAACAACAGCCTCTCATCTCTTTCAAATTTATCCGCTTTACTCCCACCATCACCAGGGTCATTAACGACAAGCGTCTCCAGTCTAGCTACTCTCGTATTGTAATTCTCTCCAACTTTGGAACGATCTATATCCCAATACTCATGAGTAACACCGACAGATTTCCATGGTAAAGAAGCTTTTAACAGACGTGTAAGCCAATATTTAATATGAACATCATATTGCAATGTAAGATAATGATCTTCCGTTAAGCTCGTTTTATCGAAATTCGGATCAACCTCTAAAATCATATCCGCATCTAATATTAATAAATAATCTGCTTCTGGGTATGTTTTTTGCGCTAACGAAACAGCTAAGCTTCTGTTATAACCAAAGTTTTGAAACGGCTCATGATGAACCGTCCCAGGTATCTCATTTTCCTTACACCAATTTTCAATAATTTCAGGTGTATTATCCGTCGATCCAGTATCACAAATAGAAACAAAATCTACAATTGATTTCGTAGCATTTAAACATCTTTCCATAATCCTAGACTCGTTTTTAACAATCATACAAAGACATAACTTTTTTTCTTCCTTTACAGACTTCACTTGCTCATTTCCCATTTAACCACCTCATATTTTATTAACACGCTCTTTTCATATGTAACATCATTTCTTAGCTACACTGATGACATAACCATCCTTTTACTATTTATGAAAACTTCATTTTATTTATTCTTATTTTTATGTTGGGACATATTTCATGCAGCGCTTTATACTTGATACAATCAATACAAAAAACATAATGCGGGAATCCGTACATTTCAAAGTCTAAGAGGAGGTTTTATTTTGTTGGATTACATTTGGCTAGATGACAAATCACCCATTTTAGTACAACTACCAAGCAACTTTAAGTCTGCTGCTATATTACTTCATCCTTTTGTCCAAATGCCTTTAGGGTGGGAAAACTCAGTAAGAAAAAGACCTTACGAGCACATATATCCAAGTGCTGAAGAAATCATTCAAAATGGGAAATCCGTTTCTTGGAAGGAAATAATGTCTTATAGTGGACTAAATTCATACACAGAACTAGCAATAGCCATGTTAACTTCCAGTAATGCCTTTTCAGAAGAATATAAAAGAGATGACTTAGCTAAAAAGCTACATTCAAACTTTAAACAAGACCTTTATTATCCAACGGAAGATTATACATCTATATTTTTATTACAGAATTTACTAAAACTCCTTGGTTCGAAAGGTGCAAAAAATCTATATTTCTCTGAACCAATCTTTGCTACAAACAAATCATTACAGATACATGATACAACCCCTTTAAATATTTGGAACCTTTTCTGTAGTGAGTTCATTATTACTGATGAAAACATGGATTATGCATTCATGAGTATGTTTGATTCCTTTACAACTTTTTTATTAGCGAAAGACGAAAATATAGAACACATTGTTCAATCAATACATATTGAAGCCATCATATGTGATAAAAAAACAATGATTGATTGGTATTTATAAATTAGAGATTTCTTACACTATAAAAAAAAGAAACTTGCGCTTATGCACAAGTTTCTTTTCAAAAATCATCCTCTTATTTTTTCACAACCTCATGTCCACCGAACTGATTACGAAGGGCTGAAACTACTTTTCCGTGGAATGTATCATCTTCCTGAGAACGGTAACGCATAAATAATGACATTGCGATTACTGGTGCTGCAGCTTGCAGTTCAAGTGCAGTTTCAACAGTCCACTTTCCTTCTCCTGAAGAGTTCATTACACCTTTAATGCCATCTAGTTTCGGATCTTCTGCAAATGCTTTTTCAGTTAAGTCCATTAACCAACCACGGATAACTGATCCGTTCGCCCATACTTTTGCAACATCTTCATAATTGAAATCAAAATCACTTTTATCTAACACTTCAAATCCTTCAGCAATTGCTTGCATCATGCCGTACTCAATACCGTTATGAACCATTTTTAAGAAATGACCACTACCAACACGGCCAGCATAAGAATACCCATTCTCTACTGCTAAATCTTTAAATAAAGGTTCTAATTGATCGTAAATTTCTTTTTCTCCACCAACCATTAAGCAAGCACCGTATCTAGCTCCTTCTACACCTCCTGATGTACCGATATCTACGTAATGTAAACCAAAGCTTTTCGCTTCTTCAGCACGACGTAACGTATCTTTATAGAATGAATTCCCGCCTTCAATAACGATATCGCCTTCCTCTAATAATGGATATACATCTTTTAATACTGACTCAACAACTTCCCCCGCAGGTACCATTACCCAAATTGTACGAGGAGCTTCTAGTTCAGCGATCATTTCTTTTAATGTATGACGAGCAGTAATCCCTAAAGCCCCAGCCTTTTCAACAAGCTCTTTATTTACGTCATATACAACAACTTCATGTTTGTCTTCATATAAGTGTTCCGCTAATGGGAATCCCATTTTTCCTAATCCAATTAAACCTAGTTTCATATTAACCAATCTCCCATTCTATACAAATATATTTAATAACGAAATGAGTCCAAGTGCTACAACAGATAATATTGTCTCCATTGCCGTCCATGTTAATAATGTTTCTTTCACAGTCATCCCGAAATATTCTTTAATCATCCAAAATCCAGAATCATTTACATGTGATAAAATTAATGACCCTGCACCTGTTGAAAGTGCTAATAATTCTACATTTACACCTGGTGTACTTGCTGCAATCGGTGCAACAATACCAGCTGCTGTCATCATAGAAACAGTTGCCGATCCAGTTGCGATTCGGATTAGTGCCGCAATTCCCCACCCTAATAATATTGGTGAAATATGCGATTCTTTCGCCATATCTGCAATTGTCGTTCCAATTCCAGAATCTAATAATACTTTATTAAATGCTCCGCCTGCACCAATCACTAACAATATGTTTGCAATTGGCCCAAGGCAATCATTTGTAAATTGTAATACTTTATCTTTTGAGAAACCTTTTGCATATCCAAGACTAAAGAAAGAGTAAATGGTTGCAATTAATAAAGCGACAATCGGATCTCCAATAAAGTGTAATACTTGTGCTAGTTGACTCGTTTTATTTAATGCAACTTCCGCTATTGATGCACCAAGCATAAGAAATACTGGAAGTAAAATTGTAAACAATGTATTCCCAAAGCTAGGAAGCTCTTTTTTATTATCTTTTTCAACAAATTGCTCTGCTATCTCTAATGGTACTTCCTTATGTATACGAGCACCAATCCATTTTCCATAAAGTGGACCTGAAATAATTGCAGTTGGAAGTCCGACAATTAACGCATATAAAATTGTCTTCCCTACATCTGCTTTAAAAATACCTACCGCTGCCATCGCTGCTGGATGCGGTGGCACTAGTCCGTGTACAACGGATAATCCTGCTACTAGTGGAATACCGATTGTAATAAGTGATACCCCTGTTTCTAATGCAATTGTAAATACCAATGGAATTAGTAGTACAAATCCAACTTGGAAAAATACCGGAATCCCTACTAAAAATGCAACAAACATCATTGCCCAGTGAACACGTTTCTTCCCAAAACGATCAATTAATGTGTTAGCAATTCGTTCAGCACCGCCAGATTCGGCCATCATTTTTCCAAGCATCGTTCCTAATGCTAAAACTATCGCTAAAAACCCTAACGTATTACCAAGCCCTAGTTTAATAGAATCAATAATCCCTGGATCTTTTGGTGAAGTTCCAATCAATGGCATTCCCATTGCTAGCCCTACACCAATTGCTGTTAAAATTAACGCGACAAACGGATGCCATTTTACTACCGTAATAAGTAAAAGTAGTATGACAACTGCCGCTAGTACGATTCCAACTACCATTTCTCCCAATCCCCCTATTGTTTACGTTGGAAAGCAGCTATACAATCAAATTCTTCTTTCAAGCGATTATAAAGTCGTTCATACATATAAAACATTTCTAAATATATAGCCGTATTTTCTTTATTCGGTACATGGTGATGAACAATATCAATCCAATCCTTAACCTCTTCAAGAGAATCAATTTTTCCTACAGCATATAAAGCAACTGCCGCTGCCCCAAGCGCAGATGCTTCATGACTTTCAGGAACAAGCAATTCTTTTCCCATCATATCGGATAACATTTGTCTCCAAAATGCAGATTTCGCAAATCCTCCTGAAACGCGTATTTCAGTAAGTGGCCCTGTACAATCCCTGATTGCGAGTGCAACAGAATATACGCTCATACAAACCCCTTCCATGACTGCACGAATAAAATGTTCTCGTTTATGCTGAAGATTAATTCCGAAGAATGTACCACGAGCATTTGCATTCCAGTAAGGTGCACGTTCTCCAGATAAGAAAGGTAAAAATAGCAATCCACCTGCTCCAGCTGGTACACTTTCCGCATATTTAATTAATAAATCATACGGATCAATGCCAAGTTTTCTTGCAACTTCTTGTTCTGGGCTACCAAATTCATCACGTAACCATCTCAGTAATATGCCACCATTATTCGTTGGTCCGCCAATCACCCAGTGCTCGTCTGTTAATGCATAACAAAACGTTCTTCCTTTTTCATCTGTATTAACATTAGATGAAATTGTTCGAACTGCACCACTTGTTCCAATCGTAATTGCAGCTGATCCAGGCGATATGGCCCCAACGCCTACATTCGCAAGAACACCATCACTTGCACCAATAACAACTGGAGTATCTTCACGAATACCCATCTTTTGTGCTAATTCCGGTTTCATACCCGATAAAATATATGTAGTTGGTACTGGGGTTGATAATTGTTCTGAAGAAATATTTAACATTTCCAGCACATCAACATCCCAATTTAACGTTTTTAAATTGAATAACCCTGTAGCAGAAGCAATGGAATAATCAACTACGTAGCGTGAAAACAATTGGTAAATAACATACTCTTTAATAGAAATAAATTTATAAGCACTTTTATATAATTTTGGTTCCTCTTCTTTCATCCATAGTAATTTAGATAGTGGCGACATTGGATGAATTGGTGTGCCTGTACGTCTATAAATTTCATGTCCATTCATATGTTGTAATAATTTTTCCGCTTGTTTCGTACTACGATTATCTGCCCAAATGATAGAGCGCGTTAACGGCACACCCTTTTCATCTACTGCAATTAATGCGTGCATTGCTGTACTAATACCAATTGAAGAAATATCTTCTGGTAACACGTCACCTTTTTCTATGGCAACGCTTACAGTTTTATAAACAGCAGCACATATTACATCGGGATCTTGCTCAGCCCATCCGACGTTCGGTTGAATAATTGGATAATCTACTGCATGTGATGCAACGACTTTTCCTTTTTCTGTGAACACAACCGTTTTTGTACTTGTGGTACCGATATCAATCCCGATTACTCTCCCCCTTGTTTCCATGCGAATCTTCCCTTCGTTTCTAGCAAAATATAATCTAGTAAACCGTTTACATGAATTAGTATATAAAATATTTTTTCTTTAATCAAGTTTTAAAAAGAAAATTTTTTTCATAATAAAATATAATTCCCCTCATGACATTTCACTTACATACTAAAATTAAATTCCCCCGGCGGTAAAGTTACGTTATATTCGTTACACAACACGCTATTTTTCTTTCATTAACAACACATTCATACATAGTCCTTCCAAACTTTACTTTTTACTCATTTGCATGAAAAAGGTGTTGAAAAACAATATAAGAAAAATGATTAGAGACCCTTATTTTTTATACAAATCCGAAAAATAAGGGCTATTTTCAAAAAAACATTAAGGAAGTAATAGTTAATTGATTAGGCATGTATTTTTATTTTTCACTAATAAAGGGAGCGATTATCTTTTTTTCATGAGAAGATAATACAATATTTGTTGATGGCGTACCATATTGCATTGAATCATCAATAAATTGTTCTAAACTTTCTACAGAATCAGTTGCTAATTTGACAATATAGCTAATTTCCCCCGCTACTCTGTAACACTCAATTACATCCGGATGATTATAACAAAAGTTAGATAACGCTTTACAATTCGTTGATTTAAACAGAATAAGTGCCGAAATTGGGCGGTTAATTTTTTTTAGGGAAATATGTGCATGGTAACCTTCAATAATTTGTTGCGCCTCTAGCTTTCTTACTCGCTCAGTTACTGACGGAGAAGATAAGTGAACTACTTCAGCTAAATCCTTCATTGAAATTTTTGCATTTGACTGTAATAACCCTAAGATTTTTTTATCAATTTGATCCATAAAGTACCCAACCTTTTTTTATAAAATATAATAATCTAAATTCTTTACATAATAAAGCCAAACAATTAAATATCCTTATTTAACTTATTCATCAGCTTTTTATATCCATATAAAATAAGGATATTAGGAGGCGATTTACTATATGAAAAAGATTTTATTATTATTAGCTGACGGATTTGAAGCAGTAGAAGCTAGTGTATTTACAGACGTACTAGGTTGGAATAAGTGGGAGGGAGACGGGTCAACCGAGGTCATAACAGTTGGTCTTCGGGATAAATTAACTTGTACTTGGAATTTTACTATCATACCCGAAAAAACGGTTGATAATATTCAATTGGATGAGTTTGATGCACTAGCTATTCCAGGAGGGTTTGAAGAAGCTGGTTTTTATCGGGATGCATACAGTAAAGAATTCTTACATGTTATTCAACATTTTCATGTCAAACAGAAACCTATTGCAAGTATTTGTGTTGCATCATTAGCACTTGGTAAAAGCGGAATTCTTATAGGTAAAAAAGCTACCACATACAGTCATCCAACGAGTGAACGAAAAGAGCAGTTAAAGAATTTCGGTGCAAAAGTACAAAATGATTTAATTGTTCAAGATGGAAATATTATTACATCTTCAAATCCAGGTACAGCTTTTGATGTTGCATTTTTATTACTTGAAAAACTAACATCTAAACAGAACGCTAAACATGTAAAGGATCTTATGGGGTTTTAAGCAATGAACTTCAACAAAGAGATACTTTTGTAACTCGCTAGAAGTAATGTAAAGAATCACCACAATCTTGTTTTTTGTTGAAACAATTGAAAAGAATAGTAATTGAATAAAATAGAAGAATTTTTATGATTGCTCTATCACCGGCTAATATTGTATTTTGGATAGGGGTCTTCGGTCTGGTTCTAGTCTCTTCATTAGATAATGCAAGTACATCTACATTTATCATAATAGCTGTTGGTATCTTTTAGGCTTTGTTCATTTTACTAGAATTTTTCTAAATCCAATCTTAATTAAATGGATATCTAAATCAGCCGCAATAGTACTATTTGGATTTAGTGGTTATTTTGGTTACGAGTTTAGATAAAAGTATAACTCTTATAAACTTAAATATATTGATTACAATGTATATGAAACAATATGCATTTCAAACAAAAACACAACATAATTGTAAATTTGTTATATGACGCAGGTGCCCTCCTAGGTATTCATTGATCCCTAGGAGTTTTTTTAATTCCCCACACATAACCTAAAAGAAGAAACAATCTCACCTAAATTGTTGGGTTTCACCCATAACACAAATTAGATGGAGTTTTCTTGCCGAAAAGGATAAAATCTAATAATATTTTTATTTTTCAGAAAAATAAAACAATATTCCGAACTTTATTGTATAATGTTGTAAAAAGATGTCGGAGGGATTTAATGTTACGTAAAATATCTCAATTCACAATTAAGCTTTCATCCATTTTTTTATCACTGTTACTATTATTAAATTTACCTTATTTATTTATCACTCAAAATGGATTTACCTTTCAACCAATTCTTTTTTTTAATCAGATTGTTACTATGTTAAAGGATGTTTTATCCCCTGAATCATTAGTGGTTATAGGATCAGACCCGAAATTTGGTAGTTTCAAAAAAACACCCTTATTCCCAACCGTTTTAGAACCTTACCTATATTCATTTACTGTATTATTTTTAGCCTTTTTACTTGCGCTCCTTCTATCATCTAGCATGGCATTTTTTTATTTTTTAGCAAAAGATTATATAAAAAAATGGATAAATCGAATTGTGTTCATATTAGAAGCTGTCCCTGATATGATGATGATGATTTGTTTACAAATATTTTTCATATGGGTACTTAAGAAATTCGGGGAATCTCCTGTCACCATTATTTCTTTTAATGAAAATCGAGCTTATTTACTCCCTATTTTATCTTTAGCGGTCTTACCTACATTACAAATGTTTCGGATGATGGTGTTATACATAAAAGAAGAACATGGAAAAGATTATGTAGAAGTTGCCTATGGAAAAGGCCTTTCATCAAGTTATATACTATGCATTCATTTATTCAAAAATATATCTATCCACTTCTTCCACCATTTAAAAACGATTTTTGTTTTCTTACTTTCTAATTTATTCATTTTAGAATTTGTTTTTAATATGGATGGCATTATTCAATTTTTATTTAATAAGGCGTTTATTTCACCTCCCGCTGCATTTATCATACTGGTCATGATTATTTTACCGTTTTATACTATTTTTCAAATAACCTCATTCATGATGAATAGATGGTACAAGCACTTGAAAGGAGTAGCATTATGAAATCTATTTGGAAATCAAAACGCTTTTTAATCGGCTTCACTTATTTATTCATACTTATTTCAGCTAGTTTTATTTATAGTTGGTTCTTTAAAGATAACATCCCAAAACCTCCACAGTTACTTTACAATGACAATAACGAATTACTTGGAAAGGCCCCCTTTCCACCATCGTTAATTCCGCCTTTTGGATCTGATCGTTTTGGTGAGTCTGTTTTCTTACAAATTATAGAAGGAGCAAAATTCACTATTTTATTAGCCGTGGCAATTAGCTTCTTTCGAATTTTATGCGGAACATGTATAGGAATTCTCTTAAGTTTATTTGCTCCAAAACTCAAGAGATTTTTCCAGGCATGCTCAGAAGTTTTTTATTATATTCCAACTTTATTTATCGCATTCATACTCATCACACCCGTTAATATTGTAATCACATCAAATGCTGATGGGTTAAATCCAAATATTTCATTTACGTTTTATCAAGTACTCGTACTTATTTTCGTCGCTCTGCCTACACTTTCTTTATATATATCCTCAGAGGTTGATGAATTTATGAAACGAGATTACATTTTAAGTTCACAATTATTGGGTGCTAGCCGTTTTCATATTATGAAAAAACACTTACGAGTCTTATTACTTGACCGCTTATTTGTATTATTTATGGAACATATCGTCCAAACACTCATACTCGTTATCCATTTAGCGTTGCTTAACATTGTAATTGGCGGGATACAAATGCGGGAACTCTATGACGGAGTGCTGAAACCTGTTTCTCTATCTAATGATTGGGCAGGACTTATTGGATTAAATCGTAATGAAATGAATCTTTCATGGTGGATTATTTTTTACACCCTTGCTTCATTCTTTATTACGATTCTATTTATTAAGCTTATGACAATCGGGATTCAAGATGCACTGAAAGCAAGAGATACGCAAGTTGTAGCAATTCAAAGCGTTCCAGATCGTAAAAAATTTGTTAAAAGTAAAGATTCTTTTTCGTTTGTAGATAAAGTGAACCTTTAATCCTTTCCCATTACTCGATATTGATAGTAGTGGAATGCAAAGAAGATGATCCCTGCATTTAACAGGGATCATCTTCTTTCTGTCGCCTAACTTTTTACATGTCTTTAGCTAGACTCATACTTTTTATATTTAAAGTGAATTGCAATCACAATTATTGTGTTTAAAATCGATTACCATACGTCCTTGAATTCTACCTTGTTCCATTTCTTCGAATACATGTTGTACTTTATCTAGAGAACAAGTTTGAACGACCGGCACTACTTTTCCTTCTGCACCGAACATGAATGCCTCTTCTAAGTCTTTACGAGTACCGACTAAAGAACCAACTACTTCAATTCCATCTAGTACAAGTCGTGGAATGTTTAAATCCATCGTTTCCACTGGTAAACCTACTGCAACGACTTTACCACAAGCACGTACCGCATCTACTGCTGAGTTGAATGCTACTTTAGAAACGGCTGTTACTACAGCTGCATAAGCACCACCAAACTCTTCTTGAACAATCTTATCAGCAGGACCTTGAGAAATTGGATTGATAGTCATATCAGCGCCAACCTCTTTTGCTAAGGCTAATTTATCGTCATTAATATCTACTGCAATTACCTTTGCACCAAATACGTTTTTAGCATATTGAATAGCTAGGTTACCTAATCCACCACAACCATAGATGACGATAGGTTGGCCAGGTTTAATATCCGATACTTTTATAGCTTTATATGTAGTTACACCCGCACATGTAATGGATGATGCTTGAGCAGGATCTAATCCTTCTGGTACTTTCACCGCATAATCTGCTGTAACAATACATTGTTCAGCCATACCACCATCTACTGAATAACCAGCATTCTTCACTTCACGGCAAAATGTTTCTCTACCCGTTATGCAATATTCACAACGCCCACAAGATTGGAACATCCATGCAATACTTACACGGTCCCCCACCTTTAGTGAAGTAACATCATCAGCAATTTTCGTCACAATACCTATACCCTCATGACCAAGAATACGGCCATCTGTGTTTCCAAAATCATGATTTGCAACGTGTAAATCAGTATGACAAACTCCACAATACTCTACATCTACTAGCGCTTCACCTGAGTGTAACGGACGTAATTCCTTTTCAATAATTTCAATGTTTGCTTTACTATTTTTATTAACTACTACTGCTTTCATATGTGATCTCCCCTTTAGTGTTTTAGAATTTTTCATGAGTTCATCTCATAACTTCTGTCTTCACTAGTTTGGCTAATCATTGTGCCAAGTTTAAGTGTTCAATCATCATTACATGTTCATCATAACATGAAACTTCAAAAACAAATTGTGAAATTATGAACAATGTTTGAATTGTTGTATAAATCGTTTTTTATTTTTTTAAATGAGAGTCATCACTGGCTATAAGTAAGTCACATATTTCTACAAGAAAATAAATAAACTATTCACTAATAAAAAAGGGGCTGTCTCATAAGTCTCTTTCGAAGTAAGATCACATGAAATTGAAAAGGCAGAAACGTTATAAAATCAACATTTCTGCCTTTCACTTTTTATTCGATTTTGGCTAAAAAGCACCTTTTGGGACAGCCTCTTTTTTATATTCGTTTCATCGAAATTGTTTCACGGATACTTTGTAAATTTTGCAACGTTTCTTCTTGGCGTTGTAACGATAACCCAACGTACAAAGTATCTAATAAACTTAACTGCGCTAATCTTGATGAACTTGCTTCTGTGCGGAATTCCGTTTCACGTGTTGAAGTGTATAATGTAATATCAGCCAGTTGACTTAATGCCGATTTCTGATAGCTCGTAATCGCAATAATTTTAGCTCCTCTTGCTTTCGCTACTTCTAACGCTTCCAGTAACCCTTTATTGCTACCAGAATGAGAAATGCCGATAACAACTGAATTTTTCGAGAGTAAACCTGCTCCCATAATTTGAAAATGCGAATCAGTATGAGCAATACATGAAATACCCGTTCTCATAAATTTATGATATGCATCCATCGCAATAATACCAGAACCACCATTTCCGTAAAACTCGATTCGATTTGCTTCTTGCAAAGCTTTTACAGCTTGCTCTAATGCCGTATCATTTAACAAATGCAATGTATCTTGTAGTCCTGTAATATGTGAATGAAAAACTTTTTTAGCAACAGTTACCATACTGTCTTCTGCTGATACTTCTTCATGAATATTTTGCATCGGTGTATGGACAATTTCACGAGCTAATGTAATCTTTAAATCTTGGAACCCTTGCAAACCAAGGTGTTTACATAAGCGAAATATCGTAGCCTCGGAACTATTCGTAACTTCTGCTAATTCAGTAATAGATTTATGTACAACATCTTGTGGATGTTTTAAAATATGTTCAGCAATACTTCGCAATTTCGGTGATAAACCGTTTAACGAAGCTTGAATCTTTCCAATCCCACTTCTTGTACCAGGCATAGCATATCTTCTCCCTCCATCGTAGCTTTATCCCGTAAAAACACAATTGGTATGCGCTAATAATCAGTGGGGAATAGCCCCTCCACTGATTAAAGTTTCACTTTATTGTACCTAATTATTGAAAGAAGAAAAACCTTTATTCAGCTTCACTATATATTTTATTAGCTTTTATGCATTTTTTCGTAACATCTTCAAAAGATAATGATCCTGTTTTTGTATTTATTTTTATTTTTTCATCAACGTATTTCGTTCGAAACATTGCAACTTCCTCTTGAAAAGAACAAAGATACAGCTCAAGTTTATACAATACACCATAACGTTTCGGCACTATAACATAGAGTTTATTTTGTTTTTCTATAACTTGAATTACTTCATTGTTTTCTGTTATATATTTCCCCACACATTTTAATTTATCGAAAAAATTCACCTCATACACCTTTATAGGTCTCGGCATCTGAATCTCTTCCCCATTTATAATCTTAGCTATGTTATTTGCAATCTCTATGACCGGTGTAATATTTATATTACTTAGTACAATAATACAAACATTATCTTTTTCATATCGAATCAAATAATTCACAAAACCATTTATATCACCAAAATGACTAGTAGAAATATATTCTTCTTGTTCAATAGCCCAACCATATCCATAATGATCCGAATATGCAGTAAACATTTTTTGAAGTGAACTTTCTGAAATCACCTCTCTACTACGCAATGCTTTATGCCATTTAAACAAATCTTTAACTGTCGAATACATTCCATATGCCCCTAATGGAAATGACATATCAATATGTTCAGGTTGTTTTATATCTCCAAATATCGTATATCCTGTTGATAAAGATTCTACTATTTCTCTACCCTCATCCTCACATCCGGTATTATGCATTTGAAGTGGTTGACATATATATTTATGTATATATTCTTTATATGATAAACCAGTAATCTTTTCGATTATAATTGTTAATAAAATATAACCAGAATTTGTATAACTATATCTCTCACCTGGTTTAAACTCTAACGGGTACGTCTTTAATACATGCACAATGTCTTCTTTAGATACAGATTTTCTCATTATATCCGACCAATAATTAGGCCAACTTGTAAAATTTGAAATACCCGATGTGTGAGTTAATAGGTGGTGAATTGTAACATCTTCTCCATAAGAGAATCCCTCTATATATTTTGAAATTGAGTCTTCTACCGAGAGCAATCCACGTTCTTCTAATTGTAAAATTGCTGTACTGGTAAACCCTTTCGTTAATGAACCAATTCGAAATTTTGTATCAATAGTATGAGGAATGTTAAATGTGAAATTCGCTGTTCCAAATGCTTCACTTAACAATATTTCATCATTTTTTGCAATCAGTACCGTACCATTAAAATAACTAGCCTCAGACAAACTTGACATGTACCGCTGTAATGTAGTCCTTACTTTCATACACTCCTCCTAAATAACCCCATATTTCACCGCATATAATGCAGCTTGCGTACGATCATCTACTTCCAATTTAGCTAAAACATTTGAAACATGTGTTTTTACAGTTTGTTCTGTAATATGAAGCACTGCTGCAATTTCTTTATTGCTTCGCCCTTGCGCAATTTCACGAAGTACTTCTTGTTCTCTTTTCGTTAACATAGAAAAAGGGTTTTCTTTTTCTTTCTTGACTACTGATCGTCCTAATAGTGCTGGTGTTACTTTCGGATGAAAATTCGTATTTCCTTCATGTACTGCAATAATAGAAGCTACAAGTTGCTCAGGTTGTACTTCTTTTAATTGATAACCATCTGCTCCGGCTTCAAGTGCTGGTAAAACATAATCTTGCTCTGAAAAACTGCTTAATATTAGTATCTTTATCGTTTCATCATATTGTTTTATTCGTTTTGTTGCTTCGATGCCATCCATCTTCGGCATTGATAGATCCATTAATACTACATCTGGCCTTTTTGTTTGGACGAATGTTAACGCATCTTCTCCATTTTCTGCTTCCCCAACAATTTCAAATTCTTCTCTCGTTTTCAAAAAGAATACAAGTCCTCTTCGAACGATATGATGATCCTCAACTAGTAGTAATTTAATTTTCAACCTTCTTCTCCCCTTCAAACTGGCAATTGAATTTCAATTTTCGTACCTTTTTTCAGCTCCGTTTTTATTTGAAATGATCCCCTCATTAACTGAATACGTTCCTTCATACTTTTTAAACCGAGTGCTGACTCTCGTACCTGATCTTGTATAAATCCTATTCCGTTATCCTCTATGCAAAAATATAACTGGTTATCTTCTATTTTTAAAAGAACATGTACCTTTTTACACGAAGCATGTTTTTTACAATTATGTATCGCTTCTTGACTAATACGCCATAAAACTTCTTCTATTTCATCACCAATTGAAACCATTCCATCAATTCGAACTTCCACGTGAATTCCTAACAACTTTCCGTAATTTTTAATTGCTTCAGCTAACCCTTTCTCTAATCCTTCCGGTCTTAATTGCCAAATCAAGAGTGTCATCTCTTGTAATGCTTCCTGTGATAATTCTCCAATATAGCTCAACATCTCTTGCAAGTCTCTATCTTGCGTCATATTTAGCGTACCTTTTGCGGTTAACATGATAGAAAATAACAATTGTTTTACTGAATCATGTAAATCACGTGCAAGTCGATTTCGTTCTGCTACAACTACATATTTACGTTCTTTCTCTACTAATTGAATACGTTGTATAGTTGTTCCTATTTGAAATGCAATCGATTCTAATAATGCTAATTCTTCCTCTGAAAAATGTGTTTTTTGAGGAGAGGCGACATTTAATAGACCAAACTTCTCCGATCCAGACCTAAGGGGAATTGTCGCATGGTGCGTAACATTTTCGGTATCTCCCCAATTACATTCAATCGCATCCTCTATTCGCTTACATTCAATAATATTTGTCGCTTTTTCCAATCTTCCATTCACAAAACGCTCTACACACCAACAATCTCCTTCACACATCGGCTTCTTCTCTTGCCACGTAAGAGCTGGCGGTAAGTTTTCATCCACAAGCATACGGTGCTTTCCACTTTCATCAATAAAAAAGATCCAGCCTGTTTGCAAATTCATAACTTGTAACAATGTATGTAACACTTTTTCCAACATGTCTTGTAAGTCTGTTGCTTCATTTAATAATTCAGCAATTGCTTTTAATGCCTCTAAACGATGCATCTCTTTTTCTTCAAAGTTCATTTTCATCACCATCTATCATTATAACATTAAGAAATTTCTAAATTCTACAAATTAAAAAGAACTGAATTTCTTCAGCTCTTTGTTTATATCGATCATTTTATTATTAATTTTCTATCCAATGTTGAAAGCAGCATTTCCGTTACCAAACTATTCTACTTTAGCTGTCCGATACAGATTGTCCGCTATGGGTATGCTGTAAACTTTCAGTAGTAACGACCATATTTGCTGCTGGCATTTGTACTCGATTCTTATGAAATATAGACATTAATTCAAATCTTACTTGTCTAGAAGTTTCAAAATAATCTTCTGGCTTTATTAAACCTGTAATACAAAATTCATATCCAACGTATTTCAAATTCGGATTTAAATCTGTAACACCTACATATTTAAAAGGTTCAACAGCTTCATCCTCTACTTTATAAAGACTTGGGGCCAATTTTTCATTACAATTCACACAAACTTCCTCTAACAATTCCTTAACTCTTGTCGGATCTTCCTGATAACTTACCGTAATTCGTTCAATTACGCGCATCCAACCTTTATTAAAATTTTGTATCGTTCTAATCTCTCCGTGTGGTATGGTAAGAAGTTTTCCTGACCATTCACGAATTTGCATAAAACGAATACTAATTTCCTCAATCGTTCCTGAGTTTGTTCCGTTAAAAGTAACAAAATCGCCAACACGAAACTCTTTGTCCGCTAATCTCGCAAAGCCTAATATAACATCTTTCAGCATCTGTTGTGCAGCAAAACCGATAACAACCCCCGCTATCCCTGCGCCTGCAATGATACTTTTTATATCTACAAATTGGCTAATTAAATATATGATTAGACTAATGATAATGATATATCTAAAAATAGATCGAATCACACTTTGAATCGTTTGCTCTACCTCTTCATCAAAAAAGCTTGATTTCCTAAAAAACCAATCAATAATGCGGTTTATGACAAATGAAATAATGATTAGAACGAAAGCAAATAGTAAAAATCTTAAAAGTAAAAACTCTCTTACATAATTAAAAAATTCTTCAGTATACGTTAATAAACTCATCTAACCACTTCCTTACTAATAAAAAAATTCATAATCGTCTCAGTTTGTTCTAGGACAATCTATTATCTACTCTAAAATGCTGCTACCCTTACTATGTATTTTGACTTTATTACTAATTCACTTTAAACAGTATGTCTAGCTGTTCTTTTCCTTTCCCTTTAAATATACCCTTTTTAATAACCTAAGGGGAGCTAATCGTGAAATTTTTTAAACGTTAAAACTTTATTCTACTCATTACGATTTCAACTAATTTATTCATTAACTAGATAAAAAAAGAGCTGAATTTATCAGCTCTTTTATTCGATATTAATTGTTGTTTTACTGTTTTTTTCTTCTTTCAATTTTGGCAATTCAATTGTCAGTACGCCATCTTTATAATTTGCTTTAACATTTTCTTCCTCAACTTGTTGAAAATTAAAGCGTCGAGTTACAGAACCTATAGAACGTTCTTTACGAATATATATGCCATTCTCATTTTTTTCTTCTACTTCATTATGATTAGTTGCTTGAATCGTTAATACATCTTGTTCAAATTCAACTTGAATGTTTTCTTTTTGAAAACCAGGTAAATCTGCTTTTACTGTATATTTATCAGACTGTTCATGAACATCTACTTTAAAAGTATCCATGTTCATCGGTTTAAAGAAAGCATCTGTCATCCCTTCTAATAAAGAAGGCCCAAAATCAAAAATACCATTTTGACGTTTTGTTATCTCTGGAAATAAATTACGCATATTTTTTCCTCCTTATTATTTATGAATGAAAGATTATCTCTTTCTGTCTTTATTATAACACTTGGTCAAAAAAGGTCAAAGATTTTGTTTGACCTTTTTTGATGTATATTTTACCAAATAAAACAAATAAGTTATAGGACATCTCTCCCTCTTATAAAGAGGAAAATATTTACACAACCACGAATAGTATATTTGCTCTTATTTTTTCTTACGGAGGTTACATACAATGGGATATATTGAAGAACTTAGAAAAGTTGTCGGATCAAGACCACTCAATCTAGCAGGAGTTGCTGTAGCTGTTTTCAATAAACAAGGACAAATATTACTTCAACAAAGGCAGAATGGTATTTGGGGTGTCCCTGGTGGATTCGTTGAACTTGGTGAATCAACAGAAGAAGCTGGGAGACGAGAAGTGTTCGAAGAAACAGGAATTGAAATAGGAACCTTACAGTTAATAAGCGTATTTTCTGGAAAAGAATTTTTTGTAAAATTACCAAACGGGGATGAGTTTTATCCTATAACAATCGCATATCTTTGCAAAGACATTAAAGGCGGCTTGCTAAAAGCTGATGGGATCGAATCATTAAGTGTACAATTTTTTGATTTTGATAAGCTACCAGAGAATATTAGCCCATTTATAAAAAAATTAATTGAGCAAAACCTCGTCTCAATTTAAACGTAAAAAGAGACCTTTTTTAAAGGCCTCTTTTTTTCACTTCACTTCTGCGTTTAAGCAAGATTTAAAATGTCCAAGTGCAAATTCATGCCCTTGCGCACTAAAAGATGCAACTGCCTTTTCATAAACTACAATTTTAAATCCTTTGTTATAAGCGTCTACGGCTGTGTGAAGAACACAAATATCAGTACAAACCCCTACAAGATGCACTTCTTCTATTCCTCTTTCTCGTAACTTCATCTCTAGGTCTGTTCCTGCAAATGCACTATATCGTGTTTTATCCATGTAATATACATTCTCTGCATTTTTATATGTTTCGTACACATCTTGTAATTCACCAAACAAATCTCTTCCATTTGTACCCGTTATGTTATGAGGCGGGAATAATTTTGATTCAGGATGATATACATCATTTTCTTCATGTTTATCGATCGCAAAGACAACGTAATCTCCATTTTCAATATATTGCTTCGTTATATGTACAATTTCTTTCTCAATTTCTTGGCCCGGCTTACCGCAAGTTAAAGCACCTTTCTCAGCTACAAAATCATATGTATAATCAATATTTATAAGAGCTCGTTTCATTAACTATCTCTCCTTCTCCTGTTTCACAGTAAACAATAGAAAATTTGTTATTACGACATCGTACGTACTATTCGACATTTCAAATGAAATACCTACATTTTTCTTCTGAAACTTACCTTATTCCGAGTTTATCATATAATAGCTAAACAAGGGTAAAATAAATAGCCCCTATTAATAAGTCATGAATTTGATAATGGAGCGTAACTTGCATAACCTCCTATATCATAAACCAAATTACTGACATCATCATATTAATCAAGAAGATACAAATACACCGATTCACCTCTTCAACCTCTTTTTCTGTCATAGTAGTAACGAGTGATCTCTTCCTAATTTAATCATATTAGAAAACGAAACAAGTGATTCACTATTACATCCTCTAGTATAAACAAAAAAGTACACTACTTTTTGAGTAATGTACTTTTTATTCTTCTTATGACGCTGGTTTTGTTTCGAATGTTGCCTGATTAAAACTAATAACCTTTCCTTTCGGATCATTGTTTTCATACTGAACTGCCGTAATCGTATGACTACCTGTTTCAAGCGTCTTTTCTTTTAATTGTACTGTTGTCTGTGTTGTACTAGTTACTTGATATTTATCTGCAAACACTCGATCTACAAATACGAATGTTTCTTTATCATTTTGAAAATTAGAGAGCTCTAATTCAACGTGTTGAATTAAAGTATCCTTTTTAATGAATACAGCTGGTATATTACCATTCTCAGAAGTACCGTCTGGTGTAATAACTTTTACTTTTCCTTCTCCGACTGGCACTGCTCCTTCAGGAAATACTACTATATTCTCATTACTTGCGTTTACAACTCTTTCTTCCTGCTTTGATTGCGCACCCTCTTTTTCTTGTGGAGCGCCGCAACCGGCTAATAACAATACAGACAATCCAGTGATTATGAATTTTTTCAAAATTCATCCCCCCTGTCATTTCATTATAATTTATTATACAAAAATAACTTTTAAATTTTAAAACTATTTTCAACACTTTCATGAACAAATAGAATATTGCTCACGATTAATGTATCATACTTTCCTTAATAGAACATTAATTTTTTTATGAAATAAATTGGGATAAATAGTAATTCCCTCTTATCTATCATTTTAGCCTAACAGATTAATTGCATACCTATCCAAAATAAAAAGACATTGTTTATTCAATGTCTTTTTATTTTGAGCTTTAAAAAACAAATGTTGTAATCTCATCGACTTCTTTTCTTGGAAGTTTCTTCGGCTTATCTTTCGGAAAACCGAGCGATATAACCATATTTATTTGTTTTTCAGGCTCAATTTGTAAATATTGTCGTAGTTCATCTTGAGCTAACAATACCGGTCCTGTCATTGGGCATGTACCAAGCCCCTTCGCATGTGCAGCCAACATTAAGTTTTGTGCCGCTAAACAACTGCTCTTAATTCCTTCTTCTTCCCAAACTGAATCTGGAACAAAAGCAATCGGATCAAATATCTTTTCACGAAACTTTGATTCATATGGCGTTGCCAAACATACGATTAATACTGGTGCCTCCGAGAAAGCTGTTGCATATGGTCCAAAAGAACGTGTAAGTAATTTCCCCGCTTTCTCTTCTCCGTTTTTTGCCGCTTTTGCCGCAAGTTTATGTAATGCATCCCATGTCATTTGTTCAATTTCTTTAATTTTCTCTCGGTTCATAATGACCAAGAACTCCCAAGTTTGTGAGTTTGTATCACTCGGTGCATAACGAGCACAATCAATAATATCTTTTATATCACTAGTGGCTACTTCTTGTTCCGTGAACTTTCTAACACTTCGTCTACCGTGAATTACTTCTTTAAAATCTTCATAATTCATACATTAAATCCCCTTTTTACAGCGTTTTCAAATCTTGTCCTATGCTTGAATTATATCATGAAAAAAAGCTGGAGTAATACCAGCTTTTTTCTTCAATATTAGTTCGTAACTTTAAACAAACGAATACTTTCTTCATATGCAACTTGGAGTTTCTTTGTAATCGGTCCTCTTTCGCCTTTTCCGAACTGCTCGTCACCAATTTGAACGACTGGGAATATTTCAAGTGGCGTCGCTGTGAAGAAGCATTCATCGGCCTCATACACTTCTTGAAGTGAAAATTCTCTTTCTTCTACTTCAATATGTAACTCTTTCGCTAATGTAATAACGTAGTGACGTGTAATGCCGTGTAGAATGAAATTGTCAGCCGGATGTGTAATCAATTTATTATTTTTCACCATAAAGAAATTTGAATGACACCCTTCCGTTACAATTCCTTCTCGTACTAATATCGCTTCTTGATAGCCTTGTTCGTTTATTTTATTTTTAATCATAATATTAGGTAGCAGATTTAAGGATTTTATATGACAAAACTTCCAGCGTATATCCTCTTCTACAGTAACTTTTATTCCTCGTTCCATAGCCGTGATTGGCCTTGGAAAAGAAACAATGTTTGCAAAATATGTTGGTTGCATATTTGACTCATATACATGATTACGTGCTTGAGCACCTCTTGATATTTGCAAATATACATTACCATCTTCTTGAAATTGATTTTTTTCAATCATTTGATATAACTCTTCCACTAACTCTTCCTTAGTAAACGGTGGAATTAATTTTATTTCTTCCATAGAATGAAAGAATCGTTCTAAATGTAAATCTAATAAATGTGGCTTCCCATCATATAGTCTGAATACCTCGTATATACCATCACCAAATTGAAAGCCTCTCTCCTCTAATGGAATCATCGGCTGTTCTTCCTTCGTATTTACAATTCTTCCGTTAAATAAAACCCAATCTTTATGAGTAGCTTTCATTTATTCCCACTCCTTTATTTCATGATTATTTTAATTGTACAACTTATGCACACTCAAAAGAAGGAATTTTCTGTATTTTAACAAAATAAAAAGTGCATCACCTATTTAAAGTGATGCACTAGATTATTCATTTACTTCAGAAAATATTTTTCAATATCATCTAACATAAGATTTGCAGCTACAATACCACCTGCTGTATTCCAAATCACTTCATCTACTTGGAATACTTTATTATCTTTAGAAGCCTGAAGTTGTTTAAATAGTGGATCTTCTGTCCATTCTTTTGCTAATGTATTTCCTTCATTATTCTTATCCGCGTCTTTATCAGATGTGAAATAGAATAAATAATCCCCGTCCATATTTGGAATTTGCTCTTTTGTAATTCCTTTAATTGCAAATTCATCTTTATCTTGTAATGGTGGTCGTTTAAATCCAATATCATTTAATACAACACCTGAGAATGAATTTTTTTGATAAATACGAACATCACCAGGGACGAAGCGAATAATTGAAACTTTAGAATTAATTTTATCACCTAATTGTCCTTTTATTGCTGCAATACGCTTTTTATAATCATTTAGAGCATTTTTCCCTTCTTTTTCTTTATTTACAGCTTTTGTATAAAGTGTGAAGTTTTCTTTCCAATCACCGCGTAATGTTTCAGCATATACTGTTGGCGCGATTTCTTTTAACTGCTCGTATATTTTTTCGTGACGCATTTTATTTCCGATAATTAAATCCGGCTGAAGCTTCATTACTGCTTCTAAATTAATGTCACGCTCAGTTCCTACTACTTTCGTATTTTTTAACTCTTTCGCTAAATGAGGATACCATTCATCACCAGCTCGTGGTTTCGTCGTTCCAACCGGCGTTACTCCAACAGTTAAAAGTGCCTCAGCACCCTCATTTGTTAAAACAACAACTCTTTTTGGCGTACCATTTACTGTCGTTTCGCCCATTGCATGCTTTATACTATAAGAATCTTTTGCCTTTACTAATGTATCTTTATCTTTCTTCTCTTCTTCTTTACCGCACCCTGCGATTACGACCATTAGTAACATAACGCAAAGTATAAGAATATTTTTAGTGCGTGTCATAAGCCCCCCTAGATGAAATTGATTATCATTTACACTTAAAGATTAATGTATATCTCATACATTGTCAATAGATATATCAGAAAACTTTTTCAATATATATAATTCCGCCCTCATTTTTATTCAAAATATTTTTGTACCTATTTACTACTCAAATTTTTTAAGCGTAACATGTAAAAAAGTAATGGGCATAAGAAAGTAATTGTAATTCCAGTCAATACATAACGTAAATAAAAAAACCGCCTTATGTAAGGCGGTTTCTATCATTTTGCTTTAACCAATTTAATATAAATATATACGATTGATAGTGAATATAACGTATGCAAAATAAAAGAAATAAAAGGGCTATGCCAGTGGTACTATACAGCAAACCGAACTTTAAAAAAACATTTAAAAGAGGTGGAAAGTTCGTTATGTTTTGTAATGTAAGTAGCATACAAAACAAAAGGAAAAACACTGGAGCATATTGTAATTCATACGGCTTTCTCTTCTTATTCATTCTTTTTCGAATAAACATATGGCTTAGCTCCGCTACTAAAAAACACCCTCCAATTAATACAAGACCAGAAGTCATCGTCATACATCCACCTGCCTTATATTTATCCCGCATAACTACTCATCGCTATATTTTCTTCACATATATTCCGTCTTCCACATTAAATCCAAAGCTCTCTATGAAAGATTTCACTGGTTCTGTTAATTCCGTTTGTAATACCTTTATCTCTTTCACATTTCTTTCTTTCATCATCATTTCAAATGTGAAATATGTATTTGTCCCATAACCGTAACTTTGATAGTCAAAGTGAATAATTAACTGAGATAAAATCGCAGTCTCCCCTTGAACACGATAATCTATTACACCAATATATGTATCATCGACTTTCACACAATACTGTACCTGTTTCTCACTTAAACTATGTGAGCGAAACATTTCTTTTACAACGTTTTCATTTTCTACAGTTACTTTTTCAAACGTAATCATATGTTGTCCATCCTTTTACTATTATTGTATCAATAATACGTCCTATTTATGAAAAAAACCTTAAGACCATATACGATCTTAAGGTTTTTCTAATTAAACTAAGCTATACGCACGTTTCGTTTCTTCGTGGAACTTATTCGTATCGTATTTATGCTCAACATAAATTTGATGCCATACCATAAACGCAAGTACAGTCCAAATTTTACGGCTATAATCGCCTTTATCTGCACAATGTGCTTCCAGTAAGTTTAATACATACTGTTTGTCGATTAAATGCTCTGTCTTACTCTCGTTTATAATATTGATAGCCCAATCATGCATTTCGTCTTTTAACCAGTGACGAATTGGTACTGGGAATCCAAGTTTTTTACGATCTAATACGTGATCTGGAACGATTCCGCGTGCTGCTTCACGTAAAATAGCTTTCGTAGTTCCGTTAGCAATCTTAAATTCAGTTGGAATTTTAGATGCAACATCGAATACTTCTTTATCTAAGAACGGTACACGAAGTTCTAATGAGTTTGCCATTGTCATTTTATCAGCTTTTAATAAAATGTCACCGCGTAACCATGTGAACATGTCAATGTACTGCATTTTGCTTACATCATCATAATCTTTAATTTCGTTATACAATGGTTTCGTGATATCCATATAGTTAACACTTTCATTGTAATACTTCATTAATTCAGCTTTCTCTTCTTCACGGAAGATTTTCGCGTTTCCATAGTAACGCTCTTCAATTGGCGTACATCCACGCTCTAGGAAGCTCTTTCCTTTAAAGCCTTCTTTAAGAGCACCACTTAGTGCTTTTAGAACGCTCTTACCTGGGCTAGGAATGTAAGAGAACATTTTCAGTGAGTTTGGCTCACGATAAATGTTATAACCACCAAATAGCTCGTCTGCACCTTCGCCTGAAAGAACAACTGTTACATGCTTACGTGCTTCTTTAGCAACGAAGTACAACGGTACAGCTGCTGGATCTGCTAAAGGATCATCCATATGCCAAATGATTTTTGGGAACTCATCCATAAACTCTTTCGCTGAAATGAATACGTTATGGTTTTTAACGCCTAATTTCTCAGCAGTTTCTTTCGCAACATCAACTTCACTGAAACCACGTTGCTCAAACCCAACAGAGAATGTTAAAAGATTTGGATTCATTTCTCTTGCGATAGAAGCGATGATAGATGAATCGATACCACCAGATAAGAATGAACCTACTGGTACATCACTGCGCATATGCACTTTTACTGAATCATATAACACATCACGAATTGCTTGGATATGCTCCTCTTTCGTTGCACTTGAAGCATTGAAATAAGGTTTCCAGTAGCGATGGATTTCCATCTCTTTACCGATTTCTTTTACGAAATAATGACCAGGTTCGATTTTATTAACATCAATTGTTAATGTTTCTGGCTCTGGACCATATTGGTACGTAAAATAATGTTGTAATGACGTTGGGTTAACGCCTTTATCTTCCATCACATGCATAATACTTTTCTTCTCAGATGCGAAGAATGTAGTATCACCTTGTTGTGCGATGTATAAAGGTTTAATACCGAAGTGGTCACGTGCACCGAAAAGTTTCTTTTCTTCACGATCCCAAATCATAAATGCAAACATACCACGAAGGTAGTCTACACATTTTTCTTTCATATGTGCATACAATGCAATGATAACTTCTGTATCAGATTGCGTTGCAAACGTTGCACCTTTTTCAAGTAACATTTCACGTAATTCTACATAGTTGTAAATTTCACCATTAAAAATAATTACATATCGATCATTTTCATAAGTTAGCGGCTGATGTCCTGCCTCTAAGTCAATGATACTTAAACGGCGGAAGCCAAATTGTACATGCTCATCACGAAAATATCCTTCGTCATCTGGACCACGGTGGAAAATCATCGTGTTCATATTTTCAAATTGATGTTTTTCTGTTTCTGAAAACTCTCTAGGGTTTTCACATAAACATCCTACAAAACCACACATACTTCTTACCCTCTTTCAGTTTTCATTCTGTCTCTATACTACTATATCAACCCTATTTATACTAGCATAATCAACTGAATATGGCGACCAAAAACTATAAAAAAATCACTCCATTTCACATTTTTAACAATTTTTTATGAAAACATGAAAATTAGGCAATCACCTTTCTCCGCTTTTGTCATATGATATTGCAAATTGATTTCTAGGAGGGAATACCATGAGTGAAGAAAAAAAAGACTCTTCTCGCCCACCGGTTCGCAATTATTTAAAGCAAATTGATGATTTCTTCGAGCAAACACCACTTCGCAATGTAATTGCTGATTTAAATCATTTTTTCCAAAAAGGAAATCGTTTATTAACATTCCCTGTAGATTTATACGAAGTTGGCGAAGAACTCGTTGTTACAGCTGAACTACCAGGTATACAAAAAGAACAAATTCAAATTGAAATACAAAATGAATACTTAAAAGTCTCTGTAAAAGAAGAGATACTGGAAGAAGAAGAGCAAACATCCCATAACTATTATCGCCGAGAACGTTCCATTTCAGAAGCATCAAGATTAATTAAGTTGCCGTATTCAATTAATAAAAAAGCAGCGAAAGCTTCATATCAAAATGGCGTGTTAGAAATTCGGGCACCAAAACTTCCACAGCAACATGACATTTTATCCATAGACTAATGTAAAAAAGAAGGGTGCTTTAATCTGCACCCCTCTTTTTATTCTGCTAATCGTTTCATATCACGTATAATGTCTTCATACGGCGTATTGCTAATACCATTATACTTTTTCATTACTTTTCCGTTTTGATCAATTAAATAAAATGATGTTCCATGTATAACTTGACCATTCTCTGGTTTATCTACAAGTGATTGGAAATTATCTTTTGAAAACTTTGTAATATCTTCTAACGAATAACCTGTTAACAGGTTCCAGTTACTTGTATCTTCTGTAAACTTTTGAATGAAAGCTTTCAAGTTTTCTGGCTTATCAAGGTCAGGATCTACGCTAAATGATACAAACTGAACATCTAATTTCTCTTCCTTCGCCATTTTCTGTAATTTTGCCATATTAGCAGTCATTGGCGGACAAACTGTTTGACAGTTTGTGAACATAAAATCTGCAACCCAAACTTTCCCTTTTAAATCTTTTGTACCAAATGGCTTTCCATCTTGATTTGTAAATTGGAAAGTTTCTAAATCCCAATTTAATGGTTTACGAAGCTTTGAACCTGATCCACTACATCCAGCAAGTACAAAGAGACAAAATACAACCATAAGACCAATTATTTTTTGATAACGCTTCATTTATAAACCTCTTTTCTCTATCCTAAATTTAAATAGGCTATGCTTATCATAACAAAAGTTAACACTACGAGAAAATTGTTTACTACATTTGTTCACGAAATCGTACGAATTTACGTATGTTACTTCTTTATTTCAAGCGAATTACTAGACAAAATATATTTTTTCACTATTATTTCTCTAAATAGAAGTTGCAAAACTAATTTTATTGTTACTTTTGTAAATAGATCCCCCTATTTTTTAACAATTCCTTAAACATTCATCCATGTTATACACTGTATTCCTTAACAACATTTCGGTACAATACAATTACAACGATTTTAAATGAGGTGATGTTCATGGCAAAGCGCTATGAAAATATGGATAATGTGAGTACAAAAAAATCAATTCGCTCTTTTATACGCTGGCGTAAAGAACGAAAGCAAAACAAAAAAGATTTTTCTTTCTTAGTAGAACAATCACCCGTTAAACAAAGTGCATTTTTGCAAAGTAATGTTGAAAAAACGACTGTCACATGGATTGGGCATTCCACTTTTCTTATCCAAACGAATGGACTTAATATATTAACGGATCCAGTATGGGCCAATAAATTGAAGCTAGTCCCAAGACTTACTAAACCTGGTCTTTCTATACAAGAACTACCTAAAATTGATATTGTCCTCATTTCACATGGTCATTATGATCATTTAGATTTTTCAACACTTCGCCAACTTAATGATGACGTATTATACTTAGTACCCATTGGGCTAAAAAAATTATTTACTCGTAAAAAATTCAACAATGTAGAAGAGTATAAATGGTGGGAAAGTACGACTATTGATGATGTTTCCTTTCACTTCGTACCTGCTCAGCACTGGACGAGAAGATCATTATTTGATATGAACACATCTCACTGGGGTGGATGGATTATTAAAAATGACAATGTGGAGGAAACCATTTATTTTTGTGGAGACAGTGGCTATTTCCAAGGTTTCAAAGAAATTGGCAAACGCTTTTCAATTGATATTGCCCTTATGCCAATTGGAGCTTATGAACCAGAATGGTTTATGAAAATATCTCACGTTTCACCTGAAGAAGCAGTGCAAGCTTATTTAGATTTAAATGCTACACACTTTATACCAATGCATTACGGAGCTTTTGCACTCGCCGATGAAACACCTCGTGAGGCAATAACAAGACTTCGAAATAATTGGAATTTACGTATGTTACCGTGGGAACAACTGCATGTACTCTTTTTAGGTCAAACTTTCACTTATAATGGCGAAACACATGCTAAGAAAGTGAATGAAAAAATTAACACATTACATGTATAACGTAACTACTTATCTTCTATATCCAACATATACTATAGAAAATCATAAAGTGAAACTTTAATTAGTGGGTGTTTTCTATGAATGAATATTTACAGACTCGCTATATCATTAGCGGGAGTGCCTGTATAGCCCTTCTTATTTCTTACTTTCTATTCACATAAAAAAGCTACTTGAAATAAATTTCAAGTAGCTTTTTTATTACTCTGCTAAATACATAAATCCGATTGCACCCGGACCTGTATGAGTACTAATAATAGGCGTTGTAAAGAAAATTTCTGATTTAGCAAATCCACTTACTTTTTCAACAGCCGCTTTTACATTTTCAGCTAAAGGAATTGCTTTCGCATGCGGAATTGCCACAGCTTTTATAACTTTCCCAGCTGTATCTTCCTCAAATAACTTAGCTAACGTTTTTACAATTTGACCTTGGCTACGCACTTTCGTTACAGGGTTATAAACACCATCTTCAAGGCTAGCAATTGGTTTTATATTAAGCAACGAACCGATAAACGCTTTTCCTTTACCGATACGCCCACCCTTCACTAAGTTTTCTAATGTATCTACTACTACATATAAACGAGTATTCTTCCTTACTTCATCTACACGTTTTAAAATTTCTTCTAGTGAGCGTCCTTCATTTGCCATTTTCGCAGCTTCAACTACTTGATATGCTAAAGCATGTGTAATAAATTGCGAATCAACAACTGTTACTTTTGTGTCGGTCATTGATGCAGCACTATTTGCAGTTGCCACAGTACCACTCATTCCACTTGTCATATGAATGGAAAGTACTTCACTTCCATCTTCACCTAACTTGTCATACATTTCTACAAATGTACCCATTGCTGGTTGTGATGTTTTTGGTAGTTCCTCTGATTTAATCATTTCTTCAATAAATTCATCTGGTTGTAGATCAACGCGATCTAAATATGTTTGTCCATTTACAGAGATTGATAATGGTAGAACATGAATGTCATATTTCTCAATTACCTCTTGTGATAAATCTGCCGTTGAATCTGTTACAATTTTAATTTTTTGCATATTATATTCTTCCCTTTCCAATACGCTCTCCTTGTTATTATACTAGTATTCCCATTGCTTTCAACAATTTGAAACGAAATTTCATTAAATTAATTATATTTTTATATCTAAAATGAAAAAGACAGAGCTCTTAACCCTGTCCCCACTCTATATCATGCATTTTTTTCAAGAGTATTTGTTTTATATACATTTAAATAATCATTCCACTTCAAACAATTTTGTAAATATTCACGGAAAGAATACGAAAATCTTGGGTGCTTTTGTTTTTGAATTTTTGCAATAAATAATTGAAGACGAGACTGTATTAGAAACGATAATGGATGCTGCGCTTGTAGGACAGGGATTTCAAATATTTTAATACACTCCCCTGTTGAATGAGTGAAATAAAAACTTTTCGTAATCACAATATCAATCCTCTTTTTCATTGGATTTTTGAACTTCTTCTACTTTACGCTGTAACACGTTGTTTAAAGTGGCGACTCCCATGAATACAAAAGTATCCTTAGACAATCTCTGTAGTCCTTATGGTTAAAAGATTTATACTCTATTCATCTTCACCTAATCCATCCCCCATCCTAAATTCCTAATAAGACAAGGACTCGTTATCCGTATATTGCTTAATATATTCAGTATAAACTTATAAAAGCGCAAAGTTTGTCTAAATTTTGGAGATTCTATAATTTTTTTCTTCTCTATATTGTATACGTTTATAACTAGAGTATAACAAATAAATAAAAAAAGTGCCTTTATAACGAGGCACTTTTCGACTGAATTTCTTCTTCTCTTTTCTTTTTTCGCTTATTAACAATCTTTGATAAAGCGATACTAATTTCATAAATACAAATAAGCGGTACCGCAACTAAACTATGTGATAAAAAATCTGGCGGTGATATACACGATGCAATGATAATCAATGCTACGTAAGCATACCTTCTTATTTTTATTAGAAATTCCGCCGTCAATAGTCCAATACTCGTTAAAAACATTACTACTACTGGTAATTCAAAAATTACAGCAAATGGAACTGTTAAATTAAGAACAAAATGAAAATACTTTTCTGTCGTAAACATCGTATTAAACATTTCATTACCTATAGTAGTTAAAAAATGAAATAAAAACGGCATTACAACGAAATATCCAAAGCATAAACCTGCAATAAATAATATAGACAATACCGGTATATACATTAACGTCATCTTTTGTTCATTTGGATGTAAACCTGGTTTTACAAATAACCAAATTTGTATAGCAGCAAAAGGAATTGTACAAACGATAGCAAATACTGTAGCAATCGAGAAAAAAATCCACAATACATCACTTGGACCGAGAACAGTTAATTTCATTGGTAAGTCTTTTACAAGCCAAAAATAAATATCCTTCGTAAAAGTAAACCCAACAATTAAAAATAGTACAAAGGATAACACGGTATATATTACTCGTTTGCGAAGCTCAACTATATGTTCTACTACACTCATTTCCCGATCTTCCATCTCGTTCACCACACTTTATTTATCCATTTCGAAGAAAATTCATTACATTTTTTCTTTCTTTTCCTTCTCTTGAAATGCATCATCAGTCAATTCTTTCGTTGATTTTTTGAATTCTTTTAACGTTTCCCCTAAAGCCTTTCCGATTTCCGGCAATTTTTTCGGCCCAAATAAAATAAGTACAGCTACTAAAATTAAAATTAATCCTGGAAAGCCAATATTTGAAAACATTTCCCCATCCCCTTTATTAGTAGATTCCTTGTCCTACTATTACATAATTTTATTTTGTCAAAAAAGTTTGAAAACGTCAACAAATCCATTGACTTTTGTCAAAAAAATTCAAAAATATAATCAATTATACAAATTTCATTTTCTATTGCCCTTGTGTATGATATGGTAAGAGAAAAGACATATTATTTTATGATAGTAGAAAGGATTACCATTATGACTGAAAAAATGACACGAATGACACAATTTGTGAAAGAAGAAATTGCAAATGCAATTACACATGGTATCGGTGCCATTTTAAGCATCCCTGCCTTAATCATATTGATTATTCATGCCTCTAAACATGGTACCGCATCTGCTGTTGTTGCATTTACGGTTTACGGTGTAAGCATGTTCTTACTGTACTTGTTTTCGACATTGTTACATAGCATTCACCATCCAAAAGTAGAAAAATTATTTACTATACTAGATCACTCAGCCATTTATTTATTAATCGCTGGCACATATACTCCTTTTTTACTTATTACGCTTCGTGGACCATTAGGTTGGACGTTACTCGCAATTATATGGACACTAGCAATCGGAGGTATCATCTTCAAAATTTTCTTTGTACGTCGCTTTATTAAGGCATCGACGCTATGTTATATCATAATGGGATGGCTCATAATCGTTGCTATTAAACCACTTTATGAAAATCTAACTGGACATGGTTTTTCACTACTTTTAGCAGGTGGAATTTTATATTCTGTAGGAGCTATATTCTTTCTTTGGGAAAAGTTACCTTTCAACCATGCCATTTGGCATCTTTTCGTATTAGGTGGTAGTGCGATGATGTTCTTCTGCGTACTCTTTTACGTCCTACCTACAGCATCATAAAAAAGGTTTCAGCTTAATGTAAGCTGAAACCTTTTTTATTACTTATGTAATTGTGATGCGATAACATCCTGTGTATACTTCGTTAACTCTTTAATATCCATAGTCGCATACTCTTCAGGTGTAATCGGCTTAGAAATTGTTACTGTTGCACGAGCTCGCTTCATACGATTTCCATTCGCTTCAAACATTTTATATGTCCCATCTAATGTTACAGGTAAGATTGCTACACCAGATTTTACAGCCAGATGAAAACTCCCAGCCTTAAACTCTCCAATTTCGCCACCCTTACTTCTCGTTCCTTCAGGGAAAATTACGATAGAATGTCCATTCTTCAATAGTTCAATTCCATCTTTAATCGCTTGAAGTGATTGGCGACGATCGCTACGATCCATAAATACACAATTCATAAGTTCCATCCAAGTTGGTACAACTGGAAACTTTTTAATCTCCGCTTTTGAAACGAAGCCAATTGGTTTATTTAAATAACCTAGTAAAACAGGGATATCCATATTACTCTGGTGATTACTTACAACTAGTACCGGCTTATCTTTCGGAACATTTTCAAGTCCTTTAACTTCTACTGTTCCCCCAGCTACACGTACCATTTTCTTACCAAACCAATTTGTCGTTTTGTACACAGCGTTATCTTTTTCTTGTGGCGACATCGTATTTACTTGTCTTTTAAGACGCCACATTCTTGGTGTAATCGCAATTACGATTAAAATTAAATAAAAGATTTTAAAAAACGTTTGAATCATACAGAACCCCCACCTATTATCATTCCGACCTTCATTATACTAGACAAACGAAGGAAAAAGAAGAAAAAAAGTCCAAACAACAAGTGTTTGGACTTTTTAACCATTCTATATTAGAAACGTTTTGCTAATTCACGAGCATTAGCAATTGCTGCTTCTTTAATTTCTTGTGCTTTTTCAGGGTTTGCATTCATACCTTCAACTGCAATATATTCAGTTTCATTTACACCAATAAATCCTAATACTGTTTTTAAGTGATTGCGGCCGAAGTCTACAGCTGCGTATGCTCCTTCAGAATAAACGCCACCTGTCGCTTGAATGTGAAGTGCTTTTTTACCTTCTAATAAGCCAACTGGACCATTTTCAGTATACTTGAATGTTTTACCTGCAATTGCTAAGTTATCTAAGTATGCTTTTACTACTGGTGGATAGCTAAAGTTCCACATTGGAGTTACAAATACATAACGATCTGCATGCATAAATGTTTCTAAGTTTGTGTTCATTGCTGCAACTTTTTGTTGTTGAGCTTCAGTTAAAGCTTCAAATCCTTCACCTGCTGCAAATTTACCCCAAGCAGCGAATACATCTGCATCGATTGCTGGTACTGTAGTATTGAATAAATCAATTGTTACAACTTCATCTTGTGGATGTTCGTTTTTATAAGCTTCGATGAAAGCTTCCCCTACTGCCATTCCGAAAGAACCTTCTGCTGAATTTGGATTTGCTGTAATAAATAGTACTTTTGTCATTGTATTCTCTCCCTTTTCTACATTTTATCTTTAATTTGAGATTTATAATTTGAAAGTAAATAACTTACCTTATGTAAGTATAATACGAAAAGTTTCGTTCGATGTCAATAAAAAATAGCTACTTTTTTTTCGTAAGTTAATGATTTGTTTTGTTTCCTTAAAATTCAGTATACAGATATTAAGGATTCCTTCATAGAAAAAGGCTAGCTCTACAAATTATAGAGCTAACCTTTTATTACATATTATTTTTGAAATACATGTTTTACTTTTTCAGCTGGAATATTACTTCCGCCTCTACCTTTTACATCTTCAATCATCATAGTAATAACCATATCTGGTGAATTTAAATCAAATGCAGCGAACCAGCCTAATTCTTTTCCTTCAGCCTCTTTTGATACTTTTAATTCCGCTGTACCTGTTTTTCCAGCAAGAGTCATGCCATCAATTTTAGCAATTTTCCCAGTACCATCTGGATCATTAATTACTTTCGTCATAGCAGTTTTTAATATATCCTGATTGCCTTTTGAAATTACATTCTCTTTCCAAGCTTTTGGTTGCTTATCTGTTTTAATTATATATGGAGAAGGTATGTTTCCTTCATTAACAATTGGTGCGTACGTTAATGCTAGATGGAGTGGCGTCATTAATACTTGTCCTTGTCCATAACCTGTGTCTGCCATTTGAATATCATTTTTAATACCATCATTTGCGATTTTAGAAGCTGGGAATCCATATTCAATTGGTAATTTCTCATCGAATCCGAATTTTTTCGCTTCACTCATAAATTTATCTTTCCCGATCTTCAAAGCTTCTTGTGCGAAATAAATATTATCCGAGTATTTCATCGCCTTATCAAAATCAATCGGATTTGCATCTTTTACACGTGTTACATAATAATTACCCCAAGAAGAATCTTTTGTCCATTTTAATCCTTCAATTTTTAACTCTTCTTTTGGATCAATTGTTTTCGTTTCAAGACCGATTGCAGCTGTAATCGGCTTAAATACAGATCCTGGAACTGATAATTGTGTAAATCGATTCGTCATCGGTTTTTTCGGATCATTATTTACCGCATCACGTTGCGCTTTTGACGCCCCTCTTGTAAGGGTATTTGGGTTATAAGCTGGCGTGCTCACAAGTGCAAGTGTTTCTCCAGTCTTTGGATTAATTGCTGCACTTGATCCTACCTCATTTTTCATTTCATTATAAATTTCGGTTTGAACTGCACTGTCAATCGTTAAAGTTACATTTTCTCCATCAACAGCATCTGTTTTTGCTAAATCTTTAATTTCTTTTCCTTGTGCATCTTCTACGAAGACACGACCACCTTTTTTACCGCGTAGCTTTTCTTCCAGTACTTGCTCTAAACCAGCTTTACCTACTGGATCATCTGCTTGATAACCTTTCTTTTGTAACGTTTTTAAATCTTCAGCATTCACTTTTCCAATATAGCCAGTAAGATGTGCGGCTTCTTCTCCCAATGGATATGAGCGAACATTTACTGGCTTTGTTGCAACACCAGGTAAATCTATGTACGTATTTTGTGTTGCTCCTTCAGGCAATATTCCAATTGGTACAAGGTAATTTGGTTTTACCCATTTAGCTGCTAGTTTTTGGTCAATTTCTTCGACAGACATATTTAGTAACTTCGCTACCGTTTCTTTCGTTTGCGGAGCTGCATCCCCTAATTTTTCAGGAATCAATCCGATTTCAGAAGCTTTACCATTTACCGCAAGATATTTACCGTTACGGTCATATATTTCTCCGCGCTTCGGCTCTGTCGTTTGCATACGCACTTTACTATCTTTCGTCATACCTGGGAATATAAAATCAGGAGTCCAATCTATTTTCCAAGATTCTTTATCTCCATCCTTTTCTTTCACCATTTTTGCTTCATGGGCAAAATTGATTTTACCACCAACAGTATCCATGCTTACTTTAAAAGGAACAGGACCTTCATCTTTTTTATCTTCTTTTACTTCTCCTGCTTCTACTTTTAAGTCTTTCACTTCAATGCCAGAATAAATTTTTTCATATTTCTCAGTGAATTCTTTCTTTGAAATATCTTTTTTCGCCTTTTCTGACAATTGATCATACATTTCTGCAAATTTTTGTTTATTCCATGCTTTTGCATATGTATCAAATGCTTCTTGTGGTTTTTCTTCTTTACCACATCCGACTAACATGAATGTTAAGCAAAGAAAAAGAACCCCCCATACCTTTCTCAATCGATTCTCCTCCTCTTTCTATCTTAATACTCTTGAAAATTTTAGCATTTTTACATGCTACCATTCATTATAGCACTATCGAATCTCATCTTTAAACCTATATTGATGGATACAAATAAAAAGATTGATGTGAATTTTCACATCAATCTTTTTTACTATTGTCGCTTCTCATATACATGATAATAGTACGTATACGGATTTTTTTCATCCGTTAAACCTTTTTCAACAAAAATTTCTTTCCAATTTGTCATATCCATTTCTGGGAAGAATGTATCTCCTTCAAATGCATGATGGATTTTTGTTATATATAACTTGTCTACGTAAGGTAAAAAGAGATCATAAATTTGCGCTCCGCCAAAAATAAAGATCTCTTCTTCATTTTTGCATAGCTCAAACACTTCTTCTACAGAATGTGCTACTTCACAGCCTTCAACATGATACCCTTCATTACGAGTTACAATAATATTACGTCTTCCAGGCAGCGGTCTACCAATCGCTTCATAGTTTTTTCTTCCCATAATAAGCGAATGACCCATCGTTGTTTTCTTTACATATTGTAATTCACTCGGTAAACGCCAAGGTAAATTATTATCTTTACCAATTACTCTATTCTCGTCCATTGCGACCATAAATGAAACTATCATCTTTTCATCTCCTCTACAATTACACTGCAACCGGTGCTTTAATTGCTGGGTGTGGATCATATCCTTCAATCGTTAAATCTTCCATTTCAAAATCAAACACAGATTTCACATCTGGATTTAATGTAAGTTTTGGGAACGGACGTGGTTCACGCGCCAATTGCTTTTCTACTTGCTCAAAATGATTCGTATAAATGTGGGCATCTCCAATTGTATGAACAAATTCTCCCACTTCAAGTCCGCATTCATGTGCAATTAAATGTGTTAGTAACGAGTAACTTGCAATGTTAAATGGAATTCCAAGGAATATATCACCACTTCTTTGATATAGCTGACAAGAAAGTTTACCGTCTGCTACATAAAACTGAAATAACGTATGACAAGGTGGTAATGCCATACTTGGTACATCTTCAGGATTCCAAGCAGATACAATTAGGCGACGTGAATCTGGCGTTTTTTTAATCATTTCAATTACATCTTTTAATTGATCAAGCGTCTCACCAGCTGTCGTTTTCCAAGCACGCCACTGCTTACCGTATACGTCTCCTAAATAACCATATTTATTTGAGAAGTCATCATCTTCTAAAACGTTCTTTTTAAACAATTCCATTTGCTCATCGTACTGAACTTTAAATTCCTCATCTTGTTGTGAGCGAAGACCGAAATCAGTCATGTCAGGACCCGTATACTCGTCACTTTCTACCCAACTCTTAAATGCCCATTCATTCCAAATGTTGTTATTATGCTGCAATAAATAACGAATATTTGTATCACCTTTCATAAACCAAAGTAGCTCACTTGCTACAAGTCGAAACGGCACTCTCTTTGTTGTTAATAAAGGAAAACCTTTACTTAGATCAAAACGCATTTGATATCCAAATACAGATACAGTGCCTGTCCCTGTACGGTCTTCTTTCTTCGTACCATGCTCCATTACATGGCGGCATAAATTTAAGTATTCATTTTCAGCATGTTTCATATGTAGAAAAACCTTCTTTCAAATCTCTAGTCTATATGGATTTTATCATAAATTTAATGCTAACAGATTGAACAAACTAAATTTATAAAAAAACATTTCTATACTTAACAAAATTCTACTTCTGTATGTTCTTACAAAATCTAAATTCATATGCGCCTGAACCTAATTTCATTTCAGGCATATCACTTGACCTCCAATCATCTTCCACTATTCGTAATGTAGCAGATGTATTTGTTGGCACATCAACGTTTAATACTGCTTGTCCATGTTCTACACGCCAATCAATTTTAATTTCCCCATATGCTGTTTCACGCTTAATACAAACCCAATCTAGATTAGAATTAAAATGAGGCTGAATATAAAAATGTTTATATGCTGGTTTTGTTTCATCCACTTCTAATCCAATAATATATCGGTATATCCATTCAACGATAGAACCATATGCGTAATGATTGTACGAATTCATACTATCATTCCAAAGGGCTCCATCCTCTTTCACACCATCCCAATGTTCCCAAATCGTTGTGGCACCTTGTTTCACTTGGTATAACCATGATGGATAATCTTCATGAAATAGAAGCTTACAAGCAAGGTCATGACGGTTAAACTTGCTTAATATTAAATTTAAATACGGTGTTCCTATAAAACCTGTTGTTAAATGATTTTTATTTTCTTTTAAAAGCTCAATTAAGCGATTAAATACTTTCTCCTTCATATTATCTTTCACTAATTCAAAAAGAAGTACTAATATGTGGGCTGTTTGTGTATTTGAAATTAACCTACCATTCGGTGTAACGAATTCATTTTGAAACGCTTGAACAATATTTCCATGTAGCTCTGCATAAAACTTAGCATCTGTATTTTCACCTAAAATCTCAGCAACCTTTCGTAAAAGCGATGTAGAATACGCATAATAAGCTGTCGCAATAAAATGCTTGTCTGTTCCGCCTTCATATACATCAGGTTTCGTATCTAATGCGAGCCAATCCCCTAAATGATAGCCTGTATCCCATAAATACTCATTTTCACCTTGTGAACGTATGTAATCTATATACTTCTTCATACTGTCATATTGTTCTTTTAAAATGGATACATCTCCGTAATGTAAATAATGAACCCATGGACAAATAATTGCTGCATCGCCCCAACCGCCAGAAGTATCTAAATCAAAGTCCGGTCTTTTCCCAAATGCATCTGGAATAACTAACGGCACTGCTCCGTTAACATTTTGGTCTAATGATAAATCTTGGAGCCACTTTTTAAAGAACAATTGCACATTCATAATTTGTGTAGCCGTCCCAATGAACATTTGTGCATCTCCTGTCCATCCAAGTCGATCGTCTCGCTGCGGACAATCTGTTGGTACATCAAAGAAGTTCCCTCTTTGAGACCACTCCACATTATGATGAAGTTGATTGATTAATGGATTAGACGTTTCAAATGCTGTCGCTTTTTCCATATCTGTATGTAATACACACCCTTCAAAATCTGCTATTTGAGGCGGCTGGGTTAATCCACTTATTTTCACATACCTAAAGCCTTGGTAGGTAAAATGAGGTTCAAACGTTTCCTCTTCCTCTCCTTTTGCTATATACACTATTTTTTGTTTTGCCTTGCGGAGATTTCCATTATAAAAACTACCGTCTTTATTTAATATTTCAGCATGATGCAATTCTATCTTTTGTCCAGTATAAACATGACGGACTTTAAACCGAACCCAACCTACCATATTTTGTCCCATATCAATAAGCCATTCATGATTTGGTAGTTTTGAAATAGCGATTGGTTTTATAATTTTCATTTTACGAATCGCTTCATTTTCCTGTGCAACAATTATTTGTTTGGCATGCTCAATTACTTCAACATCTTCTAGCTCTTGATCACTTTCTTCTAGCCTAGCGTCATAAACTTCTCCTTCATAAATTTCCGAATACAAAATAGGGCTTGGAGTTACTTTCCATGTTTCATCTGTTACAATTTTTTCTTTCGTTCCATCTTTATACGTGATATGTACTTGAGCAATTATCGCTCTCCTTCTCCCGTAATAATTACGTACATGATGCATAGTAATCGGCCCTTTATACCACCCATTTCCTACCATTGCGGAAATATCATTTTGACCAATCTTTAATACATGCGTTATATCATACGTTTGATACAACACTCTCTTATCATAACTTGTCCATCCTGGGGTAAAATAACAATCTCCAATACGCTCTCCATTTATAGAAGCCTCGTATAATCCTAAACTAGTGATATATAAACGTGCTTTTTCAACTAATTTTTTAATAGAAAAGCTTTTATTAAAAGACATTACCTTCGTGCGCTCTTTTTTCGCAGCAATCCAGTTCCCGCTCCAATTATCTTGCCCTTGTAATCCAGTCTCCCAAAATGCTACTTCTGACCAAGCTGACTCTTCTTCATGATTATCCCATGCCTTCACTCGGTAAAAATAGCGTGTTTCCCTACTATATGAAAACGAATTGATTGGTATATATAAACTTTGATCTGTCTCTACCTTCTGCGAATCGAATACTATAGTTTGAAACTCTTTATCCTTCGCAACCTGCAATTGATACGCAAGTTGTTTTACATTTCGGTTACTCGACTCGAGTTGCCAACTAATTTTAACAACTTTCGAATCTATACCTATCGGATTATTTTTATTATCACAGCGCAATTTCTTTATTATTAGCACACTTCTTCACCATCTTTTCTAAATATTAATTTAAATTAATTATAATAAAAACAAAATTCTAAATAAATAATAATTTCATTCATCCTTACAAAATTATTAACTTTCCATATTTATAAAGGTTTTTATTTTCTATTACCGAAAGTATAGTGCGGTAGAACAAAAATTATATTTGGAGGTTAGAAGTATGTCTAAAATTGAAACGCCTGTTATGACTTCTTTACAAAAAACGGTTGAAAAAATGATGAAGGATTTAAACGTTCCGGGAGCTGCTGTAGCTATTATAAAAGACGGTGACGTTATTATTTCAGAAGGATTTGGCTATCGAAATTTAGAGACAAAAGAACCAGTTACACCGCGTACTTTGTTCGCAATTGGTTCCTCAACGAAAGCTTTTGGCACACTTTCATTAAGTTTGTTAGCACAGCAAAAAAGGTTTAATTGGGATACTCCTGTCCAGTCTTATATACCTAACTTCTCTTTATCTGAACTACTTGCTAGTTCACAAGTTACAGGACGAGATTTAGCTTCTCATCGTACCGGGGTAAGTCGTCATGATGCCCTTTGGTACAGCTCTTCCTTATCTCGAAAAGATCTCGTTGAAAAAATAAAACATTTACCACTTGATGCACCGTTCCGCACATCATTTCTATATAACAACTTAATGTATGCGACAATTAGCTATATTGTAGAAAACATAACGAATCAAACGTGGGAGCAATACACTACAGAACATATTTTAGAACCTTTAAATATGAGACATACAAACTTCTCTGTTACCGATTCACAAACGACAGATGAATACGCTTTACCTTACATTGAAAATGACGGTGAAATAAAAGAAGTTCCATTCCGCAACATTGATACCGTTGGCGCTGCTGGTTGTATCAATTCTACAATTAAAGATATGGCAAATTGGGTACTTCTTCACTTAAATGAAGGAAAATTTGGAGATCATGAATTAATCTCCTCTGAATTATTACAACAAATGTATACACCACACAATTCCATTCCAGACCAACCGGTTTTATCACTCCCTGAATCTCCATTAAATAGTTACGGTCTTGGTTGGTTTATTAGCGCTTATCGTGGTAAAAAAGTGATTCATCATGGCGGTAATATCGATGGATTTTCAGCGCTTGTTTCATTCATACCAACAGAAAACATAGGCCTTGTCATTTTAACGAATGCTGGAGGAACATTACTTCCTACTTATCTCGCTAATCAAATTTATGACGAACTACTTGAATTAGAATCCATTGATTGGCATAAACGTGCTGTAGAAGATACTGAAAAAATGAAGGAAATGATGAAAGAAGCAACTGAATCCCTCCCAGAACAAATGAAAGGGACTACACCTTCGCACAAGTTAGAGGATTATACTGGTACTTTTGAACACCCTGCATACGGAACATTACAAGTATACAAACGAGATGATTCGTTATTTGTACAATTTATGGAGATGGACATTCAATTAACGCATCATCATTACGACATCTTTTCTGCAAAAGTTGATTTATTCCAAATGAAAATGAGTTTATTATTCGCTTATGAAATGAATGTGAGTGGTGAATTTCCATCGCTTCAGTTACATGTGCCAGCTACACTTAGTACTCAGCCACTTGCATTTAAGAAAACAAAATAAATATTTTAATAGAGGGACGATAACTCTTCCCTCTATTCCCCTTTTCTCTATGCAAAAAGGATGCAACTACTTCAAAACGAAGAATGGTAAAAAATAAAAGGCAGATGTGATTCACACCTGCCTTTTATTTTTTTATATCAATTTTTTCTGGTTGAAACCAAATTGGCTTTAATAGCTCAAAGTCTTTATGATCCTCTAAAACTACAGTAAGACGCTCTAGCGTATCATCTAACATATGTGGTGCTGCTCGTAATGTCCATACAACTGATGAGAACACTGTCATACCTACGTATACCGCATATAATTTCCAAAACTCCTCTGGTATTCTCCCATTAAAGTATCCTTCTATTTGTCCGATTGAATACGGAATACTAATGTCTCTTGCAAATAGTGCTATTTTTACAAAATCATGAAGTGGGTCGCCCCAATCATAACCATTAAAATCAACAACACCTACATATTTCCCATCCCGTACAATTATATTTTCTAAATGAAAATCATCGTGTTGAAATTGATTGGGGCGATTTTGTAAATACATTTCATTTTCATCAATAAACTTAATGATTTTATCATCATTTTTTATTTTTATTCCGCATGTTTTGTATGCCTCTACATATTTTTGATGTTTTTTCATGGCTCTTTCATACCATGGAAGTGTATCATTAGGAGCTTCATATGTATGCATTTTTGCTAAATCTTTTCCTGCCTCTATGCCAATTTCATATTGTTTTTTTGGTGAATACGTAGGCAATAGCTTCTTCGCATCTTCCCCTTCTAAATATGAAAAAATACTATAGCATACACCTTCTTCTTCCAATATACCTATTTCAATTGGCCTTTGTGCCTGTACGTTACGTTTTACCATTTCATTTAAAATTTGAAACTCTATTTTTCTTCTTTCATACTCTTGTATATCGCCAATCCGTAACAAATATTTTTCCTCATCAATTGTCGTAACTATATATTTCTTATCCGGTGAAAAACCTTTAGAAATTTCTACAATATTCGTTGCATCTTTTACTATTTGTATATTGTTTTGCCATGTTGTAATTGTTTTCATGCATATTCCCCCTTACATTTCTACATTTGGTGTATACGCTACCCAAAATTACATATGATGAATGCCTGCTCGAAGTTTATTCCTATTAAGAATACGCTCCTTGTACTACTTGCACAATTTCCATCGGTGTATTGACCATATAATCTGGTGCATCTTTTTTCACTGTTTCAATGACATCATATCCCCAAGATACCCATATTACGTTCACCCCAGCCTTTTTACACGCTGCTACGTCTCGCTGTTCGTCACCGACGTATAACATATCTTGCTCAGTTATTTTTTTCGATTTTAAAAATCTTTTTATCATTTTATCTTTACCGAACAAATTTTTAGAACAATATACTTCTTGTATATTTTCTATATTATTATTGTGTAAAAACGCCCGAATATGCTCTTCTGAGTTGGATGATATGACTGCAATTCCGTAGCCTTTTTTATGTAACTCATCTAATACATCCTTCATCCCATGGAACAAAATAAGATCTTTTATGGCAGGTTGATACAATTTATAAAACTCTAGTGCTAATATCGGTAGTTTATACAATGGTACATCGAGTTGTTTACATCTCTCTGGCATCGTTAATTTACGTAAATACTCAATTTCTTCTTCCTTTACCGTTTTATATCCGTGCTTTTTAGCAATTTGATTATAAATTGGTACAAATGTATTTTGTGAATCTACTAATGTGCCATCAAAGTCAAAAACAATATATTTTTGCATTCCCATACTCCCTTTGCTTCTTTTTCTAAACCTATCTTATTCAACACCGTAGTTGTCTTACCCTTCCATACACATAAAAAAGAACAAGATTTTCTCTTGTTCTTTTTAAGAAAGCCACTTTGGCGGTACATTCGTATTCCAATAAATATTCCCTAACTCATGGTGTCCAGAGTACCCATCATCAAAACGGTGATAGTGGAAATTAAAATAGTAACCATCTTGCGGTGGATGATCTCTCCTTACATGAAATCGCAATAAGTCATTTCCTGATTTCGTGTCATAAACGTGAAAGATTTTTTCATTATTCCCACCAGCTGGTTTTTGGGAAATCGCTAATGATTGTAGTGAATCTTCTGGTACATCATTGGCAAGCTCAGCAATTGCCTCTTCAATTTTCGGTAATATTACATCTTTAAATTCATCTTCAATTACTGGACCAATTTTAGTTCCAAACTTTTGCATCGACTGCTTCTCTGCTTCTTGCATTGCATACGTAATAAAAGTATCGGTGGTTAACCTGTCATTCGTTTCTTCATATGTATAGGACGTACTCTCCAAATTTTGTTGCCCAGCTGTGCTCGTAGGCTTGTCCGCAGCTTTGGCATTATCAAGCAATATGGAAGGAGGCGTCACTAAACCAAATGTAAATACGGTAATTAATGCGACTAAGGTTTTTCTAAACCAATTTGGCATGTATGTTTCCTCCCCTTTCACTCATTATATTTTATATAACGGTTGTTTTCTCTATTATACAAAATGATTGTAATTTTTGCACTTTACAATTTTGTTAACGTTCACATATTTTTCACTTGAATATGAAATTGTAAGATTTCATACAATAAAATACAACAACAATGAGGAGGAGATCCGATGACTTTAGATGTCATGTATTCCGCCGCAAGCATACTCGTTTTAGTATATTTTATTTATCAATGTGTTACGGATTAGAAAAAAGAGCCATTTTTCGGCTCTTTTTTCTATGGTAAGAATACTATCCAACCAATTAATACTATAAAAATAATCCCGGCAATTACAGCTGGCAATAAATAAAAATGAGAAAGTATAACTATTCCATACAAAAGTATTACTGGAAACAATAAATAGCGATCTGTCTTCCATCTTAACAAGAGTAATTTGCCTTCATCACAATATAAATGAAGAAACATTTTGTTCGTAAACTCATTCCAATAGTCGCGCGCATAACGGGAAATTGCAAATAAAGCAAATGCAAGAATAATAGCGGCAATCCACTTCGGACTCATAATAATACTAACAGTACTTATACATACAATTTGAATATAAAATATTCGCGCACTACTTGTACGGAAAAATTCTTTTAAAAAGGATTCAACAATACGATAATCCTTTTTCTTCCCTAAAAACTTTTTAGAACATGGAAACATCCACGCCTTTTTATTCGAACTACTCGGTTTAGCTGTATGACCACCAACTTGCATAATCCGACTCGTCCAGCGCATACTTTCTTCTTTTTCTCTCTCAACTTCTTTAAAAAAGCAATTTTTATAATTTAATTTTTCTTTTATCAATATGATAATTAGAAACACTGTTAGACCGATACTTAGTATAGAATACCATGGATTTTTATAAATAAGAAACAAACTCAATCCAAAAAAGGATAGACTTATAGAAAATATTACATTTTTTATAATCCATAGTAGCCATCGTTTCCCCACACGTACATGAATAAATCTCGTTAATAACGCCAACAAAAATCGAAATACAGTAAAGAATAGCCAAAATAATACGACTTGTATCTTCGTCACTCCAATACTTTTCATCAACACTGGTAACATCGCAACAACAACTACTACATTCGTTATTGCTATTCGAATAAACGTATATGTCATGCCATACTGGATTAATTTTTGCATGTGAGCGGGGTACGAAATTAAAAATAAACTATCCGCTTGCTCAAAAAATGAGCGAACTCCTCTTCCATATGTAATCGCATAAAATGCGAGTAGACTTAATCCGAAATAAACAGTCTCTCCCATCGATAATTCTTCCGTCCATAGTGAACGATAATAAATCCCCATAAATATAAATGCTGGAATAACAATATATAGCGCAACCGTCCAATCCGTTATAGAACGTATGGACTTCCATTTCCGCCCTAGTTCATGGCGTAATCTTTTATAAAATTGTTTTTTAATCATGTTGTTCACGCCTTACAATTACATCAAAACAGTCTAATAATGAACTTCCTGGCATTTCTGCTAACGTTTGAATTGCCTCTAAATGGCCATCTGCGACTAATGTACCTTGAGATATGAGTAAAAATCTTTCGCAAATTCTTTCAGCTGTATCTAATACGTGCGTACAAAGTAAAATTCCTGCCCCGCGTTCTTTTTCTTTATATAAATAACTTAAAAACTCTTTCGTAGCTACCGGATCTAAACCGATAAAAGGTTCGTCAATGATATAAAAATCTGGTTCAGTTAAAAATGCTAATATAAGCATCGATTTTTGTTTCATCCCTTTTGAAAACTTTGATAAATACTCATGTTTATGCTTATCCATTCGAAACATATGTAATAACTCTTCAGCTTTCCGTTCCCAGCTTCCGGCTTCGTTCTCGCGAGCAGCCATTAATAATTCAATATGTTCCCAAAGCGTTAAATAATCATAATATGTCGGGTGTTCTGGCACATATGCATACGGATTTTTCTTCTCGCCAAATGATATTTCACCATCCACATTTACAAGTAACCCGAGCATCGTTTTAATCGTTGTACTTTTCCCGGCACCATTTGCGCCAATAAGAGCAACTAATTCGCCTTGCTCAATCGAAAAGGCAATATCATGAATTGTTTTTTCACCTATTTCATATCCAGCAGAACGGATATTTACTTCTAACATACATTCCCCTTCTTTCCATTTCCAATACAAACTAGGAAAAGAATAACATATAACTATCTATATATCATTATAAAATATTTATTTTCATAGCAGGAATAAATATTTTTTAACAGAATACTTAATGTTTGATTACATTTAATTGGAGTGGATAATATGTCTTTTCAAATTCGTGAAGCTACGATAGACGATATAGATGCACTTTGTTCTTTAACAAAAGAATTAAAAGGTTCCTCTATTTCGTATGAAGATATGAACAACCGATTGCAATTCGTACAAATGAGTCCTTTTGATTTTTTATATGTTTATGAGGAAGAAAAAACTATACTTGGATTACTTGGGTTTCGTATACGTGAAAATTTAGAAGATGTAACTCGGTATGGAGAAATTTCAATTATTAGCGTTGATTCTACAATACGACGGAAAGGCGTTGGGCAAGCATTAATGGATTATGCAGAGCAATTAGCAAAGAAGCATAATTGCATTGGCACATGGCTAGTTAGTGGAACAAAAAGAGTAGAAGCTCATCCTTTTTACAAAAAATTAGGATATGAAGTGAATGGATATCGATTTGTAAAACATTTTTAAATTACTTCTTAATAGAAAGGACTATAACTATGACAACTATTAAAGCAATTTTCATTGATCGTGACGGTACAATTGGCGGCGACACTACAATACATTACCCAGGATCATTTACATTATTTCCTTTTACAAAAGCATCACTGCAAAAATTAAAAGCTAATCATATAAAAATTTTCTCTTTCACAAATCAACCAGGTATCGCGGATGGGATAGCGACCATAGCCGATTTCTCACAAGAATTAAAAGGCTTCGGTTTTGATGATATTTACGTATGTCCTCATAAACACGGTGATGGTTGCGAATGTCGTAAACCAAATACAGGCATGCTGCTACAAGCAGCCGAAAAACACAGGCTTGATTTAACACAATGTGCTGTAATTGGTGATCGCTGGACTGATATCGTTGCAGAAGCAAAAGTGAATGCGACAACAATTTTAGTACGAACAGGTGCTGGATACGACGCTTTACATACGTACCGAGACAAGTGGGCACATATTGAACCAAACTACATTGCAGAAAACTTTGAAGATGCGACAAATTGGATTTTAAGTCAACTATAATGCGAATTAAAAGAGACGCCTTCAAAATGAAAGCGCCTCTTTTAATTTAATATTATTTAAAACGTTAATTCGTAATGGAAATAACGATTATCTCTCAAATATCCATTTTCAGCGTATAATCGCTGTGCTGATAAATTATCAATCTCTGTTTGTAATTTTACACCTTTTGCACCATTTTCTAAGGCGAATCCTTTCGCAGCTTCTAATAATTTTTTCCCTGTTCCTGCCCCGCGCTTAGCAGCTTGTACAAATAAATCATTTAAAATCCATAATTCTTTCATCGAAATAGAAGAAAATGATGGATATAATTGTGTAAATCCAATATATTCACCATCTTCAACTGCTACGAAGATAACAGATTCTTTTCTCTCCATTCGATTTCGTAAAAATACTTTTGCTCCTTCTAGATCGGAATCTTGTCTATAAAACATACGATAGTTATTAAAAACCGATGCTAGTCCATCTAAATCTGCAATTGTTGCCTCATATATTCTCATTTTACTCCATTCCCCTTCCAATACCGTTTCATTATATCCGTTGCCCATTTAGGCTGTACAATTTCTTCTTTCGGCATAAACTCTTTCATTATTGGCTTTATATCCAATACAGGGGTGCCATCAATAGCATCTAACCCCTCAACAATAATTGATTTACCTTCTCTTTTGATTACCTTTACAATGGTTGCTCCTATACGATTCGGACGATTTTTTCCACGCTGTGCAAAAATACCTACTTTAGGATAATCATGATTATTTCTAGGATATCTAGCAAAATATTGAATTTGTTCATCAGTTACTTTATGAAAATAAAAAACAACTTCAATATGTGAAAAATCTTCAATCCCTTGTATACTTTCTTCTGTATACATTTCAGTTAAAGTAATATAGGATTTTACTTCTCCCCACTCATCATCTTTTATTTCCTTTCTTTCATTATGTACAAATGCGATTGGTTGAACTGAAAACACACGCATTCCCCCTTCAATGTAACCACTTACATTATAAAATATTTTCTGAATGTTTTCCACATACACGAACTAGATTACATAATATAATTATAATCTATTTTGTAAGGCGAAATGAACTGCTTCAACTGCATGTATATAAGTTGTATCGAATATTGGAACTGATACGTCTTCCTGCTTTATTAATAATCCTATTTCTGTACAACCTAAAATGATACCCTGTGCGCCTTTTTGCACTAAATCTTCTATAACTGTTTTATAATACTCTCTGGATTGAGATACGATTTTTCCTAAACATAATTCTGTATATATGACTTCGTTTATTTTTTCTCTATTTTTTTCTAATGGTACTATGGCTTTTATATCATTCTCTTTAATACGTGATTTATAGAAATCTTGCTCCATTGTATATTTTGTTCCAAGTAAACCAACAGTTTGAATACCTTTTCTTTTCATTTCTTTCGCAGTTGCATCTGCGATATGTAAAACTGGAATATGAATATTCTCCTTTATTTTCTCAATTACTTTATGCATTGTATTTGTGCAAATAATAATAAAGTCTGCGCCTCCCATTTGTAATGAATATGCTGCATTCCCTAGAATTTCTCCTGCACTATCCCAATCACCGCTAGACTGGAATCCTTCAATCTCTTCAAAGTCTACACTATTAATTAAACATTTAGCTGAATGTAACCCACCTAATCTACTTTTTATTTCTTCATTTATGATTCGATAATATTCAGCAGTTGATTCCCAACTCATACCACCAATAAGACCTATCATTTTCATTAAACCTACACCCACCTCACACTATTTTTATAACCTGATTCAAACATTTTATTATGTATATTATACATAATAAAACAAGACTTTACGTTAAAAATATAAAGTCTTGTTTTAACTATTTCCAAGGAAATTTTATAAGAATATTCTGAAATTAAAACTCTAATGTTTTTATAGAATCTTCATATCGATAATGAAAACATTCTCGATACAACTGTTTAATTTCATCATAGGATGGTACTCGTGGATTATTTGCTGGACTTCCACTTTCAATTGCATCTGATGCCATTTTAGAAATAGCTTTTTCAAATTCAACCTCACCAATTCCGTATTCTTTTAAATTTGGAATACGAAGATCAAAGCAAAGTTTTTTTATTTCCCCGAGCGTGTAATCGGCTACTTCTTCATCACAATAGGAATACATATCTTTATTTAAACAGCGTCCAATTTCTGCTAGTCTTTTTACTGCACTCACTTTTGTATACTCTAAAACTGTAGGTAATAGTATTGCATTTGATATACCATGTGGTACATGAAATAACGCTCCTACTGGTCTTGACATTCCATGAACTAATGTAACAGATGCGTTTGAAAATGCAATTACAGCTTGTAAGGAAGCAATCATCATCGCTTCTCTTGCCTCCATATTCTCTCCATCTTCATATGCAATACGTAAATATTTCATAATACTTTCAATAGCGGAAAGAGCGAGTACATCTGTAAGTGATTGTGAAACTTTAGAAATATATGCTTCGACTGCATGACATAATGCATCTATCCCTGTTGCTGCTGTAATATGAGGTGGTACAGAACGTGTTAAAATCGGATCAATAATCGCTACTTGCGGGGTAAAACTCGGATGTTTCATCATCATTTTTACATCTGTTCGTTTATTCGTAATTACTGCTACACTTGTTACTTCTGACCCAGTACCCGAAGTTGTTGGAATTGCAATGAGCGGTAGCGGATCATTGTCTATTTCCATATCCTTTTGGACATAATCTTCTACTTCTCCGCCATTTGTATATAACACCGCAACTGCTTTTGCTGCATCAATACAACTTCCACCACCAAGACCGATAATAAAATCACACTTTTCCTCTTTACAAATAGTTAACGCCTCTAACACATGTATATTTGTAGGCTCAGCATTTACTTTATTATATGTAATAACGGTAATACCTTTTGTATTTAATTGTTGTATACAACTCTCAACATATCCTAAATTCTCCATAATTGTATCAGTTACTATAAAAGCTCTTTTTCCAAACTTCTTGGATTGTTCCCCCAGTTTTTCAAGCGAATTTCTTCCATATAATACAGACTTCGGCATACGAAATTCAGCAACTTCTTGCAAGTACTCCACCTCTTCTTTCCCTAATTAATATTTTCGTCTATAAAATATCTATTTAATAAATTCCTGTTAAAGTATAGAACGCGATAACTAAAAATACAGCAAACGTTTTCAAAACTGTAATAGCAAATATATCTTTATAAGATTGTTTATGTGTTAACCCAGTTACTGTAAGAATAGTAATGATAGCTCCGTTATGTGGTAATGTATCCATTCCTCCTGATGCCATTGATACGATACGATGCATTACTTCTAACGGAATATCAAATTGATTAGCTGCTGCAATAAACTTATCTCCCATTGCACTTAAAACGATTCCCATTCCTCCTGATGCAGAACCTGTAATGCCAGCTAAAATATTCGTCGTGACTGCTCCATTCACTAGCGGATTTGTAAACGTGGCAGAAATGCCATCTCTCATAATCGCAAAACCTGGCAATGCTGCGATAACACCACCGAATCCAAACTCAGCTCCTGTATTCATTGTTGCAAGTAGCGCTCCGCCAATACTTGTATTCAATCCAGCTTGGAATCCTGTTACTACTCGTTTCCAATATAATAATAACGTTGTTACTATACCTATAATAAGTGCTAATTCTACTGACCAGATTCCAACTACTGCACTTAATTCTACTTTTCCAAATGCTTTCATACCAATTGCAGAAAAATCAAAACCATTCGGATACCACTTCGGTATCATGATAGTAAAAACTTTATTCATTACACCTACTAAAATAAGTGGTATAAAAGCAATTACTTGCTGCGCTCTTGTAATTTCAATATTTTTAACCAGCTGCATATCTTTTTGTTCTGCTTGTAAAGAAGCTGCCATTTCCGTATTCCCATCGTTAAAACCAAAATATCCTTCTCCTGCTGCCTTTGCCTTCTTACGTCTACTCTCTAAATATAGTAAACCTAATGTAAGAACAAAAATTGCTCCTACAATTCCAAGTATCGGTGCAGCATAAATGTCCGTTTTGAAAAAAGTTGTAGGTATTACGTTTTGAATTTGTGGTGATCCAGGTAGCGCATCCATCGTAAACGTGACTGCTCCAAGAACAATCGTTCCAGGGATTAAACGTTTTGGAATATTCGCTTGTCGAAACAGCTTTGCTGCGAATGGATATACAGCAAACACTACTACATACACACTAACACCGCTATACGTTAAAATAGCCCCCATTAATACAATTGCTAATATCGTACGTTTTTCACCAACCAACTCTATAATTGTCTTTGCAATTGAGTCCGCAATTCCTGACATTTCTACTACTTTCCCAAATATTGCTCCAAGTAAAAATACAGGAAAATATAGTTTAATAAAACCTACCATTTTCTCCATAAAAATATTCGAAAAGAAAGGTAATACAAAACTAGGCTCTGTCAAAAATACCGCAAATAAAGCAAAAATCGGTGCAAATAAAATAACAGAAAAGCCTCTATAAGCTACAAACATAAGTAAACTAAGTGCTAATAATATAATAACTAGCTCCAATTATACCTCCTCCTTTAACAGAAAATTCGAACTTTTATTGATAAACTTCTACTACTAATCTTTTGATTCTGACATCCCTCCTCTTATTCATACAAATTTTTCATGCTAAAAATGTCTAATTATAAGTATTCGATTACATATGAAAAATCCCTTTAAACAAAAAACGATTTCATCATCATACGTTATAAAGGGATTATTAGTCTCTATATTTACTTCTTTATCAAACTATTTTCTAAACAAAAATGATTTAGTTCTTTTACATTATTTACTATATGAGTCGCACCAACTTCAGTCAATTCCGTTTCACTACCATAGCCATATAAAACGCCGATCGATGCAATTTCATTATGATTCGCACCGATTATATCGTGCTTTCTATCTCCAATCATAACAATTTCTTCTTTATTAAGTTCTTCATTTGTTTGTAAAATATGAGCAATGATTTCTTCTTTTTTTATTCTTGTACCATCTAAATTACTTCCAATGATACCTTCGAAATAATTTGTTAGTTGAAAATGCTCTATAACTTGTTCAGCAAATATAGTAGGCTTTGAAGTTGCTATAAATAAACGATTTCCAGTATCTTTTAATTGTTTTAAAAGATTTGGAATACCCTCGTAAACATTATTCTCCAACAATCCACGTTGCTTTAAATATTCTCTGAAATAAAAAACAGCTCGTTCAACTTCTCCTTCATTCATATTATATCTCTCTACAAATGATTGCTGGATGGGTGGACCAATAAATGAATCTAACTCGCTTATATGTAATTCTTCAATGCCAACCTTTTTTAATGCATACAATACTGAATTGACAATCCCTTCTTTCGGATCCGTCAATGTTCCATCTAAATCAAATAAATATGTTGTGTACACGTTTCAATCCCCCACTCATTTTACTTTATAAGTAACCTATAACAGCTTTTCCTATTACCGCTTTTATTATAATACTATCATTATCTTTTTTTCTGAAAAATTACTTTTCCTATGTCACATACTTTCAGTTACAAAAAAAAGATACATATGGTAAAGTGAAAAAGTTACAATTATTTTAATAGAAACTGGTGAAACAAATGTCAATTACGTTAATTTTTATAATGGCTTTCACAATTATTATCCATGCGGTTGAAACTAGCTCTTATAGTATTCGATTAGCTGGTGTACGTTTAAAAAAGATTGCCGTTGCCTTATCCGTCGTAGGAATGGTACTGCTTATTTCTAGAACATCTAACTTACTACAAGCCTTTTTAATCGGTGGTATTGTCGATGAAGCAAAACTAGATTCTTCTATTGATTTAGAGCATATTATACGTCTCGTTCTATTATCTGCTTCTATCGGTACATTACTTGCAATTATACTGTATCCAACTTTGACAAAACTATTTGGATACGTCATTCAAAATTTTGAAACAGATGGTTCATTCATTCGAATGATGAAGACGAATAACATTCAAAAGTTAAAGTACACAAAAAAATATGTACGGTTTCCAAAGTTAGAAATGATTCATAGACTACGCATTGGTGGTATTCCAAAACGTATTATGCTTATTAATATGTTTGCTACTGCTATTTATACAGCAGGTGTTCTTTCTGCCCTTTACGCTTCTTTTCTAAATCCAGATTATGCAACAAACGCAAGTACAGCTTCTGGTCTTGTAAATGGTTTTGCTACAATTTTATTAACCGTACTACTCGATCCACGCATCGCTCTTTTAACAGAACGTGCTTTACAATCAGAGAATGGTGCTGAGTCTATGAGTAAAATGTACGGTTGGCTAATGATTTCTAGACTTTTCGGTACATTATTAGCACAACTACTATTTGTACCAGGTGCTTACTGGATTTTATGGATTATTGAACTAATACATTAATTTACTAGAAAGGTGAATATATCAATGAATATCCAAACAGAGCAACATATCATTCGCTTAATAGAAAACGACGAATGGATGATGAACGTATTACAATTAGCAAAATCACTTGAGCTACCTGATTGGTGGATTTGCGCCGGGTTTGTTCGTTCTAAAATTTGGGATACTTTACATAACTACGAAATAAGAACAACTACACCAGACGTTGATGTCATTTATTTTGACCCTTTTCGTAAAGATGAGATATACGAACAATTATTAGAAAAGAAACTAATAAATTTGGATGCCTCTATACCTTGGTCAGTAAAAAATCAAGCTCGTATGCATGTAGTGAATAATATGCTACCGTACTCTTCTTCTGTTGATGCTATTTCTAAATTTCCTGAAACAGCAACGGCTTTAGGGGTTACATTAGACGAAAAAAACAATGTTATATTAACAGCTCCGTGCGGTATTGAAGATGTCCTTTCCTTACAAGTGAGACCAACAGCTCATTTTCTTGAATCAAAAGAACGATTACATATATACAAAAACAGAGTTATAAAAAAGAATTGGCAAAGTAAGTGGCCTAGCATTACAATCACATATCCAGAAATTTAGAAAGGATGCTTCTTATTTAGAGAAGCACCCTTTTCTTCATTTCAAAAAATGTATGACTGTTTCTGCAAATCTATCTGCTTCCTCATAATGAGGTGAATGACCGCTCTCTTCAAATACGATATACTTGCCGTTTCGGGCATCTTTATTAAATATTTCAATTTGTTTTTCACACGTTACTACATCATGTTTTCCTACAATTAATAGCATTGGATTTTGTACATCTTTTATTTTTCGTAATAATGAAGTATGAAATGCTCCTTCTAATTTTAATCTATCAAAATGAATCTTGGAGCGATTTGAAAATTCTTCCCACTCTTCATCACTATATAAACTCTCGTCTGTCACATCTTCCTTATAATTGTAAAGTTCCATTCTTTTTTCTTCTAATTCATCACTTATTCTTATATAAGCTTCTAACAACTCTTTTGAACAAGCATCGCTAGATGAATAAGCAAAGCACTCTTTTGCTACTTCTTCTTTTCCATACTTTTTTAATAAATGCCCTGCCTTTTGTAACAAAGCCCTACTTGTTAATGCGAAATCGAAAGTTGGTCCTTCAAATATTATTTTCTCTATTGAACTTGGATATATCGATGCATATAACAATGCTAAATATCCACCGAAAGAATGTCCAATTACAGACCACTTCTCAATTTGTAATACTTTTTTTAATTCCTCACAGTCTTCAATCAAATCATTTAATCCAAAAGCTTCGTCTTCAGTAATTTTTTCTGAGCGACAAACACCTCTTTGATCTATCATAATTACATATAAAGAATCTTTTAAACGTTCCGCTTGATGAAATGAAAAATCCGAGCAACTTTCCCCTGGTCCACCATGCAAGTATAGAACTGGCTTATTTTTAGGATTTCCATGTGTTTCAACGTATAGCTTTTTCCCTCTAATATGCATGTATTCCCCTGTTTCTATCAAATTCGCCTTTATGATCATCACCTTCTTTTTTTACTGAATATTATAACATCTGCTGTTAAATAATCCCTATTACATTTAAAAAGACGATAATGATTGCGAGTGGTGCTACAAATCGAAGTAAAAACGCCCAACAAGTAAATACTTTCTTTCCATAATTACCACCTACAAAAAACTCTGCTTCTAATACCTTGTTTTCCATTTTAAATGAAACGAAAATACTAATAAATAGTGCACCAAGTGGCATTAATATATTACTAGATAAGAAGTCTACTGCATCAAAAATATTCTTTCCGAAAATCGTAATATCACTCCATATTCCAAATGATAACGCTGATGGTATACCTACTAAGAAAATGCCGAAACCGATCATCCATGATAATTTCGTTCTCTTTTCTTGTTCCCCATTTGCTAATGCTGAAACAACTGTCTCTAGTAAAGAAAATGCCGATGTTAATGTCGCAAATGTAAATAGTGCAAGGAATACTGTTAAGAAAAACCCACCAAATGGAATTTGACTAAATACAGATGGTAATACGATAAATAGTAATCCAGGCCCTTCTGTTGGTTCCATTCCTAATGAAAATACAGCTGGAAAAATAGCAAGACCCGCAAATAATGAAACAAATAAATTCAACCCAACGATTGTTATTGCTGATTTTGGTAAACTTTCTTTTTTATTTAAATAGGAACTATATGTGACCATTATCGAAATCCCGATACTAATCGCAAAGAATGATTGACCCATTGCGAACAAAATACTTTCTGAAGTAATCTTTGAAAAATCTGGTTGTAAGAAAAACTTCACACCTTTCATTGCATTATCAAGTGTTAATGAACGAATAATAAGAGCGACAAATAAAACGAACAACGCTGGCAACATATATTTACTTGCCTTTTCAATTCCGTTTTGTACACCTTTTGATACGACCCAAATCGTAATGAACATAAAAGCGAAATGTCCCATAATTGCCCAAGCCGGATTTCCAATTGTTTCAGTAAATAATGCACCGTAATTTTGTCCTGGAGTAATAAGTTGTCCCGTTACTCCTCTGAATAAATAAATGAATACCCATCCACCTACAACACTATAAAACGAAAGTAATATAAAACACGTTCCAACACCAAGGCGTCCAATCCAGTGCCATCCTGTATTTGGTGCAATACTTTTAAATGCGCCAACTGCTTGTTTCTGCGTACTGCGTCCAATCATAAATTCAGCTATAAGTAGTGGTAATCCAATTAATACAGTAAATAATATAAAGATTAAAAAGAATGCTCCTCCCCCGCTCTTCCCAGCGATATAAGGAAACTTCCATATTGCGCCAAGTCCAATTGCCGATCCTGCTGCAGCCATTATAAAACCTAATTTCGAAGTCCATTGCTCTGTCTGTTTCATCTTATTTTCCTCCTATTTAAATTTATTTATATAAATAATCAAATTATATAGACCAATTCAAATAAACCCTCCATTTCTATTTCTATAAAATAAAAAAATGGCTTAGCGTCTCTATATAAAGAGACGCTAAGCCATTTGCTTAACGCGGTACCACTCTTATTGATTCTATTATGAATCCACCTTAGTAGTAATCGTTTGATTACAAACCTAATATCGAAGGTTAACCGTTAAGATTTACTAAGAATGTGATTCCGTTCCACCTTACTGCTCCTAGGCGAGTTCAGGATGTCATTTGACTATGTCACACCAACCCATAGCTCTCTGTACAAATATACGACCTTACTACTCCTATTCAACACATTTTAATATTTAGAATATATTTTCTTTTGAAATTAATATGAAGTATATCGATTATATTTGTAACTGTCAAGGGGGATATTGATTTTTTGTCGAAATGATTCATATTTCAACTGACTTTTACTAAGCTTATTAGCAAAAGAAAGAGTCTAGATTTTCACCTTTTCAGGCAAACTATAAAAAAGAATCTTCGCGATAATCGCGAAGATTCTTTTTACGGTATAAGACGCGTACAGTCCCTTGGAAAAGCACTCGCCTCTCGTACATTTGTTAATTCTAACAGTTTGTATACAATTCTCTCTAATCCAATTCCAAAACCACCGTGCGGGGGACAACCGTATCGGAATGTATTTAAATAAGATTGAAATGTATCTGGATGTAATCCTTTTTCTTTAAAAGAAGCTAGTAACATTTCATAATTATGAATTCTCTGTGCCCCTGAAGTTATTTCTAATCCTTTATATAGTAAGTCAAACGAATCAGTAATAGTTGGATTCTCGTTATTCGGCATCGTATACATCGGTCTCGCTTCTTTCGGATAATGTGTAATGAAAACAAATTCACTCTTATATGTTTCCTTCACATATTTCCCTAGTAGCTTTTCACCTTCTGTATCTAAATCCCCTACAGGAGATTCTTTACGATACTTACTTTTCAAGATTTCTTGTGCTTGTAACAATGTAATTTTCGGTATTTCAGTAATAACAGGTATTCCTATTTGTAATAGTTGTAGCTCTTTTTCACAGTTTTTTGCTACTTGTTGAAACATATATCTTAAAACATCCGTTTCTAATTGCATCACTTCATGAAAATCATTTATAAAGCCAATCTCTACGTCTAACGATATATATTCATTTAAATGACGGGAAGAATTGTGATGTTCCGCTCTATATACAGGTGCAATTTCAAAAACACGTTCTAATCCTCCCGCTACCATCATTTGCTTATAAAACTGTGGTGATTGAGCTAAATACGCTTCTTTTTGGAAGTATGGCAGCTTAAAAACATTTGCTCCTCCTTCTGCCCCCTGCGAAACAATTTTTGGAGTAAATATACGTGTGAAATCGTTCTCTATAAGGAATTCACTAAAGCTCTGGACGAGCGTAGATTTCACTTTAAATATAGCCGCGGTTCGCTCATGTCTTAATGATAATACCCGTTCATTCAGTAGTTGATCTAAGCCGACTTGTAACTTCTTTTTATTTATTTCAAATGGAAGTGGTTCTGCGCCATTTAATATTTTCACTTCGTGAGCAAGCACTTCAATCCCTAATTCTGTTTTCGAAGTCTCTACTATTTGGCCTACGACTTGAACAACACTTTCCACATCTACTTTAAATCCAGCTAGCTTGTTTTCTAATACGCATTGCATAACCCCTGATCGATCCCTTATTAATAAAAAACTAACATTACCTAGATGACGAATCTTTTTTACCCATCCTTGAAGTAATACAACTTTTCCCCTTTGCTTTGTACATTCTTTTGTGAGTGAACGCTTCATTACATTTCCCTCCAGTAAATTTATATTTATTTACGTTATTGTTATCATCGTCATCATCCACGGTCACTCACCTCCTTTCAAAGAATACAAAAATCCGCCCCTATAAATAGGGACGGATTTTTCCGCGGTACCACCCAAATTGTCATAATGACCATCTTAGTCCTGATAACGGTAGGTACCGTTTGCTTTTACTAATTATCACGTTCAAAGCAACACTCACAGGTGTCTTTCCATCATGCGGTATCACAATCTTCTCAGCAACCGATTGCTCTCTGTAGACCTTTGCATCATGTACTTTTCCTGATCATCACTTTTTATATTTACAGAGTATTCTATCTCTTCGGTTTATAAATTGCAAGTAATTTTTAAATATATTTAAATTTTTCACATCCAGTTTTGTACAATCTCCTCTAAAGCCATTCCACGTGAACCTTTCAATAAAACAACATCCTTTTTCGTTATAACTTTCAATATTTCCTCTGCTATCTCGTCTTTATTATCAAATGACTGTACTTTTTCTGTATGATAGTTCTTTCTTGCTTCTTCCGCTACGATTTCAGATAACGCTCCATACGTAAATACATATTGGATGCTCTCTTCATTTAACATTTTACCAATTTCTCTATGATATGTTTTAGCTTCCTTCCCTAACTCCAACATATCCCCAATTACGATTATTTTTTTCTCATAGGCATTTAATTTCTGTAACGTTTCAATTGCAGCCTTCATTGAGGAGGGACTTGCATTCCATGCATCGTTAATAATTGTAAAACCTGTTTTAGCGGTTAAAAACTGAAAGCGCATTTGTGTAATATTTATTTGCTGCAATGCTTCTTGTATTTTTTCTATAGGGACTTTGTAAAATTGCCCTACAGCAATTCCGACAATCGCATTTAAAATATTATGTTTTCCATGTAAGGGAACATCGTACTGTATTTTTGTATTATTTAATTTAAAATGAACACCATATTCATCTAATTGTACGTTCGTTGGAAACAAATCATTTGTATACTTTCCACCAAATGACTTACTTTCTATACCTAGCATATTAATATTTTGAGAAAGTAATGGCTCATCGCCATTATATAGGAACAGTCCATCGTCATTTAATCCGTCTATAATTTCAAATTTAGCCTTTGCAATCTCTTCTCTTGATCCAAGCGTCTCTAGATGTGACTGTCCAATCATTGTAATAATCGCTACATCTGGCTGTGCTATTCGTGATAAATTTCGAATTTGTCCTTTTTCACTCATTCCCATTTCAAGTATTAAAAACTCTGTATCTCGTTTCATCTCTAAAATTGTTAACGGCAAACCGATTTGACTATTAAAATTACCTTTTGTTTTATGCACTCGATAAGTTGAACTTAAAATACCTCCTATTATATCTTTTACCGTAGTCTTGCCATTACTACCTGTAATTCCTATTACTTTTACATTTAGCTCTCTTCGATAAAATTGTGCCAATTGTTGCAAAGCAAACAAAGTGTCATCTACAAATATAATTGGAATCCCTTTTGGCGGAGTACCGTAAGACTTTTTCCATAAGGAAGCGACAGCTCCATTATCCATTGCTTCTTTCACATACTCATGCCCATCTTTCACCCTAATGATTGGAACAAATAAATTTCCTTCTTTCATGTTTTTGGAATCTATGCAGACACCATGCATCTCGATAAGATGAAACGATTCTTGTAATCCTTCACCATTTACTACTTTTTCAAGTTTTTTCAAATTCATTTGAATCAAAGTATCACCTTTTTCCATTTAATTACATATTTACCGTTTTATTTACGCATATTAATAAAAATTTTATAGCGAGGTGTTTATATGAAAAAAGCGATTAGTTTCTTTCTTCTTTTGTTATGCCTAATCGTAGTGAATGAAACGTACGCCTATTCACCAAAATCTTTACCTATCTCTCAAAACTCTGATCAATGGCAAGTGAATATTGCTGAACCGAAAAAAGTAAACAAAAAAAAGCTTCAAGCTAAAAAAGATGAATTCCAAACTTATCAATTTTCAGTAAAAAATGTTGGAAACAGTGAAGTATATAACGTACAAGTCGAAGTATTCCGCAACGAACCAAAAACAAAAACGAAATATGAACTCTTTTCTCTAAAGGAAAGTCGTTTAGCAAGTGGAAAAACTGGATTTGAACATGCTAATTTTCCACTTTCTACAAAAGCGGATGAAGTTGATGTAATTATTACTTGGCAAGAACACCCTTTCCGCTCCATGAGAAATGGTCAAAAAGTAGAGTCTAGAAAATTTAAAGAGCATTTTGTTTTTAAAGACGAAAAAAACAAATGAAATGCGAATAAATTCACATTATCATTCATATAGCTTACTTTACTAGTACCAGTTCTTAAGCAAATTAAAAAGTCGTGGCTTATACATGCCACGACTTTTTATATTAATTCGTACTAATTCCTCTCGCTGCCCAAATACGATCGATATCCGCAGCATGTTGTCCGCCATATAAAAGAGCATCCGCTTGCTTAATCGCTTTTGCTCCATCACTGAATTTAGAGTTTGGTGTTAACGACCAGTGCGATTGTAAAATAATTTTCGTTGCTACATCACGACCAAATGCTTGCGCCATTTCATATTGGCCTTGTGCCCAAATTTCTCCATCATCATGTACTTCATTCGTAATATCTTTCGGATACACTTTATTATTATCTAATCGGCGTAAGCACGTTGGATCTGAACTAGAATAAGCAGTCGCATCCCATTCTCCAACACATGCTTTTCCGTACCCTGTAGTTGATACTGCATCTTCATACGTAGCACCTAAGAAGTCTCCAAATCCTTCTCCCATCGCTCCGCCTTCTGCCGAACTACCAAAACCAGGAACTTGATTATCTTGAATCGAATGTCCATATTCATGTGCGATAATACCCGCATCTTCTGCATCATCTACTCCGCCAGTACCAAATGTTAAAGCTTTCGTTGTCGGAGAATAAAATGAGTTGTCCGCCGTCGTTCCATTTACATTCACTTTAATAGAGCGATTATTAATATTTTTAAAACCTAAACTTTGAATGTAACGTTGCAAAGTATCGATATGATAATACGACATGACATCTTCAAAGCTATCATTTGCGCGTGTATAGTTAAATTGTAAGTTTGTAGATTTCGTTTTTGCTTTTGAAGAAATGGTTACATACTCTCCAATTAAAAATCCTGTCCCATCTAAGCCTTTTAAAGTGACCGTTTTTAATTGATTCGTTAACGCTGGAGAATCCGCATCATTGTTATCCTTTAATCCTGCTAAACTCCCGCTTGATACGACAGGATTAGGTAAAAATACTTTTCCTGACCCTTCTGCTTTTCGGTTTATATCAACCTTTTTAATTAACTTTCCGTTTTCAGCATCAATAAATGTTTCCCATGCACCAAACGGGTTATTAGAATGGACTACAACTTTATATACTGGACGAGCAATTCCCTCTTCAACAATATATCCAAATTCCTTCTCTGTAGGAGCCCATAAGTTTTGTTCACTTACTTCTCCAACATACGCCATTGATTTTTGTATTGCATCTTTTTCACTAATTTTTGTCGTAGCTTCCTTCACACCTTTAACAGATTGATAATCAGAAACAGCAAGTACTCCTTTTCCCTCACCGTTAAGAGTAACTGTAATTTGTTTTGAAAATACAGGCGCACCATTCACAACTTGTTGGAACCTAACATATGAAGCTACTGACGTTTCTGTTGTAGAAATATATTGTAAGTCTGAAAGGTCTGCTTTTAATCCATACTGCGCAGCATTTTCTTTTAAATATTCAGTTGCTTTTTTCTGCGGCGAATAAGCTTCTAGCTTTACTTGCTGTTGTTTTTCCAATGCGGAAACTGTAGTAATCGTCCCCATTACTAACGGCACAGTCATTGCCATTGCCACCATTTTTTTATTAAACATAGAACCACTCCCCCTAATAAAGTAGCTCAACCTTATCCCATTACCACTAGGCAATCATTCCCCATAAAATGGGGGGAATAAAAATTGAATCTACGAGTAATTCTCTATGAACAATTCTATTACCTTTCCATTCAGGGGGCGTGAAATTTTCTCAATATTTATGTGTAAAGCGAAAACAATACTTTAGAAAGAAATTTTCTTGAGGTCCTATCGAATCGATTATGAAAAAATTAGCCGGATAAATATCTATCATACAAAAAAGGAAGTTGGAATGATTCCAACTTCCTTTTCTTTACTTAGTCGCGCTTAATTTAATACGAACTTTCGTCTCACCTAAAGATAGTTCATCATCTTCATTCGTTAAGTGACCAAATGTAAATTGTTTAACGAGTAAGTTTTCTTCCAACAACTGTTTATGATTCGTTAATGTTTGCTGCAGTTCTTCCTCTGTATCAAGAATTACATCTACTCGTAAATTAACAGGTAAATTCAACTGTTTACGATATTCTTGAACGGCGCGAATGAATTCACGTGCTACCCCTTCTTGTAGCAATTCTTCCGTCACATTCGTATCTAACATTACTGTATATTGTCCGTTAGTTGTATTAGAGAATCCAGATTTTGCAACTTTCTCTACTAATACATCTTCAGTCGTTACAACTACTTCTTCTCCTGATGCTGCTTCGTAAACTGCTCTTTCTGTAGTGACAAAGTTTTGTACCTCGTCTTGTGATAATTGTTTTAGCCAGTCATTTACTGCATTCACATTTTTACCGAACTTCGGCCCAGCCGTTTTAAAATTCAGCTTTAATTGATAGGACGTGTATTTCGTTTCATCAAGTTCAACATGGAACGCCTTCACATTTAACTCATCCATGACGATATCACGATAAGATTCCCAATCCATATCATTTTCATTATGCTCAAGTAATACAAGTTCCGCTAACGGCTGTTTTACTTTTAAAGAATGCTGATTACGATTACTTCTTCCAAGTTCAACAACTTGTAAAACTGCATCCATTTCCGCTTCTAATTTCGGCTGAAGTAGTGATTCATTTACAACTGGATAATCCTCTAAATGAACGCTACTTCCAGTTAAATTCAAATGAATATCTTCAGCGACAAACGGTGTAAATGGTGCAATTAATTTACTAATTGTCACAAGTACTTCATGAAGTGTCTCATACGCAGCTGCTTTTTCAGCATTCATACCAGACTCCCAGAAACGATTACGCGATCGCCTTACGTACCAATTACTTACTTCATCTACAAGCGTCGCGATTTCACGAGCTGCATTCGTAAATTGATAATCATCAAGTGCAGTTCTCACTTTTTTCGTTGTACTATGCAATCTTGATAATACCCATTCATCCAATTTCGTTCGCTTTACGTCATATGTTTCATCTGGATTATACTCATCTAAATTTGCATATAAAACGTAGAAGCTATACACATTGACTAATGTATCTACAAACTTAGATTTCGCTTCCAATACTGTTCTTTCAGAAAAACGCTTCGCATTCCACGGAGCACTGTCAACGAGAAGTGCCCATCTTAAAGCATCTGCACCAAACTGATTTACTAAATCAACTGGATCTAGTGCATTCCCTTTACTTTTAGACATTTTCTGTCCTTCTTCATCTAATACATGCCCTAGTGATAACACTCGTTTATAAGGCACTTTTCCTGTATATAGTGCCGATACTGCTAATAAACTATAAAACCAGCCGCGTGTTTGATCAATGCCTTCTGCAATTACATCTGCTGGAAACTGATCTTCAAATAACTCTTTATTTTCAAACGGATAATGATATTGCGCAAATGGCATCGAACCACTATCAAACCAAACATCAATTACTTCTGGTGTACGATTCATCGCACCTCCGCATTTTTCGCAGCTAACTTGTACTTCATCTACATACGGCTTATGCAATTCTAAATCTTCAGGTGTTTCTTTCGTACTATGCTTTCTTAAATCAGCAATGCTTTTCGGTGCGAATTGATGATCGCAACTTTCACATTCCCATACGTTTAATGGTGTTCCCCAATATCTATTTCGGCTAATATTCCAGTCCACCATATTTTCTAAAAACTTACCAAAGCGTCCATGTTTCATATGGTCTGGATACCAAGTAACAGTATCGTTATTTTGTAAAAATGTATCCTTAATTGCAGTTGTTCGGATTAACCAACTCTCTCCTGCATAATAAAGAAGTGGTGAATCACAGCGCCAGCAATGCGGGTAGCTATGTTCATACTTTTCTTTATGGTATAGTAAGCCTTCCTTCGCTAAATAACGAACGATATCTACGTCACTATCTTTAACAAATTTACCTTTCAAAAATGGTACTGCCTCTGTATACTCACCTTTCTCATCTACAACATGCAAGAATGACAATCCTTCACTTTGAACGACTCTATAATCGTCTTCCCCGTATGCCGGTGCGATATGAACGAGTCCTGTACCACTATCTGCCGTGACAAAATCGGCTGCGATAACGTGGTAACCATTTGTAACTTCCTTCATTGGAAACGGTGCTGTGTAAGAAGTATTTACTAATTCTTCTCCTTTATGAACAGATAATACTTCATAGTCTTCTTTTAATACATCTTGTACACGTTCTTTCGCAACAATGTATACATACCCTTCTTGTTTCGCTTTCACGTATTCCATATTTGGATGTACAGCGAGTGCAACATTGGCTGGAAGTGTCCAAGGTGTTGTCGTCCAACCTAGGAAATATTCATTTTCACTATCTTTCACTTTAAATTTAACTGTTGCACTTAAATCTTTTACTGTTTTATACCCTTGGGCAACCTCATGTGAACTTAGTGAAGTTTGACAGCTTGGGCAATATGGTGAAACTCTATGCCCTTTATACAATAATCCTTTTTCATGAATCGTCCCTAAAATATGCCATACACTTTCGATATATGGATTCTCTAACGTAACGTATGGATCATCCATATCTACCCAGTAACCGATGCTTTCAGTGAATTCACGCCACTGCTTCTCATATGTGAATACACTCTCTTTACACTTTTTAATAAATGGTTCAATTCCATACTCTTCGATTTCATGTTTACCAGAAATACCAAGTTGTTTCTCAACACCTAATTCTACAGGTAAGCCGTGTGTATCCCATCCCGCTTTTCTTAACACTTTATAACCAGCCATCGTTTTATATCTTGCTACTACATCTTTTATTGTTCGTCCAAGCGCATGACCTACATGCGGTAATCCATTCGCCGTTGGTGGTCCTTCATAAAAAACAAACGATTGTGCGCCTTCTCGATTCTGAATTGATTGCTCGAAAATACTTTGCTCGTTCCACTGCTTACGAATACGTGTTTCTCTCCCTACAGCTGACTCTTTTACATCTACTTTCTTCATCTACAATCACTCCTTTTTATGTTTTAAAGCACACAAAAAACCCGTCCCTATGAAGTAGGGACGGGTTTAACCGCGTTACCACCCTAATTCTATTAGCTCTTCGCTAATAGCACTTAGCAACGTACTATCATACGTGTTCTTTGTAACGGTAGACATCCGTCCGGGCTTACTTACTTTCAGCCTCGGCTCCTCGGAGATGATTTTCAAATAACGTCTGCACACCGGCTTTCAGCAACATACCGGCTCTCTGTGGAACAGTACACTATTTTACTCTTTCTCGTCTTCAGATTTGTATACTTTGTTAAAAGCTATTTTATGCCATTGGATAATAAATTGTCAACTAATTCAAAATATATTTTCATTTATACCCTTTTTCGTGATTGTTATACAATTACTTTTCAAATTCTCGCAATGCTGCTAAATTTTCATCATCCTCTATAAGCTCAGCGAAAAATCCCGACTCATCCTCACGAAGTACAATTTCAAGCTCTTCCTTCGCCTCTTCATTTCTGTTTAACTGCGCTAAATAACAAGCACGATCATATCTTGCTAACAAATCACTCGCATCAATTTTTAATGCTTCATTTGCTATTTCTTCTGCCTTTCGTGTTTGGCCGGCACCATGATAAGAAGATGCTAAAGAAAGAAGAATTGCTGTTTCATTCGGATGATGTATAGAAGCATTTTCTAATACGTGAATTGCCTCTTCAAACCGTTCTTGACTTTGATATATTTCTCCTAAAGCAAGAAACGCTCTACTTACAAACGGTGTTTGCTCCGTTAATTGTAAAGTAATCTTTTCTGCTTTTCTTTCTTCTCCCATTTTAAAGAATACTTGTGCTTGTAAAAGAAGCGTATCATAATCATCTGGTAACTCTCGAACCATTTGCTTCGTTAATTCTGCAGCATCCCGTAACCTATCTTCTTCCTCACACTCTATGAAAAGATTTACAAGTTGCTTGGCTACATCGTAATCCCATTTACTTTCTAATGATGTTTGCAATACATCTATCGCCTCTTTATACATCGCCACATTCTCATAAAATAGTGCAAATCGCTGCGCTGCCATACTATTTTTTTGATTTAACTTTAATGAGATTTCATATAAATCAATGATTGTAGTAATAATCGAAATTTCTTTCGCACGGTTTTTCATGCGATAAAAAGCTCTTGTAATTATGGATTTCTTCGGCTGTTCATTTTGTTGACGTTCAATCCACCTTTCTGTAACCGCAGATGCTGCATACATAAACGCCATACTTCTGTCTGCCTTTTTCACTTTTAATATATGAAGAAAATCTCGTATGTTAGACCATTTCTTATGTTGTTCTATCGCTTTTACATATACATCAAATATACGTTCATTATTTACATCTTTTTGTATCACTTTCATCGCAATTTCAATTGCCTTTGCATTTCTATTTTTCACTAATACTTTTGCATAATGATATAAAACTTCTGTATGCTCGCCATCTAATCGTAGTGCCTCTTCAATCTGTACTTGTTCTTTATCTATTTCATTCATTGCTCCATACACATATGCAATCGCATCTAATCGCCATATTTCAGGTACTTCGTCCGCTAATTGTTCTAGTTCAGCCAGCAATTCTTCCTGAAGATTCATTTCTACTGAAAGCTGTGCCAAATATTCCATATTAATATGCAACGGCTCTTCTTTCATCGCCTGAACCATATGACTTTGTTCTTTAGAACGATTTTCTTCTTTTTCATATATTTCCGCAAGCTGTAAATGTACACCAATGAAATTCCCATCAAGCTCTAAACATCTTTCATACGCTTGTTTTGCTTCCGTTAATTGTCCTAATGCCATAAGTGTTTCACCAATTCGGTAATACGGTAATGCCGTTTCTTTTTGTTCTATCGCCTTATTATATCTTTTCATCGCCTGACCGTACTGTCCAATCGACTCATATAAAATACCTGTATAACAGCCATATTCACTTACGTCATTTCTTTCTTTTTGTAACGTTCTTAAGAATGCTATTCCTCGTTGTACAAATACCGTTCCTTTCATTCGATTCACATATTCATCTAACGCACTTGCTACATTATATTCGCTCTGCTTTATACCACTCTCTAACTTAGACAATGCTACTTTAAATCCTTCTTCACTTCCACCAAGTTCAACCTCAGCATCCCATAAAACCATTCCAGCGTTCATAAGGAAATCTTGGCTCTTTTCAATTTGTTTTTCGATACTGAGAATATATTCTTTTGCTTCCTTATATTGTTCTCTTGCCATATAAACTTGCGTAAGTCCGAAGTGAGAATATACATCATCATGATTTTCTTCTAAAGCACGAGTATACGATGTTTCCGCTTCTTCCAGACTATCCTTTTGAAAATGGTAGTCACCGAGTTTTACGTATAGAGATGCCTTATCATCACAATTCTCAATACCTTTTAATAAAACTTCTTTCGTACTTTCTTCATCCTTCAAATCAGATTCGTATATTTCTGCAAGTTTCGTATAAATGTATGGTGCATTACTATCCAAATGAATTGCTATTTTAAGCCCTTTTATCGCTAAATATAATTTCCCTAAATGATGCGCACATCTCGCTCGCTCATACCATACATGTGCTTCATTTTTATATTCTTTTAACAAATCATTAAAGATTTCATACGCTTCTTCATATCTTTCTAAATCTATTAATATTAACCCGTGATTCGTTAAAGTAAATCGTTCAGGGCTACGTTCCAAGGCGACTTGAGAAAACTGCAACGCCTTTTCAGATTGATCGATATACATATATGATAAAGCGAGAAAACTCCAAGCAATCGGCTGATCCGCGTCTAATTGTAACGAGGAACGAAAACTTGAAATCGCTTCTAAATAACTTTCCTGCTCAAAAGCATACCTTCCGTTTATGAAATGATATAAGGCACGATTATTTTTCTTCTCAACACTCGCAAGCATGTGTCCAGCTTTTTCTAACTCTTCAAGGCGAATAAAGCACTGTGCACCATGTAATTTAACAAAATCTGAGTTAGGAAATTTCTCCATTAACTTTTCTATACAATATAAAATAAATTCTTTATCTACTTCAACATCTAAATGCTTAACCGTATATAACCACGTATTCGGATTATCACTCGTCCCTTTTAAAAACTGTACTAAGTCATGAATCCCCTCTTTATCTTGTTCATCCAAATGATCTGTTAAAGAAAAAATAGATTTAAAATAATGATGTTCTTCTTCATTTAAAAATGATAGTAGTTCCTTTTTTTCTTTCGGAACAAACGTAATCGCTAAGCAGCCTGTATAACGATATTTTTCTTGCAACTTACTATATTCCACAATAACTGGTTCGATAAAATTCGGATCTTGAACATAAAAAGCTTGTAACATATCATCGTATCCAGCTAGCACTTGCACATGTGACGCATGCTCAATATCTATACTTAATAAAACGGGAATCCCCTGATCTAACAGTCTCTTATAATTTTCTACATTCCCTTTAAAATAACGATATTCATAACCTAATTCTTCTAAATAAGAAACAGTATCTGAAAACTTCGATCCCGTCATATCAAAAATAAACTCTGCTATCTCATCTTGTGTACGTTTGTCTCCCCATAACTGCAACATCATTTCTAAACTTGTCGGTACACAATAATTATCCTTTTGTACAATTGGAACGATTGGTAAGTGAACCTTTTTGCCATCTGGATTTTTTTCTAAATTATGATATAAAGACTCTTTTAAACTTTTTTCTTCTTTTAATAACTGTTGTAAATCTACAATTTTATTCATTTTGTAAAGCGCTTCTGCACGTAAATGTACAAAGTAAGTTTTATACGCATGATAAGGAAGCTGCTTATTTATGTTATCAATTACCACTAACATTTCTTCATACTTCCCTAAATCTAATAAATATTTCACCTTTTCAAAATGAAAATATGGTACTTGCGGGAACTTTACAATCGCATCATCAATTAGCTGTAATGCACGTTTTTGTTCTCCCTTATTCGCATATAACTGTGATAATAAATAGGTAGATAACTCTTCACAATCTTTATGCTGCATACCAGCTATAAATTGTTCTTCTGCTTTCTCCCATTCACCTGTATGCATATACACGTAGCCCCATTTATCAAATACTGCACGTGCACTGTACTCCTCTGCCTTTTGCATATAAAAAAGAGCTTCTTCATTTCGTTTCATTTCCAACAAACATCGTACTAATGTAAAATATGTTTTCGCTAAAAGATCAACGTCTATCTCTTCTTTATTTACCTCTTCTAATGAGTCTTTTAACAACTGTTCTACTTCAAGTATTTTCCGCTCATCAATTAACTCATCACAATATAAAGAGAGCGTTCTCATATTTGGGAATTTTTTATAGGCATAGCGAATGAGGAATGAACTGTATTGGTGCATAAGCCCTTCATCAGTAAGACGTATTAATATATCAAACTCCTTATGTGAAGGAATATTAGCAAGCCACTTTTTCACATAAGATAAAGTATTCGTTTCTTTTATATATGAAATTTCATTATTTATTCCCTGTAATCCATCTATAAATCTCTTGTCTTTCAAACAAGCATCTAACTGCTCAAAATCTAGCATGTATTCACCTCAAATTTATATTTAAACTGCTACTTGCTTAGATTTTACACATCATATTGTAGGTATTCAACTAAAATCTCCTATAATGGATAGTATTATTTAATATTATTCGAATTTATAACAAAATATAGTAAAATTGATTGTTTTTCTCTGTATTTTGTTTGATTAACTGGAATAACGTAACATATGGATCTTATTTTTATATAGTTGAAATCAGTACATGAAATTATATCGGCGATAATTTAAATATATCAGCGATTCTTTCGTTTTATCGGCGATTTTCAAATTATATCAGCGATTATATGTCGAATATCGACTTACCGACATTAAGCGACATTTTTCATCGTATTGCTCCTTTAACATTCTATTTCACCAAATGTAATTTTCATATTCGGAGCATATACTAAAGAGGAATGTAGATGAAACGCTCTAAAAAATTTGAGTTCAGCTTCATATTGATCTAACGCATCATCATATGTTAATCCTCTGTCTATTAAACGTTCTACAAATTGTTGCTTATCACCGGGATTACCAGCAATCCCTTCTTCTTTTAATGATTGATACAAATCGTTTTTATCATTATGATGCATATTAGAATCTAAAAAGTTCACTTTATCACTTACTCTACATTGAATATTTTTTACGCCTAGTTCACTTAAAAACATCGGTATTTTCATACCAATATTTCCATCTTTTCCGCTTCTCTGCATGTCACTTTCAAATAAATTCTGCAAAGCTCCTAGCCTAATAATTTCCGATTGATTCTCTCCATTTAAAAAGTATGAAGACATATTTGATATCCAATGTGGTTCAAAACAGATTATTTTTCCGCCCTTTTTAATTGAATGTATCATTTTTTCTAGCATCGTTTTTGGTGAACTCATATGTAACAAAAAAGCATGACAGATTGCTATATCGTATTTATCGTTTAATTCTATTTCTGTAGCATCCCCCTCCATAAATTCTGACTCATATGGAAGTAAACGAAATAACGCTCTCGCTTCAGCTAATAAAGTTTCTCCACTATCAATGCCGGTATACTTTGATCCTTTTGGAAGTAATGGCATTAATACTAAGCCTAAATAACCATATCCACAACCGTATTCAACGATATGTACAGGCTTAGTAATCTTCCAAACTGTATTTACTAAAAAGCTTACATAATCGTCGTTGTAATATAAATCTCTCGTGTTTTTTAAATATGTTAGTTTATTGTTCCAATCATACGTTTCCAACATCTAACGCCTCCTTTTATATACAAAACTAAAGTTCTCTATAGAATAGTCGTATTCCTACACTTTTCTTAAAATTTCAAAGCAAAAAGCTAGTGTATTATTAAAAATACACTAGCTTTTTATTTGGAAGAAAAATTTAACAAGTACAATCACAATCAAAACAATCCGTACAGTCTAAATCGTCACAATCTGCTTTCCTCTTTCTTTTGTTTCTTTTAAGATAATAATACAGTAGCCCAAACAATAGTATACAAATAACAAAAGCTATTATTGCTTCTGTATACTTATTTTGAGTCATAAAACCAATTCCACTTCCGCCTGAAATAAAAATTAGAATTAAATAAATCCAGAACATCTATGTAAATACCTCCATTACTATATATCTTAAGATAATATCCATATAACACCAGAGGAAATGAATAATCCCATACCATTACCGCTTAATACACCAGTAGTTATTCTTAGCAAATTTGAGCTACTTCTCCATTTCCACTTTTGGGTGAACCCATCGATAAGTAACGGAATTTGAGCGAAAAATGATAGTATGATTGCGAAAAGAAATGAAGGTGTCATATAAAAATAAATTGGAAACATTAAAATACCAATAAGCATGCCTGTACAACGCGCACATAAAGGTATGTACTTTTGTAGTTTAAAAAAACTCCTATCTAATCTTCTATGACAAGGAATTTGTAAAATAAAAGTTCGAATCAATATGAATCACCCTCTCTAAAAAGATTTTAATTGATTTTGCAAAAAAAATATATATCCAATAAAAAAACAAACCAGGTTTATACTAGACCCAGTTTGTCAGTTTACTACTATGTTACATCTCCTCAGGTGCCTCCACCCCAAGTAAACGTAATCCTTCTTTTAATACAACCGTCACAGCATAAACCAATGCGAGTCTGCTGTCTTTTTCTTTGCTCTCTTCTAATATACGAACATTACCATAATATTTATTGAATGATTGTGCTACATCTAATATATATTTCGAAATAATCGATGGCTCATTTTTATTGAAAGCTGCTTCAATTATTTGCGGGAATTTATTTAGGAATTTTACGACGCTCCAGCTATAATCATCTTTTAATGCAAACGTACACGTTTCAAATTCTACACTTTCTTTTCTTAAAATAGAGCAAGCACGTGCATGTGTGTACTGTACATACGGTCCTGTTTCTCCTTCAAATTTTAGCATATTTTCTAATGAAAATTCGATATTGTGCATACGCTCATTTTTTAAATCGTGGAAGATAACTGCGCCAACACCGACTTGCTTTGCTACTTCTTCTTTCTGTTTTAAATTTGGATTTTTCTCTTCAATATTTTGTTTTGCAAGGTCTATTGCTTCCTCAAGTACTTCTTCGAGTAAAATAATTCTTCCTTTACGTGTCGACATTTTCTTACCATCTTTTAAAATGAACCCAAACGGTACATGTTCCATGCCGTCAACCCAAGTGTAACCCAGCTTTTTTAATACAGTGAAAAATTGATTGAAGTGTAAACTTTGTTCTGGGCCAACTACATATAGCGCTTTATCAAATGCATATGTGTTTTGACGGTATAACGCTGCCGTTAAGTCACGTGTTGCGTAAATCGTTGCACCGTCGGATTTTCTAATTAAGCAAGGCGGCATTCCCTCTTCTTCTAAATTAACGACTAACGCGCCTTCTGACTCTTCAAGCAAATCATGTTCTTCTAAAATCTCAATAAAATCTTCCATCAAATTATTATAAAAAGCTTCTCCTTGAAAATTAGTAAATTCAACACCGAGAAGTTCATAAATACGAGAAAATTCTTTTAAAGATTCGTGGCGGAACCAATTCCAAAGCTCAACAGCTTCTTCATCACCTTCTTCTAATTTCTTAAACCAAGCGCGTCCTTCTTCTTCTAATTCTTCGTTGTCTTTTACCTCTTCATGGAATTGAACATATAACTTAAATAGTTCACGGATTGGATCCTCTTTCACTACTGCTTCATTGCCCCATTTTTTATAAGCGGTAATTAACTTTCCAAACTGTGTTCCCCAGTCTCCAATATAATTAATCCCTACAACTTCATAGCCACATTTTTCAGCGATATGTTTCAGTGAATTTCCAATCATTGTAGAACGTAAATGCCCCATTGAAAAAGGTTTCGCAATATTAGGAGACGAATAATCGATAACTACAGTCTTTTCACATCCAAAATGATTTTGACCGTACTCTTCTTTCTCCGCTAAAATCGTTTTTAATACTTCATCACTTACCGTTTCACGATTAAAAAAGACATTTACGTAAGGACCAACAGCCTCTACTTTCGCAAAAAACGGATCACTTAATTTCTCTGCAACTTCCTTTGCGATAATAGCTGGTGATTTTTTATATTGCTTCGCAAGTGAAAAACATGGAAATGCAACATCTCCGAATTCATCTTGTTTCGGTGTTTCAATTAAATCTAAAATTTGCTTTTGCGTTAATTCATTCGTAAAAATATTAGATAAACTTTCTGCAAACTGCTTTTTATAATCCATGCTACAACCTCCTTCATTTTTAAAATACAAAAAACTCGTCTCTAAAAAAGAGACGAGTTTGAACCCGTGGTACCACCCTTGTTGTTCATTACGAACCACTTTCCCGTTTATAACGAGGACAGGGGGCCTCGGCTTACTCTACTATTCGTTCAAGAAGCATCTCCGAAGTGCGCTTCATCTTTTTCTTCCGCACTAGGCTCACACCATCCCTAGCTCGCTTTCCTTCTAAAAAAGACTACTCTCTTCATCACAGACAGTATATTTAATTAATTATTGCTTATTATACATCTTTTCAAACAATTAGCAAGGGTCAATTACACCAAAGTGAAACTTAGCACTTTTTCTTTTGTATACGTAAAAATTATGTTTTTCAAATCTAGAACTACGGAAATGGTCTTTCAGAACGACACGCTTTCTAGCCACACGCTTCGCTTCCGCAATTGCTTCATCAGTAATATCATGATACAAAGCGAAGTGTTTTAATCCTTTTATTCCATCTGATTCTATAACAGTTTCTTCAAACATCGGATCAAGATATACGACATCATAACTATTATCTTCACATTGTTTTAAAAATGCGTAATGCTCAGTTTGCTTTACATCAATTCGTTGCATTGCTTTATCAATTTCAGAAACGGATGAAGACCATGTTTTCAAACCATTTTCCATAATATAAGCCATATACTCATTGCCTTCAAGTCCGGTTACTTTTCCGCTTTCACCAACAATATAGCTAGCCACAATACTATCTGATGCCATACCGAGCGTACAATCTAACACTGTCATTCCGCTTTCTAATTTAGCAGCTTGTACGAACGGATCGTGTTCTCCGCGCATTAATCTCTTCACACGAAACATCGCTGAGTTTGGATGAAAGAAAAACGACTCCTCTGTTCCTTTTGGATAAATGGCTAATCGATTTTTGCCTACGACAAGTACATCTTGTTCATACTGCTCATGCAGTTTATGTACTGGTATATCATTACGTTTAACGAATGAACGATTTAATTCTGCGGCTACCCGCTTTGCATAATCTATCATTTCTTTATTCGTTCTTCCTGCTGTTGTTACTATCATTGTTTCACCTCTATATAAAGAAAAGAGGGAGATTTACTCTCCCCCTTCTTTAGCAATTCTTTTCGAAAGCTTGCTCTAAGTTCGTAATAATTTCGTCCATAGTTGCACCTTCAATTTCATGACGGTGAATGAAGTGAACAACTTCTTTTCCTTTTAATAATGCCATAGATGGTGAAGATGGAGGAATTTCTCCGAAGTATTCACGCATTTTTGCAGTAGCATCTTTATCTTGACCTGCGAATACAGTTACAAGATGATCAGGTTGTTTTTCAGCACGAACAACTGCTTGACCTGCTGATGGACGTGCTAAACCAGCTGCACAACCACAAACAGAGTTTACAACTACTAAAGTTGTACCTGTTGTGTTTTCAATAAATTCTGTTACAGCTTCTTCTGTAGTTAACTCTTCAAACCCAGAACGCACTAATTCTTGACGCATTGGGATTACCATTTGGCGCATGTATTCTTCATAAGCATTTGACATCTTGCAATCTCTCCTTCAACTTTCATTCCAAATTCATCATATCACGCTCTATTAATAGGTGCAAAAGAAAGATAACGATGATTTCATTTTTTTGTAGGGATTTCACAAACCCCACCGCGGCAATGTCCAACTGGGACAAGTTTTCTATTGTTAGCGATATAATCATATACTTTATTTCCAAATCCAAGTACGATAGATAGCTTTATAAAAGGCACCGCAAACCAATAAGATGGAATGGACTTTGCTAATACATGTATGCTATGAATGCCGTCATACCACTTATTATTTTTAAAAATATACAATCTTTGTTCCATCTTACTTTGTAGTTCTTGAGAAAGTTCATACTTCTCAACTACATCTTCATCTCGAAATGAAACAAATTTCACCTTACCCTTTTTATCTAATTTCTTCGTACGTTCTGCAACCGCCGTACACATCGGACACCAACTATCATAGAAAACAATCATACATTATTCCCCTTTACGAGACTCCGTCATTTGTTTCCATACAGAACCTTTTGCTTCTTCTCCGCCTTCAATACGCTCTAACGCTAGACGTGCTTGCATTGCTACTTCAAACTCTGGATCATCTTGCGCTGCTTTTAATGCTGGAATTGCACTTTCATCTCCAAGTTCAAATAAGAACATCGCTGCACGCCAGCGTACTAATTTACTTGGATCTTTCAGAGATTTAATCATAACGAACATCGCCGCCGGATCACCTACATCTGATAAACAATCTCCTGCAGTACGACGAACACTTACAGAGCGATCTAATAAGGCTTTATATAATAACGGTAATACTTCATCACCTTTTACCATACCTAAATATGCTGTTGCTAAACGGCGAATCGAAACTTTTTCATCATCTAACGCCATCTTCAACACTGGAATATCTTCTTCAGTAGGATCCATTTGTTCTAAAGCTGCAAAACGTTTTTTCCAGTCAGCATCTTTCATCATCTCTTCTGTTACTTTATATGGCTCACGCTTTTGAATCGTTACTTCAACAGCACCTGCCTGATTTAATAATTCTTTGACCGTTTCATTTATACGTTCTTCCGGATAAGCAGCAACAATCTCTTCTACTACTTCTTTCCCGATTTCTTCAAAATTACCGTAACGTGTACTTTGTTCCACCCATTTACGTTCTTTTACAACGTTTGGTGCAGACATTTGAACTTTCATAATTGATTCTTTAAAACGGTCAGGTAAACCAACACGTTCTTCCGTCGTTCCATCTGTTAACTTTACTTGCATTGGGATAGTAAAGAACATTTGAACAAATACTTTCACTTCTCCAAAATGAGCAAGTTGTTGTTCTTCACTTTCTTCTACTACTTCTTCGCCAAAAACAGCACGAACTTGCTGTAATAAAACTTTCCAGTCATACTTTGCATTTCGCTCCACTGCTAAAAAGTCGGCTACATGATATACACCTTTAATACCTTCAATTTTCAAAATTTCTTGCACTTGCATTGGCGCTTGTTCTTTATTTTCATTTGTATAATTATTACGTGCTCCTGATGGTAATACTTCATTCAAAATAACTTTCATTGTATTTGGACTTGGCGTCGGTTCAATTGCTTTAATCTTCACGTAAAAAACTCTCCTTTATTGCATGTTCTTAGCTGTATTGTAACATGTTATCACTCTATACTCCTACTCGGATGCTTAATTTTACTATTTACTTTTCTACATTGCTGGGAAGTTTCATTCATTCTATTTTCACCTAATCATTCCATAACTATAGTTAAAAGTATAATTGACAATTACATAAAAAGGGATTAACCTTAACTCATAAAATGACCAAGGTCATTTTATGAACAAAGTCATTCAAAGGTGGAGTGATAACAAATGAACAATGTCATAATTATTGGTGGCGGTATTGCTGGACTTTGCGCAGCAATTTCCTTACAAAAAATAGGAATAGAAGTAAAAGTATATGATAAAAACACTGAGCCTACTGTTGCTGGTACGGGTATTATCATTGCTCCGAATGCAATGCAAGCACTTGAGCCATACGGAATTTCTGAGAAAATCAAAAAATTCGGCAACGAAAGTGACGGTTTTAACCTTGTATCCGAAAAAGGAACTGTTTTCAATAAATTGATTATCCCATCTTGTTATCCAAAAATGTACTCTATTCATAGAAAAGATTTACATCAATTGCTACTTTCTGAACTACAAGAAGATACTGTCGAATGGAGAAAAGAATGTGTAAAAATAGAACGAAATGAGGAAGACGCCTTAAAAATAGTATTTCAAGATGGTAGTGAAGCATTTGGCAATATACTGATTTCTGCCGATGGTATTCATTCTGTCGTTCGAAAACAAGTAACACAAAGGGATAATTATCGTTATGCAGGATATACGTGTTGGCGTGGCATAACTCCTACTAATAATCTTTCTTTAACAAATGATTTTATTGAAACTTGGGGAACGAACGGTAGATTTGGTATCGTCCCTCTTCCCAACAACGAAGTATACTGGTATGCGCTCATAAACGCGAAAGCTAGAGATCCAAAATACAAAGCTTACACAACAGAAGATTTATATAATCATTTCAAATCTTACCACAATCCCATACCATCTATTTTGCATAATGCATCGGACGTTCATATGATTCATCGTGATATTGTAGACATTATGCCAATGAATCAGTTTTTTGAAAAACGCATCGTTTTTATTGGGGATGCTGCCCATGCACTTACTCCGAATTTAGGCCAAGGTGCTTGCCAAGCAATTGAAGATGCGATTATTTTGGCTGAATGCATCAAAAATAATGCCCATTATCGTCAAGCATTTATAGAATACGAACAAAAAAGACGAGATAGAATTGAAAAAATCTCAAACACTGCGTGGACAGTTGGAAAAATGGCGCAAATAGAAAGTAAACCTTTAACTATAGTAAGAAATGAAGTAATGAAACGTATTCCAAAATGGATTTCTGAAAGGCAAGCACATGAACTATATAACTTTCATTTATAATAATAATAAGAAACAGCATTCTCTATCCTTCTTTCAATTACATTAAACTTAATCATGAAGTAAGATTTTATTTGAGATTATCTATTAAACAGATATAATTGTTTGTGTTAGGAGTAGATTATATGCTGAGAGAAACGAGAAAAAAAGAATTAAAAGAACTTATATTCCTAAAAGCAGTACAACTCTTCCAAGAACGTGGGTACGAAAATGTAACGGTTCAAGATATTACTACTGCATGCGGGATTGCAAAAGGAACTTTCTTCAATTACTTTCCGAAAAAAGAAAACATATTATTATTTTTAGGTGATTCTCAAATTGAACTATGGAATGAAAGTTTAAAAACATATGCAAATGTAGAACATCCAAAAGAAAGAATTAAACTTGTTCTAGGAGACTTACTAGACCGTTTTACTGGACATGGTGACTTAATGAAGCATGCCGTCTTTGAGATTATAAAGTCTAATTACTTAGTAGAAAATGAAGTAAAAAGTATACAGCAGCTACAAGAAGGTTTGTCTGCAATTATTACAGAGGCGAAAGAGACAGGAAAATTAAACAGTCAATGGGATATACATATTATCACTTCTACTATTATGAGTACTTATTTTTATACATTAATGTCCCATTCACTATTACATGCTAATGAAATAAACGTGAAAAATACACTCAACCAACAATTAGATGTTGTTTGGGAAGGGATCAATCAAAAGTGATAGAGGGCTATATTACTAAGCCCTCTTCTTACGATGCGCCCTCCCTCCTTCTCTCCAAAAATGTAATGCTCTCAATCACAACTTCCGTTATATATATTCTCTTTCCTTGATTATCCTCGTAATTCCTCGTATGAATACGTCCAGTAATTCCAACAAGTGAACCTTTCGTACAATATTCAGTTACATTCTCAGCTGACCTTCTCCATACGACGCAATTAATAAAATCTACTTGCTGCTCACCTAAGCTATTTCGAAAACCTCTATTCACCGCAACACATACTCGTGCATACGCGACGCCTTGCTTTGTGTAGTATAATTCTGGCTCCTTTGTCAATCTACCGATTAATACAACTCGATTCATCATAAGTTATACCACCTCTCATATTTTTCTTCATTGTAAAGAAAAATATATGAAGGGTAAAAAGCTTAAAATAATATACTTTATAATAAAAAATATATTTTTATACCTTATAAAAACTAAAAAGAAACCTTACATACTTTAAACATGTAAGGTTTCAAAAAATTATACTTCACTGCATGAAATGTAATATCCTCCGCGGGCCATCTTTACTTCCGCACGATATAATACTTCTTCTAAGTAGAAAGTTATCGGTTTTACTTTACTCTCAAATTTCAGTTGTTCATTACATTCAGCTGCATAACTTTCAATAGCTGAAGTAATAACTTCTCCCGATGGATACGTTAAAGCATCATCTAGTTCTATGAAAAAACTTTTAGAAAATAGTTTTTTCATAATCCCTTTCTTCTCTTTCATCATATTCCATCCCCTTCAATTTAAGGTTACCAACATCCATATTATACCACATCATCAATATATCTTTGAAAATAAAAAAATCCTGCATTTTTCACGCAGGATTTTTTTATTAGTCATTTTTCGTAAAGTAAGAAACGAAACGAAGAATTTCTAAGTATAACCATACTAATGTAAGCATTAGTCCCATTGCAGTGTACCACTCCATATATTTCGGAGCTTGACTACGTACACCATTTTCGATTAAATCGAAATCTAGTAATAAGTTTAATGCAGCAACTACGATAACAACTGCACTAATAATAATACCGATCGTACCACCTTGGTGAATGTACGGAACAGTTACACCAAACATGTTTAGTAGAAATACGACTAAATACATAACCATAATTCCAAGTGTTGCTGCCATCACGCCTGTACGGAATTTATCCGTTACTTTTACTACGCGTGTTGCATATAACACTAACATCGCAAATAGAATTGAGATTGTTAGTAATACAGCATTTAAAACGATAGAATCGCCAAACTTCATTGTATAAACAGCTGAAATACTACCTAATACAACCCCTTCTACCGCCGCATAGATTGGTGCACCAAAAGGTGAAATACGCGGGAAGAACATAGACGCAAATGCGATGATTGCCGCAACGATTAAAGCGCCAATTAATACTGGCATCTTCATCGTACCCTCTATCATCTGTATGTATGAATAGACAGACGTTGCAAGTAGCAAGATAAGCATAATAAACGTTTTGCCTACTGTTCCGCCAATAGTCATCGCAGAAGCACTTGCTCCTTCTTTACGGAATGCCTCTTTTTTCAACATTGGATTAGATGTTCTCATTTTTTCCCTCCTAAAATAGGTTCTACCAATAGTGTAAAGTTTTTCTCTTTACTTTTCAATATATGCAGCTTGTTTTTATTTTAATCCTTCAACAATGTCGGATAGTTCACTCCATCTTTCCATCGTTTTTTCTAACTCTTCTTCTGTTTTTTGCTGTGCTTCAGACAATTCTTGCGCTTTCGTAAAATCAGAACCAACATTCGCAAGCTCTTCTCCAATTAATTCTAGCTTTTCTTCAAGTTCCGCAATTGTATCTTCAATTGTTTCCCATTCGCGCTGCTCGTTATATGAAAGTTTACGCTTACGTTGTTGTTTCGGTGCTTCTTCTACTACTTTTTTCTCTTTCTGTACTTCCGCTTTCTCAATAAGTTCTCTCGTTTTTTCCATTTCTAAGTAATCCGTATAACTACCTAGAAATTCGCGCACTTCTCCTTCTCCCGTAAAGATGAACAATTCATCTACTACTTTATCTAAGAAGTAACGGTCATGCGATACAGTTAAAACGACACCTGGGAAATCTTCTAAATAATCTTCCAACACCGTTAATGTTTGTGTATCTAGATCATTCGTAGGCTCATCTAGTAATAGTACGTTCGGTTCTCCCATTAATATACGTAATAAGTATAAACGTCTTCTTTCACCGCCAGATAATTTGCCAAGAGGTGTACCATGTGAATGCGGCGGGAATAAGAAACGTTCTAACATTTGAGACGCACCAATTAATTTTCCATCTGTCGTATGAATAACTTCCGCAATTTCTTTAATGTATTCAATCATACGTTGATTTAAATTCATTTCTTCATTTTCTTGCGTATAGTAAGCAATTTTTACTGTTTGTCCAACTTCAATTTCACCACTATCAGGAGATATTTTACCTGCAAGCATATTTAATAGCGAAGATTTCCCGCTTCCATTCGCTCCAATAATTCCGATACGATCGCCTGGTTTCACGATATGATTGAAGTTGTTTAATACTGTTTTATCGCCAAATTTTTTCGTTACATCTTTTAACTCAAGTACTTTTTTCCCAAGGCGACTACCGCTAAGCGCAATATCAACTGACTGTTTTGCAGCTGGACCTTCTTGACCTTTTAACTCTTCAAATCGTTGAATACGTGCCTTTTGCTTTGTCGAACGAGCTTTTGCACCACGGCGAATCCACGCTAGTTCACGGCGATATAAGTTTTGACGTTTTGATTCTTGCGCAAGTTCTTGTTCTTCACGAAGTGCTTTCGCTTCTAAAAACGTACTGTAATTTCCTTCATAACTATACAATTTTCCATTATCTAATTCGAAAATACGATTCGTCACACGATCTAAGAAATAACGATCATGGGTTACAAGTAATACCGCACCTGTGTACCTTGCTAAATATTCCTCTAACCACTCAACTGTCTCATGGTCAAGATGGTTCGTAGGCTCATCTAAAATTAATAGATCCGGTGTTTCAATAAAACACTGCGCCATCGCAATACGTTTTTTCTGTCCACCAGATAAATTTCCAACAATTGCTGTGAAATCAGTAATTCCTAATTTCGTTAATAACGATTTTGCATTCGCATTTGCTTCCCACGCACTCATCGCATCCATACGTTGTTGCACTGCAAATAATTGTTCCTGTACCTTTTCATTACTTGGATCTTTTTCGATATGTAATAGCGCCTTTTCATAATCACGAAGAAGACGAATTAAAGGTGTATCACCATGGAAGACTTGCTCTAATACTGTTAATTGTTCATCAAACTCTGGTTGCTGTGATAAATAACTAATTGTATATCCACGTGAATGAGTCATATCACCTGTATCAGGAATTTCTGCCCCTGCAATAATTTTTAATAAAGTTGATTTACCAGTACCGTTTACACCGATAATTCCGGCACGTTGTCCTTCTGCAATACTAAATGATAATCCATCAAATAACGGTTTTTCTCCATATGATTTTGATAAGTTTTCCACAGTTAACATTTTCATATTTGTGCATTCCACTCTTTCATAAATTGTTCAATAAACTGTTCCATATAACGATGACGAACTTCCGCCTCTTGTTTTGCTGCATTCGTATTCATTAAGCCTTTTAGTTTTAAAAGTTTTTCATAAAAATGATTTAAAGATGGGTCATTATTTTTTCTATATTCATCTTTCGTCATCACTTCACGAGGAGGAATAGTTGGATCATACATTAATCTCCCTTTCGCCCCGCCATACGCAAATGTGCGAGCTATTCCAATTGCACCAAGAGCGTCTAAGCGATCTGCATCTTGAACAATCTTCCCTTCAATTGACTCCACTTTACCGCCATGACCACCTTTATAAGACATATTGGCGATAATATGAAGAACATGCTTACTTTCCTCTTCTTCAACATGTAACTCTTCTAACCAATCAGAAACTTTTTTCATTCCTGCTTCTTCACTTTCATTTAACTTCTCATCTGCCACATCGTGAAGTAATGCTGCCATTTCAATTATAAAACGATTTCCTCCTTCTTGCTCGGATAAAGAAATCGCCAGTTTATGTACGCGCTCAATATGATACCAATCATGCCCACTCGCATCTTTTTCTAAAATATGTTTTACAAAAGTAATTGTTTTTTCTATCTTTTCTTGTTTTGTCATTTTATCTTCACCCAGTTACTTATTGTAACACGCCCGCATTTTTTCATCACATATTTTCTTGTCCGCCCATACACTAGGTGGTAGGCATCATCATGAAGGAGGAATAAATATGTTCTATAATAATCAACCGCCTTACCCACAACAACCATTTTACCCTCAGGCGCAGGAACAAGAACAAAGATATACAGAACAATATGAAGAACAAGAGCAACAATATGAACAAAATCCATATGCAGCGCCACAAACTCAAGAACAACAATTTCAGCAAAATCCATATGACACACGTCCAAGTTACGAATATCCTCAAAATCCATATGCAGTACCACAAACTCAAGAGCAACAATTTCAACAAAATCCATATGTAGCACCGCAAACTCAAGAACAACAATTTCAACAAAATCCATATGTAGCAACACAAACTCAAGAACAACAGTTTCAACAAAACCCATACCCAACTCAGCCACAACAACCTCAATATCAACAACAAATGTATCAACCAAACTACGACGCACGTGTCTCACCACCTAAACCACCAACAGTAGATATTACACAACCACAAATTTTACCACCTGGACCAACATTAGATATTACACAGCCACAAATCTTACCACCTGGACCAATTACAGAACCAACGCAACAACAAATTCAACAAGTTGTCGGTACACAGTTCTTACCTTTAAAGAAACCTGTACTAGATTTCGTAAAACCTTGGGTAGATTACGGTTTAAATGAAGCAAAACATACATCACATAAACACGCTTTAACAGAAGTTGCTGCCATTATGTTTTTAGTTGGGAAAGGATTCAATCCGACGATTGCACATTATATTGTGGAATCTTGGGAGAAGAATGAGCAGTTTTAGAGGTTTTTATTCTTACAAAACTATAAAAGTGTCACAAATGCCTGGTTTATAGCATTTGTGACACTTTTTTGTTTGTTATGTTAAATGTCATTTCAATAGTGAATTACTGCAGTTACCTTTTCTTCCTAGGACCTATAATTAATTTAATCGCCGTTCTTTCTTGTTCATTAATCGTAACCTCTTGAAATGCTGGAACGAAGGCTAAATCGATACCACTTGGAGCAACAAATCCTCTTGCGATTGCTATTGCTTTAATCGCTTGATTTAAAGAACCAGCCCCAATCGCTTGAATTTCTACATTGCCACTTGTTCTTAGTACACCTGCTATTGCACCTGCAACTGAATTTGGGCTTGATTTTGAAGATACCTTTAATATATTTTCCATGTAAGTTGCTCCTTCTATAATTTAATCGTTCTTTCGTTACGGTTTAAAATATTTCAACGTATCTTTTACTATTATTCACACCAAAAGCAAACAATGCTACATATGTACATTCATTCGATACTTTTCGTCTTCTTCCTGCCCATCTACATAAATAAAAAGCGATAACTAAAGACTCTAATATACCAACATTCAAATCATAGAAATTCACTACTCGATAACATTAGTGCAACTGAAGATAATAATGTTTCCTTTTCAAGTGAAATTAATATAATAATCATTTCTCCTATACTTCAATCTATTAAGAACCTCGGCTCATTTTTCTAGCAATTCATTAACCTCCTTCAAAAATTTCACAAATAATATCCTAATACTATATTTCATTATTTGAGCACGTTATCTTCCAAATCTATTATCTTTTCTTCTATATAGTACAAGCATACAAACAAATTTCCTCCCATTTACATAAACTACTATGTGTCTTAAATCTATTAATAATAGGAGGTAATAGATTGAATCCTCACTTTCATTCTTCAAAATCGTTTAAAAGATGTTCCTGCCCCTGTCCCCCCAGCTCACATAAACCATCCGGTCCAGCTTATGGGGCTTTTTGGCAAACTGAATTTATAACTGTTTCTTTTGGCGATCCTTTTCCATTTAATCACTTCGGCCCTATAGCAGGAGGAGTTTCCTTACTAAATCCTACTACTATACAATTTAGTCAAGCTGGTGATTATAGAGTTTCTTTCATTTCAACTATTAACACTACTTTAAATCCTGTATTTCCACATATTCCAGTCATGACTATATTCTTAAATAACAATCCCCTTGCTAATAGCCAAGGAGATTTCGCAATTCAAATGACTAATTCAGCAAATAACGAATGTCTTCAACTCGTTGGTGAAACAATTGTTACGGTACCAGAAAATTCTACCATTCAACTTAGAAATAACAGCGGTTTTAATAAGCAAAAAATTGTAACTTGTGATAATGGTATAAATTCACTTGAATTAACTGTAACAAAATTAAGTAAATAAAAAGCCGCCTTAGATTAAGATGCTAGCTCAGCATCTTTTTTTAATAACTAATCCTCTTCTTCAATTTCTAGTCTCTCTTATAGAACATAAACGCCCACTGATTATTATCCCGCAAATAGCGGGATAATAATCAAAAAAGTGCAGAAATCTTTCTAACACAAGATTTCTACACTTTTATATTAATATCTATTCGTCCTTACTTCTCCACATAAACCGACTTAACAATTGTACGATTATAAGGCAGTCCTTCTTTATTCATCCCTTTTATATCCATCGTAACGTTATATACTCCTGGTTGCTTTATGTCCTTCAAAGCACCAGTAAATGTATTGTTATTAACATTTTGCAATTCATTAAATTCAGAGACTAGTTTCCCTTCTTCATTCACAACTCTTACTGTTATGGAAAGATCCCCTTTCATTTCAGGTGCTACAGGTGATTTTTTCAGTTTATACTCAGGTTTATTTACTTTAACTTTGGTAGGCATTTGAAGAACAAATGGTGCGTCATTCTTGTAATCGCTTATAACTAGATATGCATCTTTCGACTGCTTCGCCATCATTTTAACTTTCCATTCTCCTACATCCATTTTATCAAATTTAAATGTTCTAATTGTTGCACCACCAAAGAAAGATTCTTCTTCACCAGTAGTTATAACGCTATCCTTATTTGTATACATTTTTCCTTTTGGTGATATCATTTGTACTTCTACATTAGACGAAGCAGTTAATATAGAAACGATTCCTTCTGACTTTTTATCAACTGTAACAGTTTGCTCTATCCACTGATTTTGTGGCAATTCTCCGCCTAAAATGTTTTGGTTTGAAGTTGTATTTAATTGTTCTATGTTTTCATTTGAACTAGTGCTGGATGCTACTAAAGCTGGTACGGCTACATTTGATGTACGTAAATATGGTTCAATTCGTGAGAACACAGCAGATCCTTTTCGTATATTATCATGATCAAATCTGGAATCTGTAAATAAATGAGTTCCATACGGCAACTTAGCACTCCACTCATTTACTAGTCCATCATTTGAACCGTATGATGACAAATATAATCCGCCCATGGATAACGCCGAGAATACAGGGCCCCAACTAGTTCCCGTAACTGTATAATAACGGTTTAATTTAGCTGCTGGATTATTATCAATCGTTGAACGAAATTTTGCCATTTCGCCCATTTGTAATGAGTACGTACCATCATCTTTTTGACCTAATATAGAGGCAAGCCATCCCGCCCACCAACTATATGATAAATCAGCTAAGTTTGATCCATGATGTGGTGTCGCAAGCGTGATAACATTTCCGACAAATCGATTTGCACCATATCCTACTAATGCAGCCTGTGTATCGATACCGCCTTTACTATGTGCTACAATATTAACTTTTTTACCGAAATGATTATATATTTCTTCTAATTTTTGTGCTAACAATTTTCCGTTGTCCCACTGACTAGCTGATCCTTTTCCAGCAGCATCATATAATTGTATAAATACTGTTTGATAGCCTGCTTTCAAAGCATAGTCATACATATCATTTATATCGTGATACACTGTCTTTCCATACCAACTATCAGCATTCCCATTCCTTCCTTGTACAAAAAGAATTGGAGGTTTATTCTCATCATAATTTGCAGGTTTTTGCCCTAAAAACCAATCTCCAGGTGTAAAGACTTCTTGATTTGGAAAGCCTGTTTTAAGCTCTTTTACAACTTCTGCTTGCACATTTGTGCTAATCATTGGAACCATGATAAAAAATACAATTAGTAAGGCAACACATCTTCTCATCAATCGCATGTTACTCCCCCCACTTTTTTTGAAAGAAGGTGCTCTTTGTAATTTTTTATCTTCTTTCTTAATACTAGATAATCTTTTTACTTAAACAAAATCTTGTCCCTATTCTCAAGAGATTACTAGTACCCCTTCTTCCTTAACACACGTTATTCTCTTTGTTTCTATCTCTTCCTTTTGAGAGAACACTATAAAAAAGTTTCTCAATAATTGTTAACCGTACTAAATCCAAATATCTCTTAATCATCATTGTCTATATAAAGTATACAAATCTTGAAAAAACTTTAGAAAAATAACACTTTATTACTACCTAGTTATAAAAAAAGAGGAATGAAGATATGTACTTTTATTTAATTTAATACAAAACAAACGAATAGAAGCTTATGCTGTAAGACTTTCCTACGCCGAAAGATTAAACTGAAATTTCTAAATAGATAATAAGGTTTTCAGAAACATATATTATGATAATTTTCGCAGACTTGAATTAAACTTTTAGAAGTACTAACCTAGCGGTGAGCAGAAGAAAATTCTGTAAAAAGAAAGGAGAATGCTTTATGTTGACCAATTTACAAAAGGAGTTTTTTAAACGACTAAAAATTCCTGTAAAAGAAGTAACATTTGATGATTTAAATGAAATCCTCTTAAAGATGGGCTTGATTCTTCCCTATGAAAATCTCGATATTATGGCTGGTACGATTAAAGATATCTCAAAAAAGAACTTAGTAGAAAAATTACTTATTCAAAAACGAGGCGGTCTTTGTTATGAATTAAACTCCTTATTGTATTACTTTTTAATGGATTGTGGGTTTCAAGTATATAAAGTAGCTGGTACTGTTTATGATCTTTACGATAATAAATGGAAACCCGATGATGGTCATGTCATTATCATATTAAATCATAATAATAAAGATTATGTTATAGACGCGGGTTTTGCATCTCATCTACCTTTACATCCAGTCCCCTTTACCGGAGAAGTCATCTCTTCTCAAACGGGAGAATATCGAATTCGCAAACAAACGACCCGAAAAGGTACACACATTTTAGAAATGAGAAAAGGAGCTAACGGGGAATCTACAAATTTCTTGCAATCTGAACCTTCAGATGAATGGAAAATAGGCTATGCCTTTACTTTAGATTCAATAGATGAGAAAAAGGTGAATAACATTCAAAAAGTGATTGTGGAACATAAAGAATCTCCTTTTAATAAAGGGGCTATTACTTGTAAATTAACTGATTATGGGCACGTATCATTAACAAATAAAAATTATACAGAAACCTTTAAAGGCATCAAAAATAAACGACCAATAGAATCAAAAGATTATGCTCGCATTCTTCATGAATCTTTCGGAATAACACAAGAAAAATATGTAGGAAAAACACTAGAAAGAGGCTAGTTGACTAGAATTATTTCATAATAAAGCAGATTCCATATTTAGAATCTGCTTTATTTTATATTTTGTTATAAAGGAATTTATTTTTGCTGGTACCCTTTAATTTTCAATGATATACTCATCATCATATTTATCATATTGGAGGCCTGATCCTATTTTTGATTCCGTAACTTGATCTCTTAAAAACGGTGCAGCTTCCATTTTGCTAGTTGCAATTTCAATTCCATATTTTTTCGTTAAATGGGCTAATTCTATTAAAAACCACTCTCTTCGTAATGTGACTGGAATATCAAATGTTCTTCTTTTCATATATAATAGCACCTCTTTAATTTTCATAACTTAAAAAACATTATAGTATATGCATGTCCATTCTAAATGTGCTATTACTAAAATAACATTTTAGTTTACATAAAATAATTATGTATTAGTAGAAAGAGGCTTGTCCTCCTCTTTCTACTGTAGAGATTTAAATTAAGAACATCTTGGTACACCTAAAGCTAAGAATAAACCTGCTACTCCCGCAGTAATCGGTACTTTTAACGTAATTACATCGTCTACCTTCGTTACTAAAAAGTAAGCATTACCTTCTTGTAATATACAATTCACTAACAATTGAAATTCCATTCAAATCCCCCCTTTCAATCGATATATTATACTTTATGAATTTTGTTTAAAAACGTAATAGGAAATATATCTATTTTTTCTTATATATTGAATAAATGTTTATAAGTCTATTAAAAATACTAATTTTCTAAATTCATATAAATCGTGTAATATCCAATAAGTTCCTATATAATCAATAGTGAAAATCTTACAAATGGAGGTATAAAAATGGCAATTTTGAGTAATATTGGTGCAACTTTATTTTTTATTGCTTTTATTCTTTTAGTTCTATGTATCATTTCATTCTTTAAGAAAAATGGAAAAGCAAAACAATATGGTCGTCCTACCGTTATTCTTTTTATGATTTCGATTCTCTTAACAGAAATGGGCACTACAAAATCTGAACACCCAGTCATCGATTTTTTTGCTACTTTAAGTTTCATATTATTTATTTTCTTCCTTGTTCTAGCAATCTTATCCGTAATTAAAAAGACAGGTGTAGCAAAAAAACAATTTATTATCACTGCTATTTTATTTGTCATTTTTGGTGCGTTATCAAGCATTTCAAACCCTACTTCTGAAAAAACAGCAGCAACTAGTAAAAAAGTTACTTCTAACAATGCAGAAGAAAAAGAGAGCGAGAAGAAAAAAGAACTAGAAAAGAAAGAAGCGGACGAAAAAACTCAAAAACAAGAAGATGAGAAGCGTCAAGCTGAAGAACAAACTCGTAAGCAAGAGGATGAAAAACGTCAAGCCGAGGAACAAGCTCGTAAGCAAGAAGATGAAAAACGTCTCGCTGATGAGCAAGCTCGTAAACAACAAGAAGAACAAAAGCGCCTCGCTGATGAGCAAGCTCGTAAACAACAAGAAGAGCAAAAACGCCAAGCTGATGAACAAGCTCGTAAACAACAAGAAGAGCAAAAACGCCAAGCTGATGAACAAGCTCG
>NZ_DALYZR010000001.1:182111-750068 GCF_031983925.1 Bacillus sp. (in: firmicutes) | reverse complement strand
AACAACAAGAAGAGCAAAAACGCCAAGCTGATGAACAAGCTCGTAAACAACAAGAGGAACAGAAAAAAGCACAGCAAACTCAAACACAACCTGCTTCAGGAAATACTAGTAGTGCATATTACAAAAATTGTGCTGCAGTTAGAGCTGCTGGGAAAGCTCCCCTATATAAAGGACAACCAGGTTATGCCTCACATCTTGATCGTGATGGCGATGGAGTTGCATGTGAAAAATAGTAGTAAAAAAGAAGCTTCTAGTAAGCTTCTTTTTTACTTTCATAAAGGAAAGATTACAATCCACGATTTGCAATTTTTAAAATGTGAAATTGCATGTGAAGATTGCTCTGCTTCTGTTTGTAGTATTGATTCTCGCGCACACGATTATTCCTCCATATCCCATCAGCTTCAGACACTCGTAGTTTTTCCAAAAAACATTAGCTTTATAGGATGCCACTGAAAAAGTGGTTACTTTGAAAAAATAACACGTATTTTATCAATATGTTGAAATGAAAAATGTATTTTTATAGTTCCACAGCTTCTCTTAAGTTTATGGGGATATATAATGTCCCCAGATTTATGCTTTTTTCAATCTATACAAAAACTCCTGTACTTTTCTACAGGAGTTTTGAAAATTTCCCCAGAGTTATAACACCCATGTTGTCACCTAATATAAAGTGAAACTTTAATCAGCCCTCACCAATCGGGCTTTTATGGACAGCCCATTAAAGCGGAATAAATAATTAAAGTTTGTATTGTATATTAACTTATATATTCAGTTTGTTTTTTCCACGTATTCTCCATCTGTTCAAGAGTTTTACCTTTCGTTTCAGGAACTAACTTCCAGACAAATAAGGCAGAAAGTACACTCATTAAACCATAAAAACTATATGTTAGTCCCCCGCTATATTCCATCATCATTGGGTATGTAGATGAAATGAAATAGTTAGCCGCCCATTGAGCAGCTACTGCAATGGCTACAGCTTGCCCACGGATTTTATTAGGGAAAATTTCTGAAATTAATACCCAACAAATCGGCCCCCATGACATCATAAATGAAGCTGTATAGACAATAATAAATATGAGAGTACCAATTCCAATGATATTAGCAAAAGCCATGCTTGCTACACCAAACATTCCAATTGCCATACCAATAGAACCCACTATTAATAATGGTTTTCTTCCCCATCTATCAACTGTTAAAATAGCGATAACTGTAAATATAACGTTTACTAATCCCATAATAATGGTTTGCATCATAGAGGAATCTTTAGCTGCTCCCATACTTTCAAAAATGCGGGGAGCATAATATAAGGCAACATTTATGCCTACAAACTGTTGAAATACAGAAAGTAACACTCCGACAATAATAACTAATTTTCCATAAGAGAATAACTTTTCTGAGGAAACATTTATAGCCATAGTTTGTTTAATATCATCTAAAATAGCTTTAGCTTCTAAAGGACCATTAATCTTTGTAAGTATAGCCAGAGCCTTTTTGTCCTGATGCTGTATCGCTAGATATCGAGGTGTTTCAGGTACAAATAACAAAAGTATAGCGAATATTATAGCTGGAATTACCCCTGACGCAAACATGTACCTCCAGCCCACATCATTTATCCATTCTAGTGTTTCTCCATTCGCAATACCCCAGTTAACAAAATAAACCACTAACATACCAAAAATAATCATAAATTGATTAAATGACACTAACCTACCACGAATATCAGCTGGAGCAATTTCCCCTATATATATCGGACAAATAGCTGAAGCCAATCCAACGCCAATTCCACCTATGATTCGATAAAGGTTAAAAGCTAGTAACAAAACGATTGTTGGTTCACCCTTTGTAAAAAATAAAAATTCAGGATAAGATGCACCTAGCGCCGATACGATAAAGAGTATTGCTGCAATTATAAGTGATCTTTTACGACCGAATTTTGAAGCACAGTAGCCGGATATTACCCCTCCAATAATACATCCTATTAATGCACTTGATACAGTAACTCCATGTGCTAAGGAACCTAATCCAAGGCTGTCAATGAAGTAAACTTTCAATGATTCTTCCGCTCCAGATATTACAGCTGTATCATAACCAAACAATAAACCTCCAATTGCAGCTACTAATGTAATAGAAAAAATATACAGTGAGTTTCGTTTTTGCTTCATATTTAACTAAAGACAGGTTAATTTAATAGATTGCAAGGAATTCTATTCATCAATAATCTTTTTATGAAATAATCCATGTATGTGGTGATTATCTCAAGCATGTACTACACATTTTTGTAGCGCTTTCAAAAAAACTCATTTAATTAAGAATAAAATTTTTTTCCTTTTACCTGCAATTCTACTAACTGCCTTTATACTCCCCTCTACTTTAAATTTATATATTACTGTAGGAAAAATCATACTTATAAACCTTTAAAATTGCTCTTATTAATTAATCTATTCCTACGCTAATGTAAAACTAAAACAGGTTTTAGAATGATACTCTTTATCTTTTTCTAATAAAATAGAAGCAAATTCCCTATTATGAATGGAGTTGGGTGGACGTTGTGTTTCAAGGCATAGACCAAGATACTTTCGACAAGGAACACCCCTAATTTGAAAGTGATCTCCCAACATATTTCCTGTATATAAAACAACACATGGTTCATCCGTTTTTATGATCATTTTTCTTCCATTAGAATGATCAATCAAACAAATTTGCTGCTTATTCTCACCTAATAAAAATGGGTGATCATATCCTCTACCAACAATTTTATTTTGTGGGTGTTCCGATTTCACTCCACAAATGATCCTTTTTCCACTTCTAAAATCAAAAGGTGTATTTTCGACGTTAATTAACTTACTCGTGGGAAGTAATGAACGATTAAGTTCTAAGAATTGATCACTTTTTATAGTTAATTCATGCTGCAAGATATCTTTTTTTAGATTCCCACTTAAATTAAAGTAAGTATGATTTGTCACATTCAACAAGGTGTTCTTATCTGAAATTCCATAATAAGTAATGACTAATTCATTATTATTAGTTAGGGTATAAACTACACTCACTTTAAGATTTCCAGGATATCCTCCTTCACCGTCTGGGCTCATATAGGTAAATGTAATATTTATTTCATTAGGACTTTGACTAATAGAAGATTCCCAAATAACTTGATGAAAACCGTTAGGCCCTCCGTGTAAATGAGTTTCTCCTTCATTATTTGGTAGGTGGTATGTTACATCATCCAGATTGAAACTTGATGGATATATCCTCCCTGCAACTCGACCAATTACCGCACCAAAGTATGGTGAATATTTTAGATATTCTTCTAAACAATCAAAGCCTAAAACGATATTTTCTAAATTACCTTTCTTATCTGGTACATCAATTCTAGTAATCGTACATCCTAAATCAATACAAGTGATTTTCATTCCTTGATCATTCATCATGGTAAATGATTTTACTTCTCTACCATCTACCTCACCAAAAATCTCCTCTTTTACATTCATTTTAATCTCCTCATAAAATGAAATTTTAGCCATTCCTCACCTATCGAGCCTTTACGGGCAGTTTATCCCCCATCTAACCTCTTTTACTTTCACCACATCTTGAGTTGGGATCTTACTGCCTGCCTATAGCGGGATAAACATAAGTTCTGTGAGTTGAAATTTGTAACAAGTTAATTTTTTCTAAATTCATTTAATCCTTTATTTAGCTTTTTTGTTTGGCCATATATATCTTTATATAAGCAATACAGTCGGGCGTATAATCTAACATTTTCTGAAATAGGACTATATGTTTTTGAAGAAGAGATAAACAAATTTGCACATTCATCTAAAGACTTATACCAGCCAGCCCCATAAGCAGCTAGTATGGCTGCCCCTAATGCTGGTCCTTGCTCAGTAGATAATTTTATAATTTTCGCATTAAAAATATCTGCTTGAATCTGAAGCCATGTATCATTTTTTGCTCCGCCACCAATTGATACAATAGCATCAATATTCTTACCACTTTCCCGAAAAATTTCAATTGATTCATTTAATGAAAAGGTAATTCCCTCGATGATCGCCCGTACAAAATCCCTCTTTTTATGTGAAGAATCAAGACCAATAAAGCTTCCACGAATATTAGCATCCGCATGCGGTGTGCGTTCCCCTACCAAGTAGGGAGTAAACAAAAGTCCGTTTGATCCAATTGGAACATTTGTGATATCATTCAGTAACTCTTCAAATGTTTCATTTTCAGCAAAATTATCCCTAAACCAATTTAAACTATGGCCAGCCGATAATGTTACGCCCATCGTATAAAAAGCATTTTCCTTTCCATGATTAAAATAATGAACTTTCCCATTAAATTCTCTATTATTTCGCTCTTCATAAGAAAGTACGACACCAGATGTTCCAATACTGCATAACGTTTTTCCTGATGATAAGATCCCTGATCCAATCGCTCCACAAGCATTATCAGCTCCACCTGCAAACACTTTAGTTAATGAGGATAGACCAGTCTTTTGAGCGAATTCGTCATTCACTGTCCCTACACACTCATTTGATTCTACTAAAGGTGGACAAATGTTTATATCAATGCCAACTATTTCACAAAGCTCTTTACTCCATGTTTTCTCGCTTATATTTAACAACAAAGTTCCAGCAGCATCTGAATATTCACTGTGAATGAAACCAGTCATTCTAAAGCGCAAATAGTCTTTAGGCAACATAAATACAGCTACTTTTTTAAATATTTCTGGTTCGTGCTGTTTAACCCACAATAACTTAGGTAGAGTAAAACCTTCCAACGCTTGATTTTTAGTTATCTCTAAAAGACTTTTTTCATCGATCATTTCATATATTTGCTCGCATTGTTCAGTCGTTCTCGTATCATTCCACAGAATAGCATTACGTAAAAGGTTATTATTTTTATCTAACAGTACAAGACCATGCATTTGTCCAGAATAACTAATTCCCTCTATGTCTTCTGGTCTAATTTGAGATTCGAATACTAATTCCTGTAATGCGCTAGTCGTCTGCTGAACCCACTCCTCTGGATTTTGCTCACTATACCCTGTCTTTTCATGAATAAGTGGATAGCTTTTAGAAACCTCTGCACAGAGCACACCTTTTGAATTAACTAAAAGTGTTTTCACAGCACTCGTTCCTAGATCAATCCCAATCACATATTTCATGTTCATACCTCCACCTGTACAAAAGAGGGCATAGATTGATACCAACCTTTTTACCCTCTTTCGCAAATTAAACTTCTAAGATATATTGATTTAAGATTGCCTTTAATCGTTCTTGTTTTCCTGATTGGTTCTTAATAATTGAGTTTTGTAATGCATACTGCTCTAATGTATGGAAATTTGCTCTTCCTTCAACAATTTCAAGACCAATACCGTCTCTAAAACTGTGGTAACGTTCGTCAATAATGTTTTCAAATACACGATCTTCTAATAATTTATGAGCTACTTTTAGCCCTCTAGCAAATGCATCCATTCCAGCGATATGAGCATATACTAAATCTTCTTCTTCAAAGGATGCTCTACGTACTTTTGCATCAAAGTTTAATCCACCACTACCTAGTCCGCCATTTTGAAGAATTTCATACATTGCTAAAGTTGTAGAATATAGATTCGTTGGAAATTCATCTGTATCCCATCCTAAAAGAGGGTTACCTTGGTTTGCATCGACTGATCCTAAAAAGCCTTGCACCCTCGCTACTCGTAATTCATGTTCAAAAGTATGGCCAGCTAAAGTTGCATGATTAGCTTCAAGGTTTAATTTAAAATGATTTTCTAGCCCATATTGTCTCAAGAATGAAATAGTCGTAGCAGCATCTGTATCATATTGATGTGTTGTTGGTTCTTTGGGTTTAGGTTCAATTAAGAATTGCCCTGTATATCCAATTTCTTTTGCATAATCTACGGACATTTGCATAAATCTAGCTAGGTTATCCAACTCTAATTTCAGATTTGTATTTAGTAATGTGTCATAGCCTTCACGACCGCCCCAGAATACATAATTTTCCGCACCTAGCTCTTTGGCAGTTTCAAGTCCCTTTTTCACTTGTGCAGCTGCATAAGCAAATACATCTGCGTTACAAGAGGTAGCTGCACCATGGACGAAACGAGGATTTGTAAACATATTAGCCGTATTCCATAACAATTTTACATTGCTTGTTTTCATATAATCTTTAATCATAGTTACGATTACATCTAAATTTTTATTTGTTTCTCTCAACGTGCTCCCTTCAGGTGCAATGTCTCGATCATGAAATGCAAAGAAAGGAACATTTAATTTTTCAAAGAGTTGAAAGGCTGCTTCCACTCTAGCTTTCGCTAAATCCATTCCATCGTATTTATCCCATGCTCTTTGCATTGTAGCAGCACCAAATGGATCTGTACCATCCGCTGTAAATGTGTGCCAATAAGCAATAGAGAAACGAAGTTGCTCCTTCATTGTTTTATCGCCAACTATTTCTTCCGGATTATAGTATTTAAAAGCTAAAGGGTTTTTAGAACCTTTACCTTCGTATAAAACTTTGTTTACGCTTTCAAAATAACTAACTTTATTTGTACTAGATTGAGCCATTTGTTGCGTCCCCCTTTAATTTAGCTAAAATAAATTATTAAATTACATTTCAAGTTAATCTTAGTTTGTTGCGCCAATAAACTAACTTTCTTATATAATATATAAAACGATTAGTTATTTCAATGATTTTTTTAGAATGATTAGTTATAATATACAATGATATATAACATATTCAGAGTTTCCAATTTAATAAAAAAGACAATCTTAGTTTACTGAATAAACAAAAGGAGAGATTATCATACATATTGCAGACCAAACTTTAGTTAAAAAAATAAACCAAAAGCTAATATTGAATGAAATCTTAAAAAATTCACCCATTTCTAGAGCAAAACTATCTGAAATAACAGGCCTCAATAAATCCACTATTTCTTCCCAAGTAAATACACTACTTGAAAATAAGTTTATTTTTGAAATAGGAGAAGGACAATCTAGGGGTGGAAGAAGACCTGTGATGCTTGTATTTAACAAAAACGCAGGATATTCTATAGGAATAGATGTAGGTGTTGATTATATCAATGGGATTTTAACAGATTTAGAAGGCAACATAGTTCTTGAAAAATCCTATAATCTACCTATTCCCTCTTCAGATGAAGTAAAAGAAATTCTATTTACAATCATCAAATATTTTGTAAGCCATATGCCTGAATCTCCTTACGGGCTAATAGGAATAGGTATATGTGTACCAGGCCTTGTAGACAAACAACAAAAAATCATTTTTATGCCTAACTCTAAATGGGAAATAAAAGATTTAAAAGCTGTAATTGAAACAGAATTCAATGTGCCCGTTTTCATTGAAAATGAAGCAAATGCTGGCGCTTATGGAGAAAAAGTGTTTGGGAATACTAAGAACTTTTCCAATATCATTTATGTAAGTATTAATGTTGGAATAGGTATCGGAATTATTATTAATAATGAATTATATAAAGGGATTAATGGATTCTCAGGAGAAATGGGACATATGGCCATAGATTTTAACGGTCCAAAATGTAGCTGTGGAAATCGCGGATGCTGGGAACTATATGCTTCAGAAAAAGCATTATTAAATTCATTTTTTAAAGATGGAAAGGCAATTTCATGCCACGAAATTATTGAGCTTGCACATAAAAATGACGTAGAAGTCTTAAATGCTTTGCAAAATTTTGGTTTCTACATAGGTATTGGTCTGACAAATATTTTAAATACTTTTGATGCCGAAGCCGTTATTCTAAGAAATCACATAATAGAATCTAACCCTATTGTTTTAAACGCAATCAAAAATGCAGTCTCTTCTAGAGTTTATTCTCAAATAGAAGGCACCTATGAGTTGTTGCCTTCTTCTTTAGGAAAAAATGCTCCAGCGTTAGGTACAACTTCAATTGTTATTGAACATTTTTTAAATAAATGAATCAAATAGATACAAATCATTTCAAATAAGGGCGCTATTTACTTGCGCTCTTATTTGAATACTTAACTTCACTCCTGACACATTATTTATAAATTAAATACAGTACGTTGAAAAATGCTTTCTATATGACATAGTCGTCACTGCAATGCCTTTTGAGTAGCTTGAATAGCACTTTGTATTCCACTAAACGTAATAACCACTTTACTATACGGCCTCATTCTGGGTCAAATATCAAAATATGAATTAAAACTTTCATTGTTAAACCAATGGTTAATACCAGCTCCGACAATACTCATTGAGCGACCGTTCATATCAACAGCATTTTGCGCGAACTCACGAGCGATTTGAATAATAAGCTCACGTTTTACCCCTGTCATTTTCTCTTGCCATGCAGGTGTAAACGGCATCTCATCATTGAAGTCTTTCGGTTCTTGTCCGCCGAGTCCTCGGTTCACACCGTAATTTGCTAACGTTAAGTCGTATACAGTTGTAACGAACACTTCGCCTTCTTCTGTCGTAATTTTTTTCACTGGAATGGTACGTTCTAATACTTTGTTTCCATCATCAGAGAAGTATGGAATTTGTACCGTACCAACTGCATCTTCCATTCCAAGTAAAGAAAGACGTGGATCAATCTTTTCACCTGTTTCTTCATCTTCTAAACGTAAGTTCCACTTCTTTTCGTTATCCCAACATGACCCCATTGTGCCATGAGGTGTTGTAAAATCATTCGTATTCTCGTTCCAAAGTACAGGTTTCCATTCTCCTAACTTCGTTTCGCGTCCAATATCAGAAGCATTTAAGAAACGATCAGCAACGAATTGACCTCCTTTTTGTTTCAATGTGACGAAGAAAGGAAAATCAGTATATTGCTTCGCATACTTTGTGAAGTATTCCACTTGATTATCTACGTAAAATTCTTGTAAGATTACGTGCCCCATTGCCATCGCAAGTGCATCGTCTGTACCTTGTTTCACACTAATCCAATCATCCGCAAACTTTGTAGATTCAGCGAAGTCAGGACTGACAGAAACAACTTTCGTTCCTTTATATCGAACCTCTGCTAAAAAGTTTGCATCTGATGTTCTTGTCATTGGTACATTTAAGCCCCATGTCATAATGTAACCAGAGTTATACCAGTCACTACTTTCTGGTACATCTGTTTGATCGCCCCAAATTTGTGGAGAAGCTGGTGGTAAATCTGCGTACCAATCATAGAAGCTAAGCATCGGTCCACCCATAAGTTGCATAAAGCGACTACCTGCAGCATGACTTAACATCGACATAGCTGGAATTGGTGAGAAACCGACATTTCGGTCTGGACCGTATTTCATTACTGTGTACAGTAATGATGCTGAAACGAGTTGTAATACTTCATCCCAATTCGCACGAATGAATCCCCCTTTACCACGCGCCTGCTTATACGTACGTGCCTTTTCAGGGTTTTCCACAATGCTTTTTCAAGCTTCTAGTGGTGACTCGTTATTTTGTAATTCTTCTTGCCACATATTCCAAAAAACACCACGTACATACGGATATTTCACACGAAGTGGACTATAAATATACCAAGAAAAACTTGCTCCACGTGGACATCCTCGCGGTTCAAAATTAGGCATATCAGGACCTGTAGTCGGATAGTTAAGCTCCTGCCCTTCCCAAGTTACAATTCCATCTTTCACATAAATGTTCCGACTACATGAACCAGTACAGTTCACGCCATGTGTAGAACGAATTACTTTATCATGTTGCCAACGCTTTCTGTACACATTTTCCCATTCGCGATCTTCATATGTTTCTTGTGTATGATTATCGTTATAACGATCTATTGGTGAAAAATATTTTAAACATCTCATTAGTGCTGAAGGTTTCTTCTTCATACTGTTCACTCCTTTAATACGTCTCTCTTACATACCCTTACTATAAAAGAGGTTGTAAAATACAGGTGTGACATTTCGCACAGTTCAAGAGATTGTCAAAAATTTAGTAGAAAATAAGTTTGTGAGAAAATCTTTTTTCCGTTGTGAAGTTTTATGGTTAATCGTGATTATTAGGAGAATGGTATTTTGAGGTATCGACTATTTAAAAAAAGAAAAAACGTAGGAGAAATTCCTGCGTTTTGCTTTATAAATCTATTAAAAAGAGTTTTGATATTATTTCAAAAATGACATAAGGAAAAGATGAGAAATTGTATAAAATAGTTTTTTTCTTTAAAAAACTATTTTATATCCAGACATATTTTACATAAAACTACAAATCATTATTTACCATATTGCCCTTAGTTACGGAAACAATTATACTAGATGTACTCACAATAAATAATCTGAATATTCTCAGAATTTAAGGTAAGAGCTTTACTACTCGCAAGTAGAAGAATACATTCTATTTTTCACTAAATAGATTAGAAAACGATAATAACACATTAGGAGGATTACGATGCACCAGCTTGATTCATTACATCCCATTATAGAAAAAATAATTAACAATATTGAAAAGTTAATGGTCGGAAAGCGAAAAGAAACACTATTAGCTTTAACAGCTCTCTTAGCTGAAGGTCATGTACTATTAGAAGATGTTCCTGGCGTTGGGAAAACGATGTTAGTACGTGCTCTTTCTAAATCTATTGATGCTGATTACAAACGTATTCAATTTACACCTGATTTACTTCCATCAGATGTAACAGGTGTTTCTATTTACAATCCGAAAGAGCTCCAATTTGAGTTCAAGCCTGGACCAATCATGGGGAATTTTATACTTGCTGATGAAATTAATCGTACATCTCCCAAAACACAATCCGCCTTACTTGAAAGTATGGAAGAAGGCAATATTACAATTGATGGTATGACAAGACCGTTACCCAAGCCATTCTTTGTAATGGCTACACAAAATCCTGTTGAATATGAGGGAACATATCCTTTACCAGAAGCACAGCTCGATCGTTTCTTGTTGAAACTAAAAATGGGATATCCTACACAAGAAGAAGAATTTGAAATTTTAAACCGGATGGAAAAAACACCCCCCCTCTCCCATTTACAAGCTATTACTACAATAGAAGAATTACTTTATTTACAGCAAAGCGTACGGGAAATAAGCGTGGACAAAGCGATTAAGCATTACATTGTAAAGCTTGTTAGTCAAACTCGGTCTTATAGTTCTATACAACTAGGTGCAAGTCCGCGTGGCTCGATTGCTTTAATGAAAGCTTCACAAGCTTATGCATTTATTCATGGCAGAAATTATGTTATTCCAGACGATGTTAAATTTTTAGCTCCTTACGTGTTGGCTCACAGACTCATTTTAAAAATGGAAGCAAAATTTGAAGGAATAACAGGAGAACAAGTTATCGCAAAAATCGTTGCACGAACTACCGTGCCTACCCAAAGGAAGATGAACCTTTGATGAAAAGGATTCTACGAGTACTCTATCATTTTATTAAGTTATCATTCATTCCGTTATGCCTAGTCTTAACATTTTTATACGCTATGCTTCAAGGAGGATTTGTAAGTTGGTTTTTGTTTTACAGTACAATTCCTATTGGCCTTTATTCACTATTACTCCCCTTCTATGCTTTGCGGAACGCTGAAGTAATACGAATAACAAATCAAGACGAATATGCAGCAGGAGAACCTTTTTTAAGCACCATTACAATAAAAAGAAGATTTCCTTTTCCATTACTTTACTTAATTATAGAAGATGAATTACCATCACAATTTACAAAGTGTAAACAAACGAAGATGAATAAAGTAATACTTTTTCCAGGATTGAAGCGAAATATTTCGTTTCAATATGCAATCGACACAATCCCTAGAGGAGAGCATACTTTTTCAAGCGTACGTGTCAAAACTGGCGATTTATTCGGTATGATGGAGAAAGAAGTAATTTTTTCAGTTCCAGATACATTTTTAGTCTACCCTCAGTATGTAGATATAACATATCGACAAATGGAAAATCATTTCGAACAAGGAGCACTTTCAGCAAATATAAATTTAGTAAAAGACTCTACCATTTCTGTCGGTGTGAGAGACTATAAACCTGGTGACCGCTTTTCATGGATTGATTGGAAAGCAACTGCACGAACAAACAACATTATGACAAAAGAGTTTGAACAACAGCGCAGCCATAATATTATGATATTCATGGATAGAACCCCATCCCCTCTATTCGAATCAGTCGTCACATTTACTGCCTCTATTGTCAGATCTGTTTTGAAGCAAAATTCACCGGCGTCATTCGTATCTGTCGGAAAAGAACGAACCTTTTTCCCTTTAAACAATGGAGATAGTCAGTTACATCAAATCTTTTGTCATTTAGCGAAAGTACAAGCGGACAGTGTATTCCCGCTCTCCCGAAGTGTAGAAATGGAATTAAGAAAAGTTTATGAGCCCGTAACGATTATACTCGTGACAAGTGATCTTTCTCCCGATATTCAAAAGGCAGCTGACTATGCTGCTATAAAAAATAGAAAATTAATGGTGTTTGTCGTAAAAGAAAAAGCAAATCAACTATCACATCGAGAACTTAGTATTCTAGAAACTCTACAAAAACGAAAAATATTTGTAAATGTGGTTTATGGAAACCAGTATACAAACGTGTTTTTTGAGGTGAGCAAATGATAACATTACAGACAAAAAAACAATGGGATATGACTAGATTTTTCATGCATGCATGCGCATTTCTACTTTTACTAGAATGGCTAAGGCCCCTCATCGGTATTACAAACGTAGGTAGATTAGATATTTTTGTAATATTTATAGGGATTTGCTTCACTCTCTCTTTTTTTCAAACAAAGTGGCAGATTCCAATAAAAGTCTTCACGATTTTATTCACCATTCATTTCTTATACTATAAAAATGCTTTTATAAATCCATCTTGGTTAACAAAATTTTTTAATGATATTTCTCAAAATTCCTCTCTGTTATTTCAAGGGAATTTGCTAGATATTTCTCCAGTTTTTCCAACACTTTTATTTTTTTTATCATTTTGGTTTTTGAGTGCTTTCATCTCTTTTTGGATGATTCATAAAAAACGTGGGTTGTTATTTCTTATATTGACTATTATTTATATCACCGTTTTTCATAACTTACATTTATACAATGCAAACTACGCTATTATTCGTACTGTTGTCATCGGCTTTTTTATGCTTAGTCTTCTTCGCATAGAACGAATAAAAGAGAGTGAACACTTACAAAATTATGCTAGAGAAATCTCAAAATTACTTAGACCTCTTACAATATTTATTGTATTGTCAGCAACCATCGCATACTTCGCTCCAAAATTTGGTCCTCAATGGCCCAACCCAATGGATTTTTTAAAATTCAACACATCCGAAGCAAGTAAACAGCAAGAAGTTTCTAAAATTGGGTATGGTTTAGATGACTCACGATTAGGTGGTCCTTTTAAAGCAGATCCTACAATTGTTTTTACAGCCGCAACGCAAAACAAACAATATTGGAGAGTAGAAACGAAAGATTTTTATACCGGAAAAGGATGGGAAGTTTCTGAAAATCAAAAGAAGATTTCTTTTAAAAATAAAAATGACGTGGTGAGTTGGTACGAACAAAATACAAAAACGGAGACAACTAAGGCAACAATCACCATGCAAAAAAGTTATCCTCACCTTACCTATCCAGCAGGGTTAATATCAGTTGAGGCTTCTTCTGATATATCATACAGCGTTGACCCATTTTCTGAAAAAATCTATACGATGGACGGAAACTCTTCCACTACTTTACATTCATATAAAGTAACGTATGAGGTCCCGGAGTTTTCCATAGAAAACTTAAAAGCTGTAAAAACGAATGAAGGTCAGGAAACAAATCCTTATTTCATAACAAAGTACACGCAACTTCCAGAAGCATTACCGCAGCGAGTAAAAGACTTAGCTAGTAGTCTAACAAAGGATAAAGACACCCGATACGATAAAGTATTAGCTATTGAAAACTATTTCACCGACCATTCTTTTGTATATGAAACAACGAATGTCTCATTCCCTACCAAAAACCAAGATTATGTAGATCAATTTCTTTTCGATACAAAAAGTGGCTACTGTAATAATTTTTCGACATCTATGATCGTGTTACTTCGTTCTGCCGGGATTCCAGCTCGCTGGGTAAAAGGTTATACAGAAGGAACTCTTGACAATACGCTGGTGGGTGCTGAAGGTGAGGATGTTTATAAAGTCGCGAACGATAACGCACACTCTTGGGTCGAAGTATATTTCCCAGAATACGGATGGATTCCATTCGAACCGACAAAAGGATTTACGAATCCCTATAATTTTATAAATAATACTCCTGCTCCTACTCTACAAAATAGCGAAGAAACTAATTCTCAAAACGCGCAAATGCACGAAAGAAACAATGAAGCAAAGCTTAAAAGTTTAATAGAAGATACTGAAGAAACTCCTACTAAAAAAATTACAAATGCTAAAAATAAATTTTCTTGGTGGTACGTATTCCTTTCTACGATACCAATTAGTATCATCGGCTACACTCTCTTCGCTACTAGAATGAAATGGATTACATTTTTTATCATTCTTTTCTATAAATATCGAAAAGATGATGCTGTTTATACAAAAGCTTACGATTCTCTCCTAAAACAATTTGCACGAATTGGTATACGACGAGACGAGAGTCAAACATTCCGAGAATATGCTCTCCATGTTGATACACTTTACAACTCGACGGATATGCAACAACTTACTTTCAATTATGAGAGTGCTATATATCAAAAAGGACAAGCCGCAGCAGAATGGAAAAAATCCGTACACTTATGGGAAGTACTTATGAAAAAAGCAACTTCTCCGCCTAAATCAAATGACTTCCATTCAGCCATTTAATCTTGGTAATGTGAATGTAAAGAAAACGCCTCAAAGAACAAAGTAGTTCTTTGAGGCATTTTTTAATTAAGTGAAACTCCTAGTTATTCCCAAGTACCTTCTCAATCTCAACCTCTAAATCAACCGGCTTCGTTTGCGGCGCAAAACGCCCTACTACTTTCCCGTCTTTTCCAATTAGAAATTTTGTAAAGTTCCATTTTACTGCTTTCATACCGAGTAAACCTGGTGCTTGTTCTGTCATGTATGTATACAGCGGATGAGCTTTATCACCTTTCACATCAATTTTTGCAAACATCGGGAAGTTTACACCGTAGTTTAATTCACAAAAGCTTGTAATATCTGCTTCTGTACCTGGTTCTTGTCCTCCGAATTGGTTACAAGGGAAACCGAGTATTTCTAGCCCTTGTTCTTTATATTTATCATATACTTCTTGTAATCCTTTATACTGTGGTGTAAACCCGCATTTACTAGCTACATTTACAATAAGAAGCGCTTTTCCTTCGTAATCTTTTAACGATTTTTCTTCCCCTGTTATCGTTTTAGCTGAAAAATCATAAACTGTCATTATCCTTGCCCCTCTCTTCACTATCATTCTATGTTTATACTATACTACATTCGTGAATATACAGCTCTTATTACGTATTTTCTTCCCACGATTGTAAACGCTTTATTTTCGTTCGAAAATTCGACACAAATTACTAGACTTTTATGATGGAAAGTTTTACAATTAAATTGTGAACAAAATGTGACAGTTTATATTCTATTATTATAGAAAAGGATGGTGTTCAATATGAAAACTGCACAACATGAAACGATTTCAAATCGCGAGTTTTATTTCGTACTATATATGATGTTATTGTATGTGATTGGCTGGGTAATCGATGTAAATGGTTTATTCTTAAGCTCCTACTTTAATTTAGCGGGAGAGATTATGCTTCCATTAGTTGGCGGCATTGTTGGACTATTCGTTATGTCTATTAATAAACAACAAAGACAATAAGAACATTACAAAAAGGCAGAAGACGAAACTTTCGTTTTCTGCCTTTTTGTATTTTTAGCGTATAATAGTTACATACCGTATATAAGGAGTGGTAAAGATGAAAAAAGTAGAACAATTATCTTCTCACCTATATCTGATTGATGATTTTGATTTACAACATAATGAACGAACTGGTACGTACGTTTTATTAGGTGATGATATTACTTTAATTGAAACTTGTGCAGCCCCTTCTCTTCCGTATATTTTAGACGGCTTACAACAATTACATATTGATTTAAACGAAGTTAAAAACATTATCGTTACACATGTTCATTTAGATCACGCCGGTGCTGCTGGTTTAATGATGGAAAAGTGCCCAAATGCTACTTTATATGTGCATTCTCGCGGTGCTCGTCATATGATTGATCCAACAAAACTCATTTTAGGTGCAAAAGCTGTGTACAAAGAAGATTTCGATAAACTTTTTGATCCAATTCTTCCAATTGAAGAAGAACGTGTTCATATTGTACAACATGGTGATACGTTACAAATTGCAGAAGACCGCATCCTTACATTTTATGATACACCGGGACATGCAAAGCACCATATTAGCATTCACGATTCATTAACAAACGGCATTTTTACTGGCGATACAATTGGAATTTATTATAGAGAACTTGCAGACGTTGGTGTAGAACTATATCTACCATCAACGTCCCCTTCACAATTCCAACCAGATGCGATGATTGCTTCTAAAAATCATATTCAAAGTATGAATGTAAATACTATTTATTTCGGCCATTACGGCGCATCATCCAATGTTACAGAAGTATATAAGCAACTAGAACATTGGTTACCTATTTTCGTTCATACTGGTAAAGAGGTCTTTGAAAAATATAATGATTTCGATGAGGCTACTAAAGCTTTGCAAACTGTATTAATGGATAAGGTCTCTTCTCACCTTACAAAGTTAAACGTTCCATCAGATCATTCCGTTTATAACATTTTACATCTAGATATAGAAATTAGTGCGATGGGCATTATAGATTATTTCACGAAGCAAGAAAAAGCAAACGCCACTATTAAATAACCGTAAAAGAAGAGATATACAGCAGTAGTTATTGTATATCTCTTCTTTTTTTGAATATATTTTGAGTAAAGGATGGTGGAATATAATGCAAAAAGTGATGCTATACCTCTGCTTTACATTATTTATCGTCTTATTATTATTTGTCGGAGTGAAAATTCAATTTTATTTAGATACAGACGCACAAGTAAACTTTAACGTTTATCCAAGATTATTCTACTTTACACTCTTCCCTCTTATAGTCGGCATTTTATTACGATTCCTTCAATCCATTAATCGTGAAACAAGTAAACAAAACTGGCGCTTTCAACCGGATAAATTTATCGCCATTACTGTGCCTACACTATTCATTTCCTTTTCTCCAGCTCTACTCTTTTCACCAGTTGGTGCATACCTACCTTATATAACTAATATTATTCTTATCAATACAACTTTTGTTACGATAATTAGTTTAATAGCTGGCTATTCCCTTTTAGATTGTTTTATACAAAAAGATACTGCACATATGAAAAAATATAATTGAATACTTCATTAAATCTTGCCAGTCAAGGATTATATTTCCTTGGCTTGTTGTTAGAATAATTGTATTCCAGTATAATACAGTAATCGAATAAAATTCAGAGGAATGATACAATGTTTTTTCAATTTTTTCTACTAGCAGTCATTATGTCTTTTATTAGTGGTCGACTAATTGGTACAAAATTAAATTTTTTCAAACAAGCAAGTGCGGCCACTTTAGGTGTTTCACTTACGTCAGCTATGTATTGGTTTTTATATTTACGCTATCAAGATGAATCGATTGTCGGTGTTGATAGATATTTTTGGCTAGGAAGCTCATTAATTGTATCGATGCTTTGTTACCTAGTTTTTGAATTATTTGATCCTATTAAGCGTGGCGAAATGGATGACGTATTAATAGAAAGCAGAAATCCTATTTCAAAATTCTTCGCTAAGATTGGTAGACAAAAAAGATATATGCGCGTCTCTTCTATTGCAATAAAACACGGAATGGGAAAATATTTAGCTTTAAAGCGCTCACCAGAAGTAGATCGTAAGCTCGCCACTTCCCTTCGAAATACACTGGAAGAATGCGGTGGTATATTTATTAAATTCGGACAAGTTTTATCAACTCGATCTGATTTACTACCTCCAGTTTTTATTTACGAGTTATCCAACCTTCAAGAAAATGTAACACGTTTATCACAACAACAAGTTGAAGAAATATTGCAAAAGGAACTACATATACCAAAAGATGAAATTTTCAGCTCCTTTGAAATGGAACCGTTAGCTGCTGCCTCTATTGGCCAAGTACATAAAGCGAAGTTGAAAGATAACGACCAGGATGTCGTCGTTAAACTACTACGTCCTAATATTTCTGAGACAATTAAACGTGACTTAGATATTTTAATTCACTTCGCTCTATGGATTTCCAACAAATCAACTTGGGCTAAAAATATCGGATTTCTTGATTTAGCACATGGCTTCTCTATCGCAATGAAAGAAGAAATTGATTTCAAAATTGAGGCTCGTAACTTCGAACAAGTGTCAGATTCACTAAAAAATAGTGAAACGACAGTAAAAATACCGAAAGTATATCAAGAATACAGTAATTCAAAAATACTTGTGCTTGAATTTTTAGATGGAGTAAGTGTTAAAAGTGGGTCAGCATTATTAAATGAATTACAAATTGATACGAAAAAAGTACAACGACAACTCTTTGATTGTATTTTAGAACAGATTTTCTTTAAAGGTATTTTCCATGCAGACCCTCATCCAGGTAATGTGTATATTCTTCGTGATGGCACTCCTGCATTACTTGATTTTGGTTCTGTCGGACGTTTAGGAACACTACAACAAGATGCATTCAAGAGACTGCTTATCGGCTTTGAGCGCAAAAATTCATATGTCTTGCTTGATGGACTGCTTCAATTAGTTGAAAAGAAACCAAATGTTGATAAAGAAGGATTAGAACAATCTATCAGTCAATTATTAATCCAAAGTACGTACGTTTCTACAAATAGTTCTGAAGAATTCATGCAAGGGTTATTTCAAATAATCGCTGAATTTGAATTAGCATTTTATCCAATGGTTGCAGGTGCTTTCCGCTCTCTCATTACGCTAGAAGGAACGATGGTACAACTAAATCCTGAATTCAATTTAATGGATGAAGCAAAGCGCTTTGCGAGAGATCATGCAGCTAGTTTCATGCCAATTAACAATTATTCAAATCTAAAAGAAGCTGCAACAAACGAATTACTTTCTATGTTACCTGCCATGCGACGCATTCCTAGAAAACTAGATGATTTAAGTTCAAAACTAGAAAACGGAGAACTATCCGTAAAGGTCGGCTTTTTCTCTGACGAAACAAATGCATCATTTATTACTACATTCATCTCACAATTCCTCATTGCATTTATTGGAACTGCATTTGGTGGGATTTCAGTAGGCGTATTGCATTTAGCAAACAATGCGAAAGAACCAAATGATCAATTTTTAAGTGTCGTTGGTTACTGTGGTTTATTTATAAGCGCGATATTGCTTGTAAGAGTAGCTATTCATGCAGTAAGGAAATTTAAGTAATATTAAAACGAGTATGAAATCACGTATATTTTATACTCGTTTTTTATAGTGTATATAGTCAATTTGTACTAGGAAATTTATGTTAAACTAAAGAAAATCACGTACTAAGCCAAATTACATTTCAATCAAGGGAGAATTATTATGTATAGACTTTTTGGATTCTCGTGTCTAATGTTTCTCGCAAGTATATGTTCTTTCTTTATTCTAAGAGGACCTCATACAAATTTAACCTTAATTATTACGATTCTAGGTATACTTTCATTACTAGGTATACTTTCATTACTAGGTATTATTTTTGCAATCGCATCAAAAAATTGGTTATTCAGAATAGTTGGTACTGCATTAAATGGCTTAATATTAGTAGTTGTATACTTCCTATTGCTAGCAAAAGGCATAGGTGGTTAATATATTTACGTTTCAATAAGAAAAGCTCGGAGCTTAGACTCTGAGCTTTTTTACTTATCTCACCTTTTCATCTACATACTCCATAAACTGCTCCGCTTTCATAAATCTTTCTTTATATGCCTCAGGTACTTCTTCTACTTTTATTGCACCAGTTGATTTTGTTTTCACTCGTACTATTTCATGTGTCATTAAAGCTTCCATATAGCGATCAAACTCTTCTTGCGTTAATACTTCTTTACTAGATTTATGACCATTTAATTTATCAAAGTATGGTTGAAGGCCCATACTTACCGTTTTCATTTCTTCTCTTTTTTCTGGTGATAATGCATCATAATCAATATTACCGTTCGCATCTCCGTACGCAAGCTTTGCATTTGTTAATTTCTTTAGTTCTTTTGTAAACACTTCATATTCTTTTGTCCCCATTTCATCTTTCGCTTCTGATAGCTTTGCACTAAAACGCATGTACGCCTCTAATGTCATCGTTCCAGCATGTTTTTTTAAGTTTTCAAAAGACCCGTATATACCATCTGCCATAATAGATTGATACGCAAAACCAGTTGTCGGGATTAAAAAGGCCGCTGCAAGAACTCCTGCGATAAGGCGTTTTTTCACCTTACTTCCACCACGATTCATTTTTATTTGAACGATTACTTTTTCTTTTAACTCCGGCGGTGCAACAATCCCCTTCGCTTCTTCTTGTATAGATTCTCGAACCTTACAATCTAAACTCATTTCACATTCCCTACCTCTCCTAAAAAGATTTCTTCTACTTGCTCTTTTTGACGTAGTTTCTTTAAGGCCGAATGAATTCTAGATTTCACAGTACCAATTGGAATATGTAATATTTGTGCTACTTCTTCTTGTGAGTAGTCGTGCAAGTATCTTAAAATAATAACTTGTTTCAATTTATACGGTAATTTATGAATAAGTTCGATTAGCTTTTGATTTGATATTTTACTTACAACATCGTTAGAAAAATCAATTTGTACCGGTTTTCTCTGCTCTTCTGCTTTTTTTATAATTCGTAGTCGCATCCACCTCTTTCTTCTATAAGAGTGAATTTGTTTAATCGCAAGTCCAATTAGCCAAGGACGAAATGGCTTCTCGCTATCATACTTACGAAGCGATTCATATAGTTGTATGTATATTTCTTGAACGACATCATCTACATCCGCTTTATCATCTATTAAAAAATGTGCTGTCTTATATACTTCGTGAATCGTTACATCATACAATTCGCTATACGCTTCTTTATTGCCTGATAAAGTTAATTGGATCAAATCTGTATACACTGTTTCATCCTTCATGTACCATCCCTCCTTTGTCTTACACTTTATATTGGCAAGTAATCCATATTTCGTTCGATTTTTTCAAAAGTTTTTATATAAATTAATATAATGATTCAATACGTTCATAAGCTTCACTTATAACCTTGCATAACTATTATATAATTTTCCAATTTCTGATAAAGATTTAAAATGATTTATATAGTCAAATTTAGGGGGATAAATAATGAAAGCTATCATTGTAACATCGTTCGGTGGTCCTGAAGTGATGAAATATACAGATGTGGATATGCCGGTTATTTCAGAAAATCAAGTTTTAATTCGCGTTGTTGCTACAAGTGTAAATTTCGCTGACATTAAATCACGTTATGGCAAAAAAGGAAATAAAGCACTACCTTTTATTCCAGGGATAGATGTCGCTGGTATAGTAGAACGTGTCGGCTCTCATGTGAAAAATATAAACCCTGGACAACGTGTCATTGCTTTTCCTCAAAATGGATCTTATGCAGAATACGTTGTTTCAAATGAAAATCTTACTTTCGTATTACCTGATGAAGTCGACTTTCAAACTGCAGCTGCTTGTCCGATTGTATCTTTTACAAGTTATAATTTACTCGCAAATGTTGCAAGGCTTCAACAAGGCGAATCAGTACTCATTCATGCGGCTGCTGGTGGAATCGGTACTACAGCTATTCAACTTGCAAAACTATTAGGGGCTGGAACAGTTATCGGTACTGTCGGAAGTGAAGCAAAAAAAGAAATTCCTTTATATGCTGGAGCTGATTATATAATTTGTCATCAGAATGAAGATTTTGCAGAGAAAGTCAATGAGCTGACAAACGGTGAAGGGGTTGATGTAATTTTAGATTCTATTTCTGGAACTGTTTCGGAAAGAAGTTTAAAATGTCTTGCTTATTACGGTCGCCTCGTTCATTTCGGTAATGCTAGTGGTGAAATTGGCAATTTCCAAACGAAAGATTTACATGCAAGTTGCCGTTCTATACTCGGTTTTAGCTTTGGAACTACACGAAAAAAACGTCCTGAACTACTCCAAGCAACTGCAAATGAAGTATTCCGTTATTTGCGTGACGGGCGTTTGCAAATAACGGCTACGAAATCTTTTCCACTCCAAGATGCAGGGAAAGCACATGAATGGGTCGAAAGTAGAAAAAGTACAGGGAAAGTAATACTAACTGTTCAGTCATCTTCCTGAAATGAATACTTGAAACCGAGGTGTCATTCATGGGATCACGAATTATGCATGCTATTATCGCTAACGGTATTGCCGAAAAACTATGTATTCAAGATAAAACTTCTTTCATACTCGGAGGTGTAGCCCCTGATGCGGTTCATTCAACAGAAGAAAAAGGAACTTCACATTTTTACGCAGGCACGACGAAAAACTATACGAGAAGGATAGATTTCAATTCTTTTTTTCAAAAATATAGAGCCCATATGGATTCCCCTTTTCTTTTAGGCTATTACACCCACCTCATTGCCGATGACAATTGGCTAAGCGGCTTTTTTCTACCTTGGCTAAAAAATAGAATAGAAAATGACGAAACGATTGCACCTATGTACTATAACGATTTTAAATTGTTAAATGCAAAGTTGCTTCATCATTACGATAAAGAACAACAGCTCTTCTCTCTTCTCAATCAAGAGGCTCACATTGTGGATATTGAAGAGGTTTCTAAAGAAAACGTTTTGGCTTTTCGAAAGTATCTTTTTGAAGATATGTTGTATCCAGAGCAACATTTGCATGAAGACTTACAGGTATTTACGTTTAATCAAATGGTCGGTTATATGGAAACTGCTATTGAAAAAGGTGCATTTTATATTAATCAACTCTCCAATGAAAAATTCATTTCAAAGATTTAATCCCCCTCAATATGTTTGAGGGGGATTTTCACATAGCAATATTATTATCGGTTCTTTTCCATAACCGCAAAATAATTCCCTTCACTATCAGCAAAGTTAAATACTTTACCAGAAGGCATAGTTACCATTTCACCAACAGTAACATTTTTATTTTTTAAATCTGTATATAATTGATCCAGACTTTCTGAGAAGAACATTAGTGACGGTGTACCAAGATTTAATTCTGGGCTCATCTTAGAAATCACTTCTTTATTATGTAATATAATGCTTGTTTCTGCCCCACTTTTCGGAGCGATTTCAATCCATCTCATTCCTTGTTGGTTATCTTCCTCTGCAACTACATGAAACCCTACCTTTTCCGTCCAAAAATTGACTGCCTCATCTTGATTGTTTACATACAGCATAATTTGTCCGACCTTATGAATCATTTCATTTCCCCCTAATGTTTTTTATATTCTAAGTAGGTTTCTACATGTACTATCATTATTCCTTTTGAGTTGGTATGTACTTCTTTGCAAAATTTATCGACTGACTCATCCCATCTAGTCCGTCAAAATAATCATTTCTTTCGATCATGTTATATCCATTGAATCCAATTTAATATTCGACTTTTTTTATATTATTTCCTCGTATAAACCAAATAAATAAACTACCTTTTTTCGATACCCCCAGTAGAAGCATATATAGGCACATTAAAAACACTAATACAATTCCCATTATCACTTGATTACAAACAAAAAAGGCGTAACTACAAATAGTTACGCCTTCCCCATCATTTATCTAGGCTTTTTCTTCCCTGTAAACGCTGGTTTCTTTTTCTTTGGTGCTTTCGGTTTCGTTTCTACAAATGATCCTTTGAACATTTCTTGCTTCGTAAATACGATACCTAGTTTTTTCGCAAATTGTAGTAATTTACGCTCTTCTTGCGGTGTTACAAGAGATACAACAGTTCCTTCTTTACCCATACGTCCAGTACGTCCTGAGCGGTGAATGTATTGGTCTACTGTGTCTGGTAATTCTAAGTGAATTACATGTGTTAAGTCGTCAATATCGATTCCACGTGCTGCAATATCAGTAGCAAGTAGAATTTCTAATTTCCCTCCGCGGAATGCACGCATCGTTGCTTCACGTTCTTGCTTACTTGCTTCTGCATGAAGAGCCGCTGCTTTCATTTTACGGAATTTCAATTTCTCAGTAATTTCATCTAAACGGAATGGATCGTTTAAGAACGCAACTGCTTTTACATCGCCCATATGCATAATTCTTCTTACGTAATCATTTTTTTCGCGTCGCTCACAAATAATATACGTATGCTCAACTAAGCTTTTTGATTCTGCACGTGTTACACGTACTAATTGTGGTTCAACTGCTAAATCACGTGCCGCATCTTCTGCAGCTTTTGTCATTGTAGCGGAGAAAAATACTAATTGACGATCGCGCATCGTAGATTTAATTACATCTTGCACTGCGCCCATCATTTTTTGCTTTACAATTTGATCAAACTCATCAAATACAATTGTTTTTACTTCATGCATTTTTAGCTTTTTCATACGAATTAATTCTAAAATACGTCCTGGTGAACCGACAATTACTCTTGGGTGTTTCTTTAATTTTTCAACTTGGCGCTTAATATCTGCACCACCAATTAAAGATGCACCTGAAATTTCAGTTCCTGCTGTAAACTTTTGAACCTCTTCATGAATTTGCATGACAAGTTCACGTGTTGGCGCTAAAACAACAACTTGTGGCTGTTTTACTTCAGGATTAATTTTATGTAAAAGGGGTAATAAGTACGCTAATGTTTTTCCTGTTCCAGTTGGAGATTCAGCTATAACGTCTTGTCCTTCTAAAATAGTTGGAATCGCTTGTTTTTGAATTTCAGTTAACTCTTTAAAACCAGCCTTCTCCCAAGCTTGTTGTAAAAATGGTTGCATATCTTTTATCATTTGTTTTTCTCCTTTATCTCTATTTTTGAAGAAAATGCTGTATTGTTCGCACCGTTTCTATCATGTGTGAAATAACAGCTATTAAATCATCAACATGGTCTTCTGTAATCGCTTTTTGAAATAGAACCTCTACCTTATTATGATATGAAATCGCTTGCTTATTATATTCGTATGAAACTTTCTGCATAATCATTCTTTCTTTTCCCCATATAGAACGCATTAATGTTTCAATTTCTTCGCATTTTACTTCTGGTTGTTCTAACGGGAATGAAAATGCTAGCTTCATCTCACAACCAGGTGTAAACTGAGGCACTTCTAGTATTTCACCAGACAAGTTCTTTGCATCCACAGATAATGAAAATGTTGCTTCTACTAACGGTTCAAACGGTTCTGTTAATTGAAATGAGATATGATATATACGACTTAATGAAGCAAGATCCATCATATCTTTTCGATCTGTTACAAGAATATCTCCATGTAGATCAAAATCATACACAGCACCTTCTACGATTACTTTTAAATTATCAAAAGCAGTTGGATCAAACATAATTTCCTCCAAAAAACAGGCGCCTTTCGATGGAAAGGCGCCACTTGATGTATATATAGTTTACAGATAAACGAGATGAATTACAACCTTTTAGAATAAACCTACTGCTTTTCCATCTTCATTTACATCCATTTGAAGTGCTGCTGGTTGTTTTGGAAGACCTGGCATTGTTAACATTGTACCTGTTAACGCAACGATAAAGCCTGCACCGATAGATGGTTTTAACTCACGAATTGTAACGATAAAGTCAGATGGACGACCTAATTTTGTTGCATCGTCAGAAAGAGAGTATTGTGTTTTCGCCATACAAACTGGTAGGTTACTCCAACCTTCTCCTTCATATTGAGCTAATTGCTTACGTGCTTTCGGAGCAAATTCAATATCTTTTGCACCGTACACTTTTTGAGCAATTGTACGGATTTTTTCTTCTAATGGTAATTCTAACTCATAAAGTGGTGCGTAGTTGTTTTCGCCTTTTTCGATTTCTTTTAACACTTTTTCAGCAAGGTCAACTCCACCTTGGCCACCTTTCTCCCAAACTTCTGTTAAGGATACTGCATAGCCACGCTCATTACACCATTCTTGTAAGTATGCAACTTCTGCATCTGTATCTGTAATGAATTTATTAATTGCAATTACGAAAGGCACACCGAAGCTTTGAATTGTTTCAACGTGCTTCTGTAAGTTTTCCATACCTTTTGCTAATGCATCTACATTTTCTTCTTTTAATTGATCTTTTGCTACGCCGCCATGCATTTTAAGCGCACGAATCGTCGCAACAATAACAACTGCTTCTGGTTTAATACCAGCTGCACGAGCTTTAATATCTAAAAACTTCTCTGCACCTAAATCAGCACCAAATCCAGCTTCTGTAATAACATAATCACCTAATTTTGCTGCCATTGTTGTAGCGATAACACTGTTACAACCGTGAGCGATATTCGCAAATGGTCCGCCGTGAATGATAGCTGGTGTATTTTCTAGCGTTTGTACTAAGTTTGGTTTTAATGCGTCTTTTAATAATAATGTTAACGCACCTTCTACACCTAAATCTTTAACCGTTACAGGTTGATTTGCAAAATTATAAGCAACTACGATGCGCGATAGACGTGCTTTTAAATCTTGAATATCTGTTGCAAGGCAGAATACGGCCATAATTTCAGATGCTACTGTAATATCAAAACCATCTTCACGTGGTACACCTTGAACCGGTCCACCAAGACCAATTACTACGTTACGTAGAGCACGATCATTCAAGTCAACACAGCGTTTCCAAACGATTTTACGCGTATCAATTCCAAGTGTATTTCCTTGTTGGATATGATTATCAATAAACGCCGCTAACGCGTTATTAGCAGTTGTGATCGCATGGATATCTCCAGTAAAGTGAAGGTTAATGTCTTCCATAGGTACAACCTGTGAAAAACCACCACCTGCTGCTCCGCCTTTTAGTCCCATCGTTGGCCCAAGAGATGGTTCGCGAAGTGCAATTACTGTTTTCTTACCAATTTTATTAAAAGCTTGACCTAAACCAACTGTTACTGTTGATTTACCTTCTCCAGCTGGAGTTGGGTTAATCGCTGTTACTAAAACAACTTTACCGTCTTTCTCATTCTGTAAGCGCTTAAAAATATCAAGAGATAACTTACCTTTATAATGCCCGTATGGCTCTAATTCATCTTCTAAAATATTTAAATCAGCTGCAATTTCTTGAATCTTTTTCATACTCGCTTCTTGTGCGATTTCAATGTCGGATTTAACTGTTGTAGTAGTTGTCATATACCCTAGTCCCCCTTTAATTGGTTCTGATGATATTGTATCAGTTTTTTGTATTTTCTGCACTTATTTACCTCCTAAAAATTCTTTCATTTCTTTATGCGCTTTTTAACATAAATACCCATAAAAATGTTAACGATTGTTGTAACTCTGTAGATAGTTGACCTAACATCTTCTCATTTACTCCGCGCTTATATACACCGATACCATCTACAACTTTAAAACCTTGTTCTTGCGCTAACTGTTCAAATTCCCAAGGCATCATCGTATTACAAACAACATCCTTGCCATATAAACGAGGATAACTGTTCTCTCGCGGCTTTGCTGTCGGTCCTAAAATTGCAATACATGCATATCCATCCCTTTTTAGAACACGCTTTATCTCATTTAATGCTCGTAATGGCTCCTCGGTCCATTCTAAAGAATTAATTGCCATAATTGCTTCAAATTGTTCATTTTCAAATGGTAAGGAAGAAAGATCTCCTTTTATAAAGGATAAATCCGGTCCCTCTCCACGCTCCTTCCCTTTTTGAATCATCACTTCTGATAAATCCACTCCAACTGCTTTATAGCCCGCGCGACTTAATTGATATGTACCGTATCCATCACCACAACCAACGTCAAGCACCTTGGCTTCTTTCTTCACGTATTGTTCAAAAAATGGAATAATCGTACTCCTACTCCCACTATCCCACATCTCCTGACTATTTTGGTTCCAAAATTCTGCACTACTATCCCATTTTTTCTCTGCTGACTCATGCCAATTAAATTTTGTCATGCAATCCCCTACCTTCACGTTTTGTCACTCATTTCATTCTACATCATTTTCCAAAATCCCTGTTTTATCTTCATAAGGAGATGTACATGCTAATGAAGGAATCTTTATTCTCCAATTTTTGCTTTACTTGGGTTTAACTCATACTCATGTTCTTTCTTTTATGAAAGATACTATAGGTACACCCAATTGAAAGAGAGGGATGTACATGCGAAGAAAAAGAAATCATCATTTTAAAAGTGGTGAAAAAAACGAAGAGTATGCAGCTGAAATATCACCAGCTGGCATTCCAATTAGACATAAGCGTAAAGAAATTGCAAATGAAATAGAAGGTACAAATACCGGTGCAATGATAGGCTATGTCGCTTTATTTCTTTCGCTTTTCTCCATTGCATTTTATCCAGTTACACTCGGTTCTCTTGCGATTTTAGTCGGCTTATTAGCTGTCAATTTTGGAGCAAGAACACTTGGATATACCGCAATTGGTTTTGGTAGTTTTTCTGTTTTATTTACTTTACTTTATCCGCTTGCTTTGTCAGCTTTTTAAAAAAACACACCAAGTTATACTTGGTGTGTTCATTCGTGATACAACATAATATGACCGCATCCACAACAATGTTTCGCTGTAATTTCTTGAAACACTGGATAATTTTCTTCATCCCGATGCTCAATAAACACCTTTTCAAAACGGTACATATTTGGTGCATATGCCCAATCTTGTTTCGTACGTGCGTATAATGTAGAAGAGAAAAACTCCTCACCGCCACAAACAATACATGTGTTCTTCATCAATACCCCTCCTATGCTTGTCTTACTTCATCTATATGAACATAAGCATAAGAAAAAGACCTTCTATTACTAGAAAGTCTTCTCTGAAACAAAAAGAAATGTACCAAACATTCCTACTCCGCTATATTCTTTCGTAACACCAGCTTCTGTTTTAAATGTTTGCTTTACAGTCATAAAGAATACACCATTTCGTGCATCTGTACTTTCAAATTTTAGTTTTTCTTTTTTACCATCTACATTTTGTGTGCATTCAAAACTACTCTCATCACATTTCAATGCATACTTATCTTCTAGATACAATTTAAAATCTGATTCTTTCGGACAAGTGATAAGTAAAATTGCCACAAGAATAATACTTACAATACCCACAATTGTATAATACTTCTTCATTTGTACTCCTTTCAAAAGACAAGAAAACTTGACTGCATGCGCCAAGTTTTCTTAGTCTACAACCCATTGCCACTCTTGTTCTTTCTTATCAAAAATAAGCCAACCAGTCTCTGTTGCTTCTTCTTTCAATTCATCGATATTATCTAGTACCTCATCCGTACTTTCATACGAACCCACTACATATACCGGAATTTCAAGACCTCTTCTTGACTCAATTTTTCCTGCCAGATCAATATAAAGACCATCTTCCATTAATGGAATAAGCCCCATAATCACTTCTTTAGAAATTGCTGGGAAAATTTTCGATTTTTGGAAGAAAGAAAAACGTTTCTTACCGAAAACACCGAGTTTATAAGGAATAACTTTACTTAACATTCCTACAAAATCAGCAATTCTACGATAATACACTTTGTTGTACCATCCGTCATCATGTGAAAAATAAACAAATCTATTTTTCAATAGCGGAAAGAACGTTCTTGCAAGTGGTTCTTTTTTGTGAGCCAAATATAAAAGCTCTGCAATTTCTTTTGGCTCTAGTTCATCTAAATCGCTTGCATCATCAAAATCTACCCAACAAAATTCATCAAATTCATCAATCTCTGCTTGAATTAACTTATGTATATTTTCTTCCTCAACATATTCAAATAAAGTATGATAATGAAAATCTGTCCATTCAAAGTTATGCTTCAAAAGCAACACTTGATGAAGCGGTGAAGGGATGTTACTTGCAAACTCTTTAAACGTAATTCCTGATGTAATAAAACAATGACCCCGACGATTACCATTAATATATATCATATTCTTTACTTGGTCAGATCCTCCAGACAAAGCACCTAGCCACCTTCGTTTTATATGTTTCAATTCTATAGCATATTTTAACATGAAAAATTTTAGAAACATAGAAAAAACTTCAAAAACTATTTACAATTTCATGTGTTTTATTACATAGTGATTACAAGAAAAAACACCTGCTCGTAAGCAGGCGTTTTTAAAGGATTTCATCTGGGTTTTGAGGATGATGATTTCCCTCTTTCTTTTCATCTTTTTGGAACATCGATTGAATTTTATCAATTGTTTGTGGAGCTAATTCAATCATTTTTTCTGCTAAATGTGTCGCATTTTGTAAATGAAGAATATTTACTCCATCTTTATTCACCACAAGAAATGCTACTGGCGTAATAGAAACACCACCCGCGCTACCGCCACCAAATGCAGGGTTACCGTTCGCTCGTTGTCCATCATTCGTTTGGAAATCAGAACCTCCTGCTCCAAACCCGAACGCTACTTTAGAAACCGTTAACACTACACCACCGTCAGCCGTTTGAACAGGCTCTCCAACAATCGTATTTACATCGACCATTTCTTTTAAATTTTCCATTGCCGCTTTCATTAATCCTTGAATTGGATGATCCACCGTTCATAACCTCCTTTGTCATATCTTTCCTAGTTTTTCCGAAAGTTTGTGAACTAAACATAAAATTTTATATTGATTTCAAAAAACTTAAGTTGTAATATTTAGAAAAATAAAAAAAGAGGTGGATTCGTTATGATGCGATAATTAACAAAGAAAGATCATGAACAAGTATTCGCTTACCTAAAAGAAGAAGCAGCCATTAACTTGTTTATTATTGGAGATATTGAAGCTTTCGGTTATGACACAGATTTTCAAGAATTATGGGGCGTATTTAAAGAGAATGGAACATTAAAATCAATTCTACTCCGATTCCACGATTCATTTATACCCTATAGTAAAGAAGAACTTGTTACCACTGATTATGAGACACTTCTTTCCGCATATAAGCCGCTTAAACTCTCTGGTAAGTCAACTATTGTAGAAAGGTTTGAAACTGCTCCCAGTCTACAATTAGGCTCCAAAAATGAAATGTATTTTTGCGAATGTATAGATGCCGACAACTTGCCTAGTACGCCTGCCCAAGAAACAATTAAACTTGCCACACTAGATGATGTAGAGCGAATTATGCAATTACGAAGTAACATTGCTGAATTCCCGACTGCTAATGAATCAGAGAAAATATTAAGACAAGCTCTCGAAGCAAATACAGGACGTACATATTATATTGAAAAAGACGGTGCTATTATTGCATCCGCCTCTACATCTGCTGAAAATTCATTATCCGCTATGGTAGTTGGTGTATGTACACACCCGCATTATCGAGGGAGTGGCTACGCTTCGCTTATATTACAAAAAATGATTCGGGACTTTACGAATGAAGGCCGAACACTTTGTTTATTTTATAACAACCCAGCTGCTGGACGAATTTATAAACGATTAGGGTTTAAAGATATTGGGATGTGGACGATGTATCGATAATTAAAAGCCGATTTAAAATCGGCTTTTATACATATTGTGCTATTCCAGCTTCAAAAGCTTTCTTATCATTATTTAGTACGCCAAATAATGCTTCTTGAAGCGCAAATGTACTCTTATAAAAATACATTCGCTCCTTTACTGCTTCTAAGTTAGGATAATAGGCTTCAAATAGTTGTAAAAACTCTTCTCCATAACTAGCTAATATGCCAGCAAAATCATAAGCCGGATCTCCAATGCTCGCTCCCCCAAAATCTATGACCCCTGAAATATTCTTTTTTGTTGCACTATATAAAATGTTTGTCATGCCAAAGTCCCCATGAACAAGACTAGGAGTAAAGTTAAAATGACTACTTTCATTTAAATATAACTCAAACGATGTTGAGACCTCTTTTCTTGCTACATTTCTCATGAATGGATAAACATGTTCTTTTAATTGGCTATATAAACTATTTATTTCTGAATACATATCAGTACTATCACATTGCATAATACTTTCGAATGTAGATAACGGAATTTCATGCAACTCTTTTAAAAATCTCGCCAATGTGTACGCAAGTTTCTGTAATTGCTTTTCATCATTTATTTCTGTAAAAACATTTTTCCAAAACGGGTCTCCTTCAATCATCTCATAACCTGCAAATACTTTCCCTGGTACTTCATTTTGAAACCCTTGATAACTTGGATTGGGAATTTGAAGCGTAATGAAGGGTCTTATTTTCTCTAGTAACTGTGTTTCTATTCGAAGTTTCTGAATACCTTTTTCATATTTCGGAAACCGGAATACTATATTATCATTTACAATTAACACATCATTATTTTGACCTATTTCATTTATATAAACAGAATTTATTTGTAATTCAGGATACAACCTTTGTAAATACGCAACATACTCATTTTCTTTTCTCATTCTTTCACTTCTCCCGTTTAAACTATTATTCTCACTTCAAAGTCATAATTACCTGCCTTTCAACAAAACCAAACTGTTCATACATCTCTTTTGCAAAATTTCCAGCAAATACATTCAAACGAATTTCTGAATAATTCTTTTGTAATTCCTTAATACCAGCCTCCATTAATTTTCTTGATAATCCTTTCCCGCGGTACTCTGGAAAAACATACAATTCATATATAAAACCTAGTTTTTCATGAGAAAAATAGTCCGTATTTTCTCCTATTAATATCCATCCCATTACATTGTTTTCTTCTTTAACGACTAAATAATATGCTCCCTTTTCTACAATCGGCCTTGTAATTTCAATTGCTTTCTCTGTACTTAACTGACAATTTCCCCTCGTGCCTTCAAAAAGCGATTGAGCTGCATATTGTATTATTTCGTTCGTGTCTTCCCGGTTTGCCTTTTCTATCATTTTTCACAACTCTCCTCTTTAATAGGCATTAATATTGCTTGTTCAAGTTCCTCCGACTCAACCACAATTGCCATCAATCCCTTTTCCGTACTCGTTTCATGAACTTCGCCCTTCTCCCAAAACACAGCTTGTCCCGCTTCCACCTTCACTTTTTCTTTATCTGCCCCACATACATATCCTTCGCCGTCCACAATAAGAAGCAGTTGCGATACAACTGCTTCATGATATCCAATTATTCCATTCTCTTTTAAATGCATAGCACCGATATGTATATTCCCTTGATGATTTACTATTTTCGACATTATGAAATTAGATTGAAATGCTGTGATTTGCTTTCCTACTTTTTCACTAAAATCAAAAATCTTCACTTCTAGTCCTCCTTATATGTATAAAACCATCCTTACTGTCTGCATCATATGTCCTTCAAAATCTTCTTCGAATTCCTCTAATTGTGCAAAACCTTTCGCTTCATAAAAACGTTTTCCTTTTTCATTCGCTGCTTCCACATGAATGTATAGTTTCCGAATTTCTTTTAATACCGTTAACCCTTTTTGTAATAAAGCACTTCCTATCCCTTTTCCTTGTTGATCTGGTAACAAATAAATCGCTCCTAATTCTGCTTCGTTTTGCAGCCTAACAGGTGAAAAATTTGCAAAGCCAATTACTTCTCCCTCTTCTTCTGCAACGAATAAATGTGTATTCTCAAGACGATATTTCATTTTTTCATCAGAATAAGCCTCGTCTAAAAAACTGTCTTGAATCTCTCTCGGAATAATGCCTTCGTATGTATCATGCCAAGCTATTTTCGCTACTGATTGTACAGCATGAATATCTTCCTGCTTCATTTCTCTAATTACATATGTCATCTCGATGTCTCCATTCTTTTTAAATTATATTCTGCTAATATACGAGAAGAAATGGCAGAGCCATTTTCATAATTCACCTTTATTAATTTTAATTTCTCAATTGAAGCTGTTGCATGATCAAATTTTTCATAAATATATTCCATTACACGTAAAAACTGCTTTGTATATAATCTATTTGCAATCGTACAATGCGGAACCCATTTTCCCGGTACGTAATATGAATTTGGGTTGTCATGAAAAATTTTTAAATAATCATGAAAAGAATGATGAAGTTTTAACAATTCATCGGTAACAGTCGGCGCTAGAAAGACCGTTCCGTTAGTAGGAAAAACTCCAACAGAAGGAAAAGTTACTGGGTCCGTATTTTCTTGCATAGCTACAAACTCTCCTAATTTCTCCTTATACAAATGAACATCTAACTCATTATAATCAGCTAACGTAATATGAGGTTCTACTCCGGCTAATTGATTTGTGCCAATGATATTTGTTAATTCATTTTGCAATTCTGTAATTTTATTAGTAAACACACGATCAAATGTAGCAATAATAGCGTACATATCCCTTCACCCCTTTGTTACAAATAGCGCTTCCCATTCTTCACGAATCATCCCCATTCGAATAGAATCATAGTACGTTCCGTTATAATAACGACATTTGCGCATTCTACCTTCTAAAGTCATTCCTATTTTCTCCGCTACTTTCATCATTCGTTCATTACCAGACCAAGTCGTGAGCCCTACTCTACCAATCTCCATCTTTTCAAATAGTAAATCCCGATATAACGTTAACGCTTCTGTACCGTAGCCGCCATTCCAGTAAGCCGGATTATAAATGACAATTCCCATCTCCAACCAGCGCGTCGGTTTATACTCCCAATAAAATCCGACCGTCCCTATAACTTGACCGTTATGTTCTATAATTAAATTGGATAGAGGTTCTTCTTTTAAACGAGTTTGCATCTTCTCCTTATAGGATGAGTATTCTTGCATTGAAAACGGAAAATACGGTGCATCCCATTTTTTCCATTCTGGATTTTCTTCTTTAAACACGAGATTCCATAATGTTTTTATATCTGATTCTTCAATTGTACGAATTGTTACTCTATCCCCTTTTACGATTACGCTTTTCATAATTTCCTCCTACGTTCCTCTTTATTTCATATATAATTATAATGTTTTTTCTGAAAAATCAAAACAAATATCGTTTATTATATTGTATAATTTTGTTATAAGATACCAATTATTCATGTAGAAAGCTGGTGATTCAATGAATAATCGATTTAGTATCACTTTGTTTCTCACTATTATTACGACAAATATTATTCTCTATTTCTTCTTACCATTACGTATTGTTACGAAATGGGACTTCAATGGAACACCTACGTCAATGATGGATAAAAGTACTTTTGTGATCGTAAATATAATTATATGTTCCTTCTTATTCTTTTTATTTTTAGCTTTATCTAAAGCAGCGAGTAACGAGAAATTTCTCCATTGGATCGGCAACACAATGTTACTATTCTTATTTTTTGTTGATATTGTCATTGCCCTTATCGCCCTTGGCTTTTCACTTCCTCTTGATTATTTCATATTTTTAGCATTAGGGCTTTTATTTATATTAATAGGTTATTTCAGTTCCAAAATTGATACGACTAAATCAACCGTTTCATTGGAATGGAATGATAAGCACCTTGAAAAAAGAGCTTCAAATATTTGTAGTATTTCAATGATGATAGCAGGTATTTTCCTAGCGGGGCTTCCATTTATCGTTTCTGCTCCATATAGAGGTTATGCCATACTAGCGATTATTTTAGGAATGACGCTTGTCATTTTACCGAGTACGATTTATTTACTTATTAAAGATAGCAAGCAATCTACTTCTTAAAAAAAATAGGAGGTTACATCCCTCCTATTTCAGCTAAATATTTTCTTTTTCGTCTTTTCTATCTCAACTAAAATCCCTTTCTCTATCCAGCCTTCTACTCCATCTTTTTTAATTAAATCATATCCTGAGCAGCTACCATCAATGAGAGAAACAATATCCCCTTTTTTTACGCTTATTTGCGCACAAGATATATCCGTTTTCACTGTGTATTCACCTGAATCAAGTTGCCTAATGTATTCATCTTTCACAGAAAGTAATGTATTCGTTTCCTTTTGCCTACATATTGTGTAATCTTGCTTCTTCTCAATAGGCTCTATGTAATAATGTGGATAGGTAACCCCGCCCTGCATTGTTGCATCGGCATGAAAATCTGCTATTACTTCATACTCTGGAAAACAGTCTACATATGTATAAGAAAACTTATCACCTGTTGGTTTCCTATGAATGATAAATGCATTTAATTGCCCTGCCTCTTTAATCGTATTTCCGCCGTCAATTGCAATAATCTTTTTTTGCTTATCAATAACAGGATTGTTAGATGGTGCCTTCTCTGAATAGTTTACAACAGGCCAATGTCCAACAACTACATACTTATTTACTTTATGTGATTGATTGAAAAACTCCGGCATTGCTATCGCATTTTTTCGTTCTGTTTCTTTCCAATCCTCTCTATCTTCAAGGCCAGCATGTACAAATATATAATCTTCCGTTTCAATCGCTGTTGGTAACTCTGTTAGCCACTTTATTTCTTTTGAGAAATGGCTCATTAATTTTGTTTTCAATTCACGGATATCACTTTCTTCATGAACGTTAATATTCAATTGCGCTAGCCATTCATTAAAAATTGTATTTTTCCGCGTACACAAATAATTTATTAAAGCAGGATTTTCATTTACAAGCGCTTCAACTATAACTTCACAATTCCCTTCAACAACATGAACATTTGAATTGTTCTTTACAAGATTCATGACATAGTTTACGACGCCAATACTATTTCTTCCATTCTCACAAAGATCACCATTAATAATTAAATAATCCTCATCGTTAAAATTAACTTTATATAATAGTTCCTTAAAAAGATCTAATTCTCCATGAATATCAGAAATAATGATGACTCTTACATCATTTGGTATAGATAATTTCTTTATTTTTTCCAAGTTTAAACGCTCCTAACATTCTCTAAATTCAAGATTCCATTTTTAATTTCTAATATTCGACAAATTATATTGCTAGACCTGTTCCTAGCTCAAATCTGAAAAAGAAAATAGGTTCCATATATTTGTACATATGGAACCTACTTAATATTATAACGCTTTATAAAAAGAATAGCTTACCTTATTAAAGCCCTCTCTTTCATAAAAACGATGTGCATCAATTCTTGGAAACGCAGATGTAAGAACGATAGAACTGCATCCTTTTTCTTCCCCCCATTTTTCTACATATGACAGCAGAACCTTACCATACCCTTTTGATCTGTGAGCTTCCGCAGTTACAAGGTCATACACAAAAACATGTTTCTCGTTATAAAAATTCGTACAAATCGCTACACCAGCTAGACTAACAACTTCTTCATCTTCATTACGTAGCGAAAATAGTTTATAATTTTCTTCTTTCATTTTTTGAAATAAAGAACTTGCCTCTTCTCTTGAAATTTTCGTTCTTAATTGTTGTAATACGGGAAATACATCGTGTAAATCCGCTTCTGTTACTACTGCTTTAACATTCATTATGATTCGCCCCTTACTATTTATAAAATTTTCTAAATGTTATATCATCATTATAGAAAGCGACTGCCCTTAACTTAAGTGGCAGTTCTATTCTTTTTTATAAGGCCAGCATTAAAAGGAGCGTCTACAAATGGAGCTGAATATTCCTTTAGTGTTACAAAATAAAACACCTATTTACTTACAAATTTACGAATATATGAAACGCGAAATCTCTCATGGATCACTATGTGCTGGTACACGCCTTCCTTCTCACAGAAATTTAGCTATGCAGCTTAATGTGAGCCGTATTACAGTTGAATCCGCTTATCAACAATTACTAGCTGAAGGTTACGTAGAAAGCAAACCGAAACGCGGGATTTTTGTTGCGGAAGTAGATATTGATGTCATTCAAAAGAAACAACAAATTGTGTCAAACAGTGCTAACAATAAAGAAAAAGAACAATATGATTATGATTGTAGTCAAGGACTTATTGATCAAAAAGCTTTTCCCATAACAAACTGGAAAAGAGCATTACACGAAACTTTATTTCAGTATGAAAATGAATTATTTGCCAAAGAGGATCCACAAGGTGAGCTCGTTCTACGAGAACATATTTCAAAATATTTATATCATGCTCGCGGGGTACATTCTTCACCTGATCAAATTATTATTGGAGCAGGTACGCAGCCTCTTCTTTGGCTACTCCTTCAACTACTTGGTTCAAAAAAAGAATACGGAATCGAAAACCCTGGATTTCACCGTATACCTGCTATGATTCAAAGTTCTGGACTTCCTGTTCACCCTATCCCTTTAGATGATAAAGGAATTCATATTTCTGCTTTACGTGAATCAGGTTCCAATGTGGCATATGTCACTCCATCTCACCAATTTCCACTCGGAATCATTATGCCGTTATCTAGAAGACTCGAGTTATTAAAATGGGCGAATGATTGTAAAGGGTATATTGTTGAAGATGATTATGATGGAGAATTTCGCTATATTGGAAAACCTATTCCTTCTTTACAAGGACTAGATTCAAATGAACGTGTTATTTATATGGGAACTTTTTCGAAATCTTTTTTACCTTCTTTACGAATGGGATATATCGTTTTACCACCTCATCTGCTAAAAACCTATAAAGAACTTGGTGGCATGTATAAACAAACGGTTTCTACAATGCAACAACTTACCTTTGCTACCTTTATTCAAAGTGGGGATTGGGAACGTCATATTAACCGAAGTCGTACGTTATATAAAAGAAAGCATATTTCTTTAATTAAATCTATTACAAACGAAATGGGGAATAACGTGCATATACTCGGTGAACAATCTGGACTTCATATTGTACTTCACGTTCATAATGGTATGAACGAACAAGAACTTATTCATGCAGCTGCAAAACAACGTATTAAGTTATACCCTCTCTCGACATACGATTCTGTTCATAATGTGAGGGAGGAGTCATATGTATTACTCGGTTTTGGTAGTATTCCAGAGAATCGTATCGAAACCGTTGTCCAATTATTGAAAAAGGCCTGGTTCCCCAAATAAGAATAGCTCCACGTAAGTATAACTTACGTGGAGCTATTTCATTCACTATTTTTCTGATCTCGCTGCCCTTCCCGGACGTTTGACACCAGTTGTTTCTGTTGAATAAGACGCTTCAATTATAGCAGTTGGATCTACAGAGAGAACGAGATCTTTCATTTTCGGATAAATGAAACGGTTTGTAATACAGTAGATGATTCTTTTATGTTCTCCTAAAAAACCACCTTCTCCATGTAGATATGTAACGGATAATTGCAGTTCTTTCATAAGTAGATCGCCTATTTCTTTATTTTTACCAGAAATAATCATAACGCTCTTTCCTTGATTAATACCATCTAATATGAAATCAATCATCTTCGTAACAATATAGAAAATTGCTAATGAGAACATCGCTTGTTCAATTGAAAACAAAATGGCAACAAAGATGAAAATAACTGCATTTACAGCAAGTAAAAATGTACTAATTGGCACTTTAAAATGTTTATTCATCCAAACAGCTAACATTTCTGATCCATCAATTGCTCCGCCCATTTTTACTACAATCCCTACACCAACACCAAATAGAACTCCTCCATAAAGAACAATTAACAATTCAGAAGTTGTAATTGCTGGAAATGGTTTTAAATAAATCAATCCGAGTGTTGTCACAACATTTGCATAGGACGTACGGATAAAGAACTTCTTTCCCATTACTTTTGCAGTAAATAATAAAATCGGGATATTAATTCCTAAGAACACCCCATAAAGCGGCAACCCAGCAACTTTATTCGCCATAATAGCAATAGCCGTTACCCCGCCATCTACTAATCCGTTAGGTGCTAAAATAAGCTCCAATGAACCCGCTACAATAATCGAGCCAATTGTTAATAATATGTATTCAAATACTTTCTTCATTCATTACCCCCAAAACTTATATATTTTCTTAGTATTATTTTAACGTAATTTCAATGCTAATTCAAAGATATCAGTTTATATACACAAAAGTTTCACCTTTACAATGATTTTTTATGTAATTTATTTATAGAAACACACTTACATATTACAGTAAGTGTGCTCCAAACATTTATTTAAGTTTTGAGTATGAATTCATTTTTAATATTTCATCAACTGCCCTATTATAACCACCAGCATTTCGAAGTGACTCTCCAACTTTACGACTTTTTTCCTTAAACGTTACATCATCCATCACTTTCTTTACAGACTCACGTAACATTTCAGAAGTTAATTCTTTGCGATTAAGCCTTATTCCAGCCCCTACTTCATTTACTCGTTTCGCAACTAAAGGCTGATCTCCTGTTACCGGAATTACAACTAACGGGACACCGTAATATAGTGCTTCACTTGAACTATTCATACCGCCGTGTGTTACGAATACATCAGCATACTGTAATAGTTCTAATTGCGGCACATAATTATACAACTTAAAGTTATTCGGAATGTTTTCAAATTGACTTATATTTATCTTCTTACCAACAACTAATACGACTGTCGCTTCTACATCTTTAAACGCTTCAAAACATTTTTCATATAACTCAGGTTGTTCATTAAAAACTGTTCCCATAGAAATGAAAATCAATTTTTCATCTTTTAAATCTTCCATAGGAAAGCTACCTACTTCTTTTCGAGTAGCAATTGATGGGCCAACAAACTTATACGATTCATCGAATACATCTGAACGCGGCTGATATTCCTTTGAAGTATACACAATTGTAATATCACCAGGATGGTTCATAATATCATACATACTATTACATTTCATTCCATACTGTTTGTTCCATTTTTCCATTCCCGCTAAACAAGATTGATACAATGGATTCGTTTCATCTACTTCTCTTGATTCATGTTCATCGTTAAAAGTAATGTACTGATTAAAAGCAAACGTTGTACAAGAAGAAACACTAGGTAACTTTAAAACATTGGCTATAATACGTCCTACTGGAAAGTGATTATCATATATCAAATAATCGTACTTTTCCCCTTTTGTTTCTTCTACAATTTGAGTAACAATACGTTCTGATGCTTCCATCATATGAGACAGCATCGTCAAAGGACTCCCACCTTCATTTACTCGCTCCATAATATTAATTTGAGAGAGGAAATTCTCAAACACTCGGAATTGTGCACCTGTTGCTTCAATCTTCTTTCTATAATCTTCAATACAATACGAAACAACTGTCTCCCCTCGCCGAATTAACTCACTTACAATAGCTAAAGTCGGATTTATATGACCTTCTCCAGGGAAATTTATTACGAGTACGTTTGCCATCATATTCTCTCCTATCTAATATTATTAATAATTAATTATATTAATCAATTTAAAACTATTATAAAGGAATCTATTCTATTTCTTCACATTTTTCTCTTCATTTTATTATTGAGAAATATTTTTCATAACCTACTTTATACCCCTATTGAAAGTGTGCTTAGCTCTTCATTTACTGAAAAATATGAGATTTATATTTTGTATTTTTACAGATTTATCATCAAAAATTATTTTGACAATTCATACAAAAGTAGAAAAATATAATTTTCACACTGATTTCTCACCGTAAATTTATTTAAGTTCTATGTTGTCCCTATCATTATCCACTTCGTACACATTCTGTTATATAATGAATTTATCGAATTTACAGAAAAGGAGCACCTTCATGCTACAACAACTCTTCGCTTCACCTATATTATCTGTTCAAACTTTACATCCAAGTTATGAAGACCATGCAAGCGATGTGTTTCTCGTCCAAACTAAAGATGAAGAAGTCATCGTTCGTTCCTCAAAAATGACTGAAGAACCAAACAATGATTTTTGGTGGGGATGCAAAAACCTTTTTGGAATCGATCCAAGGAACGTACATCATTTAGAATATATACACGAATTATTGAAAAAGCATACTAACTTGCCCATCCCCACTATTTTGCAAAAACATGTTTTAAATGGCCGAAAGTATGTTAGTGTCGAAAAACTAACAGGAAGTACGCTGCAATCCTTTGTCGGACAATCTGATTCAATTTTATTCAGCCTTGGAAAAGGACTAGCAGAAATTCATTCGTTTCAAGCAGAGTTTATAGGAAATCCATCAGGTACTTTCCAAGTTCCACTAGAAGAATTTAAGTCTCACATATTAAAAGTCAGTAAAGAACTTGTAAATAGGTTTTATTCCGATAATACGAGCATCCGTAACGCATTTTCTACTTTTGAATCACAACTTTCTTCCTTGCCAACACCAAAGGAAGCTACGCTCGTTTTAATTGATATGGACCCTACTCAGTTTTTATCTGATGGTACAACTATTACAGGCTTAGTAGATACAGAAGCTTACGCAGTTGCTCCCCGAGAACTTGATTTTATCAGCTTAGAATATGTATTTACAGAAAAGGAAGCTCATGCTTTTAAACAAGGTTACGAAACCATTATGCCTATTCCTAATCTTGTAGAATGTAGACATCCCTATCGATATTTGTACCGGTTATTATCTATTCAGGGCAGTGTGGAGTTAGAGAAGTGGCTAAGTCATCCATCCTATTTTTAAATACGAATGTGAGGAATTATAAAATGAATATTGAACTAAAAAGTGATAGGAACGATTACAGTTTCGAAGCAAGAGCAATCTACTATACTATCAGGATTCGCCGTTCATCCTTCCTATCAAGGTAAAGGATACGGAAAAGATATTCTTATGTCCATGGTACATACCCTTATTACAAAAGGAGCTTCAACAATTGAATTAGACGTTGAAACGAAAAATAACAATGCTTTACAACGCTATACACAATGTGGTTTTGAAATGAAAACGAAGCATGACTACTATAATGTAATGAATTTTGAGGTGAATGCATGTGTCTAAAAAACTAATATATTCTGATTATGATATTTTCGCATCCATTTATAATAAAGTGAAACTTTAATCAGTGGGGGTTTTCTTCATCCCCCACTGATTATTAGTTGAACCAATCGGACTTTTATGGGCAGTTGATCCCCCACCTAACTTCTTTGCTTTCGCTGAATCTTGAGGTGGGGGTCTTACTGCCCATTAAAGTGGGATAAACATTGGGGGCATTTTGCTGAACACTCCTATCTACTTTTGGAAAAACTTGTTTTACAATATGCACCACCACATTCTCATATTTTAGATCTTTGCTGCGGGACTGGTCACCTAACTAAGAAATTAATCGATAATCATTTTGTAGTAACTGGTATAGATGGTTCTGCCCAAATGATTGAATACGCACGTCAAAACGCTCCAAACGCAACCTTTATCGTCGATGATGCTCGCTATTTCAATATAAATGAGCAATTTCAATATGTTATCTCTACTGGCGATAGCTTAAACCATATTTTGAAATTAGATGAATTAAAAAGTGTTTTTCATAATGTCTACTCCGTATTTCATAGCGAAGGTACATTCGTATTTGATATGAATATGGAAAAAGGATTTCTTGAAAATCTGATTGCTTCATTTCATATTACAGCGGATGAATATGTTTGTACGATTGATTCTACATATGATGATGAAAATAAAAAAGCAGTCATGAACTTTATACTATTTCAACATGACATAGATAATAATTGGACAAGAAGTGACTTTTCATTTGAAGAAGCTTGTTATTCAAATGAAGAAATAATTTATTTGCTAGAATCCGTAGGTTTTAAGAATATTCAATCACACGGTACAAATAGAGCGTTTTTCATTTGTCAAAAATAAAAAAACTGAATCATATCGATTCAGTTTTTTCTTAGTATATTTACAATAGCAGTCGTTTCATTATTTTCTTTATAAACTCGCGGGATTCTTCTGTCTAACATACATGTAACTTCATAGTTAATTGTACCTAACATATCCGCTATTTCTTCTACTGCGATGTTTTCTTCGCCTTGTTTACCGTAGAATACTACTTCGTCTCCCACTTGTACTGGCATTGCTTTTGAAACGTCTAACATAAGCTGATCCATACAAACACGACCAATAACAGGTACTCGAACTCCATTTATTAATGCATACCCTTTATTAGATAACTGACGGTTATAGCCATCAGCATAACCAATCGGTACAGTGGCAATCCATTCTTCACCAGTCGTTACATACGTATTCCCATAACTTACACCGCGATTTTTCTTCGCATGCTTAATATGGGCTACTTTTGATTTTAACGACAACGCAGGCTGTAGAGAAACAACTGAATGATCTACCTCTTTTGAAGGATACATTCCATAAATTCCGATACCTACACGAACCATATTTTGAAATGTATTGCTAAGTTCCATTGAACCTGCACTATTTGAACTATGAATATACGGAATATGAATTCCTAATTCTTTTGCTGCATTGACAGCTTTCTCAAATAAACTTGTTTGCATATTCGTATATGATTTATCGATTTCATCTGCCGTAGAGTAATGTGTAAACATTCCTACTACCTCCACATACTCCATACGTTTTAATTCTTCTAAAAATGGTTTAACCTCTTCTTCTTGTAAACCGATACGACTCATCCCTGTATCAATTTTCACTTGAATTTGCGCTTTCTTTTGAAGACGGTTTGCGATTTCATTTATACCTTGTAAATCTTCACTTCTATAAACAGTCATCATAACGTCATATTGAATTGCTTCTTCCGCAGCCGCTACTGACGTATAGCCTAAAATTAAAATCGGCACGTTAATTCCTGCTTCTCTTAACTCTATCGCTTCATCTACAAATGCAACTGCAAGCTGGTTTATTCCCGCTTCAATAGCAGCTTTCGCAACTTCAACTGCTCCGTGGCCATACCCATTTGCTTTTACAGCAGCCATCATTGCAATATTTTCATCATTCACACGTTTTTTAAATTCTTTTACATTATGTTTTACTGCATTTAAGTCAACTTCAACAATTGTATCTCTTCCATATTTCAAACTCATTGGTCTAACTCCTAACTCAATAATTGCATTCCATTCTATTTCACGTTTCATATGACCTTTTACAATATAATACTTTTCAATATGCTAGTCAAACTACTAGAATTTTCGGAATTTTTAGTATGATATAATACCCTCAAGAAACTATTATATACGGAGACGAGGAGAATTACAATGTTTGTACAATCTGCATTGCATCAACTTAAAGTTGCTGTTGATACTTCTATTCAAATGCTGGATCAATATACTGAAATTGATTTGAAAATAGCTCCGATTCAATCGAAGCGTTCATTATTTGAAATGTATGCACATCTTTCTCTTATTTGCCATGCTGATTTACTCATTTTAAATGGTAGTACGGAAAAAGAGCTGCATACTTTCTATAAAGAACAAACACCCGAAACAATTGCGCAAATGCAAAAAACGATGATACAGGGCTACGATTTACTTTCTAAAACTTTTTTATCCTATTCCAATGAACAATTAGCAGAAATGAAGACTGCTTATTGGGGTATTTCTTATTCACGCTTTGAATGGTTGCTGGAAATTGTTGCCCACTTTTATCATCATCGTGGACAAATACATATTTTATTGTGCGAGCATATGAAAGATCCTAACATACCTTTATTTCAATAAAGGTATGTTAGACGATATGAAACTTTTCTAAGGCGAATAAAATACCACCTTCACTCGCTTTCTTTGTAACAAAATCAGCTCTTGTTTTTAACTCTTCTCCGCCATTCCCCATTGCAATACCTAATCCTACATACTGCAACATCTCAATATCATTTCTACCGTCGCCAAAAGCAATTGCTTCTGATTTACAAATATTTAAATGATCCAATACTTTTTGAATTGCGGTGAGCTTCGATACTTTACTATCTTCCAATACATTTATGACATAACCATGAAAACGTTCGAATGTAAGCATCGGGTACTTTTCAATAAATTTTTGAGATTCCATTTCATCCGCATACAGACATAAACAATAAATCTCTTTAGATAAATCCTTGCTTTTTTCAGGATACTTCTCTAAATTCAACGTCTCGCTAAGCGCTTGCATTACACGCTCATTATCCGAGGCTATTCCGTTCATTGCAAAATCCTCGGTAAAATAAGAAATACTGTGACCATGTAATTCAGCAAATCTCGAGATATCATGAACGATTTCACGTGAAAGTACTGATTTATGTATAACTTTTTCACCACATTTTATATGGGCACCATTTGCAGAAATAAACGTATTTATGCCTAGTTCCATAAATTGCGAACATAAGCTATATGGTCTCCCTGTCGTAACAACTACATGAATCCCTTTATCTATTAACCTATGTATCGCTTCTTTTGTACTTTCGTGCATACTTCTATGAATCTCACTTAAAAGCGTACCGTCAACATCGAAAAATACAACTTTGTACATAATTCTCTACATCCCATCCAAATGATTCGTATCATTAATAAAATGTACCGTTTTTTGTTCGCCATCCATTTCAATTAAGCTTATTCCCGTATCTCCCATTTTAAAATAATAATCCATTGAAATGGGCATTTTGAAAAATGCACGTAATAGACTATTTATTACACCACCATGTGCAACAATGGCAATTCGGTCATACGTATTCTCTGTTACGATTTTAGAAAAGATTCCTTCTATTCTCATTCTAAATTCAATAAATGATTCCCCGTTTTCAAATCGGTCATGAAGAAACTTTGGCTCGGGATATTTCTTAGCTTCTTCAAATGAAAGACCTGCTTGCACTCCATTATTGAACTCCATTAATTCCTCTTCTAATTGAATTGGACACCCAATTCCTTCCGCTAATGTTTCACCCGTTTCACGAGCACGTTTTAATGTACTTGCCCAAATGAAATCTGGCGGAAAATCTGCTTTCACTTTCTGTACAAGCCTTTGCACTTGCCTTCTTCCTTTTTCTGTTAATTCAAAGTCAGCTCGTCCTTCATGTACATGTAAAATATCTGCTTTAGATTCTCCATGGCGTATTAGTAGTATTTGCATGTATATTCCCCCTCATCTCCTTAAAACTAAGACTAAATTTTAACATATTATTTAAAAATTTCAAAATAATAAAAGCAATCCTCATTCATATAAGAATGAAAATTGCTTTTATTATTAACTAACTTTCTTTTAAACTTTCTTTAGACCTTCCGCCTACTCCCCAATGCGAACTTGGGATTTCATTCACTAAAACACGAACCCGTCTAACATCTACATCTAAGTTTTTCGCAACTACCTCTGTAACATCAAATATTAGATTTTGAATTTGCTCCTGCTTTCTACCTTCTATTATTTGAATTTGTATAATGGGCATTTTTATCTCTCGCTTTACTATTTATTCACAAAACATTGCTACACTTCCCAAATCATCAAATTGTGCAATGATAGAATCTCCGGCTTTAAATGCAATCGCTTCAGATAATGCTCCACTTAATACAATATCACCTTTTTTAAATCCTTCATTTTGTAAACCAAGTTTATTTACCGCCCAAGCAATTGCCTCTGCTGGATGTCCCAGCACAGCTGCTCCTGTCCCAGTCGTAGCAATCTTACCGTTCTTTGACATAACCATTCCTACATTTGCTAAATCTATATTCTTAACATCAATCCATTTACTTCCTAACAAAAATTTTGAAGAGGAACAATTATCTGCTATTACATCAGGTAATGTAAATTTAAAATTTAAATATCTACTATCAATCACCTCTAAAGCTGGCGCAACATATTTTGTTGCCTTTAATACATCGTCAACTGTCACATTTGTTCCCTGTAAATCCTCACCTATTAAAAAAGCAATCTCTGGCTCTACTTTCGGATGAATCAACGTTTCATATTGCAATGGCTCCCATTCGAATGCAAGCATATCGTGCAATAAATATCCGTAAATCGCTTCATCAATCCCCATCATTTGTTGTTTTGCCTTACTCGTTAATCCAAGTTTCACACCAACTCTTTTAGAACCTTCGCTCATTTTTTGTTCAATTAAACGTTTTTGCAATTTATAAGCATCCTCTACTGTTAAATCAGGATGCTTATCCGTTACTTTTACTACTTCTTTTCTTTCCTTTTCAGCTTGAAGTAAATAGTCAACGATTTCCAAATCTGCCCCTTTCACTAAAGCCATATGTTACACCTCCATTTTTATCTTTGCTAATTCTGCAGCTACATCTAAAATCATATCCTCTTGTCCTCCAACTACTTTTCTTTTTCCCAGTTCTATTAAAATATCACGTGCGTCTACATTAAAGCGTTGTGCCGCCCTTTCAGCGTGTAATAAAAAGCTAGAGTATACCCCTGCATATCCCATTACTAGACTACCTTTTTGAATTTCTTGTGGTACTGGTAATAAAGGGGCAACACCCTCCTCTGCGACGTCCATCATCTTATATAAATCTATATCCAGCTTATATCCCATACGATCCAAAACAGCGAGCAATACTTCTGTTTGGGCATTTCCAGCTCCTGCCCCAAGACATCGTACACTTCCATCAATACGTGTCGCGCCCTCCTCAATTGCAGTAATTGTATTTGCTACTGCAACCGAAAGATTATTATGACCATGGAAACCAATTTCAATATTTAAAGATTGACGCAAAGCACGGATACGTTCACGTACTTCATGAGGCAATAAAGCTCCTGCAGAATCTGTTACATAAACTGCTTCTGCACCATAACTTTCCATAAGCTTTGCTTGCTCTACTAACTTTTCAACCGATGCAGAATGTGCCATCATTAAAAAACCGCACACTTCCATACCTAACTCACGTGCAAATTGAATATGCTGAGCGGAAACATCCGCTTCTGTTACATGTGTTGCTACACGAACAAGTTTCGCACCGATATTTGCAGCTTGCTTTAATTCATGAATCGTTCCAATACCAGGAATTAACAAGACAGCTACTTTAGCTTGCTTACACTCATCTACCGCGGCTTCAATGAGCTTCATTTCGTTAACTAATGACTTCCCATATTGTAAAGTAGAGCCACCTAAACCATCTCCATGACTCACTTCGATATAATGCATACCTGCCTCATCTAATGTCCTTGTTACAGATCGAACTTGCTCTTCTGTGAATTGATGTTTCATTACATGACTTCCATCACGTAAACAAACTTCCGTTATTCTCACTGGTCTTTCACTATTTCGCCTCATTCATTACACCTCTTTTCTTCTCTGAAACGATTTGCGTTGCAAATTCTTCACCTACTTTTAATGCTGCAGCTGTCATAATATCTAAATTACCGGCATAAGGAGGAAAATAATCTCCAGCTCCTTCAACTTCTAAAAATACAGTTACACGATTCCCATCAAACATTGGCTCTTGTTTCAAAGAGTAACCAGGAACATACGTCCTAACCCGTTCAACCATCTTATGAATTGCTTCATAGATAGAAACCTCATCCATATCCTTAACTTCACAATAAATCGTATCTCTCATTAATATAGGTGGCTCTGCAGGGTTTAATATAATTATCGCCTTCCCCTTATCAGCCCCACCAATTTCTTCAATTCCACGCTTTGTCGTAATTGTAAATTCATCAATATTTGCCCTTGTACCTGGACCTGCACTTAAACTGGAAATTGTAGCAACTATCTCTGCATATGTAACATTTGCTACCTCATTAATAGCATGAACAATCGGAATTGTTGCTTGTCCCCCGCACGTAATCATATTAACGTTTTGCTTATCTAAAAAATCATTATTTCGAATAGCAGGACAAACAAATGGCCCATATGCAGCCGGAGTTAAGTCAATTACTATTTTCCCAAGCTCTTCTAATATTTTCGCATGATAACTATGTGCTTTAGCTGAAGTTGCGTCAAATACAATATCAGCTAAACTCGGATTATCAATAATTGCTTGTATTCCATTATCAAAAACCTCATATCCGGCTTCTTTCGCTCTCTTTAAACCATCCGATTCGGAATCTATTCCAATCATGGCATTTAGCTCTATAACTTTACTATTTTTTAATTTATACATTAAATCCGTACCAATATTACCTGATCCAATTATAGCCGCCTTTACTTTCTTCACATCTATCCCCCCTTTTCTCAACACTTTAACCTATATGAATGTAACAGAAACTGATCCGAGTGATCCGAAGTCAGCTTGAATACTGTCTTTACTATTCACTGAGACTGCACCAGATAACGCACCTGGTAAAATTAACTCACCTGCTTTTAATCCAATATTAAATTCATGTAGTTTATTAGCTAACCAGGCAATAGCTTGTGCAGGATGCCCTAATGCGGCCGCCCCAGCACCCGTTGCAATTAAACTATTATTTTTATACAGTGTCATTCCAGTTGTACGTAAATCTACTTTGTCGATGCTAGAGAATGTATTACCAATTACAACCTTTGCTGACGAGCCATTATCCGCTACTGTATCAACCAATTTAATTTTCCAATCAGCAATACGACTATCAATTATTTCAAGTGTAGGTACAACATACTTTGTTGCCATCAGTACATCAATGTATGTAATATTAGGCCCTTTTAAATCTTTTTCTAAAACAAATCCTATTTCTGCTTCTACTTTCGGAGATACAAAAGAACTTATTGCAATTGTACTTCCATTTTCTATTTTCATGTCATCTAACAAATGTCCATAATCTGGTTCATTTACCCCAAGCATCTGCTGCATTGCAACACTCGTAAGTCCAACTTTTTTCCCGATTACACAACGCCCATTCTCCAACTTTCTTTCTACTACTTCAAGCTGAATATTATAAGCATCCTCAACTGATAAATTAGCATATCTCTCAGTAAAAGGAGGTATTCCTATACGTGAATCTTCAGCCTGCAATAGTTCATCTGCTAACTCTTTCATTAACAATTGCTCTCACCTCATTTTTTAATTTATATATCCTCAATCCTTTACATTGTAGACTAGCCCCCATCCATCTACTTATTTTTATAAACATCAGATGGGAGCTCTTTGTATGTTAAGTTAAAATATTATCCTTATAATTTCATCGTTACCGTCTTAGCTTCTGTATAAAATTCAAAACTATGACGCCCACCTTCTCTACCAATTCCACTTGCCTTTGAACCTCCAAATGGAGTGCGTAAATCTCGGACATACCAACAATTAATCCATAGTAAGCCTGAATCAATTTGCGAAACGACTCGTTGTGCTCGTCTAAGATCATTTGTCCAAACCACTCCAGCTAGTCCATAAATAGAATCATTTGCAATGCGAATGGCATCCTCCTCCGTTTTAAATGGAATAACAACTAGAACTGGACCAAATATCTCTTCCTGCGCTACACGCATACTGTTATCAACATCGTATAAAATAGTAGGTTCATAAAAATTCCCTTCTACTAGACTTTCCACTCTTTTTCCCCCATAGGCTAATTTTGCCCCTTCTGAAATTCCTAATTCTACATAGCGATCAACTGTTTCTAAATGAGATTTTGAGACAAGCGCTCCCATATCTGTATCTTCAGAAAGAGGATCTCCAACCTTTATTCTTTTCACAGCCGCTACAAATTTCTCTAAAAACTGTTCATATACACTTTCTTGCACAAGTAATCTGGAACCAGCTAAACAAATTTCTCCTTGATTTCGATAAATAGCTTCAATTGATCCTTGTACTGCTTCATCTAAATCTGCATCTTCAAATACAATATTTGCTGATTTACCTCCTAATTCTAATGAAACAGGAATTAAGTTTTCTGAAGCATTACGCATAATTGTCTTACCTGTATTACTTTCTCCAACAAATGAAATTCTTCTAACAGCTGGATGTGTTGTCATTTTTGTCCCGACAGTACTTCCAGGACCTGTAATAATATTAAGTACACCTGGTGGTAATCCTGCATCATTTGCAATTTCACCAAGCATAACTGCGCTTAATGGAGTATAGGAGGCCGGTTTAACAACAACAGTATTACCAGAAGCAAGTGCAGCTGATGCTTTCCACGTCATTTGCATAAATGGCAAATTCCAAGGAATGATTAAGCTAGTTACCCCTGCTGGAGCATACTTTGCATATGACATAAAATTATGTTTATCATAATGCTCATGTACTATATATTTAGCCATTTCAGCAAAGAAGCGAAAATTATGAGCCGAACGTGGTATATCGAATCCTTTACTCTCTTTAATTGGTTTTCCAACATCTAGAGTTTCTATATACGCTAGTTCATCCACTCTTTCCATAATCAAATCCGACATTTTGCATAAAATATTCGACCGCTCTTCCACAGGCATTTTACTCCAAATGCCACTTTTAAATGTACGTTCTGCCACATCAATTGCTCTTTTAGTATCCTCTTCATTTGCCTTTGCAATAGATGCAAGCTTTCTATTCGTCGCCGGATTGAACGTATCAAACGTTTCACCACATACAGAATCCACATATTTTCCATCAATAAACAATTTCGCATCTTTTACTTTCAGTTTGTCAGCTAATAATTCTTTGTTCACCTTCCTTACCTCCTATTCTTCAATTTCTAAAACCATCTCAATTTCAATTGTTGTGTTATTAGGTAACTGAGCCATACCGACTGCAGAACGAGCGTGTTTTCCTTTTTCCCCAAAAATATCTACTAATACATCCGATGCCCCGTTCATTACTTTTGGCTGATTAATGAAATCTTCCGTACTATTTACAAAACCAAGCAACTTTACAATTCGTTTCACCTTATTTAAATCACCTAGTTCGTTCCTCACAACACTTAATAAATTCAACATTGATTGCCTTGCCGCTTTATATCCTTCATCAATTGAAATATCTTTTCCTAATTTTCCGTGATACTCATCTACGCCTTGTCCAGCAGTAAATAGTAAATTACCTACTTTTACACAACTAACATAATTTCCAACTGCCGGACGAATAGCTGGCAGTGTGATTCCTAACTCACTTAGTTTGTCCTCAGGTGTTTGTACTCTCTGCATATGCTACACCTCTTTTTCTTATATCAATATTTAAAAATTCCGCTGCATTTCCCCCAAGCATCGCTGCCCTTTGTTCCTCTGATAAACCGGCTGTTTCATCAATCACCTTTCCCGGGTCCACTTCTCGCAATAAAAACGGATAATCTGAACCCATGAAAATTTTTTCATGTCCAAATCTTTCAATCATATATTTCAAATTAATAGGATCATAATTTAAAGAATCAAAATAAAATTTCTTTGCATAATAACTAGGAGGATGCGTAGTCAATCGTAAATGCGGCCATACTTTCCAGCCTTGATCTAACCTCGGCAAAATATATGGGAAAGATCCCCCACCATGCGCAAAACAAACCTTTAGCTGTGGAAACTTCTCCATTATCCCACTCCATATTAATGTAGCTGCTGCAAGTGCCGTTTCACTCGGCATCCCTACTGTGTACATAAAATTATGATGTGGCATTCTATCTCGTCCTAATGTTTCCCATGGATGAATAAAGATTGGAACTTGCCACTTTTCAGCCATCCGAAAGAATTCAATAAACGATGGGTCATCTAAATTTTTACCATTTACGTTTGTGCCAATTTCAATACCGTGTAAATGTAATTCTGTTATACAACGCTCCATTTCACGAATCGCAGTTTCTCCATCTTGCATCGGAACCGTTCCTAATCCTACAAAACGATCTGGATATGCTAAAACTGTTTCTGCAATAAAATCATTTTGAATACGTGCCATACTTTCGGCTTCCTCTGGTTTTGCCCAATACGAAAATGTAACAGGGATTGGTGATAAAACTTGAATATCAACACCTTCACGATTCATATCTTCAATTCTTTTCTCAGGACACCATACTTGATCTGTCACATCACGAAAATTTTTACCTCCAACCATTATGCTTGCACCACATGTACAAGTCCGATTTAATATCGGCCAACGTCCTCCGCCAAACTTCTCTTCAAAATCCGGAAAAGTTTCAGGAATAATATGTGTATGAAAATCTATTCGCACTTCCATTCCTCCACTTCTTCTGGCATAATATGACCGCAGTTTTTACATGCTCGAATTTCTTTATTTGAATTAAAACTATGAATTGCTTCTTTTACTTGTTTTTCAATATCACTTAATTGGACACGTACACGATGCATTTCATGATTACACTCGTCACAGAACCAAACAAAGTCTTCAAGCTCTCCTTGGTTACGTTTCCTTTCAATTACGAGCCCATATGTGTTAGCAACGCGATGTGGTGAATGTGGCACCATAGCGGGTAGCATGAATACATCCCCTTCTTTTACTGTGACAACTTCTCGCTTACCTTCCTCTGTAATACATTCCACATAACATTCACCTTTAATTTGATAGAAAAATTCATCTGAAGGATCCACATGGAAATCACGTCTTCTATTTGGACCACCTAATATCATGGCGATAAACTCTGAATCTTGCCAAATCACTTTGTTATTTACTGGTGGCTTCAATAACTCCTTATTCTCATCAATCCATTTTAGTAAATTAAAAGATTGCAATGTTTTAGACATATTATTTCCTCCTCATAATTCCTTTTTAGTTATATTGTTTTAAAAGACCAACCGAGCAAAGAGTTAGACTTTTGTAAATCTCCTTGATAAACATAATCTCTAATTCTCGTTGAAGATATTCGCTCACCTTCATCACAGCAAATATCTTTCACTATAGAAATATTGAAGTGCTCTCTTAGCAAATCTATATTGCCCTCCCGATTTTTTCCAAACTTAAAATCTTGGCCAACAAAAATTTCTACAGGGCTTAGTCTTTTTATATCTTGAATAAAACAACTCGCACTTTTTGTTATATAAGACTCATCAAACCGAATTACAATCACATGTTCAACACCAAGACTTTGAATACGTTTCACCTTCTCATCAATAGGTGTTAATACTTTCGCCCCTTGAAAGTATGAGCGTGGTGGTGGATCAAATGTATACACAACATTTGTTATCCTTAATACCTTTGCCTTCTCAACTGCATTTTTAATTACAGCTTGATGACCTTTATGCACACCATCAAATGCTCCAATTGAAACAATAGATTTCGTTAATTCAGGTATACACTGCTCATGTATATAAATGATACTCATCTCTTTTCTTCTAAAATTAAATTTCCAAATAACCAAATTCCTTGGAAATCAAATTTGCTGTATTCATCACACTTTGAATTATGATTTCACGATTACTTCCCTGCATATACGATATAGGTCCAACAATATTAAGCGCCGCAATAGTTCTCCCAGTATAAGATCGAATAGGAGCTGCAATTCCATATAGTCCATGCTCATTTTCGTTATCACTAATTGAATAACCTTGCTTACGAATTTTCTGTAACTCTGTTTGGAATTGTTTGACACATGTAATGGTATTGGGTGCTCGTCGTAAAAGCCCTTTTTCTGAAGTATATTCTAAGGGTGATGAATGAAATGAAAGCAGCACTTTCCCTGTGCTTGTACAATATGCAGGTTCTCTTGATCCAACATGTGTTGAAATTTGAACGGACTCCTTCGATGAAACTTTCAATATAAATACAACATCACCACGATCAAACATACCGATATGCACAGTACCGCTAAAATTTCTTACTAGCTCTTCAACAAGCGGAATTGCTCCACTATAAATCTCTTGCTGAAACATGACTTGATTTCCCCACTCTAACAATTTCCAACCTAATCTATATTTTCTTTGCTCATCTTGTATGAGCATTCCTTCTGCACACAACGTACGAACAAGGTGGTGAACTGTACTAGCATTCATCTTTAACTTTTCAGCTATTTCAGAATTTCCTAGTACCGGCTCCTCACTAGTAAAACAATTTAGAATTTTACAAATTTTACTGATAGAAGCGATCAAATCATTTACCTCCCCTATTCCAGTTACAATCCCAAAGTTCTAGATATTATTAAAAATATAAGAAGAATTACATCCTAACAGTAAAATTCTTTTTATCATCTATTGCTCCTTCCTTTTTTAAATATAAATGTAAGCGTAAACATTTTCGTTTAACTTAAGGCTTCTTCAGATGAACTCGATTGCAACGCATTGTTCACAAGTGAAAAAGTTTGTTGTTTTTTATACGCATTATAAAACATTCCCATTTTACGCACCGGATCTCCAGAATAATAACGCTCATATTGTAATAATCGTTGCCCAAAAGCTTCACCGCATAAATCCCACGCTAATTTAAACAAACGAACTCGTTCCTCAGAGGATACGCCTTCACGCCCGATATAATACTTTTGCATATCATCTTGGATCTCGGGGGTCATAAAATCTGCACCTGTTGGTGACATTAATAATCCACCCGCACCAATGGTTTGAATAATCTCAATAGCACGTGGATACATCTTTGGTAATAAACTACGAATGGTATCAAGCGGTAGCCTCGCAGGAATAACTTCTCCATATGAATTTGTTTCATACTCATATTCAGCTACTTGCAGGAGTGCACGTATCGTTTCGACATCTTGCATCAGCTCTGCTAACTGATTTTGTACATTTAAAAACCCATCTACTCCTATCGAATCTGCTACTTTCATAGCTACTTCAGCAGCGAATGATAGTTTTACTAATCCTCTTACTCCAGATTGATGCGCTGGTTGATGACCAATTCCTGTTTTTGGGTACAATTGATTACCAGCTTCTACACTTTGATAAATAAATACTTTATCCCACGGGATAAACACATTATGAAATACTAGTAATGCATCCATTTCCTCAAACCTTGATGCAAGAGGATGATCAAATAAAGAACGTTTTCCATCTTGCATCGGCTCACGACATAGAACCCTGAGTCCTGGCGCATCAATCGGAACTGCAAAAGAGATCGCATGACGTTCATCACCTGGTTTAAAACTCGGATATGAATATATAATTACCTCATCCGTAATCGGCGCCAGTGTCGCTAACATTTTAGCACCACTCACGTACATCCCTTCTGCTGTTTCACTTACTACCCCTAAATGCATTGTTTCATCTTCTTGTTGATGGGAAGCCTTACTCCGATCATTTTGTGGATTAATAATTGCATGTGTTAAAAACAAATCATTATCCTTTATATGTTTATAGTAATTTTTTATATTCGCTCCCCATTCTGGATTAAACTTCTCAAAAAACCACGAATTACTTGCCATCGAGGTAACCGTTACATTTAAAAAATCAGGTGTTCTGCCCATTAAACCAAAAGTAGCTTTTGCCCATACTTCAAATAATTCACGGCGTGCCTTTAAGTCCTCATAATTTTTAGGAACTAAAAATGCATTTGATACTCTTTCCCCTGTCTCTTCGCATATATGAGTAATTTTATCTTGATATTCTGGATGGTGCTGCATATCATATAAGTTCGCAATTTGTAAAATCGGTTCACGAAAAACATCTTCATTTACTACATCCGTTACTTTTCTCCCGCCAATCCAAATTTCAGGATTTCTTTTTCGCAATCCTTCAATATACTGTTCCCCTGTTCTAATGCCCATTCTTTCCCCTCCAATTTCCCATAATAATATAATAAAAAGTTTAGAAACTTCATTAGATGACTGAATTTTCAATTATTATATCAATTTTATTTCTTACAAATTCTCTTTGATTTCATATTATGAAATTTTTAAATTTTTTTAGTAAATATGCAAAAGAACGCTTTTCCGTCCCACACACATGTAATCTATAAAACCATGCTAAAAAATAAAAAGAGAAACGGCTTCCCATTTCTCTTTCCACTCTTATTGTTCGTTTGGTGTATCTGAAGAAGGTAATCTCTTCGCCTGTTTTTCTTTAAAAATTTCACCAATTGCCCCAAGAGTACCAAGTGTTTCAATTGCATTAGACGGAATAAAGACTTTATTTGCTGGCCCTTTCGCAACTTCAGCTAATGATTCAAATGATTTGTAAGCAAGTATACGCTCATCTAAATTTGCTTCACGAAGTAATTCAATTCGATTTTGTTCTGCTTTCGCAATTTCCTCAATCGCTCTTGCTTCCCCTTGTGCTTCTAATTCTTTTGCTTCTTTAATACCTTCAGCTTCTCGAATACGTGCTTCTTTATCCCCTTCAGCCATTAAGATTTTACTTTGCTTCTCCCCTTCAGCACGAAGGACTTTATCTTGTTTTGCAGCTTCAGCTTCTAAAATGATCGCACGTTTATTACGCTCTGCTTTCATTTGTTTTTCCATTGATGCTTGCACATCTTTCGGCGGATTAATATCGACAACTTCAACACGTTCAATGCGAACGCCCCATTTTTCTGTAGCTTCATCAAGTGCTAAGCGAATTTCTGTTGAAATTTTTTCACGACCAGATAACGTTTCATCCAGTTCCATTTTACCAATGATTTGACGCATCGTTGCTGAAGTAATGTTACGTACACCGTATTCATAGTTCGAAATACCATATGTCGCAAGTTCCGGTTCAACGACTTGATAGAAAATAATTGTATCAATTTCCACTTGTACATTATCTTTCGTAATTACCTTCTGCGGTGGTACATTTGTTTGTTGAATACGCAAGTCGTGATATACGCGAACGCGATCCACAATCGGAATTAATAAATTTAATCCCGGCTGCATAACACGCTGAAACTTACCAAATCTTTCAACGACTCCAACTTTTTGCTGTGGAATAATTTTGATTGTTAATGCGATAAATGTAACAACAATTAATGCGAAAATAATCGTTAACGTTAATGCTACCATATTTATTCACTCTCCTTTTTTACTTGTAATATAGTACTATGCCTCTTTATAACAATAACTTTTTCTCCGGCATCAATTGGATCATCTGCAATAGCTGTCCAAGTATCTCCATCCACTTTCACAATGCCGTTCGCTTCATTTGTAATCGCTTGCATAACAATCCCTTTTTTACCTGCAAGCATATCTACTGTATCAGTAAAACCTTTTGCTTCCCGAAAGTTTTTTGATATTCTTTTTGTAAAGAAAGTCAATGTTAAACTTACAATCGCGCCAGCAACAACTTGTAACAGTAGTGCTTCAGGAACAAACAAAGCAATAAGACCTCCGACAACAGCTCCAATTCCAAGCCAAAGCATGTAAAATGTAATCGACAGCATTTCCGCAATAAATAAAATACCAGCTATTATAAACCAAATTACCCAAGCAGCCATATGCAACCCTCACTTTCTTTCTCATTTTCTATATGTATATGAAGAAAAGAATGGTTTATCCGCCCTTTCTCATACGTGGGCGCTTACTACGAGCTATTGTACATATTCACTGTTATAATGAGTATTATTAAAATACTATATTAATATATTCTTCATTATACATGAATTTCCCTTTCAAAAAGTGACAAAAAATTTAATTCTTTCAAAATTTATTTTTTAAATTATAATTATTATAACTACTGTCATATTTTCCCCAGAAAGGGTGTGTACTTATTGCAAAAACGCTCATTGACTTACTATTTAGGATCGAAAATATGCATTACTCTCGCTGACATCGTATACGTAATGATTATTACAACTCATATGTATATCACAACGAAATCAGCTACATTAACTGCTCTTTTTCCATTATTACAAGTTATAACTAATCTTATAGCAAATACATCTGCACCACTTATAATGAATCGTTTTCCATCTTATTCATTACTTTTTACACTGCAGTGGATAAAAACTGCTCTATTATTTTTATTAATGATATTATTCCCGATCCTTTCCACAAACATTGTAGTACTATTCATTTTCATTTTTTTCATTTCATTATGTAGTGGCTGGAGCGCTCCATTACTATACGGTATTCTTCCGCGCCTTACACCGAAAGAAAAATTAGTAAAAGTAAATAGCATTTTTTCCTTTTCCACACAAATTGCGCAAGCCGCTGCTTATTCATTTACAAGTGTTATTGTGCTTCTTATCGGTGCTTCTTCTACACTCATGATGAATAATATTTTGATGATTTTCGGATGTGTTGCACTACACTTTTCATTACGTTCCATACATACTGAACGAGTAATAGAGCCTTCTTCTTCAAAAGGTGATACTTTATTGGAAGGTTGGAAGCTCTTATTTCAAAACCCTTCTCTCCGTACTGTTACATGTATGGACTTAATTGAAACTTTTGCAGGGACGATATGGATGGGTGCTATTACGATGGCTTATGTAACAACTGTCCTTCATAAAGGAGAAGAATGGTGGGGATTTATTAATACAAGTTATTATGTTGGGACGTTAATTGGCGGTCTATTAGCGTGGAAAATGAGTACATACATTCAAAACAATTTAATACGCTCTATGGCGGTAGGCTCTCTTCTGTTTAGTATTCTTACATTTTTATATGGTATGACAAGTAGCGGCTTTATTGCGCTTTTTCTGTGCGTTCTAATGGGACCATGTTATCAAATTAGAGATATTTCTCAAACAACTGTTTTACAATCCAGCGTCGCTCCATCTTTATTATCAAAGATGTATACAGCTCACGGCGCTCTTCTCTCAACAGCTTCTGGCCTTTCTATGCTGAGTGTTGGCATTATTACCGATTTGTTCGGTGTTCGTACGATCTATATTCTCTCTTCAATCCTTATATTGTGCTCTGCTTGTTTATCATTTAACTTATTAAAATATGATAAGACAAAGCAAAAAAACATGTCACTTTAATGAACAAAATAAATAGGACAGGATTTCCTGCCCTATTTATTTTATTTATGATAAGTTAGGAGATTTCCGATGCTTTGTCGCTTGTTCAAAAGCGTATGCGAGTTTAATTAAAGTCCCCTCACGAAAAGCAGTGCTTGCAAGCGTAATTCCAAATGGTCTCCCGTTATCCATATATCCCGCAGGTATTGCTATAGACGGATAACCTGCTTTCGCACATATAGTGGAGCCTATATAAGAAGGGAACAGAATCGCATCAAGATTATATTTTTTCAGTGCAAAATCAATGCCTTGTTCTTGTGAAAAATATATATCTTCTAATCTTGCATTTAAATATTGTGGATTTCTTAACGTATTAGGAAAATCTTTTCTTCTTTCTAACTTAGTTTGTCCATATCTCAGAGCTCTTTCTGCTATGTTTTCATTAAACTCCATTAACTCTGAAATAGAATGGACTGGTATAGTAGAAGGCAATTTCGAAAGATAGTTATCTAAACTATGCTTTAATTCATAGAGCGATACACCCCAGCTCCATTCTCTATGAAAAGACGGAATATTAATATCCTCTACTACTGTCGCACCCTTACTACGTAATACTTCAATTGTTTCCTTAAACAAATTCTCATCATACTCACCAGATTTATAATAATCTTTTGGTGCGTTGTTATATACACCAATCTTTGTTCCATTTAAACCGTTAACATCCAAATACTTTGTATAATCATGTTCTGCTATCCCTTCACTTTTACGAGTAGCTACATCTTTCTCATCTATCCCTGTTAAACTCCCTAGCAAAATAGCGGCATCTGTTACTGTTCTAGCAAATGGCCCCGCTGTATCTTGCGAATACGTAAACGGAATAATGCCTCTACGACTAATTAAACCAACAGTCGGTTTAATACCGACTACAGAGTTTTGAACAGCTGGACTCAAAATAGAACCATCCGTTTCTGTTCCAACCGATATTACTGTAAAGTTAGCAGCAACTGCTATGGCAGATCCTGTACTTGAGCCACCAACAAACATATCATCCTCACCCGTACCGTAAGGGTTTATTGTTTGCCCACCTCTCGCACTATATCCAGCCCACATTTCAAATGACATTGCATTTGCTAATTCTGTCATATTTGTTTTCCCTATTATCACTGCTCCTGCTTCTCGCAGCTTCGTAACGAGAAATGCATCTTCACTACTTATATTTTGTTCTAACGCAATCGTACCTGCACTTGTATGCATAGAGTCATTCGTTTCAATATTATCCTTAAGTAAAACCGGTATACCATGTAATGGACCTCTTATACCTTTAATCTTTCTTTCATAATCTAACGCTTCAGCAATAAAGATGGCATCTGGATTGATTTCTAAAATAGAATTAATTTCCGGTCCATCTTGATCATACTTTGCGATTCTATGAAGGTAATACATAACTAGTTCTTTTGAAGTTAACTTTCCATCTTCCATCGCTCTTTGTATATCATGAATTGTTAATTCTTTTTGTAGTAGTGTATTGAACTGAATCTCCATTTTCATTCTCCTTCTATAAACCTTTATTGATAGCATGTCTCTATTACTTTTTCATTTTCTCCGCTCCTCACATATACAACTACAATCCCTCTATAAGAATTCAACTTACCGATGTAAAAACCTTTTATTTCCTGAAAAATAAAAAAAGTCTGAAACGAATTAACTTCCGCTTCAGACTCTTTTATTATTTTACATATACCTCATCTAACAAATGTAAAAACTCACCTTGTTTCCCCGCTAATTCAGGGCATTTTGCAATATCAATCCATTCGTAGCAAAATACTAGGCCTTCATCTTCCTCACCGGCACTTACAATATGTTCCCAACGATCTTTTACATCTGTTAGTAATGTTACGTGGAAGAAATGGCGTTTTTCATATTCCTTTTTTTCTCTCACATGTATGATATAATCAGCTAGGAATCGTTCTATGCATAAATGACGTAACCCAGACTCTTCTTGTACTTCACGTAAAATCGCTGCTTCTAGCGTTTCCCCTTCGTCAACTGTTCCCCCTGGCACTTGTATACCAGCTTCAGGTATATCACGATGTTTAAAAACAAGCAGTTGCATAACTCCTTCTTTTTCTCTTGTCACATATGCGTGTACTTTTTTCTTATATAACACCGTCATAATCCTTCTCTCCCCTCAATTGTTCACTGCGCTACTTCTTCAAGTGTCAGTTGATTTTCATATAAATATGTAGCTTGTGGATTTCCCACATACCTCACGTGCCATGGTTCAAATCGATAGCCCGTAATCGATTCTTTCTCTTTTGTATATCGAATGACAAAACCAAATTTATGGGCATTTTCAGAAAGCCACTGCCCTTCTTTCGTTTCACCAAAAATTGTCTCTAACTGAAACTTAGCAGATTGTGATGTGATATCCATAGCTAGTCCAGTTTGATGTTCACTCGTTCCAGGAACTGCACTCGACATCGCTGTTTTTGCTTCTCCATCTTGTTTTTTATACATTGTATTTAACGCTTTTTGCCGATCAAAAGATCTAAATCCAGAGACTGCAAATAAGAAAACACGCTCCTTATCCGCTTGCTGAAACATTTCCTCAAGCGCACCGGCCGCCTCTTTTCTCATTTTTTTCTTTTCTTGATCACCTTCACTAGAGTAGCGCACTTTCGGAATAACTAAATCTGGCGGTCTATACCCATCTGGTAAACGCCTACTTTTATTCACAAGCACAAGCATTGAATTCGGATTACTAATTACCGCAATATCTCCATCCATATTCGCAATCGTTTCTTTCGCTTTCGGAAATATGTTATTTACATTCACCTCGCGCGCTTGCTTATCCTTATACATTTTATAATTGATTCCCGCTACTCCAACAATGAGTATCGCCGCTACGATACCAAGTAGTATCCATCTTTTTTTCATATAACGACCTCTTATTTTAATAATTTGGCCATTTCATACTCATCGATGTTCTCTCCATCGATAATAAGAGCAGCTCTTTTGACACCTTCCTTCTCAAATCCAGTTTTTTTATATAGTGCCTGAGCTCTTGTATTGTGGGCCATTACCGTTAATTCTAAACGCCATACATCATGTAATCTTGCCCACTTCTCGACCTCTTTAAACAATCTAGTCCCAATACCTTGCCCACTATACTCTTGCAAAATCCCAATTACAATACTTGCTACATGTCTCTTTCTTTGAATATGATTTCCATTCACTAAAATAAACCCTACTATTCTCTCTTCTTCAACTGCTACCAATATTGTTGCATATTTATTTTCTACAAAGCGCTGAATCATTTGCTCTTGTTGCTCGGCTGTGAATTTCCTTTCTCCTGGTTCATACAACATAAATTTTGTTTCTTCATCTAATTGCTTACTTAATTGCAAAAATGATGCTGCATCTTCTACTTTGATTTCCCTAATCACTTCAATCACCCTACCAATTTCATAATAAAAAGCTTTCCTTGTAAAAAGATTTTCTCTACTTTCCCGAAAATCCCTTTGTAAATCTCCCAGTATAATTTGACAAATTTCGATATTACTATAACATCGACAAATTATGTCTATTCTGTGACGCATCATTAATTACAAAAAAACGCAAGCATTACACTCACGTTTTTTCAGACTCTCGCATTCATTTCTGTTTCACTTTATCCATTCACTTTTTCTGCTTGCCAGAAATATTCACCAAACGCTTTAGCTAGCGCATCAATCGATCGATTTAGTTCTTCCTCTGTATTATCTACGCCACCAACTTCAATTAATATCGCTTGTCCTGACAAATCTTGATTGTAGACACCATTTCCTGTTTGAAATCCTTTTTGAATGACACCACGACTAACGCCTGGATATTTTTTACTAATCGTCTCATGTAAAGCCGTTGCTAATTGCAAGTTTTTTTCATAGTTTTTGTTACCTTTCCCTACTACAAACGCAAGCTTCGCATATGATTTATCACCGATTATTTTTGTCGTGACATTTTTCCGAGCACTATCACGATGTAAATCAAAGAAGTATTGTAATTCTTTATTGCCGGCCATTGCTTCTTGTACAATTTCCCGTGACATTTTATAAGAACTATTACTATTTAACCCTTTACTAATCAACTTTTGACCAACATCAGTCTTGTCGTTAGTTGCTCCGATTCCTTCATTTGCTAATTGTTCACGAAATCGGTCGCCGACTATTGAAATATTCGTTACGGAACTTGTGGCTTTATTCGGATTTGGATCATTTGTTAAATTCAATAATGGCAAATAAGATTCCCAGCTATGCGAATGATAAATAAATGCAACTTGTCGTTTTCCTGTCGTTTGAGCTGGTTGCTTTTTCTCTTTATTCGTATCCGGCTTTTGAGCCTGTCCACCTTCTCCAGTCCGTTCTTTTACTACTTCTTCAAGTGGAACGCTCGACTCTATAGGCAAGTTAGAATAATTTGTTCCTTCCCCCGCAATAACAATTTCTGTATCGTACTTACCGAAACCAGGTAGCTCTTTGCCGACAAAACTGCGTACATCGTTAAAACGAATATTCGTAGCCATAGAAAAGAGAAACGAAGATATTGAAAAATCTTGATTTAAATTTCGATATTCCTGTGTAAAATAATGATTCTCTTTCCCAAGAACGTACATGTAACCATTCATTGATAACTCATTTAACCAATTATATAAATACGTTGACTTCGTCTCTTTCATAGAGGTTACCATCATACTAATAAGAAAAAAAGTCGCTAGTACTGTAGCAATAATAAATAATACTAACTTACGTACACTCGTGAATTTCACATAAAAAAAGCCTCGATTCATACTATCACCTCTCTATTTCAAGTTATGTACAAGCTCTAGAGAATAGACCGTCTAAATTCAGGCTATATTGTTAATGAGGTGAAATGAATTGAAACTACTAATAGGAACACTACCCGTTGTACTATCATTTATTTTTTATTGGCTTGCTAAGCATCCTACCATCCGTGTTGCGTTACATATTTCAGCATATCTAGCACTTTATGTACTCGGTACAATCATTTCTATTCATACATATGATGTTTTAATACAAGACTTAGTTTTTATGACAAGTATTCATGGGATTTTACTAAATCCATTTTTTCTTATATCAGGAGCGTATATAGGGATATACACTTTGTACCTACTTTTGTCCTACATTATTACAAATATAGAAAATGGAGCGTAATGAAATGCAACCACCGTTCATCTGTCATACATGCCAAAAAAGAATTACGCGAAAGAAAGATCTTATTACTACCACATGGTACTTCCGCTTTTATGTATTTCATAGTGATTGTTTTAAACGACAGCAAGTTTTTATCTCACGATTTATCCCTGTGAATACACTTATTAATTTCTTTCTTATTATATATGGGCTGATTGTTGGTAGCATTCTTATGACTGCAGAGCCATCTATCATTTGGCTTGTTTTCTTACTTCCAATTTTATATCGGTTTCTTTCCTATTATTATGTTGAACGCTTTTTCTCTAAATGAAAGTTAGACTTTCCTCTAGGAATACTTAAACATTCCCACTCATTTTCTTTTAACATTTTACCGATGTAAATCATTTGTCCAATATGCAAAGCATAATGAGAAATTTGTCTTTCAATTGCTTGCATGACAGTATGTGCTTCACCGCGAATATATACCGTCTGCAATAAATGTTCTGGCGTTAGCGCATTCATCGTTTTAAAAACATATTCCCAACCTTCATTCCATGCTGCGAGTACCTCTTTCTTAGAAGAATAACCACCTTCAAATTCAGCATCTCGGTTACGATCTATTTTTTCACCGTCAGATGTTAAAAAATCCGTCCATCTAGAACGCATATTACCGTGCAGATGCTTAATTATAATTGCTATGCTATTTGTTGCTTCATGAGAAGACCATTCAATCTGTTCATATGATAATTGTGAAAGCACCCGTTCCCCTTGTTTCTTTGTTGCTTCAAAATTCGAAACGGCACACTGTACGTATTCGCGTCCAATATCCATGTTCCCCCGCCTTTACATTAACTAATTTTTGTTCCATTTGGTAATTCCATATTAGGCTGCAGTAATACAACATCACCCGCTTCAGGTACTCCTCCTAAAACAAGCACTTCTGATTTAAATCCCGCTACACGCTTTGGCGGAAAATTTACAACAGCAACGATTTGCTGACCGATTAAATCTTCTGGGGTATATCTCTTCGTAATTTGAGCACTTGACTGCTTCATTCCAAGCTCTCCAAAATCAATTTCTAGTTTAATCGCTGGAACTCTCGCTTCTTTAAATTCCTCTGCATGTGTTACAGTCCCAATCCGTAAATCCAAAGTTAAAAAATCTTCAAAATTAGCCATTTTATCACTCCTTTCATTTATTACTTAGACAAAACAAAAAAATCCCCTTTAAAAAAAGAAAGGCGCCTAAGCACCTTTCTTTTGTAGTTCACTTGATTCATTTGATTTATAGAAGAAGAAACCGAGGATCCCGCCAATACATGATGGGATTAACCATCCTATTCCTTCTTTATATAATGGTAACATTTGTAGTACGTTAGAAATCGCGTCAATTTTAATCTTCGCACTTTCTAAACCGTTAAAGAAACTAATTAACAACGCACCTAAAATAGCTCCAATATAAATGGTATTACGCTTCCCAATCCATTTATGGAAGTAAGAAAGTACAATTAATACGATTGCAACTGGATAAATGATCATTAATACTGGTAAAGTAACTGCGATTAATTGTGTTAAACCTAGGTTAGATACAATTAAACTAAATACACATACCATTGTTACAATCGTTTTATGCGAAAGTTTTGGGAATAAGTTTGTAAAGAAGCCAGCACAGGCTGATGTTAATCCAACAGAAGTTGTTAAACAAGCAAGTACAATAACAAGTCCTAATAAAATTTTACCACTTGTTCCATATAACTCATTTACAACATTCGTTAAAATAAGTCCACCATTCTCTGATACCCCAAGTGATGTACTTGTTGAACCAAGATAAGCAAGTGATAAATAGATTAACGTTAAACCAAGTACAGCGATAATACCTGATACTACTGTTATTTTTGCAATTTGATTACTCTCTTTTATTCCTTTAGAGCGGATAACTTGTACAACTACAATTCCAAATACAAGCGCACTAATTGCATCCATCGTTAAATATCCTTGAATAAATCCACCAAAGAAAGCATTTTCCTTGTATGCCTCTAGCGGTGCAGCTGGTTCTCCAATCGGATCAACAATTGCCTTTCCGACAATTACAGCAACAATTAATACTAACAACGGTGTAAGAAATTTCCCGAACCAATCCACTAATTTTGATGGATTTAAAGATAAATACCAAGTTATTCCGAAGAAAATTATAGTGAAAAGAAATAGCATGTACCATTCGGAAACTAATGCTTCTGATAAAAATGGCTTCATACCCATTTCAAATGAAACGGCTCCCGTACGCGGAATCGCGAAAAAAGGTCCAATCGCTAAATAACTAATCAATGGGAAAACAAACGCAAATATAGGGTGAACTCTAGAAGATAACGCTTTCAAGTCCCCCTCTACAAACGCGACAGCTGTTACAGCTAATAGAGGTAATCCGACTCCCGTTACAAGGAATCCAATTGTAGCAACCCAAACATTCTCTCCAGCTTGTTGTCCTAAAACTGGTGGGAAAATTAAATTTCCTGCTCCTAAAAATAGTGCAAATAACATTAAACCAATTGCTACCGTATCACCTGGCCTTAAACGTCCCTTCATGCTTTTCATTTGCATAGCACTTTTTCATTGTTTATCTCTATTTTCACAATATGCTATGCATCCTCCTCTCTGTTCAAGCTAATAAAATATGCCCCTTACAAAGCAGTGTCTTTCTCCATATTTTCTCCAGTCCCCTTATTTTTACTCTAATTGTTATTTTTTGATTTTTTTGAATTTTTAAATCATTAGAGTGGTATTGCGTGGAGTATAGTTGTCAGACCTCTTTGTTTTTATCACACATATAGTAACATATTTAGTTGAAAAATAAAAACATATTTTCAAATTGACTTTTTTGAAAATCAAAATTATCTACATTTTTTATTCTTTTGCACAAATATTGTTTCAGACTCACTTATTATCCTATCGTTATTTTCAAATAACTTTATACACGTAACATAACAAAAGCCATCCAACATAATTAGACGGCTTTTGCATATTATTCTATCGTTTCAACTTCACGTGGATTTTTCATCTCTTCCACATAAACCACTCTAAATCCGTGATCTTCTAAATCTTTCAATAACGTCTCTAATTCCCCATCGTTAAACTCTTCTCCTAATGTAAACATAATTCTACGAACTAATAAGGCATCATTATCAAAAGTCATTAAACTTTGGATACCTGTATATTTTTTTAATACTGTCGATAATTTTTGAATAGCCCCATTATAATCTTGTGTCCCAATCATGACAGAATATTTACTAGAATGAACGCCCCAGGCATCTTCTAATAGCTCAAAAACCTTTTTATGCGTTAAAATCCCAAGAAAGGCTCCTTTTTCATCAACTACTGATAAATAAGGTAATTTTTTTATTGTAAAAAATACTTTAAAGAACGAAGAATCTTCTCTGACATATCCTTCTTTATCGTTTAATAATCGTAATACATTTTCTTCCAGAGAACCTTTATATTCTAAAATATCTACTTTATATATATTCCCTAAATATTTCTCTTTTTTTTCATCTAAAACTGGTACACAACGATAACCAGTTTTATTTAAATGCTCTAGCGCTTCCCCTATCGTAATTGAACTTGAGCAAAATAAAACTTCCCTTTTCGGCACATAATTCCCTTTAATCCTCATAAACAGCCTCCTTATGTTAAAATACTTTCTGTGCCATAACTATATTATATTTTCAGAAAAAAATAAATAATTTATTTTATTTTTCTGAAAATTATTCATTTTCTTGTCATAATTTATTCACGTTTCATTCAATTCTATCCACTACAATACTAAACTTCTTTAAGAAAAATATATTGTAACTTACTCCGAAAAAAGCTAAAATAAGAATAAGAATTTTCTGAATATTCAAAGAGTAGGTGGTTACATGTCTTTATTGCGCTCACATATATATAAATTTATCGTTGGTGTTCTCATTATATTTATCATTAGTCCTATTCCAGCTTTATTCATTACACATAAATACTCATACATCACCGGCTTTATAAGCATTTTCCATAACTTCGCACAACTTTCTTCGATGACAATTCCAAAGATTGATTGGATGCACGAATCTATCTTTTTCTCAGCAAATCAGATGGTACATACTGCTAATCAATCAACACCGTTATTCCCTTACATGTGGGAAATATATTTTTTATCGATTGTTCGTTTTACCTTTACTCTTGCAATCGGATTCTTCATCAGCTTAGGGATTGGCCATTTATTTTTTAAAGCACCTCAATCGGTTAAAAAGTTCGCTTCGTTATTAAGATGGATTCCTTATTCTTTATGTACTGTATTATTACAATGCGCAGTCTTATTACTACTCCTATACATCACAAAATTTATAAAGATTCCTTACTACTCATCTTTTATCATCGTTTGTAGTACTTCCATGATTATCGTTATGCAAGCAATAAAAAAATGGATTCCTTTCTTAAGTAATACAAATGAATATGAAATAAAACAAGCTTCTTTCCTTGTAGATACATTGTTTTTAGCGCTTACTTCGAATCATAAATCTATTTTAGGTTCCATTATTCTTTCATTCGTTTTTATGGAATGCGTTTTTCACGCAAGTGGACTATTGCAATTTATCGTTCAATTCGGCGGAAATGCACCTATTATTGTTACAATTAGCTTATTACTTTTGTATATCCCGTATTGTATACTCTCATTCCTTCAAACGCTATGGACGACAAACCACTTTAAACAACAATCATACGCTTTAACGAGAAGTATTCCAAAACCTTAATTTGAAATAACCCTCTAGAATCTGAAAGTAGAGGGTTATTCCTTTTGTATAGCGGACAAAATAACAGCAAATTCAAAAACCATTGCAGAAACATACCAATATTTACCCTTTTTCTTTGACTATTCTTTTCATTTGGATTTATTATAAAAGTATAACATAATTGCAGGAGGTGACATCTTTATTCCAAGCGACGGAATAGAGAATACACTTGGACATATTAAATATTTTTCTCATCATTGTACTTATCCTTATTTCCGGCTTTTTCGTTGCATCAGAATTCGCTGTTGTAAAAGTACGAAAAAGTCGAATTGACCAGCTTGCAAATGAAGGCAATAAACAAGCTTTAGCTGCAAGAAGTGTCATATCTAATTTAGATGTTTATTTATCAGCTTGTCAGCTCGGGATTACAATTACTTCTTTAGGGCTTGGTTGGCTTGGTGAACCGACTGTGGAACATTTACTACGACCGCTCTTTGAAAAGATTAATATTACTGGAACAATGGCAAATACTTTATCCTTTATTATCGCTTTTAGCGTGATTACATTTTTCCATGTTGTATTAGGTGAATTAGTTCCAAAGTCTTTTGCAATTCAAAAAGCAGAGGCAATCACACTTAAGTTTGCACGACCACTTATTTTATTTGATAAAATTATGTACCCGTTCATTTGGTTACTTAATAGTACGGCTATCTTTTTCACAAAACTACTCGGTTTAGAACCTGCGAAAGAAAATGAACTGGCCCATTCTGAAGAGGAACTACGACTCATTTTAGGTGAAAGTTTCAAAAGCGGCGAAATAAATCAAGCCGAATATAAATATGTAAATAATATTTTTGAATTTGATGATCGAGTTGCGAAAGAAATTATGGTCCCTCGTACAGAAATGATTTGCTTATCTACTGAAAATACGTTAGAAGAAAATATGGATATCGTCGCAACTGAAAAGTATACACGCTACCCTATCATCGAAAAAGATAAAGATGATATTATCGGTATGATCAATACGAAAGAAGTATTTCATGATCAAACGAAAGGCATTCATAAGCCACTTGAATCTTACATACATCCAGTACTAACTGTATTTGAAACTGTTCCAATTCGCAAAACGTTAGTTCATCTACAAAAGAATCGCGTTCAGATGGCAATCGTTATGGATGAATATGGTGGTACGGCTGGACTTTTAACAATGGAAGATATTCTCGAAGAAATTATTGGAGAAATTCAAGATGAGTTTGATGCGGATGAATCACCTATGATTGAAAAGCGTACGCCGAAGCTTACTGTTTTAGACGGTAAGGTGCTCATTTCTGAAGTGAATGATATGTTTGGCCTACATATTGATGATAGTGATTTAGATACAATTGGAGGCTGGCTCCTCTCTCAAGCAGTGGACTTAAATATTGAGGCTGGTTATTCCATTGAATTTGCCGGTTTTCAGTTTAAAGCACTAGAACTTGATGGACATCAAGTGAAAAAAATTGCGGTACATAAATTAGACACGAAGAAGGAGCTATAAAGTGACAGTATTATTAACAATCTGTATCATTGCCTGTTTTATTGTTTCATTTCTTGCCTTTATTTACCCTATCATTCCAGGCATCCTCGCTGTCTGGGCTGGATATTTCATTTACCATTTCGGTATAAATGGTGGAGAACTAACAACTTCCTTTTGGATTATTCAAGTCATTTTCACACTATTCATTTTCGTTGCTGATTTTATTGCAAATGGATATTTCTTAAAAAAATATGGAAGTTCTAAATGGGGAGAACGTGTCGGTATGATTTCTATCATTGTCGGATCTTTCTTCTTCCCACCATTCGGTTTAATTATCATACCGTTCTTATCTGTATTTATTACAGAACTCATGCATAAAAAGGCGCCAAAAGACGCCTTTCTAGTAGGAGTTGCTACTGTAGTTGGTTTTTTAAGCAGCACAGTAGCGAAAGCCATTCTCCAAATCATTATGATTATCATATTTGTATGTTATATCGTCTTTTAACCATCCCAATTGCGGGATGGTTTTTTAATAGGAAATACCTACTCGGCTATTCTCATATTTGTTTTTACTACATAGATTCCACGTAAATTGCGCTGTATCACCAACTGTTATTTTTGCTCCTCCTTCTGGTAATACATCTTTTTCAGTTCGATATATACCTGTCACATCACCGTCAATTAAATGCGTCGGACAAACGACCGTCCAGCATAAATTACTACTACTAAGTATCTTATATGCAGCTAAATGCTCTTCTGCTGCTGTTGTCGACTTTCTCTTTGATTCCGTTGATTGAAAACGATATAAATTTAGATTTGTTCTTGCTTGTAAAATACCGGCTGTTCCTATTGTAATGATTTTACGAACTCCTTCTTCTTCCATTTTCTTTATAATTTGTGGCATACTCTTCGCTAACGTCCCATTTTGATCCGTTCCAAGTGCACTAATTACTATATCGCTTCCTTCTATCGCTTTCTTTATATCATTTTCATTTAATACATTACCTTCTATAACTCGTAATCTTTCATGGTTTATTTCTACTCTACTTGAATCACGCGCTAATGCAGTCACTTCTACTGAATCTTTTAATGCTAATTTAATTATGTTTGAACCTACTCGCCCTGTTGCTCCCAATATGCATACTTTCATTTGTTTTCCCCCTCTTTCATTCTTTCTCTATTTTTCAATAATCTCAATCAATTTACAACAAAAAAGCTTCCTCACATAAAAGAGGAAGCTCTATTCTTACATTATTTCTTTTCTTTAGAATCCGTAGACTTCTCAGTTCCACTTGTTTCTTTATCCTTTTTATCCTCTTGTTGTGTTGTTGTATCGTCTTCTTTCTTCTTGTCCTCACCTTTACTACAACCTACCATTAATAAAGAACTTGCAAGTGCCATAGCAGTTAATGATTTAACCCATTTGTTCATTTGCGTTTCCTCCTTTTGATAGAATATGTACAATCCCATATTACTCTTTATTTTTAAAGGAAAGATTGAAAAATAGTAAATAAACGGTAAATATTTGTAAATTTTCTGATAATATATATAGTCATTTTTTCTCCACAAAAAGTAAAAAACTAAGGCGCCTATCTTTCCGCCTTAGTTTCTTATACAAACTTCTCCTTTTCATATACATGTTTAATCTTATACTCTTTCTTCACGACATATTGCCATACACTATAGGCATAACGATTCATTTTCAGGAAGCAGTTTTCTAAAAACGAGCGAAATTCTGGATTTGCAACTTCAACTGCCACTTGAGCAAACTTTAACGCTAACCGTTTCAAATGCGAAATATAACAAGTTGCAATATAAATATCACCTGTATATTTACTATCAGTTTCCTTTTCCATTTCATGAAAATGAAATGAAATTGGTTCACAAGTTATATGCTGTACATTCTCTCCTTCTTGAAAATTCACTTGTTCATTATATGCTTGCAACATATATGGTAAATGATGCTGTAATAGCTCCTTTAATTCTTCGTCTCTTACCTGTCCTGTATACTCCCCAACCTTATATATAAGCATATAACTATACCTCATCAATTCTTTCATACAATCCATGAAAGTGCCTCCCTACTTTTTGTCTATATGCTATAAATATGATGCTATAACATTTGCTATTCTTGCTAAAAACCAATCCCATTTACTAATTTTCTCAAAATCTTCTTCCGAAAATCTTTTTGATTTATGGAAGTCTTCTTTTAGTCGATCCCATACGTCAGCAACAACTGTTTTATCATATACGACACAATTAGATTCACAATTTAAATAAAAACTTCTATTATCAAAATTCGCTGTACCTATATCAACAATTTCTCCATCAATGATTGTTACTTTCCCGTGAAAAAAACCATTCCGATATTGATAAATCTCCGCTCCAGCATGGTTCATCTCTCTCAAATACGGGTAGGCAGCTTGTTTTAACAATACTGCATCACTTTTAAATGGTACGAGAATTTTCACATTGACACCGCGGTTTAATGCACCTTTTAACTCTTTCATCATTTCTTTACTTGGTACAAAATATGGTGTAGCAATAATTAAAGACTTTTTAGCCTGCTTTAAAAGCGCTCCATATTTTTCCCATAACCCTTTTCCATCTGAAAATAAATATTGATATTTTACATTCCCAATTGCAGGTAGACTTTCATGTACAGGCATTTTTTCTCCTGTATCTTCTTTCCAGTCAGCAGCAAATTGTCTTTCCATATCCGTGGCACCATTCCCAATGACTCGCACATGATAATCACGCCACGGGCCAAATTTCGGATCTTGTCCAAGGTATTCCTTTCCAATGTTAAAGCCGCCGATATATGATACTTTTCCGTCTATCGTAACAATTCGTCTATGGTTTCGCTGATGCAACGAATAGAATAAATGTTTCAATTTAGGTTTTTTACTAAACGTAAACTGGACACCGTTGCTTTGTAGTTGACGAATTGTCTTTTTCTTCAGCTTATATCCACCTATTCGATCGACTGACAATTTCACTTCTACTCCGCTAGATGCCTTTTTCTCGAGCAACTGCAAAAACTCTTTGCTTATTTCATCTTTACCTACAATATAAAAATGGATATATATGTACTTCTCCGCATTACGTATATCCTCAAATAAATTCGTATATAACTCTTCACCGTTCGTATACAGTTGAAATTCACCTAATCGAACTTGTCCTACTTCATATTCACTAGCCATTTTTTTCCCCATTTCCACATCGATGTTCATCCAAATGAATACACCTATTACACAAAGGATTACAACGAAAAAGTGTTTCATGGATATTTTCCTTTCTCCACTTACTGTTATTTCTATATCTTCCCTTTTTTAATACAATATCATTCAAGAAAATATGTCATTGCATGATATATGTCCATATCAAACGATAGCTCATTTGCATATTGTATGTTGTATCTTAAAATAAAAGGAGGAAATAACAATGGGCTTCGCACATGGTAATGGATTCGCGCTATTAGTCGTATTATTTATCCTCTTAATCATCGTCGGTGCTGCTTGCTTCTGCTAAGTAGTTACAGTCATATGATATGTGGATGAAAAAACTATAAAAGCGGACACCTATTGTTAGGTGCCCGCTTTTCATATGAAAAACATTTCAGTCCGTTATAATACCTTTAACGACTTAATATTCAACTTAAAAAGTTAGTAATGTGGCTACTTTCTTACTCTCCGCCTTACGTATATGACGTTGTTCTGCACGCAATACAGCAATGCGATGTAATTCTTTCTCTTCTTCTGTTTCAGGAATTACTCGAGGAACTGGAACTGGATTGTTCTCCTTACTAAGTGCAACAAAAGTAACAAATGACGTTGCTGCGATGCGCTTCTCACCTGAAATTAAATCTTCTGCTACTACCTTCACAAATACTTCCATAGACGTTCTACCCGTCCAAATTACAAAGGATTCATAACTCACACAATCGGTAGAACGAACAGGATGTAAAAAATCTACCCAATCCATAGATGCTGTGACGCATTCTTTTCTTGCATGCCTCGTCGCTGAAATAGAAGCAACCATATCCATCTCGGCTAATATCTTTCCACCAAATAACGTATTATGATCATTTAAATCTGTTGGAAATACTCGGCTCGTTTTGAACACCCTTGATTCATTGGCCGTTTTCCCCTTTACTTCTGTCATTGTTATCACCCCTTTAATGATGTATCCCTAATATCTCAATAATCACTATACTAAATGAACTACACGTTTAATATTAACAACATTCAGAACTCTTAGTCCATAAAAAAGAACCGATGTTATCAATCGGCTCCTCTAAATACATATTGCTCTTTCGGTTGTTCAACTTTATTCCATTTCGTTACTTCTAAAACAGGAATATTCGCATGGAATGGCTGATAAAATTCCGTTGATATTTCTCCTTCAACTTGAATCCAATCATCATTGGTCCATTCTACCCCTTCTGGCTTTTTCACTAACATACCATATACACCAGAATCCGCTACACAATGTATAATACCGAAACGGAATAAGAAATATTGTTCTTTTTTAGAAGAATCATCTTTGAAAACAAACCCTTTAAAAGATAATTTCTTCCCAGTAAACTCGCCAGGATAATTATAAATTGTTTCCATCCCTTTTAAGAAATCTTCATCTTTTAAAGCAATACTATCTTTCGTAACAAACTCTTTCTTTCCTTTTTCCATTACACCACGGTATCCTTCTTTTCCGTAATATATACTCGTGTCAGGTCTTAGAAATTGCCTTGTCATAAATGGATCTTTACTTTCTGCTTGTACTACTGGAAAATGAAACCCTTTTGCCTTAACAATATCTGAATCTAACGTTGCAATCGGGAAAAACAAACCTGAGACTATCGGAAAACAAAACAATGTGTACGAAAATGCTTTTTTCCACCAAGTATTTTCATCTTTCGAATGATCATGCCCGCAATGGCTATGATTACAACCACAATTATGCTGTTCTCTTTCTTTTTGATGTTCTTTTTGGAAAACGATTATAATTTGAACAACAGTTAAAAAACCTAATATAATAGCTGCTGTTTTTGATAAGTAGGCATACTTCATATTAATATACTTCGTAATATTACCTGAAATATGAAGCTGCGCGATTAAGATTGTAAAACCTAATAATATATATGCTCGAAACATAACCTACCACCCCATCGCATAAATGAGTAGTGAGCTTGCATAAACAACAAGTGTAACTGTAACTGTAACGACAATTACAAATTTTGTTTTAAATGTCGCAAGCATCATAAACATATTTTTAATATCCACCATCGGTCCATATACGAGGAACGCGACAAGTGATGCTGTTGAAAATGTACTTTGGAATGACGAAGCAATAAATGCATCTGCTTCTGAACAAAGTGATAAAATGTAAGCAAGTCCCATCATAACAGCTGGTGAAGAAAACGGACCTTGTCCTATAGCAAGAAGTGTTGAAGTTTGTACGAACGTTTGAACTGCTGCTGCAATTAACGCACCTAATACTAAATATTTCCCCATTGAGAAAAATTCCTCAACAGCATGCGTACATACATCCCACATTTTTTTACGTAATGGACGCTTATGATTCACTTCTGGGAAGTGATCATCTCGTAATTGATGTTCTTTAAACATAAATGATAATATAATTCCAACGATAATTGCTACGATAATCGCTACAATAGAACGATACCATACCATGTGCATACTACTTCCAAAGGCAACGTATGTTGCAAATAATACGACTGGATTAATGATTGGTCCAGTTAACATAAATGCAATCCCGGCATATGGCGGAACCCCTTTTCCGATTAATCGCCTTACAATCGGAACGATTCCACATTCACAGCCTGGAAACATCATCCCTAAAAAAGTAGCCATTAAAACAGACAGAAATCGGTTTTTCGGCATCCATTTTGCTACCATATCTTCTGTAACAAACATTTGAATGAATCCTGAAATAAATACACCAATGAGCACAAAAGGAAGTGCTTCGATCAATATGGAGATAAAGATTGTATTCATTTGCAGGAATGCTTTCGGTAATTGAAACAATTCCATGATGTATTTCCTCCAACTTTTCATTAACAATATGTAATTTTAACCCTATTTCATTAATTGAACAAGACTTATACGAAATTCCCCTCTATCATATACATTACATTTCATAAGCTATATTCTATTCAAAACTTTCGATTTCATAGCAAAAAAGCTGCTCTAGCGCAGTTATATAACTATGCTAGAGCAGCTTTCTTATCGTTAAAAGTAACGTTTCTTCCAAAAAACAAATGCTAATGTGAAAGATAGTGTTACACATATTATAAGTACAATTACAAAACCGTGCGCTTCCCCTTCAAACGGAACTTTTACGTTCATTCCAAAGAAACTAGAAACCATCGTTGGTAACGATAAAATGATTGTAATAGACGTTAACAGTTTCATAACACTATTTAAGTTATTTGATATAACGGAACTAAAAGTATTCATCATTCCACTTAAAATGTGACTATATATTTCCGCCATTTCAATAGCCTGTTTATTTTCAATTAATACATCTTCTAATAAATCTTGATCGTCTTCATACATTTTTAAAAATGTACTGTTACGCATTAACTTTTGAATTACGATTTTATTCGCCTTTAATGATGTGGTAAAGTAAACTAAACTTTTTTCAAGACCTAGCAATGTGAAAATCTCTTTATTTTTCATCGACTGATTTAATTGATGCTCTAAATCAATTGTTTTTCTGTTAATTTGCTTTAAGTATCTTAAATAATAAGTAGAAATCGTATATAAGAGCTGAAGTGCAAATCGTGTCTTTTTAAACGTATAAAATTCTTTAATACGTTGATTAATAAAACGTTCAAATATTGGGTTTTCCTCTAAACAAATTGTCACAAAACAATCTGGCATAACAATCATACCTATTGGAATCGTGTCATAAATCGAATTTCCTTCTTCATCATGTCTAACTGTTGGAATATCCACGATTATTAAAGTATTACTGTCTTCCTTTTCAATACGAGAACGTTCTTCATCATCTAAAGGGTCTTTAATGAAATCTAAGTCTACATTTAAAGTTTGTACTAGATATTGAATTTCTTCTTCCGTTGGATGAAGTACATTAATCCAGCAACCCTTTTGCATTTCCTCAATCTCTTGTAGTTTTCCGTTTCGGTCTGTTAAATAAATATTTAACATACTATCACCCCGATTCTTTTTACATGTAGGAATCTACCTCTCTTACATAACAGTTTTTGAACCGCCATTCTCAGCATATGAAACATACGTTTAAATTTCAATAGAAAAATTATTTTGAAAACGTTTTTACAAGAAAAATATTTTAAACAAAGAAAAAGACAGAGCGCTCTCTGCCTTAAAAAGCTTATGTTGCCTTTATAACATATTTAGAAAGCATCCACAAGTTAAAGCCAACTGAAATCGTGTAACCAGCGTATGTTGAAATAATAAAACTTACATAATCGAAATACGGAAGCAATACAATATTTAAAACTATCTTTACAATAATGCCAATCACTAACCCTAGCACCGTTTTCTGTTGCTGATTGATTCCTTGGAGCATCGCAGCTGTTACTGTAAAAAGCGAAAATAGTATACAGGCAGGAGCGTAATACTGTAAAATAATACTTCCCATCTCTGGATCATTTCCGGCGCCGAATAAAAGAGTATATACCGGTTTTGCTAACATCATCATTCCAATCGCCGCTGGTACCGTAATACCTACTACTAATAGATTCGTCCTCGTAAAATGTTTGTACAGCAACTTCACATTTCCTGCTGTATAAGCTTTTGTCATCTCAGGTACGAGTGACATACTAAAAGCAGTCGCAACGGAAACTGGGATAAGTACAACCATCTGAACAAGTCCAATTATTGCATTAATCTTCTCTGCTTCTCCTTGCATATATCCCATTTGTATAAGCAATTTATTAATTGTAAATGTGTCAATCGTCTGATACAACGGAATTGCTAAACCAACCACAACAAATGGTATTGAATATGTAAAGAGCTCCTTATAGAGTGAGAAAAAAGATTTCGTTGTTTGTGGTATACTTGCCATTTCTTTTTTCTTTAAGTGCTTTCTCCTCCTTATGTAATACGCACTTAAAACAGTTAGTCCACCTATCGCTCCCATAAAAGCACCGAATGTTGAAATACCAACAGCTAGTGAGATAGAAGCTTTTAAAATATATATAACGACAAAGCTTCCTATCAAGATGGTTAATACCCGAAAAAATTGCTCTACAACTACACTTAGAGCAGAAGGCCCCATCGATTGGAACCCTTGAAAAAAGCCCCTTAATAAACTCATGACTGGTACAAGTATTAACGCAAAACTTACAATTTGAATATTAGTAGTGACCGCCGCTATACTATTCCCCGTTTGATCATTTCCATCGATTACAAGTTTAGCCAAATGCGGAGCTAGCATATACAACGTAAAACACGAAATAATTCCCATTATAAACATAAAAACAATTCCACTTTTCAGCACTCTCTTAACCGTATGATAATCATTTAGTTGATCATATTTTGATACCATCTTTGAAACTGCAAGTGGTAGTCCCATCGTCGCAATGCTGAGCATAATTGTATATGGACGATAAGCATACGTGTATAAAACGTACCCACTCGTACCGACCATAGCTGTAAATGGTATAACATATATAAACCCTAACATTTTAGATATCATCGTTGCCATTGTTAAAAATATCGTTCCACGTATAAACGGTGACCCTTTCATCACATTCCCCCGCTACACTTTATTATTACACATTATGGACAACTCTTTTTTTTTAGAACCGAAACAAGTAAAAAAAGCCAATGAAAAATCATTGACTTTAACGCGCTGCTTTTTTCTTTTTGAAATACTTTAAACCGAAGTATAGAGCAATAAAGAGAATCGCTCCTATAATTATGTAATGTGTGTAATCAGATGCATATTCTTTAATATGTCGCCAATTTCCACCAAGCTTTTCACCTAAATATATAAATAGTATTGACCACGGAATAATCGCAACTACTGTATACAGTGTGAATAGTTTTAATGGCATCTTAGCTAATCCTGCTGGAATAGAAATTGCATGACGTACGACTGGGATAAAACGTGCCGAAAAGATTACGCCTGCTCCGTAACGCTTAAACCAATTTTCTGCTATGTCTAAATGGTGTTTATTAATAAGCAGATATTTCCCATATTTCTCTACAACTGGACGTCCTCCGTAGTATCCAAGCCAGTATAAAAAAATCTGTGCTAGCGTACCACCGATCGTTCCTGCAATAACAGCACCAACAAAACTAATTTTCTCCTCTGCCACTAAAAAACCGGCATATGAAAGTACAATTTCACTTGGGATAATTTCAATCATTAAACCGAGCGCTACCCCAAAATAACCTAAGCTTGCAAAGAACTGCAATAACTGATCTATTATGCTTGCTAACATTTTATTTTCTATCTCCTTTTTTCTTCACATACCATCCCATTATTACATAAAGGTTGCATTCTGCCAATATCTTCATTCCAACATTATTATCGGCATAAACATTATTAATCTATTACTATTTCTTTCTGCGGTTCTTTTATGTAGGCAAACATTTGTTTAATTTGCTCTTCTGTATTTCTAGCAATCGATAAATTAGGCAATTCATCCTCACCAAAAAACTCCACATCATCTGTTTCAATACTAGTTTTCTTTTCACCACCAATAATTTTACAGCCAATAAAAATTTTATATACATGCGTTGCTGAAGGCGATGGTTGATGTTTTTCTTTATCAAATATAGCGAGTAACTTAAAATGATCTACCTCATAACCTGTCTCCTCGAAAACCTCTTTTGCTGCTACTTCTGTCGGCGTATAACCGATATCAGCCCATCCACCTGGCAATGCCCATTTCCCATCACTTTTTTCTTTCACAAATAATAACTTTTCATTTTGAAAAACGACTGCTCTTATATCGACTTTAGGTGTTTGATAGCCTGTCTCGCTTGCAAATAACTTCTCTACAACTTCCCAATCTGTCTTAGTGTAATGTGACATCATCGAAATGGAAATATCCCGTAATTGTTGGAAACGTTCTATATCATACACATCCTTAGAATACGTTAAACCCGCTTGAGCTATAGATTGTATTTGTTTTGCCCACTCAATCCATTTTACCGTCATGTTTCCACATCCCCATTCTTTATTAAGTACATATTACGTCAATTCTACCAATACATCTTTATTATACAAAAAAAGAGATTGATAATGTTCCAATCTCTTTCAAAATTAATCCAATTCATGTAAATGATCTTGTATATACTTTCTTCTTTTATTTATATATTCCTCAATCATATCAGCTTCTTGATCAAATGTTTCTAATTTTTCTTTCATATATGGATCTTGTAGTAAATAAGGACGAATCGATTCACACAAACTTTCTACTTTCGGCATCATAAATGAAACGGTAAATTGTTCTGCTAATATTTCTTCTAAAATACTTCGGTATTGTTTTCTAAATATAGGTATATCTAACAATCTTGCACTTAACGTGTTATAACCTTGAATACGAATATACTCATGATTAAGTGGTCTCCCTTGTACATCTCGCCCCCAAGTCGCATCATAATCCCACGGTATCACTTCAAATAAGTTCGTTTCATCGTTATGATATAGTGCATAGTTATGAACAAAACCATCAAAGTTTTGCGTAAAAATGACGCCAGCTAACCACCTTAAATATTTGTCTACATGCAAAAACTTTCCAATTTCTTTTTCATAAGCTTCCCTTGACAAAGCGTTCGCTTGAAATACAAATTCACTCAGCTGTTCTTCACTATTTTCATTCGAATATTTAAATTCATAACCTGCAAAAAGCTCGGTCTTAACATCTTTATCTCTCTCACTCATTAAAGAAAAATTTGCATCATCATCTATCGCATAATAAATAGAACCACTCGGTAATCCTCTATTTTTCAAAAAGTTTTCATCAACTGATTCTAACTGTAAATATACACCTTGAATTTGACCATTAATTTTTATAAACACATGTTGTGATTTCGGTGAAAGTACACCAATATCATGAAAAAAGTCTAAAGATAATTTATTTCGTATGAGAGACGGATCCATAAACTCAGAATTTAAATGAAACTCTTTCGCACCTTGAAATTTTTTCGGCTTGTAAAACATAACATGATAAGATTTCTTCTCAAATTCACGAATATGAGCACCCCGGTATACGATATCAATGTCATACTTCTTTTTTCCATAAGTTAATTTTGCTGGCACTGGACTGTCTGACCAAATGTCTTTTTTCAATTCCACTAGGTTCATTGGATGAATAAAAAAATCATATGAAGGTAGCATATTTTCACATCCCTTCTCAGTTCTCTTCATTCAATGTATGCACTTTGCCTTGTCCATACATCCGCTATCAACCATTTATATAAAATTACACTCTTGTCCTGTTCAGAAAGATACCTATATACATATCCTGTTAATGAAAAAGAATACCTTTTCACCTGAATACATGATAAGGAGGATTTCTATGAAACGTGATATTAGAAAAGCTGTTGAGGAAATCAAAAGTGCGGGGATGGAAGATTTCTTACATCAAGATCCAAGTACGTTTGATTGCGATGATGATTGCACTACAAAAATAGACTGTAGCGAAGATTGTAACTGCCCTACAACAAAATGCACTCGCGTGAAACATTGTACGTTCGTTACAAAATGTACGCATGTTAAAAAATGGACATTTGTTACGAAATGTACGCGTGTTCGCATTCAAAAATGGACGTTCGTTACGAAAGTAACACGTAGAAAAGAATGTGTGTTAGTTACAAAACGCACTCGCAGAAAGCATTGTACGTTCGTTACAAAATGTGTACGCTTTGAAAAGAAATTTTACTGGACAAAACGATGTTACTGTAAAAAATGCGAATTCTTCCCTAATGGACACGGTGGCTCTTGCGACGATTCGTGTAACGATGGAAAGAAATGGAACGATTGCAAAGGTGGCGGACATAAATTCCCATCTTGCAAAAACAAGAAATTCGATCACTTCTGGTATAAAAAACGCAATTGCTAGTTTTTCATACAAAAAAGGCCGTTTTCACGGCCTTTTTTGTATGCTTACTGAAAATGACTTATATCTGCAAATTGCTTCACTTCACCTTTATCTTCTTCAAATTCTATAATACTCAAACTAGCACTATGCATAAATGGATCATCCCACACATTTTCTATTTCAATACCTGCAAAATGTCCTACAAGTAGCTTTGCCGCTGCCGCATGAGAAACAATTAATATACTTTCTCCTTTATGCTTTTCTAAAAGAATCTGCATCCCCTCAATTACCCTTTTATGAACAGCCTCAAAATTTTCTCCTGATGTTGACTGAAAAAGATGTGGTTCATACCAAAATAACTGTATGTCGTCTGGGTATTGCCTTTCTATATCATCAATGGTCTGTCCTTCCCATATACCCATGCTAATTTCATAGAAATGCTCATCCGCGATTATTGGTATATCACGTTCTCCCTTTATTAACTCTGCAGTATGAAGGGTTCTTTCACTCGGACTACTATAGATCGCATGAATAGATAAATCTTTCATTCGCTCTCCTAATTGCTTAGCTTGCAGTATACCATTTTCAGTTAAAGCAGAATTTTTCCGTCCTTGCATTCGCTTCGCTACATTCCATTCCGTTTCACCATGCCTTGTTACATATACCGTTGTCTTCACTTCAATTCCCCCTTACCATGTTGGCCGCAATTCCCACGGTTCTACTCGTCCTACAATCCATTCATTACATTTACTTTCAATTCCTTTTATTACCCCATCCGATATTTCTTCATGAGTAAGCCATCTTGCGTATGTATCTTCTAATATAAAACCTAAAATTATTCTATGATAGCTACATCGCGTACCGCCTATTTTTTGTGAGGCTATTCTCGACGCTTTATTGCCTAAAATATGAAAAACTTCGTATGTTTCAGACGACAAGTCTAATTCTCTACAAATAAGTGATAACGCATCTTTTGCACTTGAGTGTATCCATGCGACAACTAATGTTATTGGGCCATTCCGCTCAATTGTGCTTTTAATAGCTACCTTTACATCGTCATCATTATGATAATCTAACGGAAGGCATGTAATATTTTCTGGTATAGCACTCTCTCGTTTAACATTTTCTAATTTCACTTCATCTCTTCCAATAATAGAAACATGAAACTCTTGCTCACAAAGCCACATAGACACCCTCTTTAGCATTCCTGTTCCACCAATTACTAGCGCATGCAACTTCTTTTCCTCCTTAGTAAAATGTCATATGAGGTTTATCTTCCCTATAATAATTAAGTCTGTCTTGCAATGTCCCTGAATGAAATTCAAACTTATGCCCGTCTGGGTCAACAAAATAGATAGATTCACAATCCCTTACATCACGTTCTCTTCCTTTTAAAATATGAACATCATTTTCTTCTAATCGCTGCAGTAGACTTTCAAAGTCTTTCTGTTCAACAGAAAACGCAATATGTGTATAAGATTGATAAATCTCATTTCTCGGAATATGTATTTCTTCATTAAGTGCTACCCATACTCCACATATATTAAAATATGCAAGTTTTCTTCCTCTAACTAATAATTCTCCTTCCAATACTTTTTCGTAAAATTCAATAGAATCTTCTAGATTAGATACTGAAAAACAAAGATGATTGATTCCGTTTAACAACTATAATTCCTCCTATACAAATAAAAGATGAGCGAAAATTCACTCATCTTTTATTATACTATTTTTTTGTAATATATGCCCACTTATAACTGAAGTCCCCACCAAACGTATGATTCGCAATACCTTTTACGTACGGTTTCTCTAAATATGCTGTACTTTGTTGATACGTAGGAGAAATGGCAGCATCTTGACCAATTAAGATTTTTTCCGCTTCTGCAAGTGCATTCCAGCGTGCTTTATCATCTTTTAATAGTTCTCCTTTTGACTTCGCTACTAACTCATCATACTTCGGATTAGAATAATCCATTTCATTAAATGAGCTTCCAGTAACAAACATATCAATATAAGTCATTGGATCTGGATAGTCTGGACTCCATGCAGATAAAGAGAATTCATATTCAAATTTCTTTTCTAAATCTAACTTCTGTTTATATGGCTGTTGTTTTAAATTCACTTTAATACCAGGTAAATTTTTCTCTAACTCTTCTTTAATAAAGTCTCCTACTTTTTTACGACTACCGTTATCATCATTTAGTAATTCGACTGTAATTGTATCTTGGCCAAGTTCTTTCTTTGCTTCTTCCCATAACTTTTTCGCTTTTGCTGCATTATCTTTACTGTCACGGAAATTTTTATTTACAGTACGGAAATCTTTCCCATCTGGTCCTGTCGTAAATTTTTCAGGTACTAAGAAATATGCTGGCAATGATCCGTCATTTAAAATAACATTTGCAATTCCTTTTTTATCATATGCTAGGTCAATTGCTTCACGAACTTTTTGATTTTTAAACGTTGCATTTTTTTGGTTAAATCGTAAGAAATACATACGTGGATCTAACTTCGTTTTAAATTCATCTGGCTTATTCTTTTTATATTTATCAACAAATTCAGAAGTTAAAATAACACGGTCCGCTTGATCACTATCATATAAATTTACTCCTGTGCTTGTTTCCTTCACAATATTCACATTAATTTCTTCTAACTTCACAGTATCTTTATCCCAATAATTAGGGTTTTTCTTTAACTGATAACTTCTTTCATGTTTCCATTCACTCATCGTAAACGGTCCATTATATAATAATTTATCTGCTTCTAATCCGTATTTATCTCCTTGTTCTTTCACATATTTTTCATTTAAAGGGAAGAATGTTGGGAATGAAGTAAGCTCAAGGAAATATGGTGCTGGTTGTTCTAATTCTACTACTAACGTTTTATCATCCTTCGCTTTCACTCCTAATTGATCTAACGGTAACTCTCCTTTATTTACTTTCTGTGCATTTTTCACATCAAATAAAATAAATGCATACTCAGCTGCCGTTGCTTTATCTAATGTACGTTGCCATGCATATACAAAATCTTGTGCTCGAACTGGATCACCATTTGACCATTTCGCATCACGTAATTCAAATGTATATGTCTTTTTATCTTCACTAATTTTCACGTCTTTTGCCATACCTGGAGTTGGTTTATTATCCTTATCCAAGCGATATAATCCTTCCATTGCATTTACAAAGGCACGGAATGATACAGAGTCTGTTGATTTTGACGTATCCATTGAAGGAATTTCTGCTGTTTCTAGTAAGTTTAATACTTGCTTATCTGCTACCCCCTTACCTGCTTCTTTCTTCGTTGTAGATGCCTTCTCCCCATTTCCGCAACCTGCAACTAATACGCTAGTCGATAATGCAACTGCAGCAATCGTTGTTGCCTTTCTCTTCATTGTTCCTTCCCCCAATCTATATGTATAAAGTGAAACTTTAATCAGTGGGGGGTTCTTCATCCCCCACTGATTATTAGTTGAACCAATCGGGCTTTTATGGGCAGTTGCCCCCCCACCTAACTTCTTTACTTTCACTGAATTTTGAGGTGGGGGTCTTACTGCCCATTAAAGCGGGATAAATGAAAGCCAGTATAATACATATTATTATACAAAAGATTCAGATTATTTCAAATATTATTTTCGTATATACAAAAAAAGAAGCGGATAGAGAGCTCTACTATCCACTTCTTTTTCTATTTCTTTTACTTGTAATCCATCCTCTATGTCAAATGGATTTTGAACTTTAAATATTTCGTCCATTATCTTTAAAAATTCTTCCTCATTTTTAGATTCGCCATTAATCATAAGTGAGTATGGCTCGATCTCACCCAATTTATAATCAACAACAAATTGGATCGTAACCTTTTTCTTCGACATATCCGGACTATCCCCTTGGAACTCTACCAATTCTAATCCTTCAGTGCCACGATAATATGCCCAACCCGGATTTCTAAAATAATTTTCAAACGATTCACCAATTGAAAAGAATGGATATTCATATAGCGAGCTTGTACGAACTTTTTGAATAATATCTCGATCAGTCGGGAAAAAGAAATGGCTGATAAAAATACTAGCAACCGCTAAAATCGTAACAATTGTTGCTCCCATTTTACTCGTTCCACCACTATCACGAATGAGGTACTTTTCAACCGATTCATCTTGAATTTCTCGTGCTTTTATTCGATATATACGCCTTTCTGCAAATTGATAATATAATCCATTCGCAAAAATCGCCATTCCAAATAAAATAAAAACGAGTAATAGAAACGTAAGAGGCACCATATTAATGATCGGCAATGCTACGTTGAAGCCCATATAATAAGAAAACGCATCACACGCTAATAATAACGATACAAATAAAGCTGCAGGTAAATAATACTTACGATATCCGAGCCAACCTACATTGAAAATAGCTGCCCAACCATTCCAGCTCCACCTAGCAATCCGCTTTTCCTCAAGCTCCCATTTCCTTTTGTAATACGGATATTGTCTCCCTACATATACTTCTAATTCCTTGTCTATTAGCGAACTTCCTTCACTCTGTTCAGTATGCAAAGTCCGCTGGCAACTTTCACAATTTAACTGATTTCCCTCGCAAAGTTGCCCACAATTTATACATTTCAAAACAATCCCTCTTCCCATCCATACGTCATTTCAAAATACCTTCGTGTTTTAATAACCACTCTTTCCTCCATAAACCGCCCGCATACCCAACAAGTTTCCCGCTCTTTCCTATTACACGATGACACGGAACGATTATTGAAATCGGATTGCGACTATTTGCTCCTCCTATGGCTCGTACAGCTTTCGTATTTCCGACTTTCTCTGCAATATCTAAATATGAAGCACTTACGCCATAAGGAATCGTATAGAGCGCATCCCATACTTTTTTTTGAAATGCTGTTCCCTCAGCAGACAACGGGACTGTGAACTCTTTTCTATTCCCCTTAAAATATTCATCTAGCTCATTTATACATTGATCTATCATTTCATTTATATGTTCTTCTTGTCTCTCATCAACAAATATAACAGACGTAATTCCTTTATCGTTCGCTGTAATTTCTAGCAAGCCTAATTCACTTTCATAATAAGCTTGGTACATATGTCATCCTCCAATTCAATTCATATTCATTATTGTAACACGAATAGACAAAATTTTTCGTATAAGCGTTTTATTCGAGAAACAAAAATGAGAATGATACAATGTAAGAAAATTCAATCTAGGAGGCTATTGGATGAATTACAAACTTTTTTCACCTTATACAATTAAGGATGTTACATTAAAAAACCGGATTGTTATGTCACCTATGTGCATGTATTCATCGGAAAACGGGGATGGCCAAGTAACAAATTTCCATCTCATTCATTATGGAACAAGAGCTGCCGGTCAAGTTGGTTTAGTTATGATTGAAGCAACAGCCGTGTTACCTGAAGGTCGAATTTCAAATAAAGACTTAGGCATTTGGGATGACAGTTTAATTGAAGGCTTACATAAAACGACAACTTTTATACACGATAATGGTGCAAAAGCTGCCATCCAACTCGCTCACGCTGGAAGAAAAGCAGAATTAGAAACAGATGCGTTAGCTCCTTCAGCCATTCCATTTAATGAAACAATGAAAATGCCAATAGAGATGAGCAAACACCAAATTAAAGATACTGTATTAGCTTTTCAGCAAGCTGCAGTACGATCCAAACAAGCTGGATTTGACGTTATTGAAATACACGGTGCTCACGGTTATCTTATTAATGAATTTCTTTCTCCACTTACCAATAAGCGGACTGATGAATATGGTGGTTCACCTGAAAACCGCTATCGTTTCTTACGCGAAATCATTGACTCCATAAATGAAGTTTGGAACGGACCGTTATTTGTTCGTATTTCAGCAAATGATTATCATCCTGACGGGTTAACAGTTCAAGATTATGTTCAGTATACGAAATGGATGAAAGAACAAGGAGTAGATTTAATCGATTGTAGCTCTGGGGCTGTTGTACCTGCACGCATCGATGTTTATCCTGGGTATCAAGTACAATATGCTAAACATATTAAAGAACATGCTAACATTGCAACTGGTGCAGTTGGATTGATTACGACTGGGGCACAAGCAGAGCAAATTTTAAATAATAACGAAGCAGATTTAATTTTTATCGGACGTGAGTTACTTCGCAATCCTTACTTCCCACGAATAGCCGCCAATGAACTTGGCTTTGAGTTAGAAGAACCGTATCAATACGAGCGAGCGCCTGGGAAAATCAGTACAAATAAATAAAACCGAGAAGCTTTTCTTCTCGGTTTTATTTATTCTATCGTTGTAATTTCATTCGAATTATAAATGTGGATACCTGATTCTTCTCGCAATGCAGTTATATACATCCCTTTTGCCACATCTTTAGCTGAAATTGGTTTATACTTTTTGAAGGCTCCTTTAAATATAAAAGGAATCATACGAGATAATTTTTCCGCCATTCGTTCACCAAAGCGAAATTCTTGTCGATTTCCTACTAATAAAGATGGCCTAAAAATGTGAATACCACCGATTACTAACTTTTGCAATTCCTCTTCCATTCTTCCTTTCACTTGTGAATAAAAGAAAAACGATTTAGGATTCGCTCCCATTGAGGACACAACAAGGAAATTTTGCACACCTTGTTTTTCAGCTAAACAAGCCGCTCGTAACGTATATTCATAATCTACCTTTTTGAAATTAGCTTTCGTTTTTGCTTTTTTGATTGTTGTTCCTAGACAACTAAATACGTCATCTACAGCAAAGAACTCTTTATATTCCTCTAATGCCAAATAATCTACTTGCTTTTGCTGTAACTTTTCATGTTGCCATTGCATTGGTTCTCTTACAAAAATAGTAACCGAATCGTAGTAATCTGATTCAAGTAATAGACGCGTTATCTCTTGCCCAACTAAACCACTTGCACCAAGTACTAACGCTGTTCGCTTATTCATATATGCATATACCTCTTATTTTACTTTTCTCTCCTTTAGTAACATACAACTTTTAGGAGTTTCCTTCTCTCATTTTACCACAAGTAAAGCACTATGCGTACGCATAGTGCTTTACTCAATCTTTTTTCTCATCTTTCTCTCGTAATTTTGTTACGGTTGATGCATCTCCTAAATTACTTATTAATCTTCTTAAAAAAATTAAGACTACGGCTAATGGTAGTACTACCGCTAATATCAATAAAATAGCTTCCATTAAGTAACCCAAATACTCATCCCCCTCTACACCCTCCTTTCATATATATGAACACTACGTTGTCACATATGCATGTATTCGCAAAAATAACACATCTATATTTGACAACTTTATAACAAAATCAAATCGGAATGATTATTATTTATTGCAACTTTATAAAAGATGTATTATACTAAGTTCGCAAACTAAAACGTAATTATTCCGTTTTGTATTAAAATGATATTTTTCTTCTATAATTGGGGAAAATATATCCGTAAAAAAAGAAAAGAGGAGAACTTCATGCCTAAAAGATTGACTATACTTTCATTCTTACTTATTTTCACTTTAATTTTTACTGGCTGCTCAAATACAAAAGAAGGTAATGCCAAGAAAGACGGAAAGCTAACTGTTTATACAACTATTTTTCCTCTTGCAGATTTTGCAAAAAAAATTGGTGGTGACTATGTAACTGTTGAAGCAATTTACCCACCTGGTGCAGATTCTCATACATTTGAACCAAGTCAGAAACAAACAGTACAAGTTGCAAAAGCCGATTTATTCGTTTATAACGGCGCTGAATTAGAACCATTTGCTGAAAAAATGGAAAAAACATTACAAAAAGAAAACGTTAAAATTGTAAATGCATCAAAAGGTATTGAACTGCGTACTTCTACTGAAGAAGAGCATCATGATCACGGAGACGGCCATAAAGAGGATGAACATCATCACGATAAAGACCCACACATTTGGTTAGACCCTACTCTAGCAATGAAACAGGCAGAAAAAATTAAAAATGCACTTGTAGCATTACAACCTGACCATAAACAAGAGTTCGAAAAAAACTTCGCAGCACTTCAAACAAAATTTACTGATTTAGATGATCAGTTTAAAGCAGCAGTTGCGAATGCAAAAACGAAAGATATTTTAGTTTCTCATGCGGCTTATGGATACTGGGAACAACGCTATGGCCTGAAACAAATTGCTATCGCCGGTATTTCAGCTTCTGATGAACCATCTCAAAAACAACTTGCTGACATTACAAAAACAGTAAAAGAACATAATCTAAAATATATTTTATTTGAAACATTTTCTACTCCAAAAGTAGCATCCGTTATTCAAAAAGAAACAGGTACAAAGATTTTACGCTTAAATCACTTAGCTACTATTTCTGAAGACGATGCGAAAAATAATAAAGATTACTTCACTTTAATGGAAGAAAACGTAAACACATTGAAAGAAGCTACTAACTAACCAACTTTTGATAAGAAGCTGAATACGACATTCAGCTTCTTTTTTATGTGTTTCTGCTTGACTTGACCAAAATAACAAGTAAAATTATCCATATTAGCTTTCAAGCTATATCAATTTAGAAGGTGAGTTGGAATTATGACTCTTCACATTTGTGAAGTAACAGAAAAAAATTGGCGTTCGGTAGCTGCTTTAAACGTCGCAAAAGACCAGCAGCAATTTATTGAAAGCAATGCGTTTTCTTTAGCAGAATCATTATATGAGGGAAACGGAACGTCAGTAGGTTTATATGATGGAGAAACACTTGTAGGATATGCAATGTATGGATGGTATTGTGAAAAACGTAAAAGCGTATGGTTAGATCGCTTTATGATTGACCAACAATATCAAGGAAAAGGATACGCAAAACGTTTCCTTCGCTTGCTCATTCAATTCTTACAAAATAAATTTGAATGTAAAACAATTTATTTAAGTTTACATCCAGATAACAAACTTGCAATGGGATTATATGAATCATTTGGATTCCGTTTAAATGGCGATATTGATGATGAAGGCCCTGTTGTAGGTGTTGTAATGGAGTTACTTTTAGATGAACATACAAGCCTGTGAAAACAGGCTTTTTTATTATCCTTCATTTTTTGCAATCTAGCATTTTTCTACAAAGTGCTTAGTTAATCCAAAAATAAGCCTGCAATATGCGCAGACTTATTTCACACACTCCTCAAAATGTGCTTGGAACCATTCTTTATTAATATCTTTTCCGATGAAAACAACTTCACTTACTCGATCTTCGCCCTCTTGCCACTCTCTATCATACGAAGCAGCAAATAACGTATGTACGCCTTGGAAAACGATACGTTTATCCACTCCATCAATCGATAAAATTCCTTTGTAGCGATATAAATATTCTCCTAGTTCTTGAACGACAGCTGACATCCACTCATTTAGTTTTTGTAAATCTAACGGACGCTCTTCGCGTAGTACAAACGATTTTACACCTTCTAAATGATTATGCTCTGTATGAGGATAAATTTGTAACGTATCTTTCGTTTTAAACGTTTGAATTTGTAGTAACGATGGAATATCCACATCACAATTAGTCGACTGAATTAACTTTGCAGTCGGGTTTATTCCTTGAAGTTCATGTAAGAGATTTTCTTTTTCACTCTCTTCAATTAAATCTAACTTATTCACTAATACAACATCAGCAAATGCAATTTGTTCTTTTGCTTCTAGCCCTTTTTCAAAATGTTTATATATATGATAACTGTCTACTACTGTTACAACACCGTTAATTTGGTATGCAGATTGAATAACAGGATCTAAAAAGAATGTTTGAATAATAGGACCTGGATTTGCAAGACCAGTCGTTTCAATTACTAATCCATCAAAGTCCATTTTCCCTTCTGCTTTTACGTCCAGTAATTGTTTTAACGCAACGAGTAAATCCTCACGTACAGTACAGCACAAACAGCCGTTTGTCATTTCCATAATTTCTTCTTCAACATTCATAATCAACTGATTATCAATACCAATTTGCCCGATTTCATTTACGATCACCGCTAATTTCTGACCGTGATTCTCTGATAAAATACGATTTAATAATGTCGTTTTCCCTGATCCAAGAAAACCAGTTAATATTGTTACTGGAATCATGCCTTACATCTCCTTATAGCTATATGTTTCTACATTATAGCACATAGAAAAAATCGTTTTTATAGCAAAACATATTTATTGTTTGTACGCCCCTCAAACTATATAATAATATGTAGTAAGAAAGCCTTTTCAAAATAATAATCATTCATCAAGGGGGTACTTATAATGGAACGAGTTCAAATGGCCGAAACGCTAGAATTTTCTCGTATTATTCAAGGGTTTTGGCGTTTAGCAGAATGGAATATGACGAAACAAGAGTTACTTTCTTTCATTGAAGATTGTATGGATATGGGAATTACTACTTTTGATCACGCTGATATTTATGGCGGTTATACGTGTGAAGGACTGTTCGGAGAGGCATTACAACTAAAGCCTTCCTTACGCGAAAACATGCAAATCATCACAAAATCTGGAATCGCTCCCCCATCACCGAAATTTCCAGAGCGTTATGTTGCTCACTACAACACTAGTGCAGAACATATTATTCAAAGCGCAGAAGCTTCACTTAAAAATTTACATACAGATTATATTGACGTATTACTTATCCATCGTCCTGATCCTTTCATGGATCCAAATGAGGTGGCAGAAGCGTTCTCTCGCTTAAGACAAGAAGGAAAAGTTCGTCATTTTGGTGTATCTAACTTTTTACCTTCCCAATTCAATATGTTAAGTTCATACTTAGATTTCCCGCTTATTACGAACCAAATTGAAGTATCAGCTCTGCAACTTGAGCATTTTGAAAAAGGAACACTTGATTTATGTCAGGAAAAACGAATCAATCCAATGATTTGGTCACCTCTTGCTGGCGGAGAAATCTTTACTGGTCAATCAGAACGTGCTGTACGTGTACGTGAAACTGTGCAAAAAGTCGCTACTGAGCTAGGTGTTTCTAGTATCGATACGGTTATGTATGCTTGGTTACTTGCACATCCAGCTAAAATGTTGCCAATCATCGGCTCAGGTAAATTAGATCGTGTTAAAACAGCCGCTCTTGCTACAAAAGTTAACTTAGACCGTCAACAATGGTTTACAATTTTCGAAAGCTCTAACGGACATCCTGTACCATAATGCACAAAAAGAAGAGCCGTTTCTCTACAGCTCTTCTTTTTCATATGTATTTCTAGTCATCGCAAATACACACATATCCCTTAATCCATTTCCATCTACTGCAACACTCGCACTTTCTAACGTACCTTCTAATTTAAAGCCCAATTTTTCAGGGATCGCTCTACTCTTCTTATTTAAAGCATCACAACGAATTTCTACGCGGTTTGCTTTCAGTTCAGAAAAAGCATAATCTTTTATCCCCTTTGCAGCCTCGACCATATAACCCTTTCCACTAAACCTCGAATCAATCCAATACCCGATTTCAAATTGTGGTATATCCCAATTAATACGATGCAATCCGCTAGATGCGATAAACTCGCCTGTTTCTTTCGAAAATACTAGTAACCTTAAATCCTCACGCTGTAAAAATTGAATATGTGACTTTCTAATGCTCACTTCTACTTCTTCCTCTGTTTGCTCTTTTTGTGCAAAAACCATCCATGGTTTTAATTCTTTCATAGAAGCTTGAATGGCATCGTATACAGCTTTACCATCACCCGGTTTCGGCATTCGAATCAATAGCCTTTCAGTATAAAATTCAGAAGGAAAATCGAATAATAACGGATTCACTTTCAACACTCCCTATAATTCTTTTATATATAATAATATCCATCTCAAACTATACAGTAAAGAAATTTCTGAATTTTATACATTTAATTCATTTACATCTACCGCAACACGAACGCCAGATTCAATTGCCCCTTGTATCCATCCGTGATATAACGTTGTATGGTCTCCAGCAAAGAATATTCTTCCCTCTGGTTTGACAATCGCTGGTTGCAACTCTGATTCTTGACCTGCCTGAAATAGAGCAAACCCTCCAAGTGCATATGGATCCAACGTCCAACTTTTTGATATACCAGATAAGAATTCATCATATACTTGACCACCTAATATCGTTGCTAAGTTTTGTAATGTGTAATAAATACGATCTCCCTTTGATAATCCATCCCATAACAACGCATCATATGACCACGTATAGCTTCCTAGCATCATTGCTGGTCCCTTTCCTCCAATTCCATAGCTTGGATAATAGGCGTAACGAATTGGCAAATCCGTTATAATTCTGCCACCTAATTGTCCTTGTTCTTCCCAAAATCGACTTTTAAATTGAATTCCTATTTTTGTCGCAGGCATATAATGCAATTCACGAATTGCTTTCCATTTCTCATGCGATATAGAATCAAATGGATCTACTTCTACAAACCGCATTGTTGAAAATGGAATGGTCACAATAACTAAGTCCCCTGTAATACTACTATATTCAAACGTTTCTTCGTTTCGATAGAAAGCTGTCACACCATTATCATGCTGATGTAGCTTCATTAATTTTTGATTATATATAATATCTTCCTCTAATTGTGGTAAAAAAGATTTTGGCAATCTATCATTCCCGCCTATTATTTCACAAAATCCGCTCTCCTCTTGCATAATGTATAAAAAACGTAATGTCTCAACGAATGACCTTTCTAAAAACCCTTCTAAATCCAACAAAACGCCAATCATCTCAATTGTTACTGGTGAAAAGTAAGTATTATATTGATAAGGGTGATATTTTAAAAATTGTCCTGTAGAGTATCTCCCAAAATCCTTTACTACAACATCCCAATTTTTCTCTGGGTTCTTTTTAATAAAATTTATAATAGGCTGTACCGCTAACAATAATAGCTCCTCAGACGTTTTCCCCACTTCATTCATTTCTACAGGATACTTTAATATACTTGGATCTTTTTCATATTGTTTTAATGTCGTTTTCCGGCCATTTACGTAAATAATATCAGTCTCATTCCTATTAATAAAAGGGCTTACCTGTAGCCCAAATTTTCTTATATATGCCATCGTTAATGTATGAGAATACGGAATTCTCATTGCCCCTACATCCAAATATAAACCGGTATCTTCCATTCTAACTGTCTCTATGCGGCCTCCTACCCGGTTGTTTGCCTCAAAAATCTTCACTTCATGTCCCGCAGCTTTTAATAAAGATGCCGAAATTAATCCAGCCATGCCGGCCCCTACTACAATAATTTGCTTCGGGCTCGTCGTCTTCTTTAATCCTTTATCTATAATTTTTAACGTTTCATCCATCTCCGTGTTATACATTATATCTTTCTGCACAATTCCACCCCTTACTTCATCAAATGGGCATTAGTCGTTTAGTGCATTTTATTCATAAATTTCCATAAACATAACAACAGAGCAAGTTGAATATTCACTAAAAATACATAAGAGATCGCTCTCACATCTCTTCACGCTTCGTATAATATAGCAACAGCAAATAAGGAGTGGTTGAAAATGAAACCAACTTACGACTACAATGCTACAAAGAAGTATTTAGAAGAAAAGAAACAACAGCTATGCAACAAACTTAGTAATATGCATCTATCTAAAAAAGAACGTGAACAACTAAAACTTGAGATTGATAACTACGAATATATTCTAAATGTAGTCGAAATGAATCATTATGAACGAGGATTTTCACGTTAAAAGTGGATATGTAATTTATCCACTTTTTATTTTGAGCATTTCATTACGCATTTTTCGTAAGTAAATATATAATAGGATGTACATTAAGATTGAGAGGTATATTCTATGATCAAATTAAGTGTATTAGACCAATCCCCTATTTCAGATGGTAGTACGGCAGCACAAGCTTTTTCACATACAGTTACGCTTGCGCAAGAAGTTGACAAACTCGGATATACACGCTTTTGGGTATCAGAACATCACAATTCTGTAAGCCTTGCTGGCTCAAGTCCAGAAATACTTATTTCTCATATTGCAGCGAAAACGGAGCGGATGAGAGTCGGTTCGGGTGGTGTCATGTTGCCACACTATAGTCCGTATAAAGTTGCTGAGAATTTCCGTGTTTTAGAAGCGCTTTATCCAAATCGTATTGACCTTGGTGTCGGCAGAGCACCTGGCGGTATGCCCATTGCAACTCGCGCGCTTCAAGAAGGAAAAATGGTCTCACTTGATCAATATCCAGAGCAAATTGCAGATGTTGCAATGTACTTACATGATCAAGTACCAGAAAACCATCATTATGCAAATTTAAAGGCTACTCCTGTAATTCCCACATCTCCTGACATGTGGTTGCTTGGCTCTAGCGGAGAGAGTGCAAAGATTGCCGCACAACAAGGTGCTTCTTTTGCATTCGCACAGTTCATAAACGGATACGGTGGACCCGAGGTAATGGAGGCCTATCAAAAACAATTCCACCCTTCCTATTTAGGAGATAAACCAAAATCAATCGTCGCTATTTTTGTTATTTGCGGTGAAACAACTGAAGAGGCGGAAAAAATTGCTTCTAGTTTAGATTTATCAATCTTATTACTAGAACAAGGAAAGCGTACAACTGGTACACCTTCTATTGAAACTGCACAAAATTATTCATACAGCGCCTATGATTTATTCCGTATAAAAGAGAATCGTCAACGTATGATCGTCGGTGATCCCTCTTCTGTGAAAGAACAAATCGTAAACTTAAGCAAAGCGTACAATACTGATGAATTTATGATTGTCACAATTACTCATCGATTTGAAGATAAATTAAATTCTTATCGCTTACTAGCGAATGCTTTTCATTTATAAGGATAAAAGGGAGATACATCCATTATGATGCATCTCCCTTTCTTACTACTTATTACTTTTGTCTTCTATATATTTAATAGCTTCTTTTAATAGTTCATCAAAATCCTCAGGATAATCATGTTTTAAATTAGGTACAACTTTAAACTCATGTTCTATATTCTTATCTTTTAATACTTGTACAAATTGCTGCGTACATTCGAAACAATCTTCATCTTGATCCCCGCACACTACATATCCCTTTATATTTTTATCTTGTAGCACTTCCAACAACTCATTCCATTCATCAATCTCTGGAAGCCACGGCGCCATAAAAATAAAACCATCTACATCTATATCTTTATGTAAAATTGTATACAAAGCTACTCTGGCACCAGCAGAAAAACCACCAATTATTACACTTTCTCCCCTATGATTTTCTATAAACTTAACGTAATGCTCTTTTAATTCTTCTTTCCCTCTCTGTATATCATCCCAAACAAACCCATCTGAAAACTGAATTTGCGAAGACTGTGGTAAAGCTAACGTATAATCTTGATCCAAAACAGATTTCCAATATGGTTCTACTATTGCTATATTTTCTTGATCACCATGCATTGCAATAAATAGTTTTTCTTTTTTCTTACTGTCTATATATTTCACATCTGCTCGTTCTGTTTTCTTTGCTAACTCTTCTCTTTCTTTACATAATTGAACCATTTGATGAAACTCTTCAAATTTATGTAGTGGTTTTAAATCGTCGTCCGAAATTAAATACTCATTTCCATACCAAAAACCCTTTTCTATAATAGCTTCCTTCATTACATGCATCGCTTCTTCTTCAAGTCCTGCTGCACTCGCTAATGCATATTTAAAATTATATATTTGAGCCTCATTCCCTACTATACCTTTCGCATGCTCCATTATATAAGTGTATGCTTCCAAACTTCCTTTACTTGCATAGCAATGTAACGTTTCATTTAATAATTGAATGTAAGTCATGCTATTTTTCATACACGCATTCCCCCATATTCTTTTATAATATGTATTTCTCAAGCCTTTTTACTATTTTGTAATCACTATATATAACTCACGCTAATGGTACTTAATCATTACTCCTCTTCGTCCAATAAGTTTAGTATAAAGTTGAATAAACTGAAAAATCAATATTTTTATAAACAAAAAAAGACAACAATATATTTATTGTTGTTCTCAATACATCTACCCACTCTTTTGTTTTTTTCTATCTGGTTTACTTGAAACTAAATAATGTTTTTCTGAAATATATAAGTCTCTTTTTAATATACGATCTAAGTAAGGTCCTAGTTTCATTCCGCATATGAGGCGATCTTCACTACCTTCTACAATTGGAAACATTTCTTTTTCTGTTACATACTGATCTACTGCCTTTTGTACGATATCAATTTCTTTCACTAAGTTTAAGTTTTCTTCTGTATGTTCAAATACCTCAAGCGTTTCCTTCGTAATAAGAAAATGGTTTGTTGGAAATGCAGGTAAATACGGCTTTAACAAATCATAATTCACTGTATAATCATCATTTACTAATACTGTATAAACGATATTAGCATTCTTTTCTAAAAACTTGGCCATCGCTTGTTCCAATTCATCTTTCGTAATTTCACGCTCTTCTTTTCCAGTTTTGAAAAAGCGAAACATCGCATCGCCTCCTTTTTACTATATTATAGCATAAAAGAAAACTGAAAAATCACAAAAAAGTCATTGAAAGAATTTTTCAATGACTTTTTTCTTTATATTCTTATATTTATCCCACTTTAATGGGCAGTAAGCCCCCCACTGATTAAAGTTTCACTTTATTTTAAGAACGCACTTAGCATCCATACATGTTGTTCTAATGTTGTATGAATTGCTAACAACATGTCCGCTGATGTTTCATCGCCAGCTTCACCAGCAACTTCCATGCCTTCTTTTAATTCTTGAATCAATGCAGAGTAATCATTCACTAATGTTTGCACCATTTCTTCTGCAGATTCCTTGCTTGTCCCTTCATTCACACTAGATGTTGCCAAATATTCTTTCATTGTCGCTAACGGCTTACCTTCCAATGCTAAAATACGTTCTGCTAATTCATCAATATACGTTCCAGCTTCATTGTAAAACTCTTCAAATTTCTCATGTAATGTAAAGAAGTGTGGTCCTGTCACATACCAATGATAATTATGTAGTTTCACATATAACACATTCCAGTTTGCTACCTGCTTGTTTAATACTTCAACAACATTTGTTTTCGTACTCATACAATCCACTCCTCTTATCATTTCATAATGTTTGTCTTTTAAGAACCTAGTTACATATTACCATACTTTTCCTATCCTTTCGAACGATTGGCTCATATGTAACAAAGTTTTAACACCTTTAATACTTCCCTAATATCTTTTCATTCATGTATGTTTTCTAACAGTTCATACGTCTAATTGTCCAAGCTCATACATATGCATAATAGTAAATCAAGCTCATCGTAGTAGAAAGAGGGATAACATGGACAATCAACAATGGCAAGTAGCAAAGAAAGTCGCTGCTACTTATATTGGAACAGTCGTTGGAGCTGGATTTGCTACTGGACGAGAAATTGTTGAATTTTTTACAGTGAACGGATTTTATGGAACTATTGGTATATGTGTAAGTGGATTTTTTTTTATTTGGCTTGGCACAAAGATGATGTTACTCTCCTCACAAATCGGTGCATTTTCAGCGCAAGAATTTAACAAATACTTATTTGGGGATGTATTTGGAAATGTTGTAAATACACTATTATTACTCGTATTATTTGGTGTAACGAGCGTTATGTTATCAGGCGCTGGAGCGGTATTTGAAGAGCAACTTCGTTTACCAAGACAACTCGGTATTTTCATTACAGTAATCGCCTGTCTCATTATAGGTAGTCGCGGATTACAAGGGGTTTTTGAAGTTAATACACTTGTCGTACCTATTATGATGATTTTCATTATCGGACTTGCTATTACAACGTTTTTTCACGGTACAACTCCTATTAGTAATACTATTCCTGCAGAAAGCTGGAATATGAAGTGGATAACTAGTCCTATTACATATGTCGCCTTAAATCTTTCTCTCGCCCAAAGCGTCCTCGTCCCGTTAGCCAGTGAAGTAAAAGATCGAAAGGCCATTTTATGGGGCGGTATTTTAGGTGGGGCAGGACTTTCTTTAATATTATTATGTAGCCATTTAGCTATCTTATCAGTCGACCAATTTTATCAATATAACATTCCAATGGCTGAAGTCATAAGAAAATTCAATGCCACTTTTCACTTTTTCTTTGTTCTTATCATTTTCGGTGAAGTATTCACAACTTTAGTTGGCAATGTGTTCGGAATGACAAAACAAATGCAATCCATCACTGGCTGGAAAAATAATAATATTATTTTCTTCATTTTACTAATAAGTTATTGCTTTAGTTACGTTGGTTACAGTGAATTACTCCACATTCTATATCCTATAATCGGGTGGGTCAGCATCATTTTACTTCCGATTATTGCTTTTAAACAACTTCAAAAAACATAAAAGAAGCATCCATGTTATTGGATGCTTTTTTTATATGTTCATTCACAATCATCACATACTTCCCAGTACGGCCCCATTTCGAGTGCTAAATACGGCTTTAATTGCAACCGAATCATCCGACTAGGCATACGTTCTAAAACGAATTGAATCCCTTCTTCTTCTTCGTCTAATTCAACTTTTGAAATCGCAATTCTTTGCATCGTCGAAATAGGCATTCCATCTTTATATAAAGTGATTTTCACCTCATCATATTCATTAAAATACAATTCAACACTCATTTGATTTTTCAACATTTCATTAACAATTTCATATTTATCATTTCGTTCCTGGATTATATATTTCCAGCCGCCTCTACCTTCTTCTTTCGGAGCTGCTTGAAACAATGTCATCAAATCCTCGTATAGCATAAGATAACCCCTCTCTTACTAAAAAACGATGAGTATTTTATATACCCTTTATCTCTATCACTATCCATATGTATTGTACCATATATCGCCGTTTTTACCGTATTCATTTGCTTCATAACTGCATATAAAACACCTGATTCTCTGTATTACTTTGTGGATTGTATCTTAATTCATTTCTTAATACCCTTCTAAAGCTTTCAAATCATATCAAACTTAAGGAAATGCTTTCTTTGTCCATCCTCCACTTATTATTTCCTTGCAACAACAAAAAAGAAGAGTGACTTATAACACTCTCCTTAAAAGAATTTCCCCGTAGCTGCTAATGCTAATACTAGTATTAAAATTGTAAATAATAAGGATACAATGAAACTAAAAATAGGTAATGCTTTCTTTTCATTCTTCTTAAAGAGTAACTTTAAACTAAGAAAGATGTTTACTGGTACAAATATAAAATAAAAGTATTTAACAATTTGCACCGAACTATTTGAAAGTGTTTTTAAAATAAACACTTCAATGAGAAAAACCATGAAAAACGAAATACTTAACCAAAATGAGACATAACTAAGCCAAGAATGTCTTTTGGTCCCCCAGTACACTCCCATATTAATAATCTCCTTTATTTGCATTCTATATGATTATAATTATACATAAAGTTAACAAATACCTCTATTTTTCGACAAATATTATACATGATATACCTTTAAACATCATAAACATACTCTTTATCACATTTCATGTTACATAGTAAAAACAGACTACTCCAAAATCGCATACTGCTATTTTGGAGTAGTCTGTCCTTTATTACACTTTAAATCTTTCAATTAACCCTTGTAACTCTTCAGCCATTTGAGATAATGTACCCGCCGCAGAACTAATTTCCTCAATGGACGCTAATTGTTCTTCTGCTGATGCTGCAACGTTTTGAGTACTCGTCGCATTATTCTGCGCTGTCATTGCAATTTGTCCTACCGAAATAGACACTTCATTTGCACCTTTTGACATCCCGTTAGCCGTTTCAACCATCGTTTTAATTTGATTGGCAATTTCATTTGTAGATTGTAAAATCTCAGTAAAGTTTTGCTTCGTTTCATTTGCAATAACAAGTCCAGATTGAACTTCTTCATTTACATGACCCATAGACTTTACCGTCTTACTCATGTCATCTTGTATTTCACATATTAATTTACTTATTTCACTAGAAGATACGCTAGACTTCTCCGCCAATTTACGTACTTCATCTGCAACAATTGCAAATCCTCTTCCGTGCTCTCCCGCTCTTGCAGCTTCAATTGCTGCATTCAAAGCTAGAAGATTTGTTTGATCTGCAATATTTTGAATTACTTCTAATATGTCACCAATTTGCTTTGATTTATTATTTAGTAACTGAATAACCTCATCTGATTGTGAAACAGATTCTGCAATTGACTGCATTTGATTTACTGTTTTTCCGACTAGTTTCCCACCATTTTCTGCTTTTTCACGAGTATGAGCCGAAGCCGTACTAATTGATGATGAACTATTTGCTACATGCTGAATGCCTTCTGTTACATCAAATAGTAACATTGCCCCATTTTCTACACTTGTCGTTTGCGTTGTTGCCCCGCTTGATATTTCGTCCATTGCCATCGTAATTTGCTCAGTCGCTTCACTCGCCTGTCTTACACTTGCTGTTAGCTCTTCTGATGCTGCTGCAACATGTCCAGCCGAAGTATTAATTCTTCCGATTAATGTTCGCAATGCATCTGTCATCTCATTAAATCCTTTTGCAAGTTGACCGATTTCATCATTAGAATGAATATCAATTGTTTGCGTTAAATCTCCCTCACTTATTTCTTTAGAAGTGACAACTAATCTTTTTAAGGGCTTTGTTATAGAAAGTGTCACAAAATAAATAAGTGCCCCACCTATAACTAATGAAATGAACATAACAATTAACATATTATAAAATACAGGCTGCGCAGCTTCAATTACTTCATTTGAGTACATAGTCCCGCCAATTTTCCAACCTGTTTTTACATTTGTAGCAAATACCATTTGTTTTTCACTACCGTCATACGTATAAGAAAAAGCCCCATGATTATCTTCATAAATTTTCTTTGCCCAAGAATCGGCTGCTTTTTCTCCTGATTTTTCTTGAGGGTGTGCAATTATTTTTTGTTTCCCATCTAAGATGAAAGCATATCCCTTTTTACCAATATTAATTAACTTCGTTGTTTTTAATAAATTATCTAAACTTAAATCTACCGCTACAACACCGTTTTTATCTTCTGCTTGTTTTGCAATCGTTACGACAATATGTCCATTTCCTTTTGCCTTATACGGCTCAGTAATTACAATACCACCTTGTTTTGCTACTGCATCTTTATACCAAGAACGTTCTGTTGGATCGTAGTCTGCTGCCATTTGTATATTTGGTTCTTGTACAAATTTTTTATCGTTTCCAGCAACATATACTTGTTCAACATCTTTATTCAAATTGATATATTGTGATAATATTTTTCTTAATTCCTCTTGATTATCCCCTTGATACATATTCCCTTGAATCACCCGTGCAAAATTATTTACATCATTAAATTTCGCCTCAATCATTTGATTGATTAAATTATCTAATATTTTTATATTGTCGTGAGCACTGCTCGTAATTTGTGATTCAAAATTCTTTTTAGCTGTTTGATAAGACATGCCTCCTATAATAGAGACAGCCGCAATTAAAATAACAAAAAATGAAATTAATAGTTTTTTTGCTACTTTCATATCACGAAACCAATTTAATAGTCTACCCATTACAAACCTCCTGCTTTTCAATTTTAAAAGTTAAATCTAACGAATTATAAATATTTCCCATTCCCTAATTATTATTTTCATAACCTATTATGATGAATACTTTGTAAAGTTTAAACAATTAATTTCCCTTTGTCCATATATATGAATAATATTATTATAAAATTTACAAATGCAAAAAGCCAAAGGGAACCACCCTTTGACTTTTCACATTTTTTTATGCTGTTTAGAAATCTTTTTCCACTTATCACGCTCTGCCCTTGCAAGAATAGCATCTTGTTTTCTAATGAAATACGCTAGTTCTCTTTGTAATTTTTTATAGCTTTGCAAACGATTTATCGTCATAATCCCGTTATCAATTGCACTATGCACTGCGCACCCTGGCTCATTTTCATGCTTACAGTCCCTAAAACGGCACGTTTTTGCTAGTTCTTCAATATCAGAAAATGTTGTTTGAATTGCATCGCTTCCTTCCCAAAGCTGTAGCTCCCTCATACCAGGAGTATCAATAACTAAACTACCACTCGGTAATCGGAACAATTCACGATGAGTTGTCGTATGCCTTCCTTTACTATCTTCCTCACGAATATCACCCGTTTTTGCTACTTCAATTCCTATAAGTGCATTTAACAAAGTGGATTTTCCAACCCCAGATGATCCGACTAGAGCAATTGTTTTTCCTGAAGAAACAAATTGCTGCAACGATTCAATACCAGTATGTTCTAAACTATCAACAACGAAGATCGGAACACCAATTGCCACAGCTTCTGTTTCAACGATTTTCTGTTCCACGTCCTCACATAAGCTACTCTTTGTTAAAACAATTACAGGCATTGCACCGCTTTCATACGCTAATAGTAAATAACGTTCCATTCTTCTTACATTAAAATCATGGTTAAGTGCATTCACTAAAAATAGATAATCTACATTTGCTGCTATTACTTGCTCTTCCGTTCGAGTACCAGCCTCTTGTCTAGAAAAAGAGCTTCTTCTCGGAAAAATACGATGAATGATCGCTTTCTTTTCATTCTCTATTTTCTTTATATACACCCAATCACCAACCGCTGGATAATCCCCCTTCGTTACTGCTTCATGCCGAAACTTACCAGACAGCTCAGCCATATATTCACCATCATTACAAATAATTCGATATATATGCTTATGCTCAAGTAAAATACGCCCTACCTCAAAGTTCTCTACAGCCTGTTCCTCAAAGAAAGAATCCCAGCCGAACGATTCTAAAATATTTTGATTCAAATTGATATCCTCCCTAGTGTAAGCTAAGCGGAAGGATCGTGCGCTAACTTATACAGTCTCGCCCTTTCCATCCACCTTTGTATTTGGTTTATTATTCATATAAGTTATGTTCGCCATAATACATCACCCCGTTCTCATTTTAATTACTCTCATTATATGGAATATCCATACAAAAAGCTACCTTATTTAACTTAATTTTCGAATAATTTATTTTTTATCATTCTAATTTGCCCACGGTGACTCATCTCATCTTCTAGCACGTGAAACCACAAATAGTACTGGTTATGCGCTACACCGTTAAGCCACTTTCTTTCTGACATAAGCCATTCATCATCTTGTTTACTCAAATACTTCAGAGATTCTTCTCGAACACTTTGTAGAAGTTGTACATAATACTTTATTTCATGACCACGAATCGTTTTCCCCTATTCTCCTAAATAGAGTGCGTCTTTCCATATTTCTAATTCTTCCTTTGTAAAGTCACGCTCTTGAAATGAAATAAGCTGATATGCTTTTTCAATAGCTGCTATATGCTTTAATAAAGCTCCGATGAAATTTCCACCACTTAGCATTGAGTCTAATTGCTCAACTGATAGATTGCTAATTTCCTGTAATGTTACAGCCCTCGTATGCTCCAGCATGCTGACTAATTCCCCTATATTTTTTGTATAACCATCCACACTTCTTATTCGGTAATCTATATTCATATCACGCACCCCTTTCTACATTCATATTAAGGAATAACTGCTTCATAATAGACTCATATATATCAGATTTTTCTGATACAATTAAATTGAATATAGAAAAAACCAAACAAACTTTCTCAATATGCTTCTATGAAATATTAAAAGGAATCAATATAAAATAATCGAATCTTATTCACTAAAAGGAGTGGATTCGATGGAAATGTATCAATGGCTAACTGCTGTTCTCGTTGGTGGCATTACCGGTTTCGTTTCCCATCTAATCAATAACCAAGGTAAGTTATTGCTTCCACGCCGTTTGAAAACTTTTTTTCACTTTGGGTTTTTGACTGATATTTTCACTGGTAGTCTAGCTGCACTTCTTGGACTCGTTTTATTCGATGTCACCTTAATAAAAGAAATTATTAAAGTATCCATTGTGACTGCTATTTCCGGTCAGACTTTCTTACTACACCAAGCGCTCGGTGGTGAGCAGGCTAAAAATAAACAAATTGGGAAAGCTGATGAGAAGATTCAAGAAATTGACAAATTATTACGACGTTAGTCTGTACTTTCTTTAAAAATTATTGCTATAATAAACAATAAATATTTTCTATTGCGTCGTTTGTCAGAAGAAAGGGTGTTTCGTATGACAAAAAAGAAAATAGAAGATTTCTTAACAAACACTGAAAAAGAGGAACTGCTAGAAAACTATAAATGTTTACGAGAAGCCCGCACAAAAAGCGAAGCTAACTATTTTGGTGAAGCAGTAAACCATCTATTAAATAAAGCAAAACAACGAATTATTAAAGATGCAGGCATACATGATGAAAATGCAGCAACTGTTCAATCAAAAAGAAAAGCACTGTTTTAGTTCATTAGCTAAAACAGTGCTTTTATTATGTTATTTTTCACATTACTTTCACATCTATTTCACAATTATAAGTAGTCCTATATGTTATACTCAGTATATCCTTTTCCAAGGAACTATATGCCGATATATTAATCCCTATCTCTATAGGGATTTTTATTTTTGGGCTCTTTTTTTATTTGTAAAGACTTTATGACGCAATCCCACATAAAAACGTACTTAACGCAAAAAAACTCATTCCTATTACCATCACTTTTTTTCTATTTAATCCATCTGATATAGGACCAGCGATAAGTGCAAATACAGCGTATCCTAAAGCATATGAACTTACCATCCACCCTGACAACTCAGTTGAAATATGATACACCTGTTGTAAAGTTGGTAAAAGTGGTGAAATTAAGAAAGTATCTGTACCGATCATAAACATGATTGTAAAGAATACAGCTAGTACTCTTTTCATTTAAATCTTCTCCTTTTATATAAAGTGAAACTTTAATCAGCCCTCACCAATCGGGCTTTTATGGGCAGTTGATCCCCCCACCTACCTTCTTTACTTTCGCTGAATTTTGAGATGGGGGTCTTACTGCCCATTAAAGCGGGATAAAAAGAGGAAACTATCCCCCTTTCAATTAATCTTCTAAAATAGATTCAATCTCTTTCATGACTTTTTCATTCAATGAAACTTCCACCGCTCTTACACTTTCTCTTATTTGCTCCGCTCGTTTCCCACCAGGAATAACAGTATCAATTCCTTTTTGGTTTAATAACCACGCTAAAGCTAAATGCGATAATTCGAGATCCTTTTCTTTAGCTAAGTCTTTTAATTTTTCAACTTTCTTAAAGTTACTCTTATATGTATTCTCTTCAAATAGATTTACACTTTGACGCCAATCTCCTTTATTCAATTTGAAATCTTCTGTATATTTACCACCTAGTATCCCAAAAGCAAGAGGCCCGTAAGGAATAAATGAAATACCTGATTCTATACAATATGGCAAAAGTTCTTCCCTAGCAGTACGATCTAACATATTATACGGTGATTGTACAACATCTATGTGTCCGTGCTGATTCGCTTCTTTTAATTGCTCTACGTTTACGTTAGATATTCCAATTGAACGAATTTTCCCTTCTTCTTTTAGGCGAGTAAGTTCTCCAATTGAATCTATGTAACTTGTTTCTGGGTTTGTAAAATGTAAATAATATAAATCAATATAATCAGTTTGTAATCTTCTTAAGCTATTTTCTACAGCATTTCTTAAATAGCTCGGTTCATTATTCATATAAACCTCTCCATTTAATAACGGTTGTATTCCACCTTTGGTAGCAAGTACAACTTCATGGCGTTTTCCTTTCAATACTTCTCCCACCAATTCCTCTGATCTACCGAAACCGTATGAATCTGCCGAATCAAAAAATGTAATCCCTTGCCCGATAGCTTCTTCTATTAATCGTTTTCCTTCTTCCTCATTCACATCAGCATATAAATTATGTCCCCCTACAGCGTTTGTTCCTAACCCCAATTTTGAAATATGTAGTCCTGCCTTTTGCAATTTTGTATACTTCATTTTTTCTCCCCCTATATTTCTATTTTTCGAATATATTCGAACAATAGAAATATACCACTTTATATGTTATAGTGCAAATATATTAACTTATACAAGCAGGTGAAAAAATGCGTACTCTCTATCATCCAAATCGAGAAGAAATTCAATTCTCTTCTGTTCTATATGCACTTAGCGATCAAATTCGTTTACAAATTGTAACTATGCTACTAGAAAAAAACGAACAATCTTGTGGCGCGTTAAACATTCCAATCGCGAAATCAACTTTATCACACCATTTCAAAGTTTTACGTGAATCCGGTGTTATGTATACACGCCTTGAAGGAACTCAACGTTTCATTTCAATTCGTGAAGATGACTTAAATGCTAGATTCCCCGGTTTATTAGATGTCGTATTACATGCGACAGAGCCATACTAAAAAACATCTCATAAAAATATGAGATGTTTTTTAGTAATTGTTATTCTTTCAATAAATCTAATAAACCATTCCCTTCAGATGTACGTTCATATCCTAAAGGTACAGTTCTTTTAATAAGTTGTGCATATATTTCTGGTTCTGATAACTTTCTACCATATTCCCTTTCACACTGCTTTATGAGCAATGCCAGTGCTCCAGCGACATGCGGTGTCGCCATAGAAGTACCACTTAATACAGCATATTTCCCTTCAGGATACGTAGATAATATTTCATCGCCTGGCGCCACTAAATCAATTTCTTGATTTGAATTACTAAAACATGCGATTTTCCGATCTAAATTGACAGCGCCGACTTCAATTACTTCTGAGTATGCACCTGGGAAATCTAGTTCCTCCGTGTTATCATTACAATCTCCATTATTCCCAGCAGCACATACGACGAGAACATCTTGCTTTACCGCATTTTGAATTGCTTCATGTAATTCCGGAACGTCTTGCGGGCCACCAAGTGACATGGAAATGACTCTAACTCTTTCTTTATTAGGCCCTCTCCAATTTACAGCATAATGAATCGCCTCAATAATTTGCTCATAACTTCCAGAACCATCCCCTGCTAAAACCTTTAACACTAGCATTTTAGCAAGTGGTGCCACTCCTAAAACACCGATTCCATTTTCAGTCGCTGCAATTGTCCCCGCTACATGAGTACCGTGTCCGTTATTATCAAGATAAATATTTGGATCTCCTTCGTAATCTTTCGTGAAATTTCTTCCGCCGATAATACGATCCTTTAAATCTATATGATTCGTATCACACCCTGTATCTAATACGGCAACGACAATATCTTTTCCTTTCGCACTCTTCTCCCATACTTGCGGAGCATGAATGAGTTGTACACCTGGTGGAATTTCATTTACTTGTTCAACCACCTTATCTACTGTAAAAGGAATCAATTGTATACCTTTTTGTTTATTCGCTGTACTACTATTCATCGTAATCCCTCCTGAAAATATATTATTTTCATTTCAGACCACTTTTGAAAACACTTACATGTAACATTCGTTTTATGTGTTTCGTTTTCCTTCCTTAAAAATGTTTCTCAATAAGGCTTACGAATTTTATACTACTCTTTTATCCCGCTTTAATGGGCAGCCTGATTGGTGAGGGCTGATTAAAGTTTCACTTTATTTATCTCGTAATTTTTAGAAACGAAAAATTACGAGATAAATAAAAGGACCAATTGAATGGTCCTTTTATAGTTTTTAAAGAATGATATGAAATTTTAAAAATAATTTGAATTAAGACTAAACCTCACTCTTGTTTAAAAACTTTTCTATTTCTTTTATTAAATATTTCGCTCCATCTATACTAACAGTAATGTTTCCATTTGCTAATGATATGTTTTGATTTGAAACATCACCTGTTATTTGACAAGCATTGTAAGGTTGATATTTTTGTAAAATGACTTTGTCTTCTTCTACGAAAATTTCAAGCGGTGATTTAATTTGTATTCCCAATACATCACGTAATTCTTTAGGAATTACAATTCGTCCTAATTCGTCTACTTTTCGAATAACTCCTGTTGCTTTCATATTACTTCCTCCCTTACTTTTTATTAATTTTTCCACCTCGCTTTTTCCATTTTATCACTTTTTGGTAATACCTGCCTCTTTTTAGAAAATTTTGTACTCAAGTTAAAAAAACACATTTAACGAATACGTAATCTCTCTTTCAATTGTTTTAAATAACGAGATCGAATCAGTAAAAAATATACAACTTGAATTCCTATGAAAATACTTAATACAATCGCATTTTCTTTAAATAGTGAGTACTCAAACATCTGTCCGAGTGCAGTTAACGCTACTGCCCCATGTAATGTTGCAACACCTATTGGAACGAAGAATAAAAGTCCCAATCGAATTGTAACTACTTTCGATAATTCTCCACTTGTTAAGCCTACTTTTCGAATCATTTCAAACAAACGAGTATCATCCTCCAAGTCAGAAAACAAACGGAAATAAAGGAAGCTTCCTGCACATACGAAAAATACAATACCAATAAAGAAACCTACAAATAGAATTGGTCCTGCAATTTGTAAACTTTGGTTTTGTTCGTACTCTTCTGCACTAAACGTTGTATGTTCTTCATAAGGCTTCATCAGATGCGTTAGTTCTTTACCAACCTCAACTTCATCTTTCGTTCCTTCTGTTTTGTACACATAATCTTTTTCCTCTTTAAACCCATCTTGTAATGCATCATATTGATTTTTAGAGATTACATAAACGTTACCTCTTAATATTTTACTTAATGAAGAAGTATTAACTTTTTTCACATGTAAAGGTTCACTCAAATGTGGTAAAGTAATTTCTTTTCTTTCCTTCATCGGTGGTCCTGGTATATCGACTGACAAAAATAAAACTTCTTTTTGGGATACCGCATGAAAGGGTTCTCCTGTTAACTTCGCATATTCCTTATAGTCTGATTCCTTTATAAAGGTGGCGCTTTTTAACGACTGCTCCTCCGTTTTCTTCGTTGAAATATTAGTTTTTGAAGCTGCTATACTATGTTTCTTTAATCCTTCATCAATCATTTTCAAATGCTGTGATTCATTACTATTTCCTTGCTTAGAATGATAGTGAAACGCAATTGGTCTCTCCATAATCGCCTTTGTCATTGATGTAAAGCCAACTAATGTACCTATTGCTGAAAATGCTACAGTTGAAATTATGGTTACAATAAAGAACATTCTTGCATTATCTCTCATACGGTAAGCTAAATCTGACAACGTAATAATATTTGTCTGTGTCCAATAGAAACGTTTACTTTTTTTACATAGTCTAATAATAAAGACACTCAACTGCTTATACAGCAAATACGTACCAATAATGACTACCGTTGTAACAGGAATCATCATGATAAATACCATTGCACCGTGTGACATAAGCGCTCCTGCATATCCCGCACTAAGCAATATGACTGCTAATATAGAAGAAATAATGGATGCTCTCGGTTCCGGCTTCGCTTCTGCTGATCCTCTAAACAATTTCATAATTTTATTCTTCCGGATCATTCCTGCACTAAACAATGAAATAATCATAAATAATACGAAAAACATAATACTCGTTACAACAATGGCTTTCATTGGAATGTAATAAGGCAAGGAAATATCTAACTTTAATATCATGGGAGCTACAAACATTAATACTCCAGAAAATAACATTCCTGCTAGAATTCCAAAAATAATTGCCCCTATCCCAATCATAATATTTTCAAAAAAGATAAGACGCTTTAATTGATATTTCGTCATACCTAACATCATTAAAATTCCTAATTCACGCTTTCTCGTTTTTAAAAACATTCCCATCGAATATAAAATAAAGAAAAATGTAAATAAGTAAATAATGGACTGTGCAAACGACATACTTACGAACACGTATTGTCCCAATTCTCCAGCACTTAACGCCGGATGAAACGCAAAAAATGAATAAACAAAAAAAGCCATAATAGCAAATGCACTACTTAAAAAATATGCTGAGTATGTTCGTCTATTTCGCGTTACATTTCGGTATGCAAGTTCTCTAATGTTCATATTCCTTCTCCGCCCTTCTACTAACTATGTTCTTATATTAGTAAAATGCGGAAATAGCTTCCATCGATTCAAATGACAAAAACCTTACATTATTGAAAGGTTTCAAAAAAATTGCTTAAACGATGCAGTTTCATTATAATGACTACATTCATATTCATACACACATCCTATTGTATATTCGTTAATTTTGCGAAATAATAAAGGATAGAAGTATGTACCAATATACATATAAACTTATTTACCGCTTTAATATGAATAGGAGGAAAACATAATGACATTGCAAGAACAGATTATGAAAGCATTACACGTTCAACCTGTAATTGATCCGAAAGCAGAAATCCGTAAACGTGTTGATTTCTTAAAAGATTATGTAAAAAAAACAGGTGCGAAAGGATTTGTACTTGGAATTAGTGGCGGACAAGACTCTACATTAGCGGGACGTTTAGCCCAGCTTGCAGTTGAAGAAATTCGTAATGAAGGTGGTAACGCAACGTTTATCGCCGTGCGCCTTCCCTATAAAGTGCAAAAAGACGAAGATGATGCGCAATTAGCATTACAATTTATTCAAGCTGATCAATCTGTTGCATTTGATATCGCTTCAACAGTTGATGCTTTCTCAAATCAATACGAAAACTTATTAGGTGAATCATTAACAGATTTCAATAAAGGTAACGTGAAAGCACGTATCCGCATGGTTACACAATATGCAATCGGTGGACAAAACAGCCTTCTTGTTATCGGAACAGATCACGCTGCAGAAGCTGTAACGGGATTCTTTACAAAATTCGGAGATGGTGGTGCAGATTTATTACCATTAACAGGATTAACGAAGCGCCAAGGACGTGCTTTACTACAAGAATTAGGTGCAGACGAGCGACTTTATTTAAAAATGCCAACAGCTGATTTATTGGATGAAAAACCTGGTCAAGCTGATGAAACAGAGTTAGGTATTACATACGATCAACTTGATGACTATTTAGAAGGTAAAGCAGTTCCAACTGACGTTGCAGAAAAAATTGAAAAACGTTACACAGTGAGCGAACATAAGAGACAAGTTCCAGCATCTATGTTTGATGATTGGTGGAAGTAAGTAAAACATAAAAAAGAAGCTAATCTCATTTAGCTTCTTTTTTATATGTTAACGATATACCCCTACTCTTTTCTCCAATACATCCTGCAAGCAATCTTCATGTTGTTTACAAAATAAAGGCGGCATTTTATCTAACGGGAAAAACTGCAAATCCAATGTTTCATCACCGTCTGTTCTTTTCTCTCCTCCAACAATTGAGCATGAAAAGACTATCACAATTGACTGTGCCTTGTCTCCATTTGGATATGATTGAAAATATTTTGTATACACTCCAATAAGCTCATTTATTTCTACATCATACCCGGTTTCTTCTTTTATTTCTCGAATTGCAGTTTCTGCAGCCGATTCTCCAATTTCCATTGCCCCGCCAGGAAAGCCCCAGGCATTAAAGTCTCCTCTTTTTTGCAGTAATACTTCTCCTTCTTTATTAAATACACAACCACCGGCAAAGTTTAAGAAAACATAATCATGTCCTACTTTTTCACGTAATTCTTTTATATAATTGGCCATTCTCTTTCCCCTTTTCATACTTCTTTTATCACTATTTCTTATCTTTTTCAAGCAATTCAATAATTCGATCTAGCTTCTGGTTCATATTAATCGCGTGGTGTTTCTTTGCAGCACTGCTTTGTAATACTCTTCTAATAAACAAAGTAAATGATATGAAAAACAAAACAATAAGTCCGATTACTAAACAAGTATATATCAATGTAAATATATTACTTTCGAAGAAGTTCATTCAGCATTCACATCCTCTCCTCGTTATTTTATCACATAATTCCCAATATTTTAAAATGATAAACAAATGTAAAAAGAGCACCTTTTTACAGATGCTCTTTTTCATTACTTAATACGTAAATGTAATTGTCGCTAATGAATAATCTGCCATCGCACTATAAGGTGCTACTTGATAAGATACACGCTTTGCACCTTTTGGCCAATTTATTTCATTTAACACTTTCTTTATATCTTGCATTGTTCCATCCATAGACTGCTTATATCGTACTTCTACCTTTTCTGGCTTAGAAGCAAATTGTTGCTGTAATTTCTTCTTAAACTCACTATAATTCTCTGCTCCGTATTGTGTAGACATATATTTTAAATTTGTTTCTTTTAACATTTGTTCATACGCCGCAGTCTTTGAACTACCCGCTTTTATTTTGTTTGTTAATTCATTAAAATAACTTGTAGATGCTGCAGGATATTTACTACGATCCCAGTCGTGATCTTTACTTAATTGCTCATCAGACATATTAAAATATGAATATGTTACGCGCCCAGCTTTATCCGGTACCGGATCATCGAATGTAGTATCAAGGTGGTACCATTTGTTTTCAATGTTCACTAAATTCCATGCGTGAGCTTGTCCATTTCCTGTACCTGTTACAATATGGTTTTGGATACCCGCTTCTTTTAGTAATTCATATGTTAATAACGTATATCCTTGGCAAACGGCAGAACGATTCGCTAACGCTTCATATGCTGTATATGCTCCATAAGACGTATCATACGATACATGTTTTACAACGTAATCATGAATAGCTTTCACTTTCTCATGCTCATCCATTCCTGGTTTTACAATCGAGCCTATAATCGCTTTCGCCTGGGATTTTACATATTGTGTTTGCTCTTTTGATTCACGGTACTTAACTTGCAGTGTAAACGTATAGTTTCCTGGTAACCCTTTAATAGAATATTTAGTAGACGCTACATTATATTTTACATACTCATCTGCATCTACAACTTTATTAAACTCGCCGTACAATTGGTCCATCACATTTCTAGCATTTCTATCTTTCGTTTTATATGTGATTGTAATATTTTCTTCTCGATTATCAACCTGTTTTTTTAATTCTTTTCTAAAATCATTTAACAACTTTGCATCTGATTGTGATGTCGCTACAGTTGAATTCGTAGCTGCATAAGATACAGATGAAGCCTGTAAGCCTCCCATTACTATCGTTGAACAAAGTGCGGCAGCTGTCACATACTTACTTGTCTTTCCCATCATGTCACTCCTTACATTCTATAACTATACGAAAAAGTATCGTATAGTTTCAGAGTATACAATACTTTTTCGTATAGGTCATATGAGATTATGCATATTTAACATTGTAAAAAGGCTGTTCTTTTTATAAGAACAACCTTCTTCCTTAACAAGTTTGTAATACACAACATGCATTTTCAAAACGTCGATTTTTCAAGTCTTCATTTCCAATGCAGAAATAAAGCATCCCTAAATCTCCCCACATCATATTACAATTTTTAGTATCTGAGTCAATTTGGAATAAAAGCGTCATTTGCTGCGGGTCTATTTCCATATACTGTCCAGTTTCGTACAATACCTCATCTTGTACAGAAAATGGCTCACCAAATATTTGATGGTTATCGTAGTTATCTGGGATTAGCTCTTCAAGTAATTGTAAGAAACGATCTGAATCATTCTCATCTTCAATGAAAAGCTCTGGCAATTTATATGTCAGTTCAAAAGTAGTTGCACACTGGTTATAATCCGTTTGCAATTCATCCGCTCTCCGTAATTGCTCAACAGGAACATCATAATAAAGTACACGTCCCGCTTCGGTTGGATTCACATCTTCTTCAAAGTAATTTTCAACGCTAAAGAAATATAACATCCCTGTCTTAGGAAGATTATGATCTATACCAACATTTTGTAAATCCTTTAAATTAAATTGTGCAATAAACTGTAACGGATTTCCTTTATGCGTTGGATATTCAAATGTAAATGGCAAGTCAGGAACCCCTCCCATTTTCGAACTACCTATCGCTACTGTTTCCTCCTGCTTTGGCACAACTTTTATACAAGGAAATACAGTATTCATAAGTTCCTCTTTTAAATGCGTCAGCCCATATTTATCAATTAATACTTCAATTTGTTTATTCATACATTCTCCTTATATTTACATACTTATTTGTATCATCGCACAAAAATTATACTCCATTCTTTATAAAAACAACAAGCCTCCGAAAAAACGGGCTCTTCCTTCATACGCGAACAAGTTTAAAAAAGCATAGTATACATTGTTCCTACAAACACGATAGTTCATTATTTCTTCCAGTACATTTTCCCCTCGTTCATTTTTATTTTTAATATAAGGAGGAATTCCACATGGGTTACGGATATAGTTGCGGCGGCTACGGTTACGGCGGTTACGGCGGTAGTTGTGGTGGATGTGGTTATGGAGGTTTCGCTTTATTAATCGTTTTATTCATCCTTCTAATCATCATCGGAGCTAGCTGTTGGGGCGGCTTTGTAGGCTGCTAGTAAATTTAAAAACTATTGTAAAAAAGCACGTACAATACGTGCTTTTTTGCCATTTTCAAATTTTTTATGTGAAAGGAAGTATGCTTTATGAAGATTGATGGTGTTTTTGAAGGAGGCGGTGTACGCGGAATTGCGCATGTAGGGGCAATTTGCGCGTTAGCTGAAAAAGGCTATGAATGGGAACGTGTAGCTGGAACATCAGCTGGTTCGATTATCGCTGCGCTCCTAGCAGCAGGATACTCTTGCTCAGAGCTAAAAACGATTATAACAAATATTGATTATAATAAATTTACGAAGAAAACCTTTATTGACAGAATCCCATTTATCGGAAAAGGATTAAGCGCATGGACTACTCTTGGTATTTACTCTAATATTTTTATAGAAGAATGGATTGAAGAATTACTTCGAAAAAAAGGAGTTCATTTATTTACAGATTTACCTGATTTAAATAAGCTTAAAATTATCGCTTCTGATATAAGTAATGGTAAAATGGTTATCTTTCCCGATGATTTACCAAACTACGGATTTTTAAATTATCGCTTCTCTATTGCTAAAGCTGTACGAATGAGTAGTACAATCCCCTTCTTTTTTGAACCGGTGAAATGGAGAACCCCAAAATGGAAGCAGCCTTGTTATATGGTTGATGGAGGAATTTTAAGCAATTATCCAATTTGGATTTTCGACTCCCCTACCTCTCCCCGCTGGCCGACTTTTGGGTTTCATTTCGTAAAAGATGAGATTCAAGCTGACCCAGCCCACTACAACGAGCCGATCTCCATGTTCAAAGGACTTTTTAAAACAATGATGCAAGCCCATGATTTACGTCATTTAGACAAGGAATCAAAAGCAAGAACAATTACAATCCCAACAGGGTCCATTACTAGTACAAACTTTGAGTTAACAATGGAAGAAAAAGAGTGGCTATACAATTCTGGTTATAACGCCGCAAATAAGTTTTTACAATCGTGGAACTTCAGACAATATATTGATAACTATAGAAACGGAAATCAGGATCGAAAATCAAATCGTTATTTCCGTCAACTTGACTCATAATATTATTATCTTTTATACGAGAACACGTAACGCTTTCAAAAAAATAAGCCTAGTAATAATATATTACTAAGCTTATTTACTTTCTGCATCATTATTATACGTTGTTTAAGGATAAGTTAACCCTTCTGCTTCCTCTGCAGTAATAACGGTGTATCGATTTCCCGTTCGTAATCCTAACAATTCTGCTTTTTCAATTGCTTCCTGCTTCGTCTCCGCATAAGCAGCTAAATATTTTTCTCCATTGATAATTTGGCAAATTACATATTGTTTCATTACTTTCTCCTCTTACTTTTTCATTAGTTGTGCAAGTTTTTTTATACCTATTTCAATTTCTTCTAACGTTGCGTATGAATATGATAAACGCAAAAATTGATTTGCACTTCTATCATACAAAGTACCTGGATTTAATAAAACCTTTTCTTTCAAAGCTTTGTCAAATAAGCTACGATTTGAAACGGGGATATTCATATGTAACCAAATATAAAAACCACCTGCTGGTTCATACCAAGTTGCTATATCATGGCAATATTTCTCTAACATTTGTAACATAAAATCTCTGCGTTTTTTCAACTTAGTTCTTACAAACTGTAAATGTTCATCATACAATCCATTTGTAAACCATTCCGCTGCAATTTGCTGGGATATAGAACTCGATCCATAATCTGTTTGCATTTTTATGTCTGCCAATCTTTGAATAACAGGCTCAGACCCAACAATCCATCCAATTCTTAATCCCGGACTAATAACTTTAGACATACTTCCAATATGTAGTACGATTCCATTTTTATCATATGCTTTTAAAGGTTTCGAAATAGGAGCATCAAACCATAAGTCTTGATACACTGCGTCCTCTATAATAGGCAATCCAATCTCATTGCATATCTCCATCACTTCTGTCCGCTTCTTCGTATCCATGCTAAAATTAGTTGGATTATGAAAAGAAGGGATTGTATATAAAATAGAAGCATTAAATTGCTTCTTATATTTCGCAATATATGACACATCTAGCCCACTCTCATCCAATGGCATTCCAATTAAACGTATTCCTGCTGATTGAAAAACATTGAGAGAGTATAAATATGATGGTTTTTCTAATAAAATTGACGCTCCTTTCGGAAGAAGCCCAATAGAAATAAGTTGAAGCGCTTGAATTGCTCCTGAAACAATCAATATAGAGTCAGGAGATACATATATACCCTGTCCTTTTAAATAATCTGCAATCTTCTTCCTTAAAGAAAGATTTCCTTTCGGTTCTTCATAGCCAAGTATCATCTTGGCTCCTAAAAGCTTATTCATAATATCTTTCATCTTTTTTTCAGGTAAAAGACTTGGCGCGAGCTCACCTGTTCCTAAACGAATTACATGCGGATCAAATTCAGCTTGATTTATTTCTTGAATAGCAGGCAGATTCGGATAATGAAGTCCTGTTTCTACATAAGACTGCCAATTAGGCGGGGGTGCGTATGTGGAAGCATTCACATTATTATTTACAACAATTGTTCCTTTCCTGCCATTCCCTTCAATGTACCCCTTTGCAACTAGTTCATCGAAAGCCATTACAATTGTGCTTCGATTCACACCAAATGTATATGCCAATTCTCTTTGTGAAGGTAATTTCGTTCCAACAGTCCATTCTCCATTAACGATTCTTTCTTTTATATACATTTCTATTTGTTTATATAGAGGCGTCGCTAGAGACATATTCGGTTTCCAAACGATTCTTTCCATCATATCACCTTACATTCTTTTTGGTTGGTAACCTCCCCAACCATATGGATGGATACAAATTTTCATTTCTTCTATACAATATACACTATCATAACGAATTAAAATAGGAGGTAATATGATGAGTGAAGCAATTATTCATGGTATCATTCTTGCATTTGGCCTTATCATTCCATTAGGTGTTCAAAATGTTTTCGTCTTTAACCAAGGTGCGAGCCAACCGAATATTTGGAGAGCAGCCCCTGTCGTATTAACTGCCTCTATATGTGATACGTTACTCATATTGATAGCGGTACAAGGTGTTTCCCTTGTACTCCTTACTTTTTCTTGGCTAACTAACTCGTTATATATAATTGGATTTTTCTTTCTCCTATACATGGGCTTTGTTATTTGGAGAAGTAACCCTTCCAACGATGTAAAACAAGAAAAAAGCATGCCCTTAAAAAAGCAAATCCTTTTCGCCGCATCGGTTTCGTTATTAAATCCACATGCAATTTTAGATACAATCGGTGTAATTGGAACCAATTCTATTCAATACATAGGAAATGAAAAATGGGCTTTCACACTTGCAACTATTATCGTTTCTTGGATTTGGTTTATAAGTTTAGCTTTAGCGGGGAAATTTCTAAAAAGGCTAGACTCGACCGGAAAGACAATCGTATTATTAAATAAATTTTCTGGTCTCATCATATGGAGTGTCGCACTTTATATGTTAAAACAAGTTATTTATTCCTAATGAACGAAAGAGAATTGCATGTTACTGAAAACATCATGCAATTCTCTTTCAAATTATGAAGTAGGTTCTGGTTTCTTTTTTACGTTCTTTGCATCTTTTGCTGGTTTAATCCAAATGATTGCTATAGCAGCACCGATCCCAGCGAAAATACTTGTTAAATAAAACACTTCATGGTCAGCACCTTTCATGAAAAAAGAGTATAGAGGTGGTCCAGCTGCTACACCGATAAATCGCATAGAACTATAAAATGACGTAACCGTCCCCCTTTGCTCCTTTTCAATTCCTTGTGTAATGAGAGCATCTAAACATGGGAGTGCCATACCAATTCCTACCCCCATAATAACGAGACAAAGAAGTAGTAAATAAATTCCTTTTATAAATAAAGGAATGATGACTGATGCAGCAGCCATTAAAAAACCAATGTAAATACACTTCTTCATCACATTTTGGTTGTCTCCAATTTTTTTGCCAGCCATATATGAACTAAGTGACAGTACAAGTAACGGGATTGCAAGTACACACCCTTTCCAAATACCATGAATGTCATACTTTGATTCCAGTATAGTTGACAAATAAAAGAGAATTCCGAATAAAATAAGCATAATAATTGCACCTAATGCAAAAATGGCAATTAACCATCTTCCTTTTTCTCGAAACGTAGCAAGAATTGATTTTATAAACTCTTTAAGCGGTGGTACTTTTCCTTCTTGTTTCTTTGCCTTTACTAGAACAAGTAATAAAACAATTGATACTACGCATAAAACTGGAATCGCCCAAAACGGTAGGAACCATACAATGGCAGCAAGAGCAGACCCTAAAATAGGGCTCAACACTTTCCCAAATGTATTGGATGTTTCGATGATTCCTAAACCTGTACTAACTTGTTTTTCATCTTTGTATAAATCACCAACACACGGTATAACAACTGGCATTGCACCAGCAGCACCAATACCTTGAATCGCTCTACCAATCAATATCCAAGTGTAGGGATTATCAACTTTCCAAGATACCCAACCAGTTATCGCTCCTCCTATAGCCGCAATCAGCAAACTCGGAACCATTACCATCTTTCGTCCCCATCTATCTGATAAATAACCAGCAATCGGTATAAGTAGAATGGCTACGATAGAGTAAATTGTAATAATCATGGATACTTGAAATGATGAAATATGTAATTTCTTTTCAATAGTCGGCAGAATTGGGATGAGCATTGAATTCCCTAATGTCATAACAAGTGGAACTGATGCAAGCGCAATTAAACAACAGTTTTCTTTTTTTAACATGTTGGCTTCGAAACCTTTCATCATATATTTCTTACCATATAATAGCCCTGCTGGAACGTAACTTTTCATTCCACCAGGGCTATTACATTTTTACTACTTCCCATTCATAACAAAAGAAATTGGGGAAAATATAGTATTATTCCTATTCTTTGAATCCAGTTCACAATATATCCATACCAATTAATTGAAAAAAAAGAAAGGAAGAATCCTTCCTTTCTCCTATAACCTTCTACAATTAGCGAGTATATCCGCCACCAAGTTGTTGTTCTGCCATCGCTACAAGGCGTTTTGTAATTTCACCGCCTACAGAACCGTTTGCACGTGAAGAAGTATCAGCGCCAAGTTGTACACCAAACTCTTGTGCAATTTCATATTTCATTTGATCTAAAGCCGCTTGTGCTCCATGTGATGCTAATTGATTAGAATTACGATTTCTAGCCATTACCAATCACCTCCTTATTTATATATAAATTGTGTTAAATTTTAATTTAAATACATGGTAATTTTTGGTTATTTGTATTTTAAAAAAAGAGTCTCTACAATGAGAGACTCTTACATCATTTTATACTAAGAAGTTACTACTTCTAAATTTCTATTTGTTAGTACTTTCATTTCTTCTTTTCATATATCTTTCGCATTATGTCCAAACCATTCGAGTGAAACAAAAGAGGTAAACTTTAATTGGTATACCTCTCTCAAACATACACTTTACATAATAATATTATTAATATCTTTCCAACAATACGCTGTCTCTTCCACCTGTAATCTCTCTAAAAATTTTGTATCAATTTTTTCTGGATTAAATTTTTCATAAAACGTTTTAGAAGGGTTATTCGTAACAACCCATACTAAAAGTGATTGCATATCATTTTTTATACATTCAGATAGTAAAGCTTGAAATAACTTTTGTCCTATTTTCATTCCTTGATACTCTTGTAAAAGGTAGATCGCATATAATTCTCCATTACAATTATATGCACCACTTCTTTCAACTCCCCCATCGATGAATCCAACTATTTCTCCATTTAACGTCTCTGCTACAAATCTAAATTGATGATTACATTCTTTTTGAAAAATATTTTCCCATTGTTTTTCCCGTTGCTCATATGTTATATTTTCTAAAATCTCGTTAGGGAATATGCCTTTATATGTCGTTTTCCAACTATCAGCGTGGACCTTTGCTATACCTGGTATATCATCTTTTATCGCTCTTCTAATATGTATTTCCATCATTTCTCCCCCCTTGTTATTCACCATTATATCAATTTATTTCCTAAAAAATCCAAATTAAAAAAGAGTAAATTCACTTCACTCTTTTTTAGCACCATTATCTACTTTCCACTTCAACTGAAACTACTCGATCAATCTCTTTTAGGGAACTATATAACTCCGTCGTATACAAGTCTTCTGGAGCTAAAATAACCATCTCTAATTGCTGAAATGCCCCACTATCTATATCTTTAATCTTCACGCGTTTTACATGCATTCCTAAATTTTTAATCTGCTTAAATATACCATCTAACTCATGATGCTCTTTTACAGTAATTTTAATAGACAAGTCCTTTTGTCTTAATGAATACGGTCCTGCAATTTTCACAAGTTGCGGAAGTACATTAATTGCTAAAATGATTAAAATCATAGCAACCGTCGCTTGCAAATAAAATCCTGCTCCAATCGCAATACCTAAAGCTGAAGCAGCCCACACCATAGAAGCTGTCGTTAATCCCGAAATAACATCATTACTTCTTCTTAAAATAACACCTGCTCCAAGAAAACCAATCCCGCTCACAATTTGAGCAGCTAAACGCATTGGATCCATATTGGTATGCCCTGGAACAGAATATACATGTACAGATTCAATTGAAACCATCGTAATTAAACAACTTGCTACAGAAATAACCATACTTGTTTTCACGCCAAGCGGTTTATTCTTTAGCTGCCTATCTATCCCGATGAATAATCCTAAAAAGAGTGCTAAACCTAATTTGAGTAAAAATTCATATGACATATTTCTAGTCTCCTTACTTAACAATGTTTCCCTTAGAATAATTCACTATAACTCTTTTATGATATCAATTCCAGTCTTTTCTATTCATTTAACGTAAAAAACCGAAAAAACATTTGTGACGATGTTTCCCCGGCTTTTTATTACGTTTAAGATTCTTCTTTATTTCTGATCTTTAATCTTAATCTCTGCATCTTTGTAGAATGCTAATTTACTGTCATTATACTCTTTTGTAAAATTGTTAAATTGCTCTTTTGATTTTTGTGCTTCCACAGTTAATTCATTAACAGCTTTAACTTTTTCACCAATCTCTTTTAATTTCGTTTCTTTTACTTTTAATTTTTCATACAGTTCTTTTTCAGTCGCCAACGCCTTCGTATAATTTTCATTCATCTTTTGGAATGCATCATAACGGTTTTTATACGACTCTTCTACTGCTTTCGCTTGTTTTTGTAACTTTTTATCTTCAAGCTTCTCTATATTTCCTTGAACAGATTTTGTTTCTTTCTGAGCTTTTTCTAGCATTTCTTTCTCATTTTTCAATGCTTTTTCACGATCATCTACATTTGCAGTAGCTTGCTCTATTTTCTTCATAACAGCGTCATTATGATCTTTACCTTCTTGTAAAATTTGAGAATATAGTTCTTGGCCTTCCTTCTCTAACTTCTCTAATTTTTTCGCTTCATCAACTAATGATTTTTCTTGCTTCGCCGCTGTTTCAAAAGCTGTATATAAGTTTTCTTCTGGTTTTTCACCGAAACAACCTGTTAATAGTCCTACTGATAGTGCTCCAACTACTGCTACTTTTCCATACTTCAACGTTCATTCCTCCATTACATACGGTTATCATGCCAGAAATTCACTGGGAAGTGACTCTCTTCATGATAAGCTTCAAACTCATAACCCTTTTCTTTTAACCCTTTTAAAATTGCTGGCACAGCAGCAACTGATTGTGGATGAATGTCATGCATTAAAATGACTTCTTGTGGTTTTGTTGCATTTGTTAATACATTTTGAGCAATTTGTGCTGCAGCTGCATCAACTTGCATTTTGTTATATTTCCAGTCTAATGAATCAATTGTCCAATCCCACACTTTAAAGCCGCCTTCTACCACTTTATTTCGAAGACTTTCATTTAATCCAGGCATTGAACCGTATGGTGGACGTGTTAATTTAGGTGATTTCCCAATAATATTAGCGATTAAACTTTGATCTTCTTTCATCTCATTTACATACTCGCCATTTTTATATAACTTTGCAAAATTATGCGTCATACTATGCATTCCTACATAATGACCCTCTGAATTTTCACGTTTCACTAAATCTGGAAACTCTTTTACATTCGCTCCAATTAAAAAGAATGTCGCCTTCGCATCATGTTGTTTTAACGTATTTAATAATTCAGCCGTATATTTCCCTGGGCCATCATCAAATGTAAGATAAGCAACTTTTCTTTCCTTGCCATTAAAACGACTTGGTGCCGTTTTATTCATTTCTACTTTTGGTTGTTCACTTGCGAGTTGTACTACATTTTCTTGTTTTGCAACAGCCTTTGCTGGTGAAGTAATGGATTGAAACATGAAATACCCAATAGCTACTGCTGCAATCGCTATTAAAACGAATACTACTCGTTTAATTTTAAAAGCTTTTTCCATTCTATCGAATTCCTCTCCCTATTAATCTTATATATAAATCACCCAATGTAATTATACATCTATTTATTTTATTACACTATATAAAACAAACTGTATATGTATTATAATGGGAGTTTTATCAAAATGGTCGTTCCTATTCCTTCTTTACTTATAATATTTATTGTACCTCCATGAAGCTCCACCATCTTTTTAACGATAGCTAAACCAAGACCCGCACCTGTAGCATGATTATTAATCTGGTAAAATGACTGTTCTATATATGGTAAGTGCTCTTTAGCAATTCCAATCCCTTCGTCCTTCACCTTTATCACTGCTTGTCCTTCATTTTTAGTCGCTTCAATATATACTTTACCATTTTTATGTGAATATTTAATGGCATTTTGAACAATATTCAAGAAAATTTGCTTTAGCCTATTTCGATCTCCTATCAATTCAATTCGTTCTATAGTTTTGATGAATTGCATTTGCTTCTCTTCAGCATTAGGAGTTAATTGCCAAATCGTCTCCTCTAGTATATCGTATAATTGCACCTTTTGTTTATATAAATTGAAATGATTTGATTGTAATCTTGAAAAATCTAGCAATTCTTCTACTAAATGAATCAATCGGTCTGTCTCACCTGATATAATTCCCATGCCTTGCTTTATCTCTTCTTCCGTTAAATGATCTACCGTTTTTAACGTCTCACTCCAACCTTTAATTCCAGTTAAAGGCGTTCGTATTTCATGAGAAATCGAAGCAATGAATTCATTTTTCATCTGTTCCGCTTTTTCTATTTTATTAGACATATGATTTAAACTATGTGCCAATTCACCTAATTCACCAGGATAATCCTCTTTAATTTTCTTCTTTAATGTACCTTCTGCTATTTGTGAAGAAGCATGAATAATAGATTCGATAGGTCTAACAAACGAATTTGCTAATCGTCTACTGATTAAGAAGACAATTCCTGAAATAACAATGCCTACAGAAATAGTAAACATAATGATTTCGATAATCTTTGCATTTACATTCGTTAAAACAGTCGTATATTTCAAAACACCTATCGTTTGTCCTTGATGAATAAGCGGACTAATCACTTCTAATTGTTTCACATTATCTTTCGTAGTAGCCACTTGATGATACATTTCTCCTTCTAGTAGCGAATACGGAATAACTATTTTACCTTTTACCTTTTGTCCACTTGAAGACTGTATAATCGTACCATGTCGATCAATTAATTGTAATTCTGTTCCTTCTAACTGAAAGCTCTCAATTATATCACCACTGTATTCTTGCAAACGAATAAAGTATAGGGAATTGTATTCAGAGAAAAATCGTGTACTTGTCTTCGCATGAGATTCTATATATTGCACAATACCATTATAATAATAACGATAAATGGAGACTGAAAATACGACTTCAAATAATACAAGCATAAGTATAATGACCGTCATAAAATATAAAGTCACTTTTCTTTTCATCTTATACTTTCCTTCCACACATATCCTTTTCCCCACACAGTAAGAATAAATTCAGGTTCTGACGGATTACATTCTAGCTTTTGACGTAACCGCCTCATATTTACATCTACTACTTTCGTCTCACCTACATAATTCGTTCCCCAAATCATATTTAAAATTTCATCACGTGAAACCGGCTTTGCAGCCTGATTCATTAAATAATGTAATATCATATACTCTGTAGGGGTTAAATCAACTAATTGTCCATTTTTATATAATCTTTCTTCTATAACATTTAACGAAAACGGACCAGATGTGATCATATCTGCTTTTTCATCATGTACTTCTATTCTTCTTAATAACGATTGTATACGTGCAGTTAATTCCACTGGACTAAACGGCTTTGCGATATAATCATCTGCACCAATTCCTAATCCTTGTACCTTATCTTCATCTTGCACACGTGCGGTTAACATAATAATACCGATTTTTTTATTTTCTTCCCGGATCGCTTTACAAACTTGAAAACCATCAATTCCTGGTAACATTACATCAAGCAATGCTACATCAACAGTATGTTCACATAAAATCTGTAACGCCTCTTCTCCCGTGCTAGCTTCTAACACATAAAATCCAGCACGTTTCAAATTTAATACGATAAAACTACGAATAGGTATTTCATCTTCTAAAACTAAAATTGTTGGCATAATTCCCACCTCCCTACTCTTGTTGATAATCCGCTAGCGGTTTTACATATTCTTTCACCTTTTCAAAATGTGGTTGTTTCGGTACAGCATATACGTGAGAAGCCGTTTTCACTGCTGCCTCATATCCTTTTATTTTGAACCATTCTTTCCGCTTAAATATATGGACCTCAAGCCATAGTTCATTTGTCGTAGTATCTATAAATTTTTGTACATCTGATGCTCCTTGCTGAACTGGAACAGTTATTTTTCCAATTAACGCTTGCGGGATTTTGACAAAATAACCTTTCTCTATATTTACATATCTTTCTTCTATCGGCTTAATTCCATCTTCACTCCACTGAAGATAACGTTCAAACATCGTACTCTCTCCGTACGATACCTCTTCCCAACCTTTTGGACGCACTGTACGAACAAATTCAATAATGCCATCTTCATTTATATCTTTGCTTTCGACTACATAATCACTGAATAAGTCTTCTTTTCCATCTATATGTAGTGGCTTATAATGACCCTTATCAAATTTTGCTACATACGTTATCCCTGAATGAGCGCCAACACCTGCATCAATTACAACTGCCTTTAGTGATTTAGAAATGCGGCCTATTTGTATTCTTTGAATGCTATTTATAAACGGATCGAATGACGTTTCAGATAAAGTCTTGAATTGTTCCATGAACTCAACTGTCAATTTCTCATCCTTTTCATACGTAACTAGGCTTATATCTTTCAGTCCATTTTTATTTAAATCCTCTATGAATAACTTTGTATAACTTCGATTATATATTTCCTTCATATCTTCATTTTCTTCCGAAAAAACATACATAACATGTTCTAACGATTCACGATTGACAGAAATTCCAATTAATAGCTCCCGCTTCCCGTTCCCTGTAAAATCACCAACTTCAACGATATCTACATCTCCACCATCAAACCTATGCGTGGACTTTACTTTCCAGCCATTTCCGAATTCTTCATATACAGCTAAATATACGTTATAATCTTCATTCGGCAATTTATAAAATAAGATGGCTTCTTTCTTATTATCTTGTTTAAAATCCATTGACCAAATCATCTGTTTATCTTTATTAGACATTGGAGTAAGCAATCGATAATTTACAGGCAAATCTTTATCTATTTGCTCTTTTAGTTCATTAATCCATTTTTCATTGGCAGGAGCACCCATTAAACTTGTTGGAGCTTCAGACATTTTACATCCAGTTAACATAAAAATGATTCCCATAATGCCTATCCATTTCTGCATATGATATCTTTCCTTATTACAAATTTTAATTATTTCCCTTTACTTTTTGCTTCTCCAATATTCTCATACATATGAGTATAATTTTTCTAAAATAAAAAATCGTTACAGAAAAGTTACAAATCCATTCCGATAAAAAAAGATTGGCAAAGGCCAATCTTTTTTTATTATTCATTTCGAACTGGCTTTGGTGCTACACCTAAATGTTCATTTAATTTTTTCGAAATATCTTTTACATTTTTTTCATTTGGAATGTAATAATAAATACCTCCGATACGTTTATCCGTACCTTCCACTTGCATTTTTTCCATTTCCAAATTAGATCCTGCCATATTTTTCGTAATAGCAAGCATATCATCGAAAGTTAAGTTCGTTTTCATATTTTTATCAACCGCATCAAGTAAAGAGCCCATTTTGCTGATAGATTGAACAGACATCGCTTTTTTAGCAATTGCTTCAATTACAAGTTGTTGTCTTTGACCACGCATTGCATCACTGTCAATTTTACGCGTTCTTGCAAGCGCAAGTGCTTGTTCTCCATTTAAATGTTGATACCCTTTTTCTAAATGGATCATACCAGCTTGGTCTTTACTATCTTGTTCTGTGAAAGTAACTGGTACATCAATATCAATACCACCAAGTGAATCGACAATTTGTACAAATGATTCAAAATTAAACTTCACATAATAATCAACAGGAACATTTAAAAATCTTTCCACTGTATCGCGTGTACTTTCAACACCACCAAATACGTGTGCATGTGTAATTTTATCTAATTTCTTTCTAGATGGAATATATACACGTGAATCACGCGGAATACTTACTAATTTAACTGATTTATCATCTTTATTAATTGTTGCTAATAAGAGTGCATCTGTACGAACAGCTTCTCCGTATTGACTTTTTCTCATTTCACTACCATCAACACCCATGATTAGAATTGAAATGTTATCCTTTAAAGGTTCAACTTCTTTATCACGCTTCGATGATTTATCAATTTGTGCATATGCATCACTTACTACTGCTTTTGCTTTATTATATATTAACGATCCATATCCTACTCCACCAAAAATAAGTAGGAAAAACGGAATTAAAATGAACCATTTTATTGACTTTCTTTTAGAACGTTTTTTACTGCTTCTCGTATTTTGTTCTAATTCAGAGCTCATATCCATTCGCCTCTCTTTCTCTTTCCCAATTATAATGCAAGTCTATTAACCTTCATATTGAATTTCCTTTCAATTACCTTACAATTTTGTAATGTTACTGCGCAAATTCAATATGTACTCCATTTCACATTATACTCTCGTGCTTATTTTTGGCAAGTCACTATTTTTCAACTTCAAATATTTAACATTTCGCATTTCGCATTTTCCAAAATTACCGATTTATAAATTCATTCATTTCGAATCGTTCAATTCCCCCATAAAGTGAAACTTTAATCAGTGGGGGTTTTCTTCATCCCCCACTGATTATTAGCCCTCACCAATCGGACTTTAATGGGCAGCAAGAATAAAGAACAAAATTAGTAATACAATCCGTATGAATATAGTAATGTACATTTCATATTATTTTTTCTCCAACGGTGTATACATTGTTTTCTTCCCATGATTATTAATGAAAGCTGATTTTGCTTTTATTTTCGTCCTTTGTATTTCTATCTCTTCATTTGAGAAATTCACAATAATTTTAATATTTTTTCCATACGAAGCTAATTGTACTAACTTATCTTCTGACAAATATGCAAAGTCCGTCATTTCTTCTTTTACTGCCTTTTCATGAACTTCATTCCAAACTTTCAGGTGCTGCGTAATTTCTTGTTTATGCTTATTCCACTCTACTTCATCTAAATGGTACAACGGAGGAACGTTATACAATAATTCGTATAGCATACGGTTTCCGACCTCATCTTTTACTTTCAAACTTCCCCATTCCCAGTGATGCGTTGTAATTACAGAATCATTGTATACTAATTTATATAACGGTACTGAATATACAGGATTTAAATACACTTGTTTATACTCTTCTTTTAACGGTACTTGTTTTGCATATTTTTCTGGAACATTTTGATTCGGTGACCAATATCCGCCTACATAATACGGACTTGTTTTGTTTTTCCTCATATCTTCATCGTCCCATTTAATTACAGGTGTTTCAATACCATGAGCAAATGCAATCGTGCTACTTGCAAAATCATTTCCACCCTCAGAACCCACTACCATACCTTTTTCTTGTGAAATATAATCCATTCGTTGCAGTCTTGCTTTTAAATCTTGTTCTTGTGTCGTTATATGTTTAGCCGAATAGTCATCATAAATTTCACCTGTTGCATCACAATCAATAAACCATGAATTATATTTAGGTCCATTTTGTAATATATCGTTCATTCGTTCTTTTACACTAGGAAGAGATAAAGTTGGATTTAATTTTCGCCCTCTACCTAAAAACCCTTGCACCTTTTCTCCATTTTTCTTCGTTACAGTAGCCTCTTCGTATAATGATGGGTCATTAAAGGATGCTGTGTTCCAATTTTTATCACTTTTTTCGTGAATGGAATGATATGAGTCATACGGACCAACTAAATACCCCATTTCCTTAGCTTTTGTCACGAAATTAGGTTGCATAAATCCTTGTTCCCAGTTCGGCAGACCAATCCACGCTTTTTCTATTCCTGCCTCTTTCATTTCCTTTAGTATGTCCGTTCCATCTGCATTACCCCATTTACTTACCTCATCAACCGCATCACCAAGTAGCGACTTTAATAAATGCTTATTTAAGCTATACAATTCTGTATTCGTTAAGTGACCTACACCTTTCTTTAATAGCACACTAGCTTCCTGATTAACGTTTTGAAAAATATCCTCTTTATAAAATTCTTTCATAGATAACACTTCGTTTATATAACGTAAAATAACATTTTTTTGATACTTATCAATGAAATCTTGTTTACTTACTTGATCTAATACATTCAATTCCCCAGACTCCGAACTATTCTTTTGGATAAGTTCTTTTATATGGCTAAATACAGGACTATTTATTTGCTCTCTTATCTTCGGCCAATTTACATTACTGTCAGACAAACCATTTTGATTCCAAAAATAGAAATGAGCCGCACCGTAAAGCTTTTCTATCTCTTTATTTTTTCTAGCCTTTTCTTTTAATGTTTTAAATTCACCTTTTCCAGCAATATTATCCTTATACAGTTTAGCAATACTGACTGCATCATTATTTGTCACATATAATTGAAATCCATATGTTTTACTTTTATTTATACGCGGAAATTCATGTGTAAAATCAAATCCTATTTTCGGATCCGAATGAAATTTCAATTCATTATTAAACATATTGTTCGCAATATATACAATCGAATATTTAGAACCATTTAACGCAAAAAACTTCATAGAAAATGATTCAGCAAATGAATATGCATCATCCTTTAAAAACTTCTTCCAATTTTCATCATTACTCGGAATTTGCTTCCCTTCCCATAACGGAAGTGTATAATTTTCAGCTTGTACTTTCGGCCAAGTAAAGCTTTCTGCACCAGTCGATTCTACTTCAATATTTAAGTGATCTTTTTTCTTCTCTAGACTCACTTTTACTTTTTGATCTGGATATTCCCAAGATGTACGATCCTTATCTTTTTTTACATTCGACACCTTCATTTTCGGCAAGGGCTGTGACGCCTGTTCCTTTACACCATCATGTTCTACAGTTAACGTGAAAGTCTCTGGATTGACATCATAAGTAAATTCTTTATACGTTGCTTTCTTTATTTTAGACTCTTGAACAGTATTGCTATCTTTTACATCACACCCGACTAAAGTCGAAAATGACATCGTTGTAAGAAGACATATCGCTATCATTTTTTTCATCTTCTGCACCTCCACCACCGAATATACAGGGGCTTTGTTACAGGAATGTGGCAAAAAAATAGAACTAGCATAAACTAGCTCTATTTGCGTATTAAAAATAAAGTGAAACTTTAATCAGTGGGGGTTTTGTTCATCCCCCACTGATTATTAGCCCTCACCAATCGGACGTTTACGGACAGTTCATCTCCCACCTAACTTCTTTGCTCCAACTGAATTTTGAGATGGGAGTTTTACTGTCCGTTAACGCGGAAGTAACACTTATTTCTTAACTAAAGAAATAAGTGTATATAATATAGCCTAAAGCTAGCACTAAAATTACTAGCGCTGTACCTTTCCAATTCATACCACCTGCCATATCAACTGGACTACCTGTTTCAGCTCTGTTTAATCCATCCTTTAAAGAACCTGTAGGATTATTTTTCAATTCACTTTGCCTTATACGTTCTCTTTTTTCTTCTGGTGACTCTTGCTTCATAGGATCACCTCCAAATGAATACACACTTTACTAAATTATACATGATTACTTTTCTTTTATATGCCAACTGAAAAGCTATTTACAACAAAAAAAGCTAGCAATGCTAGCTTTTTTATAGTTCTATACGTTCTTCTTTATTTACAGTAATTCCTGTATGATCGATTTCTAGCTCACACACTTTCATAGACGTAAATACTCTCGCTAATTGCTCAGCAATTTCTTGACGTTTCTCATAAGGCGTTAATATAAAAATAGATGGTCCTGCACCGCTAAGCGCTGTACCGTATGCACCGAATTCTTTTGCACATTTACGAATAGATGGTAATAACGGTACTAGCTCTAAACGATATGGCTCGTGAAAATGATCCCTTTCCATCATTTCGCCTACAACTTCCCATTTCTTTTGACATAAAGCAGCTACTAATACATTACTTATTGCACTAGCCTTAACAGCTTCATGAAACGGGAATACATCTGGTAATACAGATCGACTTTCATCTGTATTTAGCTCTTCATTTGGAATAAGAGAAATAACGCCTAATTCCTTACTTTCAATTCTTACAACCGAAACATTCTTTCCATCAAGTGCTCCGATTACCGTTCCTCCTAATATAGAAGCAGCAACATTATCAGGATGACCTTCAAAATTTGTAGCAATTTGAACTTTTTGATCAGTCGTTAAGTTCAAGTTACCTAGTTGATTCGCAAGCTCTATCCCAGCTACAATTGCTGATGCACTACTTCCTAGTCCTCTTGTTAATGGGATATTACTAGTAACTTCTATTATATAAGGTGATAAAGAAGGACTCACTTTACATGCCGTACTAACGATTAAATTTTTATCGTCTGTCGGAATCGACTCATCAAAAGAATGGATCACTTGCCATTTATTAGATTTCTCTTTTACTACTACATGCAAATACAATGACAAAGCTATTCCTACTGAATCGAATCCAGGTCCAACATTCGCTGTACTAGCAGGAACACGAATACTTAATGGTATCACGACATAATCACCCCTTTAATATGCTCTTTAATTTGTTCTATATTATTTGAAACACTTGCAATATCTAATGTATTAGAAGAAATTGCGATATCAGGATCTTTCAAGCCGTTTCCAGTTAAAACTGCAACAACTGTTTCTCCTTTTTTGATTTTTCCAGATTGAACATGTTTCATTACGCCAGCTAATGAAGCATTCGATCCTGGCTCAGCGAAAACCCCTTCCGATTTTGCTAATAATCTATACGCATGTAAAATTTCTTCATCTGATACCATATCTATTTCACCGTGAGACTGCTCAGCAGCCTCTACTGCATATGACCAACTTGCTGGGTTACCGATGCGTATCGCTGTTGCAATTGTTTCTGGCTCGTCAATTACATGCCCTTTTACAATAGCAGCTGCTCCTTCCGCTTCAAATCCATGAATTCTTGGCTTCTTATATCCTTTTTCTTTCTCATATTCACAGAAACCCTTCCAGTACGCTGTAATATTTCCGGCATTCCCAACAGGAATCGCTAAAACATCTGGTGCACTTTGCAATTGGTCACAAATTTCAAATGCTGCTGTTTTTTGCCCTTCAATTCGATAAGGATTTACCGAGTTAACTAATGTGATTGGCTCTTCTGCAGCAATATTTCTTACAGCCTTTAGTGCATCATCAAAATTTCCTTCTATTGAAATAATTTCAGCACCATAGGCAACTGCTTGCGCTAATTTCCCATGTGCAATTTTCCCTTCTGGGATTACGATAATACATTTCATTCCAAGACGTGCCGCGTATGCTGCGGCCGATGCTGATGTATTACCTGTCGATGCACAAATAATAGCCTCTGAACCTTCTTCTTTCGCCTTCGCAACTGCCATTACCATACCACGATCTTTAAAAGAACCTGTCGGATTCGCTCCTTCATACTTACCGTATAACTGAATTCCTAATTGTTTTGATATATTTAATAACGGGATAAGCGGTGTATTCCCTTCCATTAAGCTCACATCAGGTGTATTTTCATTTACTGGTAAATAAGAAGCATACTGTTTTAATAATCCTTTATACATATTGTTTTTCCTCCTCAATAATGTAGTAACTGTTTATTTCACTTGCGACATCTTCTATCGCTCCTAAAACTCGTTCGAATTGATATTTTGAAGTTTGATGTGTTACAACAACGACTTCTGCAAGTTCACGATTTAAAGGTAATTGAATCACTTCTTTTAAACTTACGGAATAATTAACGAAACATTCTGTTATTTTTTGCAACATCCCTGGTTCGTCTCGTAATGAAATACGCAAGAAATATTTCGAAACGACTTCTTCATCTCCCTGTAATTCGTACGGCTCTGGTTCTTTTAACGCACTTTTATTTTTCTGAACTTGATTCATATTTTTAACGATTGAAATAATATCACTTACTACAGCAGAACCAGTCGGTAACTTCCCAGCTCCAGGTCCGTAAAACATTACTTCCCCTACTGCTTGACCGTGAACATATACTGCATTAAATTCATTATTTACATTCGATAATGGATGATGACTAGGTAAAAGAGTCGGTTCTACACTTAAATGAATGGCTGATCCTTGTTTCTCTGCTTTACCAATTAATTTCATTGTAAACCCTAACTTTTCAGCCATTTGTAAATCTTCTTTTTCGACCTTTCGAATCCCTCTTACTTGTACATCATCTAAAGAAACATTCATCGAAAAACCTAAGTTTGCAAGAATCGCTACCTTTCTCGCCGCATCTAGCCCATCTACATCCGCTGTCGGATCTGATTCTGCAAAACCTAATTTTTGTGCTTCCTGTAAAGCTTCTTCATACGACCATCCATTTTGACTCATCTTTGTTAACATGTAATTTGTTGTACCATTTACAATTCCCATTATTTTTTCAATTTGATCTGATGCTAATCCGTCTGTTAACCCTCTTAACACCGGAATACCGCCCGCTACACTTGCCTCATAACATAAATCACAATCATTATCGTTCGCCAGCTGGAGAAGCTCTGCACCATATACAGCCATTAAATCTTTATTTGCTGTTACGACATGTTTCTTATTTCGTAAAGCTTTAACAATATGCTGCTTCGCTTCTTCAATTCCGCCCATTACCTCTACTACAATATCAATATTTGAATCATTTAGAACTTCATCGACATGACTTGTTACTACGATTCCATCAATACAAACATCACGTTCTTTTTCTAAATCACGTACAGCAACTGTCTTCACTTTCACTTCATACCCTGTATCAAGCGCAATTTTTTTACAATGTTCTTTCAAAATATGGACAACACCACTTCCGACCGTACCTAATCCTAACACCCCTACATTAACAACATTATTCATCTTCTAATCTCCTCCTACAATTTTATTTTTTATCTTTATCAATCACCTTACTCTGCTTTTCAATCATGCAGGTGGTGGTTATTTCCGTACGTACAAATCGTTTCATGTTACAGCACCTCCTTTCAAAGTAATAAAAAAACACACTCATCCCTAGGAAAGGGACGAATGTGTTTTCGTGGTTCCACCCTTGTTCCAATCTAGACGTATTTCTCTCTAGATTGCTCAAGTTCAGATAACGGCTGATTCCGTCAATAATTACTAGATTACTCGTTCACTATTGAAGTTCAAAGGTGGTAAAATCATTTCTCGTGTTAGGAAGCTCACACCCTTGACTTCCCTCTCTGTAAACCGTAAAAATGATTTCATGTCCTTATCGTTACTTTTCGTTCATGTTTATTTGTTAACTCATTATACTCGCATAAAAAACAAAATCAATACTATTTTTTAATTATTTTTAATTTTCAATCTCTAAAACCATAAAAAAACACACTCATCCCTAGGAAAGGGACGAATGTGTTTTCGTGGTTCCACCCTTGTTCCAATCTAGACGTATTTCTCTCTAGATTGCTCAAGTTCAGATAACGGCTGATTCCGTCAATAATTACTAGATTACTCGTTCACTATTGAAGTTCAAAGGTGGTAAAATCATTTCTCGTGTTAGGAAGCTCACACCCTTGACTTCCCTCTCTGTAAACCGTAAAAATGATTCCGTGTCCTTATCATTACTTTTTCGTTCATGTCTATTTGTTAATTTATTATAGTTATGAAGTTTTTAAAAAGCAAGCCTATTTTTACTAACTATTTTCAAAATCATTTTTTATTATATTTCACAATAACATTTTACAATTACCACTCAATTTACCTATTTTGTAGTTTCTCCTTCTTATAAATCGACGGTTTATATATAAATATCCCATTCTAAATTATGTACATATTCACCTTACAAAACTATATAAATAAAATTTTTCAATACAATCTTTTCGTATAACTTTCTTCTAAAGAACGTGCAACATCCTCTTCTGAAGTATTCACTTTTGCATGCTCCAGCAACATTTTTGCTGCTGAAGGTAACTCTTTTTTATGTAACCAAGATTCTGGATCCCACATATTAGAACGAATAAAAGCTTTTGCACAATGAATATAACACTCTTCTATTTCAACCACAATTCCAAGTAGCGGATCGCGTCCATTTGCCTGCATTTCTTGCAAAATTTCTTCGTCGTTTGTTATATACGCTCGGCCATTTATTCGGAGTGTCTCCCCAAGTCCTGGGATAAAAAAGATTAATCCTACACGTGGATTGGAAATAATATTCAAAATGGAGTCTATACGACGATTGCCTGGCCTTTCTGGAATGATAATTTTATTATGATTTAATACGTAAACAAATCCAGGTGCATCTCCTCTCGGTGAAGCATCACACTCTCCTAATTTATTTGCTGTAGATAATACTAGAAAAGGAGATTTGGATAGAAAATCTATACAATGGTGGTCTAGTGATGAAATAACTTTCTTTAACGCTCTCTCACTTGGTTGCCCCAATATTTTCCGTAATTCTTCCTCTGTTGAAATAATCGATTTTATTTCCGTCCTCTCTATACCCACTTATACCCTCTCCTTTTTTCTTTATTTTCCCAAAATTCATTACAAATATTGTATAATAAAATTTGCAGAAAGGGGAATTTAAATGACAGAGTGGTTAACAATATTTGATACTGAAAAAAATATACTTGGGAAGAAATTACGTGATGAAGTGCATCGTGACGGTGATTGGCACGAAACATTTCATTGTTGGTTTGTAGAGAAAGATGAGGAAGATATGTTTTTATATTTCCAATTACGCTCTAAAAATAAAAAAGAAGCTCCGAACATTTGGGATATTACTTCCGCTGGACATATTATGCATGATGAAGATGTACAAATTGGTGGCCTTCGTGAAATTGAAGAAGAATTGGGGCTTTCTTTTCAAACGACTGATTTAGCATATAAGGGCATCTTTACAATAGATTATGAAATTTCAAATCTTACAGATCGCGAGTTTTGTCATATGTATTTCCACAATGTCATCAATCCACTTCCATTCGCACCAGGTGAAGAAGTAGATGATGTGATGAAAATACATGCAACTTCTTTTCTAAAACTATTAAAAAGAGAGATTTCATCTTTTACAGCTATTTCTGTTTTGAGCAATAAACCGCTAACAATAACTTTTGATGATATTTATCCATATGATTTTGCATACTATGAATTTGTTGTTGAACAAGGAAAAGAACTACTTAAAAATAATAGTTTGTAAATATAATAGGACTCCTATCTATCATTGACTGAGAGTCCTATTTTCCTTATCATCATTGTTCAAGTGTCTTTAATTCCTTCTCTACTCGTATAAATAAGTGAATGATTAACAATGCCATGATCGCCATAATCACTGCTGTTGTATGAGGATATCTAAACAGTATACTAATCACACTTCCAATTAACATCATAATGAATCCGTTTTGCTTCATCACTTCTGCACTATACCTATTACCTGCATCCCATAATTCTTTATTTTTCATAGATTGTTTCGTACGATAACCATATGCCGCATTAATATCGGTCGGTGGATTTTTTTGAAGGACAATTGCCGCAAGTATAAATATAATACCTATTAAAATACTCATTCCTATGTTTATTAGTGCATACATCAATTATATCCCCTCCTAACCTACAGCTTCATTATACGACACAATCCTGTTTTTTCCAATTTTACAACACATTCACTTTCGCTCTTTCGATGTTTGGAACATGCTTGGCAGCGTTACAAAACGTGCCCCTTTCGTTTTTAACTGCGGAATGATTTGGTCCAGTGCCTCTACAGATCCTTGCAGGCGTCCACCTGGAGTTGAATGTTGAAGTATGATACTACCAGGAAATGAGTTCCCTAACACATTATTTGTAATCGTATCAGCACTTACACCTTTCCAATCAACTGTATCCACACTCCACTGTACAATCATAAAGTTTTGCTCAGTTGCCCAATGCAATTGATTTTCAAGTATTTCACCATACGGCGGGCGTATAAATTTAGGAGCATAGCCGACTAAACGTTTTAATATTTCTTCCGTTTTTATAATTTGATTACGGTACTCGACCTCATTTACTTTCGCTAAATTTGGATGACTATACGTATGATTGCCAATTACATGCCCTTCATTCGCAATACGCTTTACGACATTCGGAAACTTTTCTGCGTTTTCACCAAGTAAGAAAAAAGTCGCTTTTACATTATGTTGTTTTAACTTATCTAATATTTTCGGCGTAAATTCTAAATCCGGTCCATCATCAAATGTAAGTGCGACTTCCGCTTTATTGTACGGTCCTGAAAATGCGTACGCATATTTTTCGACCCATGAAAATGGTGTCCACGATCCACGTTCATCTGCTTTCATTTGTACTTCATAGCTTTGAGGGGTATATGTGTATGGCAATGTGCTTATATAATTTCCGTAATAAAATAAGTTATATGGCATATAGGTATACGGAACATCTCGTTCTAGTCCCCATTGATATGGAGCAAACATTTGTGGCGAATAAAAATAATACATAATAAAAACCTCCCTAAAATTTCATATGTGATTCCTCTACACTTTGTTAGAGAAATTCTTATTCATAAACAAAAATAAGACTGTCCGTAATTTGGACAGTCTTACTGCTTACTATTGTTAATAAATTGATGTGCTATCTTTTGGCAAAGCTTTCACATGTTTTAAATAACTCGTCACTCTGTCATCATCACCTTGCGGGTACTGATATCCATAAGCGCTAGCAATTTCATTCGCCACTTCCCTAAATAAATCACCCATGACAAAGAATGATTCCCATATGTTTTCATATTCTGCATTAGAAAATGTCTTTTTAAATTGCTCCCACATATCTCCTTCGAAATATTGCTCAAAATGCTTTCCAAACTTCCCTGCATTAACTGTAAAGTCTGTTTTCATACCAATATGCCATTCTAGCATTACGATGAACATATCTCGTACTGGTCCTTCAAGCATTCCTTTCGCATAAGAAAGCTCTTCTCTCCATAATCCTTTTGCCACATTCGTACTACACCACCAAAATTCATTACAGCAACCTAAAAACTCTTTTTCTGTAGGCTTTTTTATTAAGTAATCTTTATCGCTTGCTGGCGGGAATTCTTCCATACAATTATCTTTATCGAGAAGTAATTTACTTAAGCTATCTTGTCCAACGAACTTTTTTATTAAATCAACCGGAACTAATGTTAAATCAATCCGATTTCCATCCATGAACTGCATTAAATACGGAAACTTCCCGTCTCCATCTGGTGGAACTAATGACATTTCTTCTGGCATTTGTACAATCATTATTTCTCCAAACCTATGAATCCAATTATGATTAGACGTAAAAGAGCGTATATCTTTTACAACATATATAATATCGTAGTCTTGAAAACAATCTCTTTTCACATTTGGATTTACACGCGATCCATTCATGATGACAGCTCGAATTCTTTCATCCTCTTTTGCTGTATTTATAATTAAGTCCAGCATTTCTTTTTCAGTTCTCATCTATTCCTAACCTCCAATTTTTAATATAAACTTATATTTTGAAGTACGTTGGAGGTCCACGAGTTAACTGCGTTGTATACGATACATGTTATAACTTTTCAAACATCTTTTTCATTCTATTTATCTCCTTTCGTTATTCTTTTACGACTGCCATTATAAATCCATCGTACCCTTTACTTCCGACTGTTTGAAGCGCTGTAGCACTTACACGTGGCTCAGCAGCTATTAGCTCATAGAAGCGACGTATCCCTTGTACGCGAGGGTCATTACTCGTATTGTCAATCACTTCTCCTTCACGTACTACGTTATCCCCAATAATTACAGTACCAGGGCGTGATAGTTTCAGTGCCCACTCAAAATAAGCAGGGTTATTTTGTTTATCAGCGTCTATAAAGATAAAATCAAATGGTTCATACTTCTCATTTTCTATTTGTTGTAAAGAATCTAAAGCTAATCCTGTTCGCACTTCAACTCTATCATTCAAATTAGCGCGTTCAATATTGCTACGCGCAATGTCAGCATGCTTTTCACTTGCTTCCAATGTAACAACTCGGCCTCCCGATGACAATCCTCTTGCAAGCCATATCGTACTATATCCACCTAGAGTACCAATTTCCAAAATGTTTCGAGCTCCTTGAATTTGAACTAATAGTTGCAAAAACTTCCCTTGCGTTGGCGATACGTCATGTGCTGGTAAATTAGCTGCAGCGTTTACTTGAAGAACTTCTTCTAATGTAGAATCTTTCGGTATTAATACATCACTCACATATTGATCAACGGCCGTCCATGTCTCAATCATACTCATGAAAATACCATCCCTTCAATTTTTCAATGCTTTTCTACTATCCACTTTTGATTATACCGAAAATTCCGTCTTATATACAAAAAATAAAGAAGGGACATCTACTTCATTACAAAATAGATATCCCTTCTTTTGTTTATACATGTATCCCTTACGGATTAGTAGACCAAAGTCCTGCTGATTTAATAAATGTACGTTTATTTAATTTCAGCTGCGCTACGATAAACTCTGCAATATCTTCTGCTTGCATTACTTTATCCGGATTTCCGTCAGTTAATCCTAAATCAACAGCCATGTCTGTTGCTACTGTACTTGGAGTTAAAGCTGTTACACGAATGTTATGTTTGCGAACTTCCATCGCTAACGATTCTGTTAAGCCAAGAACACCAAATTTAGAAGCACTATATGCACTTGTTACAGGTGCACCTTTTTGTCCTGCTGTAGATGAAATATTAATAATATCACCAGATTGTTGTTCAATCATGCTTGGTAAAGCTGCGCGAGTTGCATAGTATACACCCATTAAGTTTACTTGAATGATTTTTTCCCAATCAGCAACGTCTAATTCTAAAAACTTACCGAATTTAGAAATACCAGCGTTATTAATTAAAATATCGATAGATCCTAAACCGTTTTTTAACGTTTCAATTGCAGTAGTCACCTCTTCATATGAAGAAACATCAGCAGTCGCAATAACAGCTTTTACGCCTTCTGCTTCTACTTCTTTCGCTACAGCTTTTAAGTTTTCTTCTGAACGAGCTAAAAGACCGACATTTACGCCTTCTTTCGCTAATGCGATCGCTACAGCGCGACCAATCCCTCTACCTGCTCCTGTAATTAAAGCATTTTTGCCTTGTAATAATTCTGCCAAGTATAACACTCCTTAATCATCTCAGTTATGTACTATATTAAAATTGTATCTATGTTTATGTAAAAAGGCAATGATGCACTTTCATGTGCGTAGGTTACTTGTAGGTAACTATAGAAATTTTTTATTTATAATTCTTATGGATTTGCCATAATTCATGTAAAATAAAAATAAATTCTACATAGGAGAGTATATGTGTATGACAAGAAAAAAAATGGTTCTTGCCACTAACTGCAGTCGGACTATGCATCATATTTTTGGCTATGTACTTTATATTTGGTAATCCACTACATTATAAAGTAATAAAAAAAGATACTAACGAATATCTCCATACTATAAAAGGATATAAGCAAAAAGAAATACAAAGCATAACCGGAAAATATACTCCTCTTTATAATATCGGCTATTATGCGGAAGTCGTATATAAAGACGAACCTTATTTTACATACTCTTATACATACGATAATAATAAAATAATACAAGACAACGGCATTTTAGGAAGACATACTGAGTCATTTGAAAATCTTAATTTAAACTGGTCATTGTTTGACGAGTTAGTAGACGGTATTCATAAAAACTTGCAAGAAAGAGGTTTAAGTAAAAAGAAAGATTATTCTATACGCCATGTTCAATTCGTTGATATTGATGATGATAAAAACGGTGCAGAAGCATACGTTGACTTTAAAAAAGATAAAGAATCTGATTACTCATACCGTATGAATAGTGAAGGAAAAGCTTATCAGTATAGCTGCAGCAATGGTAAATGTATGTATAAAGAAAAATAGTGTTAGAAGATATGCCCCTAACACTATTTCTCTTTATACTTAGGAATACATACAATAAATTCCGTACCCTTCCCTTCCTCACTCTCGACTTTTATTTCTCCTTGATGAAGGTCGAGTACTTTTTTTACGATAGCCAAACCTAAGCCACTTCCTCCATAAGCACGATTTCGTGAAGAATCCGCTTTATAAAAGCGCTCAAAAATATGTTGCTTCTGTTCTTTTGATATACCAATTCCTGAATCGCGAATACGTACTTCCACTACTTTCTTATATTCTTTTAACTGAATTGTAATCGTGCCACCATTTGGCGTAAATTTAATACTATTATGAATTAAATTTATCCAAACTTGACTCATACTTTCTTGGTCAGCAGTAATGTGCACTTTCTCTAAATTAAGTTCCAATTCAATTTCTTTTTCAGCCCAGAGCGGTTCACTATTTAACACAATTTGCTTTAACTGTTGATCTAATCGATAAGTCGCTCTTTCTGGTGTATATTCTTCCGACTCTAAAAGGGTAAGCTTCAGTAAATTTTGACTTAGTTTAGATAATCTCGTCGTTTCCGTTTCAATAATGGTAAGGTAATGCTCTCTCTTTTCCTCGGAAAGATTGTTATCTTGTAGCGCTCTAGCAAATCCTTTTATAGAAGTTAATGGTGACTGTATTTCATGAGAAACATTCGATACAAATTCCTGGCGCATTTTCTCCATCGCATTTAGTTCATCTGTCATATCATTTATACTTTTTACGAGCACACCAATTTCTCCATCATATTTCTCTTCATTTCGTATTTTTACGGAGAAGTCCCCTTTTGCAATTTTTTGTATCGGTTCAATAATAGTCCAAATCATCGCCTCTCGCTTCGGTCTCATTAATACCCCAATCAACACCCAAATAAGAACAATAAATACAAAGCCGACCATATCACTAATTAAAAAAGTAACAAAAGGTGATACTTGTATTTCAAGAGCATTTATTACACTTGATGATACATAAAAGGCTATAGACCAAATTATTGTGAGAAAAGAAAAGAGAGCTAGTACCGCTCCAATTATTTTCAATATCTTCACCTTATTCATTCGCTCTCTTCTTCTCATTTACTTACCTCTAAGCGATATCCTAAGCCTCTTATCGTTTTAATACTAAATTTCGACTTCTCTTCTTGGAACTTCTCACGTAACCGATTTATATGAACGTCTAGTGTACGCTCATTCCCTTCAAAATCATATCCCCATACATCTTCAATTAATTGCTCTCTCGAACAAGTCCTTCCCGCTTTAGAACCTAAAGTAAAGAGCAATTCGAATTCTTTTAGTGGTAACGTAACCGTTTGTTCTCCGGTTATAACTTCAAATGTTTTACGGTTTAACAGTACATTTCCAACTTGAATTGATTGCGACACAGTAATTTGATAACGTTTCAATAACGCCTTTACCCTCACTACTAGTTCTATCGGATCAAATGGTTTTACAAGATAATCATCCGTACCAAGATGAAACCCTTTTACTTTTTGAGATGTTTCTCCTTTAGCAGTTAGCATCAAAATAGGGATATCATAGTATTTTCTTAATTCAAAACATACATCAAATCCATCCATATTCGGCATCATGATATCAAGAATAACCATATCAACTTTCACTTCATTTATTTTTTGAAGTGCATCTAGACCATCAATTGCTTCATATGTTTGAAATCCTTCCCGCTCTAAAAATACAGAAACAAGTTCTCTAATATGTGGATCGTCATCTACTATTAAAATTTTTGGTAGCAAAGAAAACCTCTCCTTTCTACGTAGCATCTTTTATATAACTTGTAAAAATGAATCATCAGCGGAGTATAAGCCCCACTGATGATTCATTTTATAATACGCCCTCTTTAATTTTCAATTGTTGCGTTGCAAATTCACGATACATGTCATGTGTGCGTAACAATTCATCATGTGTACCGCTTCCTGTAAGATTCCCTTTTTCTATAAAAATAATTTTATCTGCATCTACTACAGTAGAAAGTCTATGTGCAATAACTAACGTTGTTCTGCCTTTCATTAAGTTATTTAATGCCTTTTGAACGACAGACTCTGATTTACTATCTAAACTAGAAGTTGCTTCATCTAACATAAGAATTTGTGGATTTCGAAGTAACGCTCGGGCAATGGCAATTCGCTGTCTTTGTCCTCCAGAAAGTTTCACACCACGTTCTCCAACTTCTGTTGCATATCCATTTGGCAAATCATGAATAAATGCATCAACGTATGCCATCGCCGCTACTTTTTCAATTTCTTCATCTGTCACTTCTCCCTCAACGCCGTAACAAATGTTATCCCGAATCGTTCCATCAATTAACGGACTATCTTGTGAAACGTAACCAATTTGACGTCGCCATGATTGTAATGAATAGCTCGTAATTGCATCTTTCCCTAATTTAATAGCACCGCTAGTTGGCTCATAAAAACGTTCTAATAGTGAAAATAATGTCGTTTTCCCGCTACCACTTGGCCCTACGATCGCTGTTACTTTTCCTGATTCAATTGTGAAATCAATATTCTTTAACACTTGCTCTTCTTCGTTATACTCGAAATATACATTTTCAAGAACAATTGGTTGCTTAGCATTTGTGACTTTCACACCAGTTTCATGGTCTTCTACTTCATATTCTAAAATAGTATTAATTCTTTCCGTTGCACCAATTGCCTTTTGGAATTGTGTAAAGAACATAGATAATTGACTCATCGGCATTATAATTTGAACTAAATATAAAATAAACGCTACTAATTCCCCAGTTGTTAATGCACCGCTAGAAACTCGCATCCCGCCATATCCTACGATAATAACAAGCAATGCCATTAAAACAAACGACATAACTGGTGAAATTAACGCTTGCACTTTTCCCTCTTTCAAACCAAATTGCAATAACTTCTCGATACCTTTATTTCCAGTTTCATATTCTCTTTTTTCTGTGTTCGAAGATTTCACTAAACGAATTTCTGATAATACTTGCGTTAGCACACTTGTAAAAGAAGCTGTTTCATCTTGAAGTGCTTTTGAAATCTTATACATTTTTCGTCCTAGTGGAACTAAGATCAGTACTGATAATGGAATAACCGTTAAAAGTAAAAGTGTCATTTTCCAATCTAAAACAAATAATACGATTAATGATCCGACAATTGAAATACCGCCTGTTAATAAATTTGACAAATGCTCAGAAATTAATGTCTTCACAACACCTGTATCATTTGTCATTCGGCTAATTGTATCGCCTGTTCTATTTTGATCATAATAAGATACTGGCAATATAAGTACCTTTTTCCACAAACGTTCTCTCAGTCCGGCTACAATCTTCTGCCCGATATAATTTAGTAAATATATAGATAATCCTGCAGCTATAGTTTGCATAATAAAGAATGCAACTAGCCCAACAATTTGTCCTGTACTAATTGACGAAAGTGAAAAATTATCTACTAATCCTTTTGTTAACATCGGAATAAATAAACTCGCTCCCGTAGAAAGCAAACTCATGAATAACGCAAAAACAAGAATCCCTTTCGAAGGATTTGTATCTTGAATAAGGCGTAAAAACTGCCTCCAACTCCCTTTTTTCTTTATTTCATTTCTAACTTCCATTTCTGTCATCTCCTCGTGTTAAACAAAACTGTTCTTTCTAAAAATAGAATACAATACAAATGTAAACTGAATGTAAACACACTTTTTCTGTTTTTACAAAATATACATAAAAACTCATCTTTACAACAGATATAAACATCTGATATTATTACCTGGTACTTAATATTGTTCTATGTGAATGATAGATAACCAATTTACAATACTATATAAATCTCCAGTTATTGAAAGGAGTATCCTTTTTGCAAACAAATATACATTCTAAAAAGGAAACAATTATTTTTATTCATGGTTTAGTCGGCAATCGTCGTGCTTTCAAAAAAGAGCATAAACGATTTTCCGCCTCTTACAACATTATTACTTATGACTTATTAGGTCACGGCGATGATAAAGGAGAAGCTATCGAATTTTCATTACAGCGTCTCGTTGATCAATTATTGAATTTATACGAAAAAGAAGGCATTCAAAAGGCTCACATTTGCGCTTTAAGCTACGGCTGTTATATCTCTACCATTTTTGCACAAATGCATCCAGAAAAAGTTTTGAGCATTTGTCATATTGGTGGACATTATAATAACCCGTCCCTTTTATATAACGTATTTCAAAAGTTTTGGGAGAAGCGAGGAGACGATTACTCTAAATGGCTCTCTCAATACGCAAATACCATTTTTCCAAGTGGCATACTAAAGGCAAATCCGTTCGCAGTCATTTCAAGAAATATTTATTATCGGTTCGGATTGCAATTACATTCATCAATTATTGCTCAATCATTACGTCACCGGTTAGAATTCGATTTAAAATCTAAATTAAAATCACTTCCCCACCCTATTCTATGGGTAATGGGCGAACATGATCATCTCTATAAATCTTGTCTTTTTGATTTAAAGTCCATTCTTCCTAACGTTTTATATAAAGAAATACCGTTAGCAGGACATGCAGCAAACTTATTCCGCCCCAACTACTTTCATGATCTATACGCTCGATTTTTAAACGGGAAGTTACAGTAAAAACTATTACCTTCCAATTTATTAAACTATAAAAAGGCTTCCCAAGTTTCCCTGGAAAGCCTTTTCTCTATACGAAAAGTATATAATCTACTTTTTCTTAGTATGCTTTTGTGTAACCTAATAGGTGCTTGCTCCAGTAAGAGTTACTTACAGAACTAATACGTACACCAGTTGCATCAGTTTCTGCACTAATGAACTGACCGTTTCCTAAGTAAACACCCATGTGAGAAGGACCTGATTTATAAGTGTTTTGGAAGTATACTAAATCACCTGGTTGTGGATTGCTAGTTTTTGTTTTAGAGCTCCAGTATCCAGCAACTGTTTGACGAGCGCCTTTATGACCAGTTTGATTTAATACGTAGTGAATGAATCCACTGCAATCAAAACCAGCAGGTGTTGTACCAGCTGTTCTGTATGGTGAACCATTTAATGATCTAGCGAATCCAGCGATTGAAGATGTATCTCCACCAGTTGTTGGTTTTTGTACGTCTTTACCTGGTTGTTGAACGTTATTTGTAACGTTATTGTTATTTGTAACGTTGTTTACTCCGCCTTTTACAAACTTAACGAAGTCTGCACTTACGTAACCTGTGCGGCCGTTATGGTTAATTTTGTACCAACCATTTTCAGCGCCAGTAACGTTTAATACTGTACCGTTTGTTACACCACCGATTACAGCGTTGTATGTAGCTGGGCCTGTACGTACTTTTAAAGCACCAGTGTTAACAACATAAGAACCACCAGTTTGAACTGTAGTAGTATTGTTGTTTGTAGTTGGTTGTTGTGTTTGGTTAGATACAGCAGAACCACCTTTTGTTACGAAGTCTTTGCTTACGTATCCAGTTCCACCATTGAAGTTGATTTTAAACCAATCTTGTACTTCACCAACAACTTGTACTGTTTTACCTTTATTTACAGAGCCTAATACTGTATGAGATGTACTTGGGCCTGTACGTACGTTAAGTGAAGAAACGTTTACTGTGTAAGTACCAGTTCCTTGTTGAGCAGTAGTTCCTGTTTTACCACCAGTCGTTACGAAGTCACCACTTACATAACCAGTTTGACCGTTTACAGTTACTTTGAACCAACCGTTTTCTTGTCCAATTACTTGTAGTACTTGACCTTGTTTTACTTTAGAAATAACGCTATGTCCTGTACCAGCACCTGAACGAACATTTAATACATCAGCAGTTACTGTGTATTTTAAGTCAGATTTTGTTTCTACAGTTTTTGTTTCAGTTACAGTCGTTTGTGTTTGAGTTTGTCCATTAATTTCTTTTAGCGCTTCGTTTGAAACTTGTGCATGAGCAGAATCCATACCTGGAACTGCAACACCTGCTACTGAAGCTGCTGCTAAACCTGCAATTACTTTTTTCATAAGTTGTCTTTACTTCCTTTCCCTACTATCCTCTTTAAAAAAACTTATAAACTTAATACTTTACAATATTATCAAAGTAAAATATTCATTAAGTTCCATTTTTTAACAAGAGTTTTATTTTTCACACAGAGTTCATTTTAAACGAGCGAAGTGAAATCCGTGTGAACTTCATGTGAACTTTACCATTAAACTTACTCTTTTTGCAATGCTTTTTTTATATTTCTTATGTATTTTATTGAAAATTCGACATATCATTCATTATCTTAGTATATATTTTCTATCCACTTAAAAAATTTCTATTCATCTAACACAATGCAAAGAATGTATTTCCTAGTATAGTTCCTCCTATGAAGTATACTCTTATCATGACAAAAAACACTTTTTTTATCAATAGTATAATATTTTTAGAAAACTATTTTTGATACTATCTATCGCTTTTAAAAGATTTGACGATTTGTAAGATTTAACTTCAAAAATTTTGTTCTAATTTGACGAAAATACACATTCCGCTACGCATTTTTAACTGTCTATGGAATTTATAGGGTATTTATATTATCATATATAGTAGCGTTTTAATCTATACACATTTTATTTACCCTACACGGAAAGCAATTGAATTTTAAGATGAGCGTTTTATTGCTTGCAAATAGTGGAATCAAAAGGGAGGTATATTTATGAAAAACATAATAGATGATCCTATAAATAAAAATATAGAACTGTACTATGCTTTTTTTCAATTCGTTTCAATTATTACCTTACAAAAAATATCAACTATTGAAACACGTAAAAACGAATTAAAAAATCAGATGAAAAATTCCTATCAAAAAAATCCTTACTACTTATAAAAAGGTGAACAGGTTGTATCCCTGTTCACCTTTTTATAAGTAGCAAAACCCCGATTGGTTCAAATAATAATTAGTGGGGGATAAACAATTCCCCCACTCGTTCCTACATTATTTATAAATTTTCACACGGTTTTCTAAAGGCTGGTATTCTTTTTCACCTGCAGGTACAACTGGTTTACCAAACGGCATTTGCGCAATAAGCTTCCAATTTTCTGGAACTCCCCATTCTTTTCTCACTTCTTCATCAATTAATGGATTGTAATGTTGCAATGTAGCACCAAACCCTTCAATTTCCAAAGCTGTCCAAATTGCAAATTGTAACATTCCAGAGGATTGCTGAGACCAAATTGGAAAGTTCTCTTTGTATAATGCAAATTTTTCTTGCAGTTGTTCCACCACTTCACTATCTTCGAAGTATAGAACTGTTCCATAACCACTTTTAAATGCATTCATTTTTTCTTCCGTAGAAGCTAAGTTATTTTCAGGTACAATTTTTCGTAACGTTTCTTTCGTAATATCCCATAACTTATCGTGTTGTTCTCCAAGCAAGACGACAACACGAGCACTCTGAGAGTTAAAAGCTGAAGGTGTATGTTTTACAGCATGATAAATCACTTCTTGAATTTTTTCATCAGAAACTACTTGTTCTTTACTAATTGCGTAAATAGATCTTCTGTCTTCAATTGCTGAGTAAAAATCTTTTGCCATCATAATTCCCTCCAATTTTCATTTGAGGCTTTTTCCTATGTACACATCATATGCCCCTCAAAACTTATCATTAATAAGTTTCTAACTTTATAATATAAACAAACAATAATAAACTCAAATAATAACACTCACATTTTTTACCTTTTTACTTTATTAGTGCTAAAAAATAAAAGGCAATTTGTTGTTACCGATAATACGTAACAACAAATTGCCTTTCTTATATGATGATCCAACTCAGTATTTCACTTAATTAACTAACCCAAATGCATAAGACATTAGCTTATTCGTCTCTGTAAAACGCTTTGTTTTACCTTTTGTTCCCATAACAACTGTAATAATACGAGTATCACCTTGTTTTGCTGTACCCGTAAAACAATACCCTGCGCTATCTGTAAATCCTGTTTTTAATCCGTCTATTCCTTCTATATATAAAGCTTTATTATTTTTGTTTAACATATCATTTGTACTTATAACATTAATATTATTAAATGCTAACTGACTTTGACGTAAGTGAGTCACTTCTAATATTTCTGGGTAATCTTTTATAAGATGATACGCCAAGTTTGCTACATCACCAGCCGTCATTTTTGTTTCACTTCCATCGGGCTCTTGTAATCCAGAAGCATTTGCAAATTTAGCATGTTCCGACATTTTTAACTGTTTCGCTTTTGCATTCATAAGCTGAACGAAATCTTTCTCCGATTTTGCCATATGTTCTGCTAAAGCCACAGCTGAATTATTAGCTGACTCAATCATTAATGCATGATATAAATCTTTAACAGTTAATGTGTCATTAACTTGTACTGGGATTCTCGCTCCCTCTGTTTGTGCCGCTTTCGCACTCATTTTCACCGGATCTTCCCAGCGAACTTTCCCATTATGTACATTTTCTAATAGAAGATATGCTGTCATCATCTTAGACATACTTGCTGGCGCAAAAGCCTCATTTTCATTATGTTGATAAATAATATCTCCATTACTCGCATCAATAATCATAGCTGCTTTTGCATCAATTTCCGGTGGTATGTACTTTGGTGGGACTACTTTTTCAACTAATCCTGTTTTAGGTAGTTCTGCCACTTGTAAAGGTTGTCCCTCTATACTTGTTGCACTCTTTTGAGTTCCTTGGAATAAGAACCAACATATCCCTAAAACAATGACTAATAGGACTGTCAGCCTTCCCCATTTTAACCGCTTCATTTCAAAACTCCTTTAACAAACCTTTTATACACTCACATTTAACCATAACAACTTTCCCTTTATATCGTCAAGGTAAAAAGCATATTTATTCATCTACAGTAATTATTATTTCAATGCATGTATGTTACAATAACAATACTGAAATATAAGAATATTCAATGATAAATCCTTATGAATAAAACTATTAATAGAAGGGATTCATACAAATGCCACTTCCAAAATCATTAAAATACGGAGACACAATTGGGATTTACTCACCTTCTTCTCCAGTAACCTACACTTCTCCAAAAAGATTTGAACGAGCGAAATCTTACTTACAACAGAAAGGATTTCATATATTAGAAGGTTCACTAACAGGTCGATATGATTTTTATCGTTCTGGTAGTATACAAGAGCGTGCTGAGGAGCTAAATGTCTTAATAAGAAATCCTAATATTTCTTGTATTATGTCAACAATTGGTGGGATGAATTCAAATTCAATATTACCTTATATTGATTATGATGCTTTTCTAAAGAACCCTAAAATAATGATTGGGTATTCAGATGCAACTGCTTTATTACTAGCAATTTACGCCAAAACAGGAATCCCTACATTTTATGGACCAGCTCTCGTCCCTTCCTTTGGCGAATTTGAACCTTTTGTTGATTGCACATACAAATATTTTGCTGAAACTTTACTACATGATCATTCTCTTCCTTATCATATAAAACAACCATTATTTTGGTCAGATGAATTTATTAATTGGGAAGAAAAGACGAAGGAGAAAGAACTTCGACCAAACGATTGGATTTCAGTAATTGATGGAAAAGCTACTGGGCGTATTATTGGCGGGAATTTAAACACGATACAAGGAATTTTGGGTAGCCCCTATATGCCACATATTCAAGAAGGCGACATTCTCTTCATTGAGGACAGTTCAAAAGATGCAGCTACTATTGAAAGAAGCTTTTCATTACTTAAAATTAACGGTGTATTCGATAAAATTTCAGGTATCATTCTTGGAAAACATGAGCAATTTGATGATTGTGGTACAAATCGAAAACCTTTTGAAATACTATTAGAAGTACTTCAAAATCAAAGAATTCCTTTTCTAGCTGACTTCGATTGTTGTCATACACATCCCATGATTACCATGCCTATCGGTATTCAAGTAAAGTTGGATGCAACAAATAAAACGATACATGTTGTAGAACCTTGGAAAAAATGAATGCATAGCTTCTATTGTTTTACAATAAAAGCCATGATACTATATAATTTGGAATGTGAAAGATTAAACAAAATACGTTCTAATATCTATTATTAGGAAAAGATAGATATAAATATATATTTATATGTAAAAGAGAGTGAATAAATGAAACCAACTATTAAAAATTACGTATTTTTACATGTAGCTTTTTTGATATATTCTATCATTGTGGTTTACATGAAATGGGCAGCTAAGTTTCCCATTGCTTCCATCTCATTTTTTATTGCTTATTTCGGACTAGTTGTACTTTTATTCGGATATGCAATTTTATGGCAACAAGTAATTAAGCATTTCGAAATATCGAAAGCATATTCACATCGCGGAATTATTATACTGTGGTCAATGCTTTGGTCAGTAGTTCTATTTGGAGATACGATACAGTGGAATCATTTACTTGGTGCGGCTATTATTATCGTCGGAATTGTGGTGGTGACAAAAGATGAATAGTTATATGTTGTTATTGATCTTTGGAATCGTATTGGCCAATTACTCACAAATTTTATTAAAAAAGGCTACTTTACAGCAATATGATTCTAAATTAAAAGAATATGTAAATCCATATGTAATCATCGGTTACTCTTTATTTGTACTTAACGCAGGATTCAATATTATCGCCTTAAAGGGACTGACAATAAATCAAGTCTCTGCATTAGAATCATTAAGTTATATCATCATATTAATTTTCGGTTGGTATTTTTTAGGTGAAAAAGTAACGAAAAGAAAAGTAATTGGGAATACTATCATTTTAATGGGTGTTGTGGTGTATTTTATTAAGTAATCACTTATACAAAAAGCTCCGTTTATCACAAACGGAGCTTTTTACTATTGACCTAAATTTTGCACTTTATCTTTCAAATCTCGAACTTGATCTACCGTCTGCATAAGCTCAGAGTTTTTAAATTGCTCTACATCCACTTTGCCTTCTTCTATCTTTGTCTTCGCCGTATCAATTAACGTATTTAACTTTTCGTTATATCCGACGATTTGTTGATGAAGATCCTTTGCTACATCAGGTGGCGTTAATTCATTGAATGCGGGTATATCTTGTTTAATTTCACTAAGCTTCGTTTCTAATTCTTTTCGAGCCTCGCTATCATTAACGGCCTTTTCTGCTAATGCTGGTGCATCATTTGCAAATGCACTTATTTCATTTACATAGTCTGTCGCCTTTTGAGCATAATCTATGGAGTTCTTTCCTTCTTCCACTATTGAACATCCCATTAAACCAATTGAAACTATGAATACTAATACAATTGATTTTATTTTCATTTTAGACCCCCTTCGTCCTTATAATTGTCTGTAATTTTCTCTATACATAACTTCTAGCTAAATTGTTTATAACCTTTTTCAAATAGCTATTTACCCTCTTACATGCCCTATTATCGTTACAACATCTATTTCTATATGTACACTTATAATATCTTCAATTATATCCATATACCCTTGTCCTATAGCTGTTCCATAGTGTAATGTAAGCCCCTTCTTTTCATACACTGACTTTGGCACTGAAAAAATAAATCTCCTCAAGTTTCTTTCATCAGCTGGTTCCATAATTAAAACAATCCCATCCTCATCAAACATATACGCTCGCCCTCCAACTTTACATTCACTATGGCTCAGTATTGCCTTGGTCAGCAAAATTTAAAACATAATAAGTTAAGATACACTCTGCTCTATCATAAAGTGAAACTTTAATTAGCCCTCACCAGTGGAATCTTTATCGGCAAATAGCGGGATAAAAATAAAAAGCATTCATTCTTTTTTGTTAAGAATGAATGCTTTTTAAAAAATCAATTTCTAACTCTAGCATCTTTTTTTGACGAGGTTTTACTTTCCTTACGGGAATTCCAGCGTAAATATACCAATCATCTAAACTCTCTTTTACCATACTCATCGCACCTACTGCCGTGCCTTCTCCTATAGTTACATTTGGAAAAAGAATAGAATTAGCACCAATAATCGCATGTTTTTTTAAAATAACTTTTTCTGTTTTCACATTCCTATATTGATTCGGGACGGTTGGCCCCATTAATGTATTCCCACTGAAATCATCTAGTACTGCATATACGATTGTTTTAGCTGAGATATTTGCAAAGTCATGCATTTCAATTCCAACTTCCCCTCCATATAACGCTGTATACGCTGATATATGCGAATAACTTCCAATTGTGATTTTGCCACTTAAAATGCAAAAATCATCAATTCTTACATGATTACCAACTGATATAACACCTGGATTATATATACTTGCTTTTTTACTAATCAATACATTTTTCCCAACAGATAAAAATCCAATTTTCTTTAGCTCTTCTTGACTATAAAAACTATTCATCTGCCGACACCACCTTCTGTCCTAAACAGATTACAATTTGTTCTACTATTTCTTTCGTCATTCCTTCCCATAAAGGCAAACTTACTATTCGTTTTGCTATTTTATTCGTTCTTGTTAAATCTGTAGACTTATAGTTTCTAAAAAGAACTTGTTGGTGGCAAGAGGGCGAAAAGTATAATCTAGCTTCTATTTTCTGTTTTTTCAGGTCTTCTATTACTTGTTTGTTGCGAACTTCTTCCGGACAAAGAATAGGCATAAATTGCTGAATAACTGCTTCTGTCTTTTGGAGTTGCCACCCTTTTTTCATTAACCCATTACTTTGTAACAATTGTTTATACCATTCAGAAATACGGGTGCGTTCTTTTAATTTGTCATCCCATTTTTTCATAGTTGCAATCCCAATCGCGGCTGCATATTCAGACATTTTACAATTAAACCCCATCATCGTACATTCACGATTTGTATCAAATCCGAAATTCCCCATTCTTTTAATACGTTGTATATCTTCTTCATTTTTACTATATATGAGCCCTCCTTCACCAATTCCGAAAGGCTTTGTTGCATGAAAGCTATATATGATCATTCCACTAAAATCTTGACCGTAATGCATCCCTCCATTCATTAATCCAAATCCCGGTGCCGCATCTACGACAACCGGAACACCTTTTTTCTCTAATTCTTCATATTCTTCTAAGTTCATCCATGAGCCAAAAGTTGCGTACGGGACAACAATCGCAACCTCTTCTTTTAATTCTTCAATCTTATCCCAGAGTACTGTTTTATCCATATACCAATCATCTATTGAAATATCAATAAAATAAGGTTCCAACCCACACCAAATAGCCGCTAATGGAGTTGCAGGGAATGTAAAACTAGGCATGAGGGCATACTTTCCTTTTTTTCTTTTCTTAAGTTGAATGGCCGCCATTAACCCTAACGTTGCGTTTGCTACTGTTGTAACAGCTCCCCTGTTCTGAAAAAATCCCGACATAATTGTTTGTTCAAAACGTTGATTTATAGGTCCATAATTCGTATATATGTGCGATGCATCAATTTCCTTCAATTCATCTAAATACTCAATTACTGGTACAGTTGAAGCACGTAAAAAAGGAATATTCTCCATATCTATTTATTCCTTCCTATCATTTTCGGACAATATAGAGCATATCTGTTTCAGATAATCCAAATTTCCTCGCACTTTTCATTCCTTGTCTTTCAGCTATGTTATATAATTCCACCTTAAATCCTGCATTCGTTAATCGTTGAATGAATCCCGATTGATTATAAATTCTCACATGATCTTCTTGACCAAAAGCTAATTTTCTCAATTGTGGTGTTACAATTAATTTATTCTCTATAATAGAATCTACATTCATTACGATTGGTACTTGAATAATTCCCCATCCATTTGGTTTTAAAACCCTATATAACTCTCGCATTGCTTTATCATCGTCAAGAACGTGTTCTAATACATGGCTACACAAAATTACATCAAACGTATTACTATCATATGTAATACTTGTAACATCAATTTCCTTCATTAATGGATCCTTTGGTTCTATATCCCCACATACATACGTAATATTTTTATACTCGTTAAACCAATCCCTTAAATTCGCTTCAGGTGCAATATGAAGCATAGTATATTTTCTACTTAACAAGTCCGTTTCCGTTTCAATGTACGCACGATATAATCTTTCACGATCCATTGAACTACAAACTGGACATATCCCTGTATCTTTATTCCACATCTCAAATTTATATTTCGGAAAATCATAATCTGCTGGCCAAGGTAAAAATTTTTCAAATTGTTGATTGCAATATTGACAATAACAAGGTTCTTTCTCAAACATATGAGCAACTAGCTTGTTTAATCCTTTTTTAATCTTTTCATTATAAATTTGATCTAGTTCTCCATTTTTTACTGCATCTTTAACTATAAATCCTGCATTTTCTAAACAATAAGATAGGCTCTCTTTATAATCCCTCTCAGAACTTAAAAAACCACTATTATATGCATCTATAATTAATTCAATCCATTCGTCAATTGTCATTAAAATAAAATGCATTTGTTTTTGATTTTGTCCACTATGTTGTCTAAAATAACTAAGAGGCTCTTTTATATAAACTACTTTCCCTTTCCTCATCATATCTAACCAAGTTGCAATGTCATTAATAGCAGAATAAGCCTTCCCTTTAAAATACCCAAACTTCCCTTCAAACAAGTTCCGATTAAACAGAACAGTTGTCGGCTCACCCACTATATTTTTTAAATTTTTCAATATGTAATTCCCTAATTCTTTTCCTTCAAAAAGTGTAGTTTCTTTCGCAATTTTCATATTCAAAGTTGAAGGTGGTAATATCTCTCCGTTCTCATCAATCAGTTCACGATAAGACGTCACAAATGAAATATTTTCTAACGTCAAAAAGTATTTCATCATTCTCTCGATCTTTTCATGATGAAATAAGTCATCATCTAATAAAAAGTTTATATAATCCCCGTTCGCAAGTTCTATACACTTATTAAAGTTTTCAGCAACTAACGGCGTTTCATTTTTAACATATGTAATACACTCATATTCACGTAAATACGGTTGAATCATAGCATTGACTTCATTATTTGTACTGTCGTCAGAAATAATAATTTCAATATTTTCATATGTTTGATTCAGAGCGCTGTTAAGCGCCAATTCCAAGTAATACGGCCTATTGTACGCAGGAATAAGTATACTTACTTTCGGTAAAGGCGAATTATTATTTATATGTTGTTTTTTCTTTTCTATGTTTATTTTCTTTTCTTTAATTTTTTGATAATAGTCTAATGTATATAATATTGATGATGGAACTATCCTTCTTGCATAATCTAGAAAATTAGTTATCGCTTTATCTAACTCTGTTTCGTTAGATAAGAAACCATATTTTTCTCCTGCTAAAATACTATGTGAAAAATCTTCTAATCCATCCATCATTTTATTAGATTCATTTAACTGTTGATCTGGATGTAATCGAAAGTAACTCAGTGTCTCTGCTATATATACTGCTTTTCCTTTACTTAATAAAGATAACCATGAAGCTATATCTACGTTACAAAGATACCTCCTCTTATCAAAAATCCCATACGGTTCTTGTAAATCATTTTTACGAAATAAAACTGTTGTCGGTTCTCCAATATAATTTTTTTGATCGACAATTACCCTATTTGCTAATTCTGTTCCCTCTATAATCGTATCCTCTTTAAATAAACGGACAGTTGAATAAATATGTCGTAGTTCTTTCCCTTTTTCATCAATTACTTGACGATGGGATGTTACAAGCTTAATTTCATTAGCTAGATCATTGAAAAAATACTTCATCATTTTTTCAATTTTATCCACATGAAAGATATCATCGTCCATTAAAAAATTTATATACTCACCGCTCGCTTCATTAAATAACATTAGAGCATTTTCAAACTGCCCGAGAGTTGACCTGTTTTTTATATAAGTAATATTTGAATGATCACATAAGTATTTTTGTAACACCTTTTCTGTTTCATCATTCGTACTATCATCTCCAACTATAATTTCTATATTAGGGTACGTTTGTTCTAACACACTACATAACGCCTCTTCAAAGTAGCGTGGACGATTATATGTAGGAATTAATACACTTACCAACGGAAGTTGATCTACCACCTCTTCATTTCTTTCAATACGAGTTCTCATTTTACTCTCTCACCTCTTCGCATATTATTTATATACGCGACACAAAAATCACATTACTGTAACCGAATGGAGCCTATATACTTTTATGCAGACATGAAACGAAATATCATACTTTTCGTTCCTGAATAAACATATTTAATAACACGGACATTTTATTTGCACCTTTTTTATTCATATGATCACTATCATAAAAATCATCATCGCAAAATAATGGCGAATCAAATAAATCTATAATTTGAAAAGAATATTGAGATTGAAAATCTTTTATAACGTTATAAAAATCTTCTTTTAATTTCTTACTACTACAATTGAAATAATGTGAAGTAACAGGAAATACAACAATTAGTGGTTTTATATCATGTTTTAACAATAGTTCTAAATATTTTTTGAAAATCGTTTTATTTTCAACTAAAGTATGAGGATATGATAATTTAGCATGTGAAGCTGCTCTTATTTTCCCGTGTTCTTCAAAAGGAATGTGAGGAGGAGTGGTATTCCATTCAGCGTGTATCCAAGGCAGTATCAATGATTCATTTTTTAGTTCATCTAATAAAATATACTCAAAATGCATGTTAAAAATAGAAAAAAGCGGTTTCGGCGTATCTAGGTGTGAGAACCCATCAGTGGGTAGATGAGAATGAACGACAGTATGATGACCGTCCTGAAACAATGGATAATATACTTTGTGAATTCTATATGATTCAGATGATAACGACATGTCAAAATAAAACGAGAAATAAGCTATTCCTATTAAACAATATTGAAAGGAATGATTGTTTGATAGAAGTTGTGATGCTATTAAATAATCATAGTATAAATCTTGCGATGGAAGTGTTAGTTTTATTGACTTTTTTGAGAGGAGCTCCGTACTTATGCCACAATGCGGATAAGATAAGCCCGTCGCAAATAATTCATACGTCGGATCACCCTTTGCTTTTTTCATAGAAATGTATAAAGACATAAGATCCGGATTTATTTGATAGATAGAAATTAATTTATTCCTCCATTCATACATGTATTTTGTTAAATTAATAATTTTTGTACTTTGCACGCCCCTATTTATCAATTCATTTGTAATTTTTTCTGCATCCATTCTCCAAATGACTATATATTGAAAAGAATTTTCTATTTGAACAATAGCTGACACGTCTACAAGATGAACGATTGTTTTACATTTATTTTTGTCTAATGTATTTTGAATCTTCTCCTTTGATAATTCATCACTTAAAACAATAATTTTATACTGCTCCTTCACGTATATCCCCTCCATTATATGTATAATATGAAATTCATTTTTCATTCGTAACCATCATATACATTTGCCATCCATCAAAAAAAGAATAGAATATTTATTTCAAAACAAAAAATAGCTCCACCATTAGGCGTAGCTATTTTTCCATTACATACTTAATAAAATTATATTCCTTTGTCTAACTCATAAAGCATACGATACTTCTCATTTTCTTTCAGAAGTTGTTCATGACTACCTTGCATCACAATTTGACCACGATCAAGGAATATTACTTCATCAACATGCTCCATTCCTACAAGATGGTGCGTAATCCAAATTACTGTCTTTTCTTCCGTTGCAGAAAACATCGTTTCTATTAAAGATAATTCTGTCTTTGGATCTAAGCCGATTGTAGGTTCATCTAGTACAATGATTGGTGCTTCTTGCATTAGCGTTCTTGCAAAAGCAACCCGTTGTCTTTCCCCACCAGAAAATCTTTTTCCCATCTCATGCATTTTTGTTTGTAATCCATCTGGAAGAGAAACAATATGAGAAGCTAATTGTGCTTTCTCTAAAGCTTTCCATATCTCTTCATCTGTTGCCTCTTGTTTGCCGATTCGCACATTATTTCCAATTGTCGTATCGAATAAATGCGGCTTTTGATTCAATACAGAAATATATTTTGATAAAAGATTCGTGTGAGCATGTTCACTATTCAATAAAACTTCACCATGTAACGGGCTTAGCGCACCTGTTAACAATTTTAACAAAGTAGATTTTCCGGTTCCGCTTCTTCCTAAAATGGCAATTTTCTTTCCTGCTTTTATTTGTAATGATACGTCTTTCAATGCAACTTCATTACTATGTGGGTAACTATACGATACATGATTTAATTCAATGTCTATATGTTTTGGTGCAACATAATCTTTATCTCTAGGTAATTCCTTTTCATCCTGTAAAACACCATTACCTTCTACTTGATTGAGACGATGAGCGGATTCTACATATGATGGAATTCGATCGATAGCATCTGACAGAGGAATTAACGCGTTTGTGACAGATAACGTCATTAAGACGAAAGCCGCAATAACGGTAGGAGCAATTTGTTCACTCGCAGCCTCATTTCCAGTCCATATAATCATTGCAATAACTACAATACCCACTACTAATTGAATAATACTGTCCCGAATATGATTCCAACGCTTCATTCTTTTTTCCGTTTTTAACAACTGAGCATTTTGCTCTACATACTTATCAATGAATTCATCTTTTCTACCACTTGCTTGCCAATCAGATAATCCAAAAACAGCATCTGTTAGTTGTTGATACAAACGGTTTCTTCCTTGTTTTAAAGTAACATGATGTCGCTTCATTAAAAGTAACGATACAAATGGAAGCAGAAAAACGATAATAGCTAGCATACACCCTGCAATAAGTGCAAACACTACGTCAAATGTACCGATAACAAGTACGAATATGCTATATACAACTAATGCTAATATGCTAGGAAATATTGTACGTAAATATAGGTTTTGTAAATGCTCTATATCTTCGGATAATACGCCTAACATATCGCCCGTTTGAAATCGTGAACGGAAAAATAACGCCTGTGGTTCTACTATCCCATATAGTTTCGTTCTCATCTTTTCTAATATGCGTAATACAACATCGTGTCCAACTAAACGCTCTACATAATGAAATACCGCTTGTCCTATACTAAACGCACGTGTTGCAACGATAGGTACATAAACTGCCATTACATTTTCTGGTCTAAGAGCAGATTTAGAGATTAAATAACCTGAAATGAAAAGTAGCATTGCACCTGAACTAACTCCAAGAAGACCAAGGAAAAGAGTTACAGTCATTCTACCTTTATTTTGCTGTATATACGGTTTAATCCAGTTACTCATCTCTATCCCCTCTCTTTCCTGTGAACATGTAATGCCTCATTCTTTACAAGTTCTTCATACGTTCCACTTTCTATCATTTTCCCTTTATTTAAAATAAGAATATGATCCATTTGTTTCATCCAGTGAAGACGATGTGTTGCAAGAAATACTAACTTACCTTCAAACAGACGTAACATCGCTTGCTTTATTTCAAATTCAGTTTCAATATCAAGATGTGCCGTAGGCTCGTCTAATAAAATAATTGGCTTTTTGCTTAAAAGGGCTCGCGCCATTGCGACACGTTGTTCTTGTCCGCCACTCAGCATACGCCCACCTTCTCCAATTCTTTCATACATTCCATTTGGAAGCGATGTAACAAGTGAACGAAGACCGACTTCATTCATAACTCTTTCCACTTCTTCATCAGTTGTATTTGTTTCATAGAAACAAATGTTATCTTTTAATGAAAGCGGGAAAATATAAGGTTGCTGCGGAATATAAGCAATATTCTTTTGCCACTCTTCACGAGTAGACCCGTCAATTTCTACACCATTTACGATCATCTTTCCACCCGAAGGAGTTAAAAATCCAGCTAATACATCGATTAACGTCGATTTCCCTGCTCCACTTTCACCAATTACACCTATAGCGCCGTTTCCATTCCAAGTAAAATCAATTCCCTCTAATATAGCTTTTTCAGATTCATCATTCTTTACTTTTACATCTTGTAATTTCAAGTTACTAGTTGAATTCCATATTAAGTCTACATTAGATTCTTTCTTCCCTATTTCTTTTTGTCGCTGTAAAATCTCTTCTATTTGCTCCATTGCAAGTTGTCCATCTAACGTAGCATGATAATTTGCTCCAACTTGTTTAATCGGCAAGAAGTATTCCGGAGCTAAAATTAAAATCGTAAGGGCTGGCAATAGTACAATTGTTCCATCTATTAAACGTATCCCTAATCCGACCGCTACAAATGCAATTGATAAACTCGTAAAGAAATCTAATGCAAATGAAGAAAGAAAAGCAACTCGCAAAGTACGCATCGTTGCTTTTCTATATCTTTTACTTACTTTCTCAATCTTTCCTTCGTGTTGTTTACTTTGACCTAAATACTTTAATGTTTCTAATCCTTTTAACGTATCTACAAAATGATTAGAAAGAACACGATATGTTTCATATTGGCTATCCGCCATTTTCTGCGCTGCTAATCCTAGTAGGATCATAAAAATAATTACGATAGGAATCGTTACAACTAAAATGATTCCAGACTCAATATCTAGTGTAAAAACATATAGTACAATTAGTCCTGGTACGATACTACTTCTAATCATTTTAGGAATTGTTAATTCAATATATGTTTTAAATTTCTCAATACCCTCTATCGATAAGGTAACCAGATGACCTGTTCCAACAGTTTGAACATACCGTGGACCTAATGTGAAATACGCCTCTATTAATTGTTTTCTCAGTAGCGATCCTGTTTTTTCAGCGAAACGTTCCACTAATATTTGTGACATTTGAACTAGCAAGTGACGTACTGCAAACGTGATTCCGAAATAAACTGTTTCATTTAACACAGATTGCACTACTTCTCCCTGAAATAAAAACGTAATAGCTCGCGCTAAAAACACTGTTTGTGCAATAATACTAAAAGCTTCTAACATGCTAATGATTGTTAACACTACATATAAAACTCGGCTACCAGGATACGACGGAAGTCCTCTTTTTCTTTTCATTAGTACTCCAAATCTTTATCTGACTTAACAGGTTGTCTAAACACATAGAAACTCCATATTTGACTTCCCAAAACAAATGGCAATATAGCAATTGAAAAATATGTCATCAGTTTTAGTGCATAATCTCCTGATGCTGCATTATAAATTGTCAAATCGTATATTGACCCTAACGAGCTAATTAAGACACGTGGGAACATGCCAGCAAACACACTCGCACTTAGTAAAATGATTGTTAAACTTGTCATAAAGAAAGCCCAACCATCTCTTCTTCTTTTATTTAATAATGTTGACGCACATAATGCTACAAAAGCTCCGATTGGAACCATAATCCACTCTGTACCATGACCAGTGAAAATATCTGTTTTCCATAACCCTACACCGGCAAAAATAAGAAGTGCTATAATTGCGAGTGGTGCAATTTTCAACGCGGCAATACGTGCACGTTCTCTTAACTTACCTGTTGTACGTATAGTAAGGAATTGCAATCCATGAACAATACATAACAGAAGGAACATGACTCCTCCAAGTAATGCAAATGGATGAAGTAATTGTAAGAATCCACCTACAGCATTTTTCGTCTCATCAATTGGAATACCTACCATAAAGTTAGCAATGGCAACTCCCCAAAGGATAGGCGGTAGTAAACTTCCTAAAAACATACCCCAATCCCAAAAGCCTTTCCATTTATGATTATCTATTTTCGCACGGAATTTAAAAGAAACACCTCTAATAATTAAAGCAAGAAGCATAAATACAAACGGAATGTAAAACCCACTAAATAAAGTTGCATACCAATGCGGGAATGCCGCAAACATAGCGCCACCTGCACAAACAAGCCATACTTCATTCGCGTGCCAAAATGGACCAATTGTATTTAAATATATTCTTTTCTCTAAATCGTTTTCTCCTAAAAACCTTGAAACTATACCTACACCGAAATCGAAACCTTCAAGTACAAAGAAGCCAACGAATAAAACTGCAATAATAATAAACCACAACTCATTAAGAGATAACATACTCATCCTCCTTATCAAATGGATCATGGCTTTGAGAATCCTGTTTCGCTTTCTTATTCTCATGTCCTTTAATAATACGAACGAATAAGTAAACTGTAATTCCACCTATAATTAAATATAATGATGTGAACGAAACTAAAGAGAATAGCACTTCTCCGAACGTAACATTTGGAGATACAGCATCTTCCGTTTTCATAACACCGAAAACTACCCAAGGTTGACGTCCCATTTCAGTCATAATCCATCCTACTGTATTACCGATAAACGGTAGTGAAATTGCATACACCATTAATTTTAAATACCAAGTTTTTTCAGCTAAACGATCTTTTCTTGATAAGAACCAACCGTACGCTCCTAGAAGAAGCATAAATGTTCCACTCATTACCATCGCTCTAAAGCTCCAGAACATCGTGTGTACTGGTGGAATATAATCTCCAGGCCCATATTTTTCTTCATATTGCTTTTGAATTTGATTCATCCCTTCTACTTGGCCGCTAAATTTATCATATGATAATAGACTTAGCATATACGGGATTTGAATTTCAAACGAATTTTCTTTCTTCTCCGCATCAATTTTCGCAAATACTGTAAATGGCGCTGGATCTTCACTCGTATTCCATAACGCTTCAGCTGCTGCCATTTTCATTGGGTGTGTCTTAATTAATTGTTGTGCTTGCGCATGACCGAAGAATAGTACTAGCGCCGTTGTAAGTGTTCCAACAATGATAGAAATGCGGAATGATTTTTTAAACACTTCAGTTTCTTGCGCTTTCGTTATTTTCCATGCACTCACACCGGCAATAAAGAATGCACCAGTTGCAATTGCCGCTGTAATGGTATGCGGGAATTGTACCCATAATTGTGGATTTTGAATAATTGCTAAGAAATCATTCATTTGTGCACGTCCATCTGCTGCCATTTCATATCCTACTGGCGATTGCATAAATGCACTTGCAGTTAAAATCCAAAATGCTGATAACATTGTTCCAATTGAAAGGAGCCAAATACATAAAAGATGAATGCGCTTCGGTAATTTATCCTCACCGAATACCCATAAACCTAAAAATGTAGACTCAATGAAAAATGCTAATAAACCTTCAATCGCAAGTGATGGACCAAACACATCGCCTACGAAACGTGAATAGGTTGACCAGTTCATGCCAAACTGGAATTCTTGTAGAATACCAGTTACTACACCTACTGCAAAGTTAACAAGGAATATTTGCGTCCAAAACTTTGTCATCTTCTTATAAATTTCTTGTCCCTTTACCACATATAACGTTTGCATTAACGCAATGATAAAAGCTAAACCAATAGACAGCGGAACAAAAAAGTAATGGAAAATCGTTGTTGATGCGAATTGTATTCGTGCCAATTCGAGCGTTTCCATACTACAATCACTTCCTTCATAGTTTTTATAATAAAAGTTAATTGAGCAATCTTATCAAACTCAATTATTAAGAAATACGAAAAGACAAAAACATTTTGTATGTATTGTCGAAAAATATGAAGTTTCAGTTTTTCAAACTATTGTAATGCTATTTTTTACCTTTTCACTATTTCTGTAGTGTTTTATTCGTTAATCGAATTGTATAATATACCTGCATAGTAAATTCAGCTGATTTTTGACGTATTATTGACATCATTTTGTCTGAAATATGTCTTTTGGTATTTTTTTGAATTATATTTTTCTCATCGATAAAATGTGTTTTTTTAATATGAGACTTATCTTTGCATCAATAAAATAATCGTTTCTCTCTTTATACACTTGACTTTTCTACGAAAAAATGTCCTATTAATCAATGGATAAATTCGTTATTTTTTTGTCAAGAGAAAAATGTATTTCTAAAATTCAAACACGAAATAATGTTATTCAAAAATAGAAAATATACTCCCTCTTTCTAGACTAAAAATTCATTTTATTGTCATTTTTTCAAACTAAATTCATACATAAAAAAATACCGAGAATCGATTAGACTCTCGGTATTTTTCAAATTACTTTGCTGTATGTTTTCTAATAGCCGGTAAAATTTCAGTAGCAATTAATTCGATGTTTTTCTCAATTTTATCAAATGGTACACCACCAAAATCAATTTCTGCCATAAAACGTTGTTGCCCAAACAATTCATATTGGTAAAGCATTTTTTCGATAATTTGTTGTGGGCTACCAACCATTAACGCGTCACGGTAATCTATTGCATTTGTAAATTGTTGTTTCGGATACCCACCACCGCGTAGCGTAAGCATACCAGCATTAATGTGAGGATAGTATTCACTAAGTGCGTCTTGTGAATTTTTTGCTGTGTAAAATAAACTCGTTGTTGCAACTGGCAAACTCGCTGGATTAAATCCACTTTGCGCAGCCGCCTCACGGTAAGCATCTACTGATCCTTTAAAGTTAATAGCTGGGCCACCTAGTGTTGTTATCATCATTGGTACACCTGCACGTCCTGCTTTAATCGCACTAGCTGGTGGGCCACCAACTGCACGCCAAATTGGTAAGTTATTATTTTTAGCTCTTGGAATAACCGATGCATGCGCAAGCGGTGCTCTGAACTGTCCATTCCATGTTACATGTTCCTCTTTATTAATTTTTAATAAAAGATCCATCTTCTCTTCAAATAACTCTTCATAATCATTCACATCATAACCAAGTAAACTATATCCCCCAATACGAGATCCACGACCAGCCACAATTTCTGCACGTCCATTAGAAATCAAATCAAGTGTAGCAAAGTCCTCGTATACTCGTACCGGATCAGATGTACTTATTATCGTTGCTGAACTTGCAATTTTTATATTTTTCGTAGCTTGCGCAATCGCTCCTAAAATAACTGTATGAGCTTGCGTTGTAAAGTGCGTTTGATGACTTTCACCGATAGCAAATACATCAAGTCCAGCTTCATCCGCTAACTTTGCTGTTTTAATTAATTCATGAATTCTTTGTTCAGCACTAATTTTCTCTCCGTTATGTGGATTTAAAACATGATCCCCAATTGAATATAATCCAAACTCCATTCCTTTACTTGTATTCATACGGTATTTTTCCATCATTGCTCTCTCCTTTGATGAGGTGTTATTATTTTCTCTTTTAAAAACATTTGTAAGTCAAATGTTTTTCCCTATTGCTTACAACATCACTTGATTAGTCAATTGATAGTGTAAAAAAAATTACTCTTGCGGTAATTCTTTTTTTTCACTATGCTTATGAACTTTCGTCATTAGCTCGTATAACATTTTCTGCTCTTCTTCATTTAATACATCATCAAAAAACGATGATTGAAATGCAAGCTGCTCTGGCAGTGCTCTCTCTAAGGCCGCTTCCCCTTGCTCTGTCAGACTAATTGTTTTCGTTTTCCAATCTTGTTTTCGTACAATATATCCTTCTTTTTCAAGACGTGTTAACATTCGAGAAATACCGCCTTGTGTAACAGTTACCTTTTCAGCTAACTCCATTTGTGTTAGTGGTTGATACGTACGTATTTGCAAAAGCACATCAAATTGAGCAGTCGTTAAATCAAAGCGTTTTAAAAACTCATTTGACATCTGATTACTTTGGTTCGTAAATCGTATTAAACGTAACCATATTAATGATCCTATCGTATTATCACGCATGTTTGATCACTTCCTATCGTGAATCTTACTATCACTTTACTACGCAAGTGATAAAAAAGCAAGAGAAACCGTGAAAAATATCTCATTAAAGTATTGCATACATAACGATAAGAAAGAATTCATGTTTAAACGAATTCTTTCTTATCGTTATTCTTAACTTTCCATTTCATTCATTACTATATGTAAAGTTCCCGCTGCTTTGGGCCAACCAACATAAAAAGCCATATGTGTTATTAATGCAACCAACTCATTCTCCATAATCCCATTTTGTTTAGCTAGCTTCAGATGAAATGGTAATTGTTCTGTATTACCAAGACTGATTAGTGCTGACACAGTACATAAACTTCTTTCTCGTAATGTTAAAGTGTCATCTCGCCACACTTCCCCGAACAGTATCTCTTCACTATAATGTGCAAATACAGGTGCCATTTCTCTCATTTTCTCTTGAATACAATATCCAATGGATTCATTCATCATTTCACTCCCCCTTCACTTTTACCAATTGTGCCATTCCTTGACCAAATGACCAATTTTCTGCAGATGTCTCATTTACCGTAATAAAAATATTTGCACTTTTTATACTAGAACATTCAGAAACCTTCGAGGATATCGAATGATATAGATCACTTTTCTGTTTTATCGTTCTTCCCGGTCCACATGTGATAGAAACATACATCATATTCTCTGTTCTCTTTTCTCCTCTTTCTAATAAATAATATGGATTATATAAAAAGTGATTTTGTTGATAGGGTAAAAACATTTGAAAGAAATCATTTTCAGGAATGTTAAAATGTTCAATTAATGAAAGATGAATACATTCACCTATCTTTTTGATTTCTTCTTTATTTAATTTATTTTCATGATAATAGACGTTCACAAAAGGCATACATTGTCATTCCTTTTTCTTAATTTAACTTCAACAAGTTTTCATCGTGAAATGTGCAAAATCTCATATAATGTAACACCTTTATTCGCTATAATATCAGGCTTCTCTTCATAAAAATTAAACTGACTATATCCCCATTTATCTGGATTATATACTATTACATTTCCTAAACAATTTTCTACCTTTTGATCCACAATGATAGATTGAATCCCACTCAATGATTCACTTGGAGAAATACTTCCTTCATATTCAACAACATATCTACATTTCTTAAAATTACCCTTTACATTAACAACTAATGGAACACCTATATTTATTTGTTGCCATCCAAAAGATTGTAAAATATTATCGTAATACCCTTCAAAGATAAATTTGTTCATTCCTTCATGACCATTCCAAATATATAAAGGTGCATAACAGTTATAGAAATTCCCTTCCTTACCCGCCTCAGTAATTAAATACGCTTTGAAATTCAATTCTTGAAACCCGTCCGTTTTATATCCATTATCCTCTACCCTTTTTCTAATAATATCCATGTCATAATCCTTTGGCAAAATGACCTTATATTGCATTCCAATCATGTTTATCACTCACTTTCCATCTTATATACACAATGATAAACCGATGATTGACTAACGTAAAATAGGTATAAATTATGTTTGGTATCATTTATAATGATATCGTATAAGGGGCTGTGATAAATGGAAATAAATGATCTTATTATATTCAAAACTGTGGCTAGCGAAGGTTCTATTAGTAAAGCTGCGAAAGAGTTAGGGTATGTTCAACCGAACGTAACTGAGCGAATTAAAAAATTAGAACAAGAGTTAGAAACACCTTTACTACATAGAGATAACAAAGGCGTTTCTTTATTACCTTCTGGTGACCTTTTATTAGACTACACAAATCAAATATTAACGCTAGTAGAAGAAGCAAAAGATAAAATTAAAACGAGTGGGTCTTCTTATATAATCGCAACATCACAATCTATTTTGACTAATTATGTAAGCAAGCGCATTAAAGAAAATTTTAGGAGTTATCAAATATATGTAGAAAATAGTAGTCATTTGCAAAAATTACTGCAGCAACAAAAAGTTGATATGGTCATTACTTATGAGGATTACCCAGACATATCGTTCAAAAAAGTATTTTCCACTTCAATTTCTATCGGCTTATTAAAACCGAAAGAAAAGTGTACCATTGACTTTTCAAAGGAACTCTTCTTCGTTAGTAATGACAAAAAGTGCCCTTTTAGGAATAAGACGATACAATTTCTAAAAGAAAATAATTTATCTCAGCGTCAACTTCAACAATTAGATTCTTATTCGCTTATAGAAGAGTTTATTCAGGACGGAAAAGGAATAGCCTTTTTACCGATTAAAAATGATAAATTAGTACCAATTGAAAATGTTCCAATTGAGAAATTAGCTGTTCATTTCTTTACGAATCAAAATTCTTTCAAACAAATCCCTGATGAACTATTTGATTAATATAATAGCTATAAACGAACTAAATTTACATACAGCAATAAAAATCCCTCCTTTCCGAATCTAAAAGAGGGATTTTCATATTCTATACAATTGATTTTTCACACATTTTGCTCCACTTCTGCACTTTTCTCCTTCTTATTCCGTTTCATATTCTTCAGTCTCTTAACCGTGCCAACTAATCCTTTCGGGAAAACTAGCAATACGATAATGTACAATACACCAAGAATAATCGTCCATCGTTCAAAGATCGGATACTCTGTAGCTAGTTCTGATAAATAATATTTTAGGGATTCAATAATTCCAGCTCCTGCAATGGCTCCTATTAACGTTCCAACGCCTCCAATCATAGTCATCAATAATGCATTTAATGTCATTTCAATTGAAAATACAGTTGTATTAACAAAACGTAAAGTGATAACAAATAAACCACCGCTAATTGCAGCTACTACTCCTGCAACAATGCTAGCAATAATTTTATAATGAAGAACTTTATATCCTAGTGCTTCAACACGTTGCTCATTTTGTGAAATTGCCTTTAATACTTTTCCAATAGAAGATTTGGTGAAAAGACGTAACAGAACAAAAATGATAAGTAAACATATAAGTGTTACATAATAAAACGTAAAACGATCACGGAATACTTCTGGTACACCAAATGTAAAACCATCTCCTCCGTGAGTGAGCCCACGCCATTTTTCAGCAAGTACGAAAAACAACTGTGAAATAGCAAGTGTTAACATCGCATAAAAATGACTTTTCAGCCGTAAAGAAAGCAAACCAATTATATAACTAACAATGGCTGAAATGATAATTGCAGCTACTATCCCTATTAAAAAGTTCGTTATGGATACTCCTTGTCGATCAAATAAAAGTGCTACGCCATATGCTCCGATTCCAAAGAACATACAATGGCCGAACGATACAATTCCGGTATATCCAAGCAATACATCAAAACTCATTGCAAAAATAGCAAAGATGAAGATTTGAGTGAACAAAATTAACAAGCTCCGTGAATCATTTACGAATGGAAATACACTTAAACAAATGAGCATACATACTCCGAAGTATACTTTAATTCGATTTGATGTGCTGTTCACCATTTCACCCCTTTTCACCAACAAGTCCATTTGGCTTCACTATTAAGAAAAATAGTAACATTAACATATTGATTGCAAGTGATAAATCCGGTATAAAATACGCTGTAAAAGCACCAGCTAATCCGACAATTAAAGAAGCGATGGCTGAACCTTGTACGCTTCCTAGCCCTCCAATGATTACTACTATGAAAGCTAAAATCGCATACTGCATACCCATCTCAGCGAAAATAACGCCTGAGTATGGTGCTAATAAGAAGCCACCTAAGGCAGCCATCCCTGCTCCTAATAAAAAGACGAAAGAAAATATAGCTTTTACGTTAATACCGAGCGCTTGAACCATCTCTTTATCCATTACACCTGCGCGTATCATAAGACCTATCTTTGTTTTTTTGAGCAATAATAATAAGGCAATGTATATGATAACCCCAATTATGATAACGAATAGACGATATTTAATTAATATAACGCCTCCGAACGTAAAACTTCCTTGTAGCCATAACGGTAACTTTGCCCCAATTGGATTTGGTCCCCAAAATACTTTAATACATTCACTAAGTACAAGCATTCCTCCAAGTGTAACAAGAAGCTGTCGAACATGATTTCCGTATACCGGTCTAATAAGGAATCTTTCTAAAATAAATCCAAGGAACATTCCCATAGCTATTGCTCCAATTAAAGCTAACACATAACTCCCTGTCATATTAAATAGCCAAACACCTGTAAATGCTCCCCATGCAAATAAACCACCATGTGCGAAGTTTAGAACACTCATTAAACCGAAAATAAGTGAAAGACCTGATGCTAATAAAAAAATGAGCATCCCTGTTGAAATCCCATTTACAAATAAATTGATTAACACATCCATCCTTCTCACCCCGGATTCATGTTAAGAGATTCCTAAATATTTGTGACACATTTCCTTATCCTCTTTTAATTCATGCATAAAACCGTTATGAACAATTTTTCCGTTATCCATAATATAAAAATAATCACCAATTTGACTAGCCATCATAAAATTTTGTTCAACGAGTAAAACTGTTGTTCTCTCCTTCATTTTCAAAATAGCTATCATTAATTTTTCTATCATAATAGGAGACAAGCCTTTACTCGGCTCATCAATAAGTAGTAAACCATCACTATTAATAAATGCTCTTGAAATTGCTAACATTTGCTTTTGTCCCCCGCTTAAGAGTCCACTTTTTTTGTGCCAAAATTGCTTTAAATCTGGAAATAGTTCAAGCATCCATTCTATCTTTTCTTCCGCTTCTTCGCCCTTACCTCTAGCAAGAGCGAATGTTTCTTCTACTGTCAGATCGTGAAAAATACCTTGATTTTCTGGTACATACCCTATCCCTTTCCTTGAAATTAAATGTGTAGATAATCCATTTACTTGTGTACGATCATAATAAATTTCACCATGTGCGATATGGTGAAACCCCATAACCGAACGTATCGTCGTAGTCTTCCCTGCCCCATTTCTTCCAAACAGTACAGTAATCGTTCCTTTCTCAACAGTAAGAGATACCCCTTGTAAAATATGAAACTGATCTAAATACGTCTCTATATTATTCACTTGTAATAGTGCCACTATATAATCCCCCTAAATAAGCACTTTGTACACGCTCATCTTTCATAATTTCTTCGGGTAAACCTTCAGCCAATAACTCTCCATGAAATAAAACGATTAGATGGTCTGACAAATCTAGTACCATATCCATTTTGTGTTCAATCAGTACAATTGTACTCTCTGGATGTTTCTTAATATTTTCAATCACTTGTAATATAGCCGGGACTTCCTCAACCGAAATACCTGCCGTCGGCTCATCAAGTAATAACACATCCGTTTTTAAAGCTAATAACATCGCAAGTTCTAGCTTTCTTTTCTCTCCATGTGCCAAATCTTTTGCTAATACATTCTCTTTCTCCTGAAGTAATACTGTTTTTAAGAAACGTCTCGCCTCTCCAACTTGTTGCTTTAATTTTGCTGGACTCGGGAAAAAACTATAGTAATCTTGTACGAATGATTGAACACTTAAACGGACATTTTCAAGTACCGTTAATTCTGGGAATATGTTTGTAAGCTGAAAAGAGCGACCGATTCCTAAGCGTGTTCGATCTGAAATCGATAGTTTTGTAATATCTTGCCCTTTAAAATACACTTCACCTGTTGTGGGTGAAATCTGTCCACTTAGTAAATTAAATAATGTTGTCTTACCCGCACCATTTGGCCCGATAATAGAAATGAGTTTTCCTTTTTGTACAGTTAAATTTACATCTTTAATAACATGATGCTCGCCAAAAGATACACTAAGATTTTTCGTTTCTAGCAAATGTGTCATGAAATCCCCCCTTTAAAGCTTTAAGTATGAAAAAAATACGTACAAAGAGGGGATCCCCTCTTTATACAAAAACAACAGAAAATTCAGTCTATTTATTTTGAACTGGTGGCTCTGTCTCTTTCATCGTTAATTCTCGCTCTAATACTGGCACTGGATAGTCAACACCATCTTGCTTTTTCAACGTGATAGAATAAAGCGTCTGCATCGCTTGGTGATCCTTTTCTCTAAACTTCATCTTTCCTTTCGGTGTATCAAATTCCATTCCTTCCATTTTCTTAATTAATGTATCTACATCTGTATCACCTTTTGTTTTCTTTAACGCTTCTACAATAGAAATTGCCGCTGACATTCCCCCTGCTGTAAATAAATCTGGCACCGCACCATTAAATCGTTTTTTATGTTCTTCTACTAACCAATCATTCACCTTATTTTTCGGGAGTGTATGATAATATACCGAAAACCCTTGCATTCCTACTAACGCATCCATCGTTTTTAATGCCGGAATATCTGGTGCACCAGTAGAAATTTTAATACCTTGCGCTTCCACATTCATATCTTTCAACTGTTTCCAAGGTGAATTTGCCCCTGCCCAAACAATAAATAAATAATCTGGTTTTGAGCTAATGATATTTTGAATATTTGCAGTGAAGTCAGTCGAATTTGTATCAGCATATTGCTCGTTCACAATATTTGCACCTAATTTCTTCGCTCCAGCTTTAAATGCAGCAATCCCTTCACGGCCAAATGCATTATCCGGGGCAAATGTCGCAATCTTTACATCTTTTTTTGCAATTGCAGCTGCTCCTGCAATTGCATCTTGCGAAGAGCTTCTTCCTGTTCTAAAAACATACTTATTCCAATTCTTTCCGGTAATACTATCAGCAACTGCCGGTTCTACGACCATTATTTTTTCATATTCTTCAGCTAATGGTAAAACTGCTAATGTATCACTTGAGCTAGACGATCCGACTAAAAAATCGACTTTCTCTTCTTCTAATAACTTCGTAGCTTTTTTAACGGCTACCTCTGCTTTTGTTTCCGTATCTTCTACAACAAACTTAATCTTCTTCCCTTCCACTTTCCCAGTTCCACCGGTTGCATAGTCTAATCCTAATTCAAATCCGTTCACTGTTTGTTTTCCATATGATTCTAATGGACCTGTTAATGAAGCAAGAACCCCTACTTTAATCGTCTTTTCATCTTCTGTACTTGCCTTCTTTCCTGAACAAGCTGCCGTTATGAATAACGATCCTAAAACACAACCAGTAGCCATCATTCTTAGCCATTTACGTTTTTTCATCGACATTGTGATCCTCCCCATATTTTACTTTCTGATAGAATCAAATACGCCAAAGTCCCCTTTCCGTAATCATGACTAACTATAAGATAGGTAATGGAAAACTCTTGTAGTATCCTCTACATTCGGCACAAATCTATAATCACCTTCCTATTTAATGGAAACGGACATACAATCAATATATATTCTACTTTCCAATTGAAAATACTGTTTCGTTGCAGTATTAATCATGAAAAAAGCTACAATAATTAACTTAAGTTCTTAAGTCAATTATTGCAGCCTATGTAAAAAACACTTAATTATTTTCCACTTCCTCTAACCCTTCAGCCAATTGCTTCTTATCTAGCCCTTCCCCTATTACTACTAAGTTCGTTGGGAAACCGAAGTCTTGTTCCAGTAAAGTCGGTACTCCGAACGAGTATTGGAATAAGTGAGGATATTTGTCCCCATGAAATTTCACAAAACCTTTTACGCGATAAATACTATCTGGTAAATTTGAAAGCCATTCGTATAATTTATCTTGATCAATCGATTTCGTAAATTGATACGTCATCGTTTGTATATGTAAATGCTGTTTTACATGTAGTGTCTCATGTTCCGCGTCATTCGTAAATTCAGCTTCTTCTATGTCTTCTAAAGATATATTACAATATTTTGTTTCAAACAATTTCGCATGATTATTTATCACTTTCACTTCTTCTATTACTTTGTTCTTATCCGCACCTGTTAGTAAATCTGATTTATTAATTAAAATGTGACTACCAAACTTCAGTTGCTCATGCAATAATTGCTGAACGTTTGCACTTAATACACTTCGATTTAACCATCTTACTGCATCTAAAACGACTACAATGGATTTCACTTCTAAGAAAGGTGCTAAAATTGGTGATACACATGCATCTAACACTTCAATTGGATGCGCAACACCTGTCGTTTCTATATAAATGACATCTGGTCTTTCTTGCTGATATAACGAATGCAACTGTATTTCAAGCTCTTCTTTTAACGTACAACAAATACATCCTTTCAGAAGTTCCCTTAAAACATTCTCTTTTCCAATAATATCGGTATCTACCGAGTATTCACCAATTTCATTCATCAATACTGCAACTTTTCTATTCTTCTTTTTCTCCGCTAACAATAAATTTTGTAATAGCGTTGATTTTCCACTACCTAAAAAGCCACCTAATATATGAATTTCTACTTTATTCATTTGATCGACCATCCATTTCTTTATTTCAAACGTATTCAAAGCGTAATAATTACGATTTATATTTATTATTTTATTAAAAGAGTCGTGATTTGTAAATATATCTTCACTGTTCGTTTACTTCATACGCAACTTTAATCCCAGACTCTATTGCTCCTTGCATCCATCCATGTGTTAATGTCGTATGCTCTCCTGCAAAATGTACTTTCCCAGATGGTGGTGTAATATACGGAAATAACTCGAGCTCTTGGCCCGGTTCGAACGCTGTAAATGCGCCGCAAGAATACGGATTTTGACTCCAGCTAAAAGAGGTTCCAGTGACAAACTCACTATAGACGATGTCACCGTATATTTCCGCTAAATTTTTTAATGCGTAACGAATACGATCTCTTTGCGAGAGACTATCCCATGTTAATGCCTCATCTGCCCACGTATAACTTGCTATAACGATAGCTGGTCCTGGAGTATGAATGCCATAGCTCGGATAGTATGTAAAACGTATAGGTAAATCTGTAATAGATTTACCACCACACTGTCCCGCTTTCTCCCAAAATCTACTTTTAAACTCTATCGCAATTTTCGTTGCAGCAATATAATTTAATTCACGAATTGCTCGTCTTTTAAAATAAGAGAATAAATGGTATGGTTGAACTTCTACAAATCGTAACGCTGAAAATGGAATTGTGACAATAGCAATGTCGCCTGTTACCATAAACGAATGTAACGTTCGTTCATTTGTTACTTGCATCATTACCTTATTATCTTCCTGTATAATTTTTTCTACTTTATACGGCATAAAAATATTATCTTTTAAATCTGGTAAAAATGAATTTGGTAATGCATCCATGCCACCTGTTATCTCATAATATTTCGTCGTTGAAGTAAAGAAAATCATTTCACGTAATACTTCAATTAAAGACATTCCCATATAAGCTTCCATATCAAGAAGTACCCCGATCATGTCTATTGCACCGTCTGAATAATATTCAGTTAAAAATGTGCCGAGCGAATACGTTTTATACTTTTTTTCAACGATAAGCCAGTTTTTATTAGGATCCTTCTTTATAAAATTTAGTATGGGTTCTAATACTGCCAACATTAATTCTTCTGCTGTTTTACCTTTTTCGCTCTCCAAAATTGGATATCCAAGTATACTTGGATTTTTTTCGAAGGTGCTCAATCTCGTTTTAATATTATTCGTATAAATAATATCTGAAGCGGTTTTATTTATAAAAAGATTTAACGGTAATTTAAATTTACGAATGTATGCTAAAGTTAACTCGTGTGTTTCAGGAATTCGCATCGGCCCTGTATTAAAATATAAACCTCTGCTAAACGGTTCACGCATCGTATATATTCTTCCGCCTATTCGGTTATTCGCTTCTAAAATGGTTATGTTATGACCTGCTTCTTTCAATAATGATGCTGCAACTAAACCTGAAATCCCTGCACCAGCAATAATAATATGCTTTGGATTCTTTGTTTTAACGAGCCCCACATTAATAATATGAAGCATTCTTTCCATCGTTAATGGCTGCATCATGCCCTTTTCCCCTTCAATAAAGGATTTTATTGCATTATATTCGATTAACTTACTTCCTATGTTTCATGCAAAGAATTGCACGGATACATTTTCAATTACTTGAATATCTTTTATAAAATGTAATAAACTAGATATGACTCTATAGAAGTAAGACGTATTATCTTACATAATAAAATTAATGAAATTGCGAGGAATTTTGAAATGAAAAAAGGGATTAACCGTGTTGTATTAGTAGGAACAGGAGCGGTTGGATGTAGTTATGCTTACTGTATGATTAATCAAGCTGTGGCTGAAGAATTTGTTTTAGTTGATGTAAACGAAGCAAAAGCTGAAGGGGAAGCAATGGATTTAAGTCATGCTGTTCCATTCGCGCCAGCTCCAACTAGAGTATGGAAAGGTAGCTATGAAGATTGTAAAGATGCTGATCTTGTAGTCATTACGGCTGGATTACCACAAAAACCAGGCGAAACACGTTTAGATTTAGTTGAGAAAAACGCAAAAATCTTTAAACAAATTGTTCGTAGTATTATGGATAGCGGCTTCGATGGTATCTTCTTAATCGCAACTAACCCTGTCGATATTTTAACTTACGTAACTTGGAAAGAATCTGGTTTACCGAAAGAGCGCGTAATTGGTTCTGGTACAACACTTGATTCTGCTCGTTTCCGCTATATGTTAGGTGAGTACTTCAATATTGGTCCACACAACATTCACGCTTATATTATCGGCGAACATGGCGATACTGAACTTCCAGTTTGGAGCCACGTATCAGTAGGTATTCAAAAACTACAAACACTGCTTGAAAAAGACAACACGTATAATCAAGAAGATTTAGACAAAATTTTCATAAACGTTCGTGATGCAGCTTACCATATTATTGAGCGAAAAGGTGCAACTTATTATGGTATTGGTATGTCACTTCTACGTGTTACTAAAGCGATTTTAAATGATGAAAATAGTGTATTAACTGTATCGGCTTACTTAGAAGGTCAATATGGTCAAAAAGATGTGTATATCGGTGTACCTGCTGTTTTAAATCGCGGCGGTGTTCGTGAAATTTTAGAAGTAGAATTAAGTGAAGACGAAGAATTAAAATTCGATCACTCTGTTCAAGTGTTGAAAGAAACAATGGCTCCTGTTCTTTAATGATATATGCAAAAAGCAATCCAAAATTTGTTGGATTGCTTTTTACTTTATTTTCTATTTTTTAATCGATTCCTCATTATTTACATCAAGTACATCTAATAAGAAGATGAAGATTGGTATCCCGATAATAAGCCCCCATATTCCAAGGAAATGTTCAGAAAAGATGAGAATCATAAATGTATAAAAGATTGGTAAATTTGTTTTCGCAGACATAAACTTCGGATTTAAAAAATAACTTTCAAGAGCATGGATGACTGTTATGAACACGAGTATGTATACTACATATATAACTCCTCCTACGTTATAAGCAATGATACAAAGTGGAAATAAAGAAATAATCACACCTGCAACCGGAATTAACCCTAGTAGAAAAATCATAACAGCTAATACGAGAAGCTGCGGAAATCCTAAAACAATTAATGCAATAACAGTAAGAATACAATTTACAACCGCAATTAAAAACTGCGCTTCAATTACTTTACCGAATGATCTTGCAAACCTTTCGCCAAAATATGCAATCTCTTCATAAAAAATCTTTAGCTTACTCTCTTTAAATTTAGAAGTAAATGTAATAATACGCTCTTTTTCTAATAAGAAAAATAAGCTTAATATGAGAGACAATAATATTTGTAAACTTACCTTCCCTATATTTGCTATCGATTGATAGATAACATCTACACCTTGTTCTATATACTTTGATACTTCCATTCCGTTAATTGTCGAAAGTGCATATTTAATAATTTCATTATCAGGCGGGTTTTGAAAGAACAATTTAAATTGATAAATCAATTGAGAAATTTGTATCGTTAGCACAGGTAAATATTTATACAATGTCGTGCCAATAAAGGAAACTAATATGATATACAAACAGGCAATAACAATTTTCCGATTCACTTTCAATTTCTTTGAAATAAAACGTTGAAATCGATCCATTAAAAATGTCAGTATAAACGTAATTAATATTAAATTAATCATACTTTTTAATCCATATAATACAAGCGCTACTATTATTAAAACGAGAAACCGTTGAAACCCTCTACTTCGAAAAAAATTTTTCACTTCATTCATTAAAATTTAACCTCCCCCTTCAATGGATGGAAATTGAATATATTACATTTTATGAACTTCTATAGACAATCTTTCTTACTAATTAGGAAGAATCCTTTTTTTCTTTTTATATTGTTAGATTCTATTTATATTAGCCCACCTACTTACTTCAGTTGAGCTCTTTTTTTCGTTTAACCTTTTACAATTTAGGTGATTTTCTATTTCTAGACTGCTGCTCATACGCATATCCAATATTAAACAGTTCCTTCTCACCGAATTGCTTCCCGACAAACACTGCACCTACTGGCTCTCCATTGTTATCATATCCTGCTGGCACCGCTAATTCTGGATAGCCAGCTACAGCGGATAGAAGAACTTCATCGTTATTAATCATAACTAGAGCATCCAAACCTTTTTCTACTAAATATCTATCTAGCTCTTTTCTTGCATTTTCTTGACTCGTTTGCACTACTTTTTCAAACTCATCTTTCGTTATAGCAGATTTTTCAGATCCCTCAATTAATGTTTGTCCATATTTTATTCGTCTATTACTATCCTTTTTATTAAACGCTATAATCTCTTCTAACGATTTTACCGGTACATTTTTTTGCTTTGAAAGAAAATCGTTAACATTAGGTTTGAATTCATATTCTAATGTTTGTAGATTATCTACACCCTCAGCGTTTAACTGAATATCATCAGTCAATATTGCACCTGCATCTTGAAGGTCTTTTCTTATCTTTTGTGCTACTTCTTTTCTATTGTCATCTTGTCGATCTATTGAAAATAGTACTCCTACTTTTTTCCCTTTCAAACCGTCTATTGATAAGTCTTTCGTATAATCCATTCTTTCTTTATCTTTCATTTTTTCTGTCATTGCATCTTTTTCATCATAACTTACCATTATGTTAAATAACGTTGCAGCATCCTTTACCGTTCTTGCCATCGGTCCTGCTGTATCAAGTGTTTCAGCTAATGGAATAATGCCTGATCTACTCACCATACCTAGTGATGGACGTAACCCAACTACTGATTGCTGCGCTGCAGGTGCTACAATCGATCCTGTCGTTTCTGTTCCGACTGCAAGCGGTGCAAAATCTGCTGCAACTACTGTAGCAGATCCAGAGCTTGATCCTGATGTATCAAACGTAATCGGACCATACGGATTCAAATTTTGTCCTTTTTTCCCGCTATATCCGCTAGGCATTGTAAAGGATAAATAATTTGCCCACTCAGACATATTCGCTTTTCCTAAAACAAAAGCACCTTCTTCTTTCAACTTTTTCACAATCGTCGCATCCTCATCTGCAATCCAATCTTTTAACACATACGTTCCTGCACTAGTCGGCATCACTTTTTCCGTCTGTACATTATCTTTTACAATGACAGGAATACCATATAAATTCGATTTTTTATTTCTACCTCGCCCTTGATCTAACTTTCTTGCTTCCTCCATCGCATTAGGGTTTATCTCTGTAACAGCATTTAATGTTATTCCATTTTGATCATGTTCTTGTATTCTAAAAAGATAAATACTCGTTAATTCTTCATATGACAACTTTCCATCATCAATCATTTTTTGAAGCTCATCTATAGTCGCATTTACGACTTCTTTTTCTTTTATCTTTACATTTTCTATGTTAATTCCTTTTAACTGGTTATGTATCGGTTTTAACACTCTATCTTTATCATATACGATACGCTCAGGTTCCTTTGGAAAATAATTTTTATATACGTAATATCCGCCAGCACACGCTAATAAAACAATGCCTCCAGCGATAGACAGCGTTACCTTTACCCATTTCTTCATGTTGCTTCCTCCACTCTATAAGGTGCTTCTTTATACGAAAAAGAGAGTTACCTTTTACTTAACTCTCTCCAATCAAAATGCTAAATGAAAAAATGAAAGATTTCAATCTAATTACTTCTTTTTTTGCATTTGCTTTGCTAACATTTCTTTCACTTGATTATACGTTAACCCTGAATTTTTATTTAAACGCTTTACTTCCTCAACATCAGTACCTACCACTGTATATTTTTTCTCATCATTCATTTTCCTAATTCCCTTCTCAACGGATTATTTCTTATATTTCTTCCCTAAATGCGCATAAATTAACACCACTACAAAAAAGGAAGCTGTTTTTAAGCACAGCTTCCTTCTCGTTACATATTGTATTTCTTAATAAAATTTCACTACATCTTCAGTAGGCAAGAACGTTCTTTCTGCTGGTTGTTCGTTTGGTTCACCAAATGGCATTTGACCTACTAAGCTCCACTCAGCTGGAATGTTCCAAGTTTCTTTCACTTCAGCATCTACGATTGGGTTGTAATGTTGTAATGACGCCCCAATTCCTTCAGCAGATAATAACATCCACACAGTATGTTGTAACATTGCATTTCCTTGATGAGACCAGAATGGGAACTGATCTTTATATAATGGTGCGTTTTCTTGCATTTTTTCTACAGTTGCTTGATCTTCAAAGAATAGTACAGTCCCTACACCTGCATGAAAACCTTTTAGTCTTTCTACAGTCGCTTCAAAGTTTTCTGCTGGTACGCGGGCTCTTAATGTTTCTTTTACAATATCCCAAAATTTTTCATGCTCTCCATCCATTAATACAACCATACGACCACTTTGCATATTGAAAGATGTTGGTGCGTGTAAAGCTGTTTTTAACACTTCTTCAATTCTTTCTTTCGTAATTGCATCATTTTTTGTTACTTTACGAATGGAACGGCGGTTCACGATTGCTTCTTTTAAGTTTGTTGTAGTTGCTGACATTTTAATTCCTCCAAATGTTTGTTTTATGATCTATTTTGTTATTTCATAACAAGCGAATTAGCAATATCCATCGGTATTACATTGCATACCTTCAAATGAATTTGTTTTATCCTTTTCAATTTCTTTATCAATGACCCTTTCTAATGTTTCTTTACTAGCAAGCCCTTGAATGACTTCATCTCCAATCATGACAGTTGGAACAGCCATAATATTCGCTTCCTCATATGCGTGCTGAATTGCTTCTTGATGCTTTTCTTTATATTTACGAGTTACTAAAGCATCTTTAAATTCGGCTTCAGGAAGACCTACTTCTACCGCTAATTTTGTTAACACATCAATATCTTCAATGTTTTGCTCTTCTTGGAAAAACGCTGTGAATACGCGGTGATGATACTCATTACCTAGTCCACGTTCTTTCGCAAATTGACATCCTTCAAAAGCTAAATGTGTATATGGATGTGGTGAAACACGTGGCAAGCGCATTTCAATTCCTAACTTCTTCGCTGTCGGAAGAATGAAAGCATCCCATGAACCTAATTTTTCTGGTTCATTCCATGGATCTATTTTTGAATATGGACTTGGACGCAGCTCAAATGGCATCCATTCAATCTCTACATCTTTTTCTTTCGCTACCTCATCTAATGGACCTTTTGCTAAAAAACAAAACGGACATATAAAATCTGAGTATACTTTCATTTTTACAGTCATAACTTTTACACCTTTCTTTTAGTTGTAATCACATTAGTTACATTAATGATAAAAAAAATATAAATATGATTTAAGCATGCATTTTTTCTTGCAACGATTCAAACAATTGACCCATCGTAATATTTCTCAAAACTTCTTCCAGCGCGGATTGCGCTTGAATCAAAATGACTTCTAATACAGCTTGAATATTTGCTCCAATTGGACAATCTGGATTCGGTTTCTCGTGAATATGAAATAGCTTATCTTCTTCGACTACGTTCACTGCATGATACACATCTAACAATGTGATTTCATGTAAATCCTTTAGTAATCCCGCGCCACCCGGTCCACGATTTACGTAAACAAAGCCAGCTTGTTTCAAATACGACATAATTTTACGAATGACTACTGGATTTGTATTGACACTCTCAGCCATATAGTCTGAAGTACAAAGTGAAGATGGATTGTTTTTCAAAATAGATAAAATATGAACAGCTATGGAAAAGCGGCTACTAATTTTCATCGTGATCACCACCTCGATGTAATCATTATAGTTACAACTAAAAGATAAGTCAATCCTTTTCATAGATTTTTTATAAGCAAATTAAAAAGTGTCCCATTACGATATATGAGACACCTCTTTTTATTCTGCAAATAGCGCTTGAAATTCTTCAATAAATAGCTGCACAGCGATTGAAGAATCCTTTAATGAAGGAACAGCTAAAGCAATTTCTCTCCATACTTGTGGTTCTAATTCTCTCGTTTGCACATTTTTTGGTAAATTCGTTAAAGATAATTCAGCTAATATTGCAATACCTAATCCTTCTTGAATCATATTTAAAGCTGTCGTAACTGTCGAAATTACATACTCAGCTCGGAGTGGTACGTTTGATTGTTTAAACATATCGATAATCGGGGGTTCGTATCCACCCTTACATAATATGATCGGTTCATTCTCCAAATCACGAATTGTAATAGCTTCCTTCTTGCAAAGAGGATGATCCTCTCTTAAAATAACAACCATTTTCCCCTTCGTTAATGGGACAATCTCCATCTCTTTATTAGGCAAAATAACAATTCCTATATCAACAACCCTCGATACTAACCAATCTTCAACTTCCTTAATCGTTCCCTCACAAAGAACGACTTCTAAGTTCGGATACTTTTCCTTAAAATGATTTATCATTTTCGGTAAAAAATGTGCAGAAGCACTCGGAAAACTCCCAATTCGAATCGTCCCAACTTCGTGCCCTTTCTCCATTGCAACTTCTTGTTCAATCTTCTCTACACTGCTCAAAATCTCTCTAATATGTACAAGAATTCTGTTTCCTACATCCGTAACGAGTAACCCTTTTCGTTTATCCCGTATAAGAATCGTAACTCCTAACTCTGATTCTATACTTGAAATCGCATGACTTACAGCTGGCTGCGTCATATTTAACACCCGAGCAGCCTTCGTAAAACTACCTAACTCAACAGTTTTTATTAATACTTGTAGTTGTGTAATGGTCATAACTAATCACTTATACTCCTCATAAAAAAGATTCATTTTATTTATTACAGTCGATATCATATCATAGTGAAATGAATAACAACAAGGAGGTCTTACAGTGACACAGCTTTCTCGAACTAAGACGGCCATAATCCTTACCTTTCTCGTTTTCATGTGGGGAATCAATTGGCCTTTATCTAAGTTTGCCTTGCATTATACACCACCCGTTTTATTTGCAGGCATTCGAACTTTAATTGGAGGATTCATTTTACTCCTGTTCGCCTTACCAAAATACAAAGAGTTACACTTAAAAGAAACTTGGCATTTATACGTTATTTCTTCTTTACTTAACATCATTATATTTTACGGGTTACAAACTGTAGGTCTTCAATATATGCCTGCTGGTCTATTTTCCGCTATCGTATTTTTACAACCTGTTTTACTTGGTATTTTCTCGTGGATATGGCTTGAAGAATCAATGTACGGTTTAAAAATTTTCGGGCTTGTACTTGGATTTATTGGTGTAGGAGTGATTAGCTCTAGTAGTTTAACTGGACATATTTCTGTCATTGGAATTCTTCTTGCATTAGGATGTGCGATTGGCTGGGCACTTGGAACAGTATTTATTAAAAAAACTGGTCACCGTGTGAACGCCATTTGGATGGTAACAATTCAGCTGCTTATCGGCGGTCTTTGTTTAGTCGGATTTGGCTCAGAATTTGAAAGTTGGTCTAGTATTGCTTGGAGTATGCCATTTGTTAGTGTACTACTCTTTATTTCATTCTTTGTTATTGCAATGGGGTGGCTTGCTTACTTTACACTCGTTGGAGCTGGTGAAGCAAGTAAAGTTGGGGCTTATACATTTCTTATTCCACTAATCGCTATTATTGTAAGTTCAATTTTCTTACATGAGGCCATTACGATTAGCTTATTCATCGGACTATTATTTATTGTAGTGAGTATTTGCTTCGTAAATATAAAGCCGAAAACACTTGCTGTAAGGCAGCAGGTTGAAGTGAAATAAATATGAAAAAGAGCCTACTGTTTGTAGGCTCTTTCTTATATCTTACTTTTTACGACGTACTACAAAAACACACGCACCTACCGACGATACAATCGCTAAAATAGATAAGACTATCGCTATTACTTGTATTTTACTAGTATCTTCATTCTTTTCTACATTAGATACTTCACCATGTTCTCCTGTTAGTGACGTACCTTTTGCAATTGTAGTAAGTGAATGTGGTTTTTCAGCTTTTTCATCGCCTGTCCATTCAACAATTTCTCCGTCTTTATATTGTTGATATGCATCCCAAGCTATTTTTTGCTCTTTATCCGGATTTTTAGCGACGAAAGTAAATCGCTGAAACTGACCGGGTAAAATCCCTTCTCCTGTTGCTTCCCATACTACAGTTTTAACTTTTCCATCATTATCTTTTTGTTCTTCCACTTTCCATCCTGGCACTGGCTCATACTGTTGGAACTCCAATCCAGACGGTATTTTCAATGTAACTTTTGTCGTTGCTACATTCTTTTCAACTGGTACTTTTATCGTGTAAGTCTCCCAAGAACCAATGTCAGAAGTTGCTGGCTTTACAGTAACGTGCGCACTTACAGGTAATGAAAAAATCACCATTGCGATTATTATTGTGATCATTGTTGTACCCAATTTTTTTATTCGTTTCATTTTCTATTAGCTCCTTTTTATCTATACGTTTTCTTTATCTGCCGCCTACTATAAATCTATAATCCGTATCAAAGCTATCAAGAGATTTTGTTAATCCGTGCACTTGTATATTCCAGTTTCCTGTCATGTTAATATACATACCTTCTGCTTCATATTCTCCCGGTGAAACTGCCGAAACTTTAAATGATCCTTTTCCCATATTCATATCTAACGATTGAGTCGTTAATATAATTTGTTCCATATCAGGAACCGGTTGCCCGTTCTCATCCTTTAAAGTAATATGGAATGTATTTTGTCCTACTTTATTAGGACTTACATTTAGCGTCATTTCATATCCATTATCTAATTGTTTACTCTCTGTAAAAGGTCCAGTAGGAGGCATAGGTGGTGTTTGTACGTTTGTCATAAAAGCTACGATTACGAAAATGATAATTCCAATGATAAACTCTACTTTCACCGTAGCACCTAATTCTTGCTCCGCTCTCATTCTCCCTTTCACATAATGAATAATTCCCAATATCCCCATGAAAATGAATAAAAGTACCTTTGCTAATAAAGCTAATCCATACTTCGTATCAAATAACGAGTGGATTGTTGGAATAAAAAATGTACTGTTAAAAAGACCTGTTATTAAAATCACAATGACAGCACATGTTGCCCACGGTGAAAAACGCTTAATCATATCCCAATACATATTCCATTTGTTATCCTCTTTACGTAACAGAAGAATAATAGACGATAAACCACCAATCCATAATGAAGCTGCGAATAAATGTAAAAAATCCATAACAACAGCAATGTCTTTAAACTTTAAACCATAAGCGTGACTATTAAAGGCTTTCATAACAAGTATCCCGATAAACAATACTATTGGAATACTCCATACTTTAAACGACGATAGTTTCTCACGCCTCATCGCAAAATACGTAACGATTATAAGCAAACTAATTAAAGCCATTTGAGTGACCCATACATAACTAAAAACAGAAAGTTGTAACGTTTCTTTTAATAGTAAAGGATTGAATGCTTCTAGCCATGAAACATCAGCATTTATTTTCGCTTGCAGTGGTAGATTGAATAACAAGCTAATAAATATCCCTAATAAGGAAATCCATATTATGTTCTTACTCCTTGATCGAACCGAGGTTGCATTCCCTTTATACATAATAAGGTTAAAAAATAGCACTCCTATAAATAGCGAGAAACTTGTATATAAAATTCCACGTTCCATGATCATATCAATTTGCGGAACATATCCCATCTCTTCTACTTGTATATCATCTGCTCCAGCTTCCGCTAATCCAATACGGAATGGAATAACTCCTTGAATTGGATGTCCATCAGCTGAAATCACTTTCCACTGAATAGAGTAGAGACCATTTTTAAGATTCTCTTCCAATCCAGCTTCTAATAGCTTTTTATTTTTTTTATCAATATGAGCATCTTTTAAATCGACCCTTTTACCTGATGTATCTCTCACGTACAATGTATTAAAACTTGAGATTTGTATGTCCTCATCGAACTCGATTTTCACAACAGACGGTGCTTTCTTCAATGTTTCATTTTCAGTAGGGTTTGATTTCACAACGTATGCATGAGCAGATGCACTTTTCGGTATCAATATGATAAGCACACATACAATGAATAACAATGTCCCTAACCTTTTCATTACTTTCACACTCATTTCACTTCTTTCTTCCTCATCGCTATATTTTCATTATTTTTACTTCCCAAGTTGGATTCTCGGACGAAATATTAACCTGATTAAATATAATCTTCTATACAGTATAACTATTTATTTCTCTCTCACCTCTAAACTTCCAATACAATAGTAACTACCTTCATAGATACAACTTACATTTTTAAAGTCGATTGTTATTATATCATAAAATATATTTATGTAAGTTCCTGAAGAGGAAAAGTTATCGTGAATCATTTGTGAAGAAAGTGTGAAATACATAAATAAAAAAGGTATTACGTTATTACGTAACACCTTCTTAAAAATATCCTTCTTCTATTTCTCTTCCGGATAATCACAATACTCTATGATTGTTCCTTCTGTATCCGCTGGGTTAAGATAAATTAATCTTCTGCCGTGTTTATTAATTCGAAGTGTATGCTCTAACGTTCGAATGCCTTGCTCCTTTAACTCTTCTAAAGCTACATCTAAATCATCTACTCGATATGCAACATGATGTACACCTTTACCTTTTTGTTTGATGAATCTGGCAATTGGCGACGTCGTATTATTCGTCGGCGCAAGCAATTCAATTCTATCTCCCTCCACTTCAAGAATGGCTACTTCGCTTTCAACACCAGGCGCTTCACTTACGTAACGATCTATTAAAGTTCCTGACAACACTTTTTCATAAAAACGTATCGTACTATCTATATCTCGAACTGCGATGCCGATATGATCAATTGTTTTTTTCATTTTATTTCCCCTACTACTTTATTTTCTTTCATTATCAATAGTAACAAAAAAAGCTATAGAAACAAGTTCTATAACTTTTTTATTTAACCTATTTTCTTATTCGCACTAGCCGCTGGTTGAATTTGATTTTTTACTTTTAAAACGCTAATGCCATATCCGATAAATCCACCGATAATCGCTGGGAAGATCCAGCCTAATCCTACTTCCTGCATCGGAAGGAATTTAGTGAACACTTGGCTTACTACTTCAACGTTAACTCCAGCTGCACTTAATCCATCGAATAAGCTGATAATAAATGTTACAGTTAAGCTCACTTGATAAACTTCAGCTCTTCCTTTGAATAATGAATGGAAGAATGTTAAGAAAATCAATACGATTGCTAGTGGATAAATTGCTGTTAATACTGGAACAGAAACTGCAATTAATTGTGTTAATCCTACATTTGCAACAATTGCACTAAATATACATAGCGTGATTGCAATTGCTTTGTAAGGAACATTTGGGAATAACTTATGGAAGAATGAAGAACATGCTGATACAAGTCCCACACTAGTTGTTAAACAAGCTACTGTAATCATTAACCCTAATAATACTCCGCCATATGATCCAAAATAGTAGTTAGAAACTTTCGCTAATACTTCTCCGCCGTTCTCTAAATGTCCAAGCTTTGCAACACTTGAAGCACCCATATAAGAAAGTGCTGTATAGATAATTGCTAAAATAGATGCTGCAATGATTGTTGCTTTTGCACAAACGACCATAATTTGTGTTTTCGTTTTTGCACCTTTTTCTTTAATTGCATTAATGATGATGATTCCGAATACGAATGATGCAAGCGTGTCCATCGTTAAGTATCCTTCTTGGAACCCTTTAAAGAATGCATGTGATGTATAAGCTTCAACTGGTGCTTGCATTTCTCCAATCGGATGAATAAAAGCAACGATTACTAAAATACCGATGAAAGTTAACTTAATTGGCGTTAAGATTTTCCCAACAATATCGACAATTTTCGCAGGATTTAGCGAAAAAAAACAAGTGATGCTAAAGAATACAATTGTGAAAAGAATTAAAGGTGTAGAACCTAATCCCTCTGGCATAAACGGTTTAAGACCAATTTCATAAGAAACATTTCCTGTTCTTGGTATTGCAAATAACGGGCCAATCGCCAAGTATAAAACTGTTGTAAACACAATCCCGAATACTGGGTGAGCACGACTTGCTAATGACTGTAAATCATCTTTACCCGAAAAACCAAATGCTAGTACACCTAGTAATGGTAATCCAACACCTGTTACTAAAAATCCAGCGTTAGCAATCCATACATTTTCTCCTGCCGATTGACCAAGCATTGCCGGAAAAATTAAATTTCCTGCTCCAAAAAATAGTGCAAATAACATTAATCCAATAACTACTATGAACGAAAACGGTACTTTATTCGCCATAATATAACCCCCATTCAAATTTCCTTATCTCATTTTCCAATTTTAACTAATTGAATTTTCTGAATATTTAATTTAAGTATCAACTATTCTTGAACTCATTATAGTTTGCTATATAATATTTTGCAATACTATTTTCAAACTTTTCTTTTATTTTATAAATATACATTTTTTAACATGAAATATAGACTAAAAAACCAACATGGTCATCCATGTTGGTTTTTCCATTTTACTATCAATTAATTAAAATTTCGCCGCTACTTTCTTAACCTTCTCTAGACCTTCTTCAACAATTTGTTGTGAGCGATCTGGATACTGGTTGTGCCCTTCAATTACAACAGTCTCTGGATTTGTAATGCCCCAGAATCCAAGTACAGTTGTTACGTAATTAACTGCCATTTCCATAGGAGCCATTTGTTCTGAAGAGTAATCTGAACCACGAGCACCTAACACAACTACTTTCTTACCACCAGCTAAACCTTCTGGGCCATTAGCTGTATATTTAAACGTTTTTCCAGCTTGAGATAAGTATGAAATATATGTGATTAATGGTGCTGGTACTGTAAAGTTCCATAATGGGAACGCAAATACAACTTTATCAGCTTCTAAAAATTGATTTAAATATTGATCTACTGTAGCAACTGCCTTCTCTTCTTCAGCTGTTAACTCCATACCTTGGCTACGTTTGTATCCACCTGAAATAGCAATATTTCCGTAATAAGGAAGATCTAATGCAAATAAATCTAACTCTGTAATTTCTGTATTCGGATTTGCTTCTTTATAAGTACTTACAAATGTTTCATACATTTTTGAACTAACTGCTTGCTCCGCTGGACGATCGTTTGCTTTTACAAATAATACTTTTGACATTGTTTTATTCCCCTCTACTTTTGTATTTTCTTCTTTTTTACCAAATAACGAGCTAAATAATCCCATTTTCTTCACCTAAACTTTCTTATCATATTCATTATTCAACATCATAAAAATTCTTATTCTAATAAAAAGTTCCAATTGATACCTTAAGGAAAGTTAATCTGAACTTTTTGTTATTTAATTACCTTATGTAAGTGATTGTAATATAGCAACTTACTTTAGTCAAGTAACTTTTAATAAAAAAATAAATCTCAAATTAAAAACATTTACTAAAATACAATTGAACACCAAATACGACTTTATTACTTGTATAATAAAATTAGAGAGGAAAATTCATATTTAGAAAGGATTTACTCATGAGCACTGTAGAAAAGATTCAAACTTTTATTATTCTTTTTGCTGTTACATGCGGCATCGTACTCGGACAATTTCATTTGATTCATATGTATTCAGAGCAATTTATTGTCCCCTTCTTATTTTTCATGCTGTATGGATTATTCCTCAGCATCCCATTAAAAGAAATAAAAAACGGATTCCGCAATTTAAAATTTGCGGGAACAAGTCTTACTATTAACTTCTTATGGACACCTTTACTCGCTTGGGGATTAGGTGCACTATTTCTTTCAGATCATCCCGCACTTTGGGTTGGATTTATTATGTTAATGGTTACTCCGTGTACAGACTGGTACTTAATCTTTACTGAAATAGCGAAAGGAAATGTAGCACTTTCTACTGCGATTTTACCTGTAAATTTAATTTTACAAGTACTACTCCTTCCCATTTATTTATTTTTATTCGCTGGTGTTATGAAGACTGTAGCGGTTTCTGTTTTAGTAGAAAGTATTGTTATCGTAATCGTCTTACCATTTTTACTTGCACACGCTACAAAATTCATTATGAATAAACTGAAAAAAGCTGAAACGCTCGAGAATAAACTCATTCCGTTTTTCAGCTCTGCCCAAATTGTATTTTTAAGTTTAGCAATCGTAGCAATGTTTGCATCACAAGGTAAATATTTACTACAAAATATGAATGTCGTTTTATTATTACTCATTCCTGTTCTATTGTTCTTCATCATTAATTTTGTACTAGGACAATTTATCGGGCGCGTTATGCGTTTATCTTATAAAGATACAGTAAGTCTAAACTTAACAACGTTAGCAAGAAACTCACCTGTTGCACTCGCTATTGCTGTAACAGCTTTTCCAAATGAGCCTCTTATTGCACTTGCACTCGTTATTGGACCGTTAATTGAGCTACCAGTACTTGCTTGTGTTTCACAGGTGTTGTTACTTATTAAGAAGAAGAAGCAATATACATAATAAAAAACGTCCTGCTATAGGACGTTTTTTATTGTCGAGAAATTATATAATGAACGATCATTATCGGCTCTAAGCATTTTATACGTTATAGAAGAATTAATTTGTCGTTACATTAACAGTTCCTTTCTAATTAAAAATTAAAGGAAACGTAAATATAACGAAAGCTGCCCAAAGTCCGTAGATTGGCAAATACTTCGTAACAGCATCTTGGATAGCTGTCGGTCCTGATTTGTTTTGCAAGAAACGCATATAGGAAAACATAATCCAAATGAGATTTGCCCAAATCAGTATGTTTACTCCTAAAACAGCAAGTCTATTAGGTGTAATACCGTAAGAAGAAAGTCTGAATACGATGGCTGACAATGCTACAGTGTCAATAATAAGTGCCAGAACAATTAAGGCGAAATTTATATAATCTGAAATGCTCTTTTTCTCGTCTGAATCACTCTCAACGATAGAAAATATAGTAACAGCCAATACACCAAGGAGTATTCCGTTAAAGGCCATTAGAAAATTACGATCCAAGAATGGATTTTTCCCGACCCAAATTACCGTTATAAGATAAATAAACAATGTGATCAAGACAAGCGGACTAAAAATTTTAGATATGTATGGCGTAATATTTTTAGCAAGTTTAAGATTCAATGATACTAAGTATGCAGCCACTACAGCGAGAGCGGCAGCTCCAAATAAAACAACATTACTAAAATAGAACTCTCCTATATCCAAGTCAACAAAGCTAAATAATCGCATGGTGAATATTGCTAGTATCATTCCACTCACTGCCATGCTCGCATAGAGAAGGCAATATTCTAAATTAAATTTAATATACGCTAATCTTGTACTGCCTTTTGAATATTCATTTCCCGTAAACGCAAGTCCCAATAAGACCCATAGCAATATAGGAAGATGTAAATACGCAAGGATACTGCTGTCTTTATAATTTAATGGCAACATATTGAGATACAACCCGGCAATTAGGAACAACGCTGCAAGGGAATAAATAATACTTTTTTTCGGAGTATTATTGTAAACAAAATAAGCAGCGATAAAGGGAATTACACCAAAAGCCAAGTTAATTGGAGCAATTGCTTCCTGCTCAACAAAGTGGAAAATGATTCTCGTGCTTAGCCCTGCTAAAATAGCTAGCATGCCCATGAATAAGAAACCTTTTTGAAACAGCGATACTTTTTCTTTATTTGCCGTCTCCTTGAAATGTAATCTTTCATACCAAGCAGCTAGAACCTGCGAATCAAGATTTTCATCCCACGCTTGTGAGAATGACTTTCTAAAAGCTCTCGGGTCTTTTCTATACATTCTCTCCAACTCATGAGGGTTATCCATATTTTCAATAATCAAATTGTTAATGTCCATATTTATACCTCCTCTAATTAAAAAAAATAAAGTTGTTACCTTTTCCATAAAAAGCCCACACTTATTTATTATGATTTTGATTTTAATATAACTTTTATCGTTTTACAATAAAAGTTTATTATTTTAGATGATATTTTTATTGCATATTTTCAGTTTTCCTCTTATCTTCTTATCTCCCCTTTATATAAAAGAAATGAGAAAGATGATATTAATATCCTAGTTAACACTAGCTTTTTAAATGATTTTTAGTGATAGTACTGAAAAAACTGTAATTATAAAATAAAAAAGCATGACATAAATTGTCATGCTTTTTTATCCATATATTTTTCCAAACCTAATCTGTTATAGAACCTTTTGTTTGTTGAAAGCACTTGTAATGATTGTATTATTTCTCGGCGGCTCCAAATCAAATTGTTCTTTTATTAAATAATTTAGTAAGTCATATCTCTTCTAATGTTGCTATCATTTCTCTTTGAATCAGAAAGATTTAAAAACAGAAATTAGAATGCTTATTAATTAATTCCATATCCTAAAGATGGCCTTCCACTATTCAGGGAACGCCATCTGTTTCCATTAATTATTACTTTTCTTTATTAATTTTTTCATTTCTCATTAACAAATAAGTAAAGTGAATTTATTCATCTAGTTAAATTTTAAAGCGGTAAATCTTTTTGCTGGAAGACTCTCATCCCCAATCCATAAAGTATTATACCTACACCGATAAGAATAATAAATGGAATTGCTACACTATCTCCATTCAGAATTGCACTTGTATCGAATAACGTATTCAATGATAAATACTTCATCTTTTCAAGACTTTTACTTACTTGCCCCATCAATTGGAATAGAAAGAATGCAACTGGTATCCCTGCTCCTAAAGCTAATGAGTTTTTTGATAAATTGAACAGGCAAGAGAAAAAGAAAGAAATAGCACTAGTTGCAAACATTAATAAGAATAAACCTACGTTAAGCATAATAAAATCAGAAATATTGATATCTACATTGCCTTGGAAAATTTGAATCGCAGCTAGACCAACACCAGTTACGATTACAAACATCATGATAAGTGATGTAATTAAATATAAAGCTTGAGTTCTAACAACGGTACTTCGTTTTGTAGGTGTCGACAGTAAGTAAGCCATTGATCCTCTATCTACTTGAGAAGCAATGAGACTATTAGCTGTCATCATAATAAATATGACTGGTAGAAGGACACCATGCATTGAGTAAAAAGTAGAAGCAAGCATGCCAAGGAACGTTGTATTTTTCATCATATCCGCAAGCGGTGTCCCTTTTACCATATCTGTCATACCAGTTAGAGTAGTTGGTTCAAAAACGGCAATCATAACAGCTAGCATAGCACTAGTTATGACTGTGAATATGATCCATAGTTTAAAATTAGCTTTTAATGTTTGTTTGAAAATAGCTTTACTAAACATAGCTTTCTCTCCTTTTTAATACTGACTATTGAAATATTTCTCAAGTGTATACTTAATTTCTGTAATGAACTTGATATTGTAACCTTTTAACGTTTTTAGTAGTGTATTAATTTGGCGGTCATGCACATTTACAATTACTTGGTTTTGAGATTCACGTTTTTCCGTAAAATCAAATGGCTCTGCTAAAAACAGCTTATAATCCTCATGTGAATTAAACTCGATTTTATAAGCCTTTTCCTGATTGTACTTAATCTCTTTTGTCGATTTAACAGCAATAATTTTCCCGTCTTTTATAAGGGCAACCTTATCGCAGGTATGTTCGACTTCATCAAACATATGACTCGACATGAAAATTGTTTTTCCTTTTTTCTTTTGTTCATCCAAAATACTTATAAACTCTGCTCTCATAAGTGGGTCAAGACCCGTTGTCGGTTCATCAAAAATCAAGATTTCTGGATCAGCCATCAAAGCAGCTACAATGGCTGTCTTCTGTTTCATACCTTTTGACATTCTTTTTAAATTAGCAGTAGGATCAAGCTGTAGCTTTTTAATAATTGATTCCGCATAAGACATATCTTTTAGACCTAATAATTCGGCTTGTCTTTTCAAAAATTCGGTTCCTGTTGGTGCATCTGGGAATGCAATTTCTCCTGGTATATAGCCAATCATTTTTTTGATTTCAGCTGAATCTTTCCAACAATCCATTCCATTAATCGTTGCGTTCCCGCTTTGCGGCTTTAAAAATCCCATCATATGACGGATTGTTGTAGTTTTACCTGCTCCATTCGTACCGACAAAACCAAAAACTTCCCCTTTTTCAATTGAGAGGCTGACGTCAAAAATTCCCCGTCCGTCTCCATAATCTTTTGTCATGTTGTTTATCTCAATTAGTGGCACTTTGCTCGCCTCCTCCCTCATTTTTAGAATTACGATCATAGAACTTCATAAAATAATCTTCAAGCGTAAACTTAATTTCAGAACAAAACTTTAAATCATAGTCACTTATGAAAGCTATAAAATCGTTTGTATCTGCATCATTCACCCGAAGTTCCACTTGATTTTTATGAGATTTTAGAGAAATCACTTTTATTTTTTTATGAGAAGGTACTTCGTTCTTAAAACGTTCGAACACTTCTTTTGAATCAAATTCCAGTTTGAATGTTTTCTCCGCATTATGGCGCAAATCGTCTGCAACAAACGTTGATATTAATCTTCCATCCTTAATAATGGAAATCTTGTCGCATGTAGCATCAATTTCATTAAAAATATGACTTGAAAGGAGTATCGTTTTTCCTTTTTCCTTTTCCTCTTTAATAAATTCAATAAACACCTTTTGCATAATCGGATCGAGAGCACTAGTCGGTTCATCCAAAATGAGTACTGCTGGATCATGCATAAAAGCAGTTACAATGGCGAGCTTACGTTTCATACCAAGAGACATACGTTTCAGGCTACCTGACGGATCTAGCTCAAATTTTTTCATTAAATAATTTGTATGTGACATATCCTCGATTCCACGCAATTGCGCCATCATCTCAATAAACTCTGTTCCTGTCAACGACTCGGGTAGGGCTATTTCACCTGGTAAGTAACCAAGGTCCTGTTGAATTTCACTTGCTTTTTCCCAACTGTTCATTCCATTCACAGAGATTTTCCCAACTTGCGGACGAGAGAATCCCATAATATGACGAATTGTCGTTGTCTTTCCCGCTCCATTCGGTCCCAAGAACCCATATACTTCACCTTTTTCTACTTTAAACGAAACATCGAATACGCCACGATTATGACCATAATCTTTTGTTAAATGATCTATCTGTATGACAGCCATATGAATAAAAACTCCCTTCTTGTTTCATTTCGTTTCTGTGCTAACACTTTGAGTTATTCAGCAGACTGCTTATTTTTTATACCGTTCATAACAAATTGAACGACATCCTCAATTTCCTCTTCACTAATAATGTGATTTTCCATGAGTACAAAACGAGAAACAAAAAATCCTGCCAGTAAGGTAAATAACATCTTTAAGATTCGATCAGCTGGAAGATCAATCAGCTCTCCTTGCTCTTTGAATTGTTCTACAATATTTTCAAATAATACAGGAACATGTTTTATAAAGTATGGTTTTAGCTCTTTTTTCAATTCTTCTTTATAAATAATCTCCTTAACAATGACTCGAAATATTTCTTTATTTTCCGTAATAAAAGCAACCCTATTTTTCAATAAATTACGTAAAAACTCCTCAAAAGATGTTGTCTGTTCTAACATAGTTTCCTCTATCAATTCCTTAGCCATGTTCGGGAAAAAGTCATTTACAAACGGTAAAATAACAGAAAGTAATAATTGGTCTTTCTTTCCGTAATGCTTAAAAATTGTTCCTTCGGATACGCCTGCAACTTTTGCTATCTCTGCTGTCGATGTATTCGCATAACCTTTCTCAGCAAACAATTTAATCGTTGTCTCAATAATCCTTTGCTGCTTTTCTGTCTTACCTTTTATGAGACCTTGAGCAAGTATTTTATCAAAAATTGGATTTGACAATTCTATTCCTCCTTTTAAAAAAGTGAGTAATCACTCACTGAACTTATTATAAGAAACACAAATATTAAAGTCAACACAAAAGTGAGTAATCACTCACTTTTGTGTTCTGAAAAATATTATTTAGAAACAAAAAATTAACGTTATATATAAGTCTTCAGACATCTGCCCAAATTAGCATTTTATAGACTGATCGTTTGTTTATTTTTTTATACTAAATACGTATTTTACAATATATATAAAAGATTCATCATTTAAATTTTTCTCTAGTGTAATAAGTTTTCACCTAACACATCAAAACCCTTAGCGAATGAACCATTTTTGTAAAAACAAAAAGCATGACATAAAATTGTCATGCTTTTTCCCATATAATCTAACAAGTAACTTCATTTCTAAACATATACCTTCTTGTATTGTGAATAACTTTCACTTCATCTAAGTAAAGGACTTTTTTATTTGTTGACAACTTAATTCTCAAACACAAAATTAATCTTATTATCTTTCCACTCTAACTTCGCATCAAATGTTTTTTCGCCCTTTTTAAAGCCTTTAATTAAATCGGTCTTTTCACCTTTTAAAAGCTTTGTCATATTCTTTTGCGAAATCGTTTTACTTAATATTTTCTTTGAAATGGTAAAGTCACATTGCGTTGTGTTGTAGTTAGAACAGCCGTAAAACGTTGATTTATCAATTACATCGCCATCACATTTTTTACAGCTACCAACCTTTTTACCTGTTGTAAATTTCGATCCTTTTCGCTCAATCGATTCAACATGTAATCCAGTGAAATCCCACTTCTCCGACATTTCCACCGCATCTTCAATAATTTTAGCTGATAATTTTTTCGTTTGTTCCATAAAAGTTGCTGGTGATGCTGTACCTTCCCCAATTTCCGCAAGGCGCTGCTCCCATTTCGCTGTCATTTCTGGTGAAGCCAGTATTTTATCACCGATTGCAGTAATTAATACTTTTCCTTTATCGGTTGCATACACTTGGTTTTTCTTCACATCTATATATTTACGGTCTTTCAGCATCGTAATAATTCCAGCGCGAGTTGCTTCCGTACCTAAACCTTCTGTTTTCTTTAATACTTTCTCAAGCTCTTCGTTCTCTAAATACTTACCAGCTGTTTTCATTAACGTAATAAGTTGTCCTTCTGTATAACGCTTCGGTGGTTGTGTTTTTCCTTCTTTCACTTTCACCTTTACAACTTTTCCTTCTTCACCTTCAGCTACAATTGGAAGAATGGTTTCGTCATCTTTATCGTCTTGGAAAATAACTTTACGCCATCCTTCTTGAATTTGCTGTTTTCCTTTTGAAATAAATTCAGCACGTTCATCTACAAGCGTTACAATCGTTGTATAGTCAAAGATTGCAACTTCATAATGAGCGGCAATCAGTCTTCTTACGATCATATCGTAAATTTTCTTTTCATCACCTGATAATTTGCTTGGGTTTGTAACTTGCTCTGTCGGAATAATGGCGTAGTGATCTGTTACTTTCTTTTCATTCACATAACGCTTATTATTCATAATCGATTCAACCGGAGCTGGTAATAAACCTTTATATTCATCAAACTGACTTAACTTCTGTAAAATATCAGGGAATGTTGCCGCTTCACCTTGTGTAACATAGTTGGAATCTGAACGAGGATAAGAGACAATTCCTTTTTGATATAGTGCTTGCGTTATATCAAGCGTCTTTTTCGGTGAGAATTTAAATGCTTTATTTGCCGTTGCTTGTAGTGATGATAAGTTAAATAAAAGCGGAGGCTGAAATTCTTTACGCTCCGTTTTCATTTCCTTCACTACTGCTGGTTTACCTTGGCAAAATGCCGCAATTTTATTCGCCATATCAGGGTCTTTTAAGCGGGATTCACTATCCTTCTCCCATTTCCCCTCATACTTCTTTCCTTCTATATTAAAGGTTGCGAACACTTCCCAGAACGGCTCTGACTTAAAGTTTTCTATTTCCTTTTCACGCTTTACGATTAACGCGAGTGTCGGTGTTTGTACACGACCAGCTGAAAATACATCATTCATTCCTTTTTTCTTTAACAAAATACTAAACACACGTGATGCATTCATACCAACAACCCAATCCGCACATGACCTTGTATACGCCTCATAGTACGTATTGATTGTATCTGATTCGTCAAGCAAGTTTTTAAATCCTTGATAAATAGCTTGTTTCGTTAAAGATGAAATCCAAAGACGCTTCATCGGCTTTTGCACGTTACAAAGATTAATAATGTTTCGTACAATTAATTCCCCTTCACGCCCAGCATCGCCCGCGTGAATAATTTCTGTTACTTGAGGATTATGTAACAGCTGTTTCACAACATTAAATTGCTTATACTTTGACTTTGTTACTTCAAATTGAAAACGCTCTGGAATCATAGGTAACGTATCAAGTGACCATTTTTTCCACTCTGCGTGATAATGTTCTGGATTACATAACTGCGTCAAATGACCAATTGCCCATGTACAGTACGCTCCATTTGGAAATAACTCATTTGCTTCTACTTCTAAATAACCATCTTTCCGGCGATATTTAAACTGTGAAACAAGAGCCAAACCTTGATCTGGTTTCTCGGCAATAATTAATTTCATTTTATAACTCCCTATCTGTATTCCAGTGTTACTTTCGTTGTCTATCTGTTTAGAGGCGATGATAAAACAACAATCTTATTTATCATTCGCGGGTTACTCCCTGTAATGGGATAACTATAATATTATACGCTTATTCTTTATGGCTTCACAATAGAAACTCTTCATTTAACTCTTACATTCACATGCTCATAATTAAAAAGACGTCCCAAAAAATCAGGAGCCTTCTTACTCACATTAATTAAATTGTGCAGATAATATGCAGATTTAAATACGCATGATTTCTCTCCATATGAACATATGATGAAATGAACGATAAGACAGGGAGGTATCATGATGTTTGCTTATACGTTAACTGCCTTAACACTTTGTTGTATCTCGATTATTATCACATCATATATTTCTAAACGTAACGGTACCCTAATGGAGTATATGGTATTTATCATGTCTTTTAGTATGAGTATCGGTTTAAGCATAGGATTTTATTTAGGTATTCTTTTTAAAGGAGAATTACTCTATTCTACTTTGCTTGCGATTTCGATTAGTGGTTGTATCGGTTTTTTAGTAGGTCTACGTTTTCACCTATATACTGCTTTAGAAGGCATGTTCTCTGGATTAATGGCAAGTATGATGGGAGCAATGATTACAGAAATGTTAAATGCTCAACAAGCTCACAGTATACTGTTTATTAGCCTTTTACTTACGATAACAATAACTATGTCATGTATGATTCAACTTTTATCAGAAACTTTTTCTGCCTTTATCCAAAGGCGTTTTTTGTTATTACTATCAATTAGTGTGGTAATTATCGTTGCCGTATTCGTGACATTCCCAGATCATACTCCCCCGCCTTCACCCGGGCATGATCAACATATACATTGACATTTATAATATAATTTACTTTATAAATTGAAGATGATTTTCAAGAAAATATGGAGATTTAAAATGAACAAAATAAAAAGGCGCTCAAAATTGAGCACCTTTTCTACTTATTATTTCGTAACAACCTCATCTTTTTTTACATGTACATTATTTTCTCTCATAAACTCTTCAATCTCTTCCACTTCTCTAATGATATCTTTTGACAAGTTTTCATGTCCATCTTTCGTTACAAGAATATCATCTTCAATACGAATTCCAATTGATTCTTCTTCAATATAAAGACCAGGTTCAATTGTTATAACCATACCTTCTTCTAACACCCTATCTTTATATGTTCCTACATCATGCGTATCTAGGCCAAGGAAATGGCTGACACCATGATAATAGTATTTTGATAACTCTTCATCTTCTTGAATTAAACCAACCGCTTTACACCCTTCTGCGAGTACTTTTTTAGCATGCTCATTTAATGCAGCGAACTTTAAGCCTGGCTTAATAATCTCTGTTGTTTCTTTTAATGCTTTTAATACGATATTATAAATTTGTTTTTGGCGACTAGAGAATGTTCCATTTGCCGGGAATGTATAACTAATATCAGCGTTATAGTAGTCTTTTTGAGCACCTAAATCTAGTAATACTAAATCACCATTTTGAATTTGCGCATCATTATCTTCATAATGAAGAACTGTAGCATTTTTCCCACTTGCCAAAATTGTATTGAACGCATGATGTTTAATGCCAGATGATTTCAATGTGAAATCAAACTGAGCTTCTAATTCATACTCCATCATGTCTGCTTTTGCATGCTTAAGTACGTTGTAAATGCCCTCTTTCGTTACAGCAATCGCTTCTTTCATAATTTCAATTTCTTCTTCTGTTTTAAACACTCGCAATTCACAAATATTCGGATATACATTACCAATTGTTACGTGTGGATATTGTTCTCTTACATGTTTAGCAAATGCTAATGTTTTTGTTTCCGTACCATTCCACTCACGACGTTCTAAATCTAAATATAGATGTTTCACATTTTCTGTAAAAAGTACATTTGACATTGTTTTTTCAAAGCTATCTAAATATACAACTTTCTTTATACCTGAAATTTTCTCTGCTTCTTCGTTAGAAACTGTTTTACCGACCCACTTTTCCATTACTGGATCTGACTTTTCAATGAAAAGTGTTTCCTCTACACTACCTCCAACCTTCTTCAACATGAAAATAACATTTGGTTCATCGATTCCTGTTACATAGTAAAAATTTCGATTTGGCACAAATTTATAATGTGCATCGGCTGACATATGAGGTGCTTGTCCAGCAAATAAAATAGTAATGGATTCATCTGGTAATGTGTTTACTAATCGTTCTCTATTTTGAGCAAAAAATGTTGATTTCATAATAATCCCCCTAGCGTTCTATGTATAATAAAAAAACTAATGATCTAATCAATTCATTTTATTATTGTTACAATTTTTCGTCAATTTTTAACCTTTTTTGATGGTGTTGACATAATTAAAATTACACGTTAAAATGACTATATATTAGTAAGTAACTAATGAAATTAACTTTAACTAGAGGTGAAACAAATGAAAAACATTTTATTCCGTATTAACGAATTATCAAAAAAAGAAAAAGTATCTGGATTAACAGTTGATGAAAAACAAGAACAACAAATGTTGCGTCAAAACTATACACAAACATTTCGTGGAAGCTTAGATTCCATTTTATTAAACACAAAAATTGTGGATCAAAATGGTCATAACGTTACACCAGCGGCATTACAAGATGCTCAAATACGTTTAAAATTAAGCAAATGAGTTCCGCGCTAAAGAATTTTAATAAAACATAAAAAGAGCTGGATTTCCTATTTAGAAATTCCAGCTCTTTTTATTGTCTTTTCTAATCTAGTAAACGAACGATACATCGCAATTCTCCATGACACAATCATGGCAAATGCAAGTAAGAAAAACATTCCACTTAACTCCGCTAAATCAATCGATTGACTTAAATATGATTTCAACGCTACTCGTACAGCTAATAATCCGACTAAAATAAATATAAATGCTTTTGACGGTTTCATATATATTTGTTCACTTCTTATCTCAAACTTCGTTGTTTTAATAAGGAATATAGAGAAAATAAGTCCTACAGTAATTGCTTCTACTATTTCTAACGATGTTAATCGAAACTCTGGTAAGAAGTACATCATTGCGCCAGTACTCATAAAAATTGGCGGCAATATAATTTTCTTTTTCGTTACCGGCTTTTTCGCTGCTTTAAAGCGAAGAAACATGACACCAACAGCCATACAGACTGCTACAATACTTGATAAAAGTGCTATCATACTTTCCACTCCTATCTATTTAACAGACTTTTTGAGCAAAATCATAAACCAAACGAGCCCGATACTTATAATAACATGACCTAATCCAGCCATATGGCTTAAACCGTTAAAGTCAGTTCCATTTACTTGTAGAAGACCTCTCCATAGCATTGTAGCAATAGTAAAAAGTAATCCTACATTATAAACAACAAACCACGCACGAAAACTCTTTGTTTCTTGTACATGAAACACTTTACATAAAGCTAAAGCAATTAAAAAGAATACGAAACCGAGCACTAATACATGTGTATGCACCAATTGCAACATTGTGGATCCTTTAATTCCTTGTGCTTTCGAGTACTCTCTTGCAAAAACTCCTGATAATAAACCGATAATTAAGTAGCTGAATGCTGCATTATATAATTTCTTCATTCTATTCCTCCTGCTGTAAACTTTCTATTATTCGCTGCAATCATTTTACGCAAAGTTTATGAACGGAATATGAACAAAATATTACATTCAACATTTAAATATAAAAAAACCATTCCACAATTTATATTTGTGGAATGGTTTTTCAACTTATTTTAAATCTTGTATTGAGAAAGCACCTGGCAGTAATTGCTCAACAGTCACTTCTTTTTCATCGCCTTTTACATTCGTTAGTAATACAGGCATTTTCGGTTCACAGAATTCAGCAATTACTTGTCTACAAGCACCACACGGTGAAATCGGTCCGTCCGTTTCTCCTGTAATAACTAAGTAACTAAAGTCGCGCTCACCTTCTGATACTGCTTTAAAGATCGCTGTTCTTTCTGCGCAGTTACATAAGCCGTAAGAAGCATTTTCTATGTTACAACCAGTATAGATTTTACCTTCTTTCGTAACTAACGCTGCACCAACAGGAAATTTTGAATACGGAATATATGCTTTTTCTAACATTTTATTTGCTTCTTCAATATATTTTTTCTTATCCATATTATTTCCTCCTCAAAGTAAGTGTAATGATGATTAGTCAGTAATAACTGTATGCACTAATTTAGGAGCCACTGCTGTTTCAGCAATAGAAATGTTCTCATAAATTTTTGCTTTTACATCTTCTACATTTTCGCGGTTTGCGTAGATTGTTACGAATGGCTCGCCTTCTTTTACTGCATCGCCAACTTTTTTACGTAACATTAATCCTACTGCTAAATCGATTTCATCTTCTTTTGTCGCACGGCCAGCACCAAGTAACATAGCTGCGATACCAATTTCATCTGCAACAATGTTAGAAATAACACCTGAAGTTTTTGCAGGTACATCAATTACATACTTCGCCTGTGGCATTTTTTCTGGATTGTCTACAATTGAGCTATCTCCGCCTTGATTACTTAAGAACTCTTTAAACTTCTCTGTTGCTTTTCCGTTTTTCATAACTTCAATTAACATTTCACGCGCTTCTTCTAGTGTATTTGCTTTTTTCGCAAGTACAACCATCTGACTTCCTAATACAAGTACTAATTCTGTTAAATCTTCTGGTCCTTCACCTTTTAACGTATCAATCGCTTCTTTCACTTCTAGAGCGTTACCAATTGCAAAACCAAGTGGTTGTGACATATCTGAAATAACAGCCATAGTTTGACGTCCTACATTATTTCCGATACGTACCATTGCATGTGCTAATTCTTTTGCATCTTCTTCTGTTTTCATAAATGCGCCAGCACCTGTTTTTACATCAAGTACGATTGCATCTGCACCAGCTGCAATTTTTTTACTCATAATTGAACTTGCGATTAAAGGAATTGAGTTAACCGTTCCGGTTACATCGCGTAATGCATAAATCTTTTTATCTGCAGGTGTTAAGTTTCCTGTTTGTCCAATAACAGCTACTTTGTCACGGTTTACAATATCAATAAATTGTTCTTTTGTAATTTCAACGTGGAATCCTTCTACCGCTTCTAATTTATCAATTGTTCCGCCTGTATGTCCTAAACCACGACCAGACATTTTTGCTACTGGTACATCTAAAGCAGCAACTAATGGTCCTAATACTAAAGTTGTTGTATCACCAACACCGCCAGTTGAATGTTTGTCTACTTTAATTCCTTCAATTGCTGATAAGTCGATCGTTTCACCAGACTCAACCATCGCCATCGTTAAATCTGCACGTTCGCGATCTGTCATATCTTTAAAGAAGATTGCCATTGCAAGTGCACTCACTTGATAATCAGGAATACTTCCGTCTGTATATCCATTAATAAAGAATTTGATTTCTTCAGTCGTTAATTCTTTACCGTCACGTTTTTTCGCAATAATATCTACCATTCTCATTACAATCACCATTCCTTTTTATATGATATGAATCTATTAAAATAATAAGCCCACGATTGTTGCTGATAAAAAACTTACTAATGTTGCACCGAAAAGCAACTTCAAACCAAATCTTGCGACTACATTCCCTTGCTTTTCATTTAAGCTCTTAACTGCCCCTGCAATAATTCCAATTGAAGAGAAGTTTGCAAATGAAACTAAGAATACAGATATAATCGCTGTCGTTCTATCTGAGAAATTAAAGTTTCCTTGTGCTAAATCTGTCATAGCGACAAATTCATTTGATACTAATTTTGTTGCCATAATATTTCCAGCATTAACAGCTTCATGCCAAGGTACACCCATAATAAATGCAAATGGCGCAAATACATAACCAAGAATTTCTTGGAATGAAATACCGATTACACCTTTAAATACAGCGTTAATGAATGCGATAAGAGCAACGAAACCAATTAACATAGCTGCTACTGTAATCGCAACTTTAAATCCGTCTATAATGTATTCTCCTAATACTTCAAAGAAAGTCTTTTTCTCTTCCTCTTGTACTTCTAACATATCTTCTTCTTCAGTAACTTCATACGGGTTAATAATAGAAGCGATAATAAAGCCACCGAATAAGTTAAGCACTAAAGCGGTTACAACATATTGCGGTTTTAATAACACCATATACGATCCAACGATAGACATTGAAACGGTAGACATTGCAGATGCACATAATGTATACATTCTTTTCTCTGGCAATAATCCTAGTTGTTTCTTAACTGAAATAAACACTTCAGATTGTCCTAAAATCGCAGAAGCAACAGCGTTATATGATTCTAGTTTTCCCATTCCATTTACTTTACTTAATGCTAGACCGATAGATTTCACGATAATAGGTAACACTTTAATGTGTTGCAAAATACCGATTAAAGCTGAGATAAATACGATTGGCATTAATACACTTAAAAAGAACGAAAACTCTTTTTGATTTACTAATCCACCAAATACGAAATTCACACCGTCAGCGGCATATTTTAATAGCTCTCCAAAACCATCTGCTATTCCGCTAATTAATATATTCCCTACACTTGTATTTAATAATAAAAACCCCAAAATGAATTGTAATATAACCATCGTTATGATTGGGCGATATTTGACTTTTTTTCTATCATTACTAGCAAGCCAAGCGATACCTAAAATCAATACGAGGCCTAAAACACCGATTAAGTATTTCATAAGCCGTCTCCTCCCATTCGTATCCGCTTACATCTTTTTCAATTGTTAAAGCAATAGATACACTTTACTTTGTGTATCTATTGCTTTTGACATCATTAATGATTAGTAGTTATCTGTAGCACCTTTTGCATCATTTAATACGATTGCAACACTAGCACTTGCTCCAACGCGAGAAGCTCCAGCAGCTACCATTTTTTCTGCATCTTCACGTGTACGAACGCCACCAGATGCTTTTACACCAACGTTTGGTCCAACTGTTTTACGCATTAATGCGATATCTTCAGCAGTTGCTCCGCCAGTTGAGAATCCAGTTGAAGTTTTTACGAAATCAGCCCCAGCTTTTACTGATAATTCACAAGCGCGTACTTTCTCTTCATCTGTTAATAGGCAAGTTTCAATGATTACTTTTACAAGAGCTTTTCCTTTTGCTGCTTGTACTACTTCATAAATGTCTTTTTCAACAAGTTCGTCGTCGCCATCTTTTAAAGCGCCTACGTTGATTACCATGTCAACTTCAGTTGCACCTTTTGCGATAGCATCTTTTGTTTCGAAAGCTTTTGTTTCAGTAGTACTTGCGCCTAATGGGAAACCGATTACAGTACAAACATCTACATCATGTCCAGCTAATTCCTCAGCAGCTAGCTTTACCCATGTAGGATTAATACAAACAGAAGCGAATTTATATTCCTTTGCTTCTTCGATTACTTTCATAACATCTTCTTTAGTAGTATTAGCTTTTAAAATTGTATGGTCAATTAACTTTGCAATGTTCATTATCTTCACTCCTCATATCTTTTAACAACTTCATTCTAACTCTTAGTTGAACAAATGTAAATACACTTTTGAAATTTTGTTCATTTTTTTTAAAAAAGGAATTTTCCTATAGTAAATAAAGCTCATTCTAACTAAGAAACACTTCCTATTTAAAATCAAAACTTTTATATTAACAATGGTAGTATGTATCTCAATATCCATAATTATTTTTAAAAAGGCAATTTGTATTCAAACAGCACTCCCATAATTCATACATAACAAAATAAAAGGCTTTCTCAAAATTAATATCTTGAGAAAGCCTTTTATTTCTAACCTTTTTCATAATGTAACAATTCTTTTGCTGTATGCTGATCGATAATTAATACATTTGCATATCCGCCACGTAACGCACCATCAATTGCTTTTATTTTTCTATTACCACCAGCAACTAAAATAGAACGTTTCTTTAATTTCAGTTCCTCTAACTCAATTCCAATGGTCCGCTTATTAATTTCTTCACTACTAATATTTCCATCCCCATCAAAGAAACGTGAACAAATGTCACCGACCGATTGTTTTTTGAGTAAACTTGTTTCATCCTTATCGAAATAACCTAATCGGAATAATAGCGCTTCGTCTCGCACTGTCCCTACAGTGAAAATTGCAATATTCGCTTGTTTCCCCATTTCGATAATGTGATGAATATGTCGATCCTGCTCTACTAATTCCTTTGTCACTGCATTATCAAATATAACTGGAAGAGGTAGATTTCTTGGCGTCGTTTGAAAAGCATCTGCAAATAAAGCAATTGTTTCATTCGCATATGTATTTACACTCGAATGACTAATACCACCTTTTAACTGAACGACTTCTACACCTTTTACATGTTGCGGTACGATTTTTCTAGCGATTTCATACATCGTCATTCCCCAGCTTACACCAACGATATCACCATTTTTAACCGTCTTTTCCATATACTCAGCTGCATATTTACTAATATACGCTGTAATCGTTGCGTATTCTGGCACTGGAGAAAAAACGACATGCGCCTCTAACAAATTGTACTTTTCTTTCAGTAAATTTCCAACGTTATCTAAATCAGCAAATGGATCAGCTATACTAATTTGAACAAATCCTTTTTCTTTCGCGTACTTTAATAATCTAGAGATAGTCGGTCTTGAAATATTTAGTTTGTTAGCAATTTCTTGCTGACTATAATCTGATTGATAATATAATCTTGCAACCTCAACGCTTAATTGTTGTTTATCTTTATCCATAGTAACTCAATACAAATCCTTTCCTGTATTTCCCTTTCGTTACAAGCATTATACAGCTTTATGTAATAAATTTCGACTACAGAATTTTATCTAACTGAACTTCCACTACACTTACTGTATGAAATGAAACATTATTGTGTAGATTTACTAACTCAATATAGTTACGCGTGAGACATGTAAATCCATTATCATTTAATTCACGCATTTTCTGCAATAACGATAACAAGACCGCTCAAAAACGCACGGTAGAATCAAGTTATTTAACATAGAAAAGTTGTATATGAGGCCCAGGATATCAAAAACTGTTTTTCTCATACTTATGGAATTTCCATTCGCGTTTTCTGTAAGGGTTAGTAAAGAGACCATTTTTTGTCCCTTTTTCATGCTTTTTTCTTAATTCCATACGTAATATGCATTAAATCTTCAGTTTGAAGTGAAAAATTAAAACAAGATTTACCTGTTTTAGTGAAATTTAATTTTTGTTAGACAGCTAAGAAAAGATGAGCTGATTTCTTGTTATAAGAGCGTCTTAAAATTTTCGCTTGATGGACAATGGGGTATTACCACATATTAAAAAGCCCATTTCTTTTTAGGAAATAGGCTTTTCTTAGGAATTATAATTATCGTTTTTTAAAAGGGGAATGAACCTTTTACTAGATTCCTCCACCTGGTTCAGTCATATGTTGTACAACAGGTGCTTTTTTTGATGTATTTTGATGAATTTCAGGGTTATTTAATCCAATAGATAATAAAGTGACAGTTACTAGACTTATGACGAAAACCTTAATCTTTTTCATCTTAAATACCCCTTTTCCTTTATTGAAATTTTAGCTTCATAACTCATACGATAATACTCTGAAGCCTTATCCTTCATTCCTACATTATAACACTCATTAGCTAAAAGTTCAGAATAATTTTGAATTTATTTCCAAATATTTTGTTCCTTAAAATAAGCTATAGCTTCCAAAACAACAAACTCTAATTTTTCAATAGAAACCTTATTAACTAAAGCACTCAAGATATTATAACGGTGGTGGTATTCTTCCGTACAATCTTTTAGCCCCTCATCAATAAAGAATTTTGCCTTTTCATAATTCCCTAATTTATAGTGAACTTCCGCTAAGGTATGTATACCTTTTTTCTGGTACGGTAATCGTGGGGAACTGAATTTTTCATACGCCCGTCACCCTCTCTTTAGATATTACCTGCATATTTTTTAAATATTAACACAATTATTTTGAATGCATGCAATTTTGAGGTTGAGAAATATTTTAGGATCAAACTATATATTTCGCACTTAAAATACAGATGGCTAATATCCAATTGCACTTATTTGAAAGGATTATATAAATTTCTATTAAGGCCTATTTTTTATAAATAGAACTGACGACCAATCATACCAAGAAGAGTAAATACCTTGAGATAAGAATGTTGGTACTCTCGGCAAAAAATAAACACCGGAACTAGCCCACTGTTTACTTCGCCACACCTTCATGTAATTTTTCTGTATAATCTTTTACATCTTTCCAGCTATCTTTCGCTGTATGTAAATCTTCTTTTATGAAGGTAAATTCTTCCGGACTAATTCCTTTTACGTTTTGTAGTAAATTATTATATTTTGCCCCTACTGTATACCATTGATTCGATATATTTTGCAATGCTGTAATTGCTGCATCAATCGTTTCAGTCATGTTTGTTGTTTTATTTTTTACATCTGTCAAAATTGCGACCTCTGCTTGTGCGCCAGAAATTCTATCCTTTAAATTGGCAATTTCTCTTTCTGCATTTGCAATATCTTTTTTCGCAACGGCAATCATCGGTCCGCCAGCAAGGCATGTTATTAACGCTACACAAAGTACACCACCAGCGATAACCATATCATTACTCTTTTTAATTGAATCGTTATATGTATTGATTTGTTGCTCTAAAGCTGGAATACCAGCATTCGTACTTGCTAAAATCGAGGTTAGTTGATTTGTATCCGCTTTAAAGCTATTTGTATCTTTCGCCATTCTATCGCGAAAGGCTTTCAAATTACCTAATAATACATCTACCTCATTTTGATTCTTTACAATATCCGCATACAATGTTTCTAAATCCGCTTTTAACTTTACGCTATCTTTTTGATCAATTGCTATTAGCATGCTACTATAATACGCTTGAAAAGTATTATTGTAATCAATAATATTTTGATCCGTTTTCATAATTTGCGGCTTCATATGATCTAACCAATACGCCGCGTTAATTTTTGCATCTCGTTGGTGCTGAATCATATTTCCTTTAAACTCACTATTAATCGAACTTATTTTACTCAAATCAGTCTCTTGCTGATTTTGAATTAATTTTGCATAGGAGTCCATTGCGAATATGCTCGATGTCGTTTGCGCCATTACATCTTGGAATCCAGCTGGCCCTAACGAATAATTTCCCGCACTTTCTTGCAATGTTTTTACGTTTTGTTCTGCTGCAAAAGGATGTAAAGGAAATACATTACTCGTTGCCACCCCAGCAATCATTAACGTTAAAAGACACTTTTTATAAAATCTTTTCTGCATACTTTTCACCTGTTTTCTTTATAAGGGTATAAAGTGAAACTTTAATCAGTGGGGGTTTTCTTCATCCCCCACTGATTATTAGCCCTCACCAATCGGACTTTTAGGGGCAGCCCGATCCCCACCTAAATTCTTTGCTTTCGCTGCATTTTGAGTTGGGGGTCTTACTGCCCATTAAAGTCGGATAAAAAGCTCCTGCTCACAACTGAACAGGAGCTTCAAATCTTTCATCAATACGTAACGCTCTAACGATTTGTATTTAATTAAGCTTTTTTCGTATCTACTACTTTAATATCTTCAGCATAAATCTTTTCTGCATAGTCTTTAATGTTTTTCCAGCTATCTTTCGCAATGTTTAAATCTTCTTTAATGAAAACAAGGTCATTCGGACTAATTGAATCTACATTTTGAAGTAAAGAATTGTATTTTGATCCCATTGTGTACCATTGGTTTGAAATGTTTTGCAACGCTGTAATTGCAGTATCAATTGTATTTGTTAAATACTCCGTTTGTGTCTTAATGTTCGTTAACCCAGCTACTTCTAATTGAGCAGTTGTAACTTGTCCTGTTATTTTTTGAATTTCAGCTTGTGCATTATCAAGTTCTTTCTTCGCTAATACGATACCAGCTGTGCCACCGCCTACAGCTGCTGCACCACCTGCAATTAACGCGACTCCTAACGGCGTTCCTGCACCTGTAGCAATCACTACTGCACCACCAATAATGGCAATTGGCCCTAGAGCTGTCGCAACTGATGAACCGATAATAATTGCATTATATTTACTAATTGCTTCATTGTACGTTGTAATTTGATTTTGCAGAAGCGGGATTCCTGCATCTTGACTAGCTAAAATAGATGTAATTTGATTTGCGTCTCCCTTAAAGTTTTGCGTATCGGACGTCATTTTATTTCGGAATTTCTTCAAGTCATCTACTAACTGATCTACTTGCGCTTTATTTTCATTAATACTACTTGATAATCTAGTTAAACCTTTCGTAAGAGTCGCTTTATCTTTTGCATCTACCGCAGCAACTAAAGTATCGTAATAGTTTTGGAATTTCGTATTGTAATTAATGATATTTTGATTCGTTGAAATAAGCTGTGGCTTTAGTACATCTAACCATTGCTTCGCATTTCCTCTAGCTGTATCCTGGTGCTGAATCACTTTCCCTTTTAAAGCCGCATCAACAGACGATACATTTCCAAAGTTAACATTACCTTGTTTAATAATTGTTAAAGCGTACAGATCCATTACTAAAGCGTTTGAACCCGTTCTTTCCATTGCATCTTTTAGGCCTTCTGGTCCTAATGAATATTCCTCATAATCATTATAAGCTTTTGCGGCCGCATGAACTGGAGCTTGCTTCACTGTACTCTCCGCTGCATACGTATGAGCCGGCATGATATTTCCTGCTGCAAATACTGCCATAAGTGCTGATAGAGCCATTACTTTATAAGGTTTTTTTGTCATTTTTCTTCTCTCCCTATATCGTTACTTATTTTTAATGTACTTCAACGTTTGTAACGTAATCTTCAAATTGATTCGTTTGTTTATTCATTTCATCACTTACTTTTTTAATTTGGTTGAAATGTTTTTGTAGTAAACTACTGTCTGTATATGTGCCTTCTTCAACATTCTTTTGAATTTGGATCATATTACTGTTTAAAACTTTCCAATCTGCTAATAACGTTTCTAAAGTTGTGATTTGACGATCGATTAGTTCTGTGAAACTACTTACTTGATCTTCAACGAATGTAATTTGTGTTGCCTCTGCTTCAGTTTGTGATAACTTTTGAATAAGTGGCAATAGCTCTTTTTGCTTTTGCTGAATGCGAAGAGCTGCTTCTCTCGTTTGGCTATCTGCAGCATTTACAATTTCATTACTTAAAGTACCGATAGAAACGAAATCAATTGTTTTCGTTTGTGCAGTTTGATTTGTAATTGTAAATACTTGTTTACCGATATTAATAGAACCTTTAATAATTTCTTGAGGTCTATTCAAAATAGTCGTTAATTCAGCTTGAATTTCCCCTTGAATTCTTTTAATATCTTCTCTTAATTTCACAATATCTCCACTTGATCCTTGTAGTGTTTTTATTGCTTCATCAGCTTTAACTGATAAGTTGTTACTATCCTTATCTAATACCGTTTTAAATCGATTTAGCTCTAATAAATCTTGCTCCATACTCTCTTGGATGCTTTGTACTTGCAATTGTAATTTTCCATATGCACCTGTAAAATCTGCTTTTGCTTGTCCATCTTCATTTACGTTCCCTGCTAGTTCATAGAGCTTACTATAATAGCTATTAAATCTAGTACTATACCTCATCATCTCTTGATTTAAGTCGATTAACTTCGGATTATATTCATCAATCCACTCTCTTACATTTGCCTTTGCAAACTTTTGATGATTCGTCAAACTACTCATCGCGTTCACCTTAATGTCTGGCTGTTGTAAAATCACTAGTCCATATGCTTGTATAAGTGGTGACTGTGATCCTAACATTCTAATTGAATTGGATAATGTATTTGGAACAATTACATTTTGTGCATATACTGTTTTCACTTCTGGTTGCCCCTCCTTAGCGTAAGCGCTTACAGGAATGAAGCAACTCGTAGATACTGCTGTAACCAATAACCCTGTAATTAAAGTCTTTTTCACTTTAACTCCTCCTATGTATTAGCAACTATTACTATCGCATTTTATTATTCTATTTTCTTACCCATAATTTGAGATGGTTAAAATAGAGAACGTTCTCACCGCAATCCATGTATGAACCACCTCTCTCGTATTGCTACAGTACTTACTTATCGTCACAAAACATTTTATTATTTTTTCATATGTGATTAGTATGAATAACATTGTATAAAATTTCTATTTTATAGCGATTTCCACATTCACACAGTGAATATATTACATAAAAATATTATTCATCTTAAACTAAATAACGTACGTAAATATGAAATTCCGTTTTGTTTTCATATAAGTTTTGTACTGTAAGGTCATTTAAACACAGCTATTTATATAACGTAAAGAAGTATTTTCATTCCCTTTATTTTCAAGCCTTCATGTCTTTATTTCAAAATATAATCCACTTCACTTTTTCAATTAAAATATCCATATATCACAACAAAAACCTCTACTTACTCACAGATACAAAAATTATATCAATATATCTTTTGGACTCATATGCAATTATGCATAGCGTATACACAAAAAGGATAGCTCCACTTTCGTAAAGCTATCCTTTAAAAAACTTCTTACTTTTTCAAATGATATGGAACTGTCGTAATAACAACATTTCTTTTATAGAGTAAATACGCACGAATGAGTAAACTAGACTGATTATGGAGAATATTATGCCAACCTTTTTTCGGAATGAACTGTGGTATAACGACAGTAACTCGGTAATTTGATTCACTCGCTTTATATTGTACTGTATCAATAAACTTCGTTAGCGGTTGAATAATACTTCTATAATGAGAATGTAAAGTAACAAGTCTTACTTCAGGTTGCCACTTCTTCCATTTCTCTTCAAATTTCTTTTCCTCTTCTCTGTCAAAAGCAACATATACAGCGATAACTTGATCTGCAGAAAGAGACTTCGCATAGTTTAATGAATTCTCTACTACATGCGTCATACCAGCTACCGGAACGACAATTACATTCCCCTCAATTGGAATAAGAGGTTCGCAAGTTTTTAAGCTTAATTGATCACCCACTGCATCATAATGCTTCTTAATTCGATGGAATAAGAAGATAATAACTGGTAAGAAAATAAGAATTGACCAAACTTGTGCGAATTTAGTTAAAAAGAACATACTCATTACGATAAAACTAATGACTGCACCAATTAAATTGACCGTTAATCGTAAAGCCCATCCTTCCGGTTTTTCACGAAGCCATTTTAATACCATACCACTTTGAGAAAGGGTAAATGGAATAAATACGCCTACTGCATATAACGGGATTAAATGTTCCGTTTGTCCTTGGAAAGCTACAATTAAAATAATTGATGCAATTCCAAGTATAATAATACCATTTGAATAACCTAGACGGTCTCCTCTTATCGTAAACATTCTCGGTATAAATTTGTCTTTTGCAAGGTTAACTGCTAATAGTGGAAATGCAGAATAGCCTGTGTTAGCAGCAAGGATTAATATTAAAGCTGTTGTACCTTGTATAAAATAGTACATGAAATTACGTCCAAATGTTTGTTCAGCAATTTGTGAAACAACTGTTACTTCTTTACTTGGGGAAATTCCGTAATAATAAGCTAAGAACACAATTCCTGAAAATAAAACTGCAAGTAATGCACCCATTGCAAGTAATGTTTTCGCTGCATTGTTAGGTGCAGGATCTTTAAAGTTTGGAATTGCGTTTGAAATTGCTTCAACACCTGTTAAAGCAGAACTTCCTGATGCAAATGCTCGTAACAGTAAAAACAAACTAATCCCTGCAACTGGTGTTCCAATCGGCGTGTGTAAATTCGGTGACACGTGACCAGTTAAAATATTATATATCCCTACACCAATTAATATAAATAATGCTAAAACGAATAAATAAACAGGATATGCTAAAACGGAAGCTGATTCCGTTACCCCTCTTAAATTTAAGATGGTAATAAATATAACAAATATAATCGCAATGATTACATTATGTGCATGTAAACTAGGAAAAGCAGATGTTAGCGCATCTGTACCTGCAGACACACTTACTGCAACAGTTAAAATATAATCGACTAATAAAGATCCTCCAGCAATTAAGCCCGGATTCATCCCTAAATTTTCTTTTGATACAACATACGCGCCTCCGCCATGCGGATAAGCAAAAATAATTTGACGATAAGATAAAATAAGGGCTGTCAATAATACTAATACCCCAATGGCTATCGGAATAGAATACCAATAAGCGATCGCTCCAACACCTGCTAGTGCAATTAATATTTGCTCTGGACCATATGCAACTGATGACAATGCGTCAGAAGAAAGAATGGCTAGCGCCTTCGTTTTATTAAGCTTTTGCTCTCCTAACTCAGTTGATTTTAAGGGCCTTCCAATTAAAAACCTTTTAATAGATGAAACCAATGCTGTCCACTCTCCAATAATTTTGTACGAACGATTCTGCTTGTTACAGCCAGTAAACTATTTCTTCAGAAAACAAAAAATGTCTACAAGCCATAGCGAAATAGACTTGTAGACATTATTTTTTTTGTCGCACAAGCTCCACCTTCCTTCTCAATATAACGCTTACGAGGTTAGCTGTCGGATTCGGGCCTATGAGTAGCCCTACCTTTTTCAAGGATTCACCCCATTGGATTAAGAACTAATCCATAAGAACGGGTCCCCCGTACCATGCGGTTTCAGCGATTTAGAAAATTGAAACTGTGGATTATAATACTCCTTTATTTTCAAAATGTAAACAAAAATTTTTAAAAAGAAAAAATTAAAATGATTGCGCATAATCCGCCGGTAAATATACATAATGAATACTAAAAAATCAATAAAGGAGACCTATATGTCTAAAGAAAAGAAGCCTATTTTTTCCGATTCCTATTTAGATGCATTAGCAAATGAAATTAATCAATTATACGGTAAACGTGAACAGGAAATAAATTTGACAGATAGAACAAAAAGAAATAAATGATTTGTCATAAAAAAAGAAAGCAATACACTTATATATTGCTTTCTTTTTTATTTTTTCATACATCCAATTGTATTGCTGATTTGTTAAAGGTCATTTCTTCATACACTTTCAAATTTTGATATACTGCTCCTAATAATGGTGCTTCTATAGAAAATTGTTCTGCTACATCTAGTAAGTATCCTTGTAAGTGCTTCGCTTCAATAGACGAACCTTTTTCCATATCACGCTGCATCGATGACTTCATATTATACGAAATTTTATCAATTGTTTTCATATGTTCTTGGACAATATTATCTTTAATTGGCGCTCCTATACATCTCATAATTTGCATACATTCTTCAAATAAGTTTTGGATAAAATCGCGTCCACCTTCGCTTTCACGAATCGGTCCTATCGGTGCCCGCATTAATGTCGTCACACCCGACATTACAGTAATAAATAAATATTTATGCCACATATCTTGCATAATGTTTTCACTTAAAACAAAACTAGATTTCGTACCTGCAAATGCTTTAGAAATATGCTTTATTCTCTCTGAATCTTGAGACTTCATTTCTCCAAACACAAGTCTGTTGGCAGTGCTAGTTTGTACAATTTCTCCTTGATCGTTTAAAGTCGTCTCGATAAAGCATAAACCACCAATTACTTTTTCCTCGCCGAATTCTTTTTGTAATAGTGATACATGAGCGATACCATTTAACAATGGAATGATTACAGTGTTTTCACCTACAAACGGCTTCACATCTTGAATTGCCTCGTTTAAGTGATACGCTTTTGTTGAAAATAAAATGACATCAAATGGAGCAGTTCGATCTTCTTTCGTTATTAATTTCGGTTGGAAGGAAAAATCCCCGTTAACACTGCGGATTACAAGTCCTCTTTCCTCCAATTGTTTTTTCCTTTTACTGCGAACAAGAAACGTAACCTCTTCTCTCTTTTCTACTAAGCGTCCCCCAAAAAATCCTCCAACGCCGCCAGCTCCTAATACTAAAATCCGCATACAACATCCCCCTTTTCAAAATATCAATTTATAACTTTTAGTATACATAACATTATACATGTCCCCTACTAAATAAGCTGAATTTTCATTCTTAATCAAGTATAAAACAGTGGTTATTTTCAAATAAATTTGGGCATGTTGTTTTTATAGCATATATGGAAAGGAAACAATGTAAATGGAGGCAATACAAACAATTGAAGAAAAAGATGTAACAACAGCTATATTTCAATTTATATTCCCGTTTTCTTTTAAAACTGGGTATGAACAAAATATGTTCCCTTTCTTACAGAAAAATGACTTTCGCCCTTTTCGACTCGATCATCTTGAAAATGAAAATACATACTATGGAAAGTTTCAAGTTTCACATCAAAATATGGAAGCATACTATCTTTCATTTACAAATAAAATTTTATTTCCTCATTCAGAACATCAAAAGGGGTTGCAGCGCTATTCTAAAGACCTTAATTTAACTGGACATTTAACAACAAATCTTATTTCCGTTCCATTTAAGATTCATTCTATTGACGTAACACTTTGTCCTTATGAGCTTGGCTTCTTAACAATTCGGACAGAAGTAGAGACCGCTCCAAACATGACATTATCAGAAGCAATTGAATTCGCCGCCCGCTTCCGTGTACTTGAAACTAAAAATGATACAAATGAAACGATTTGCATTGAATGTAATGGAAAAAAATATTCCCAAGTAGAAAGATTCATTTTTGGTTATTTATTTCATGGCGTAACAGATTTCTTTGAGAAGAAGAGATTAAGAAGTTCTTACTTTCAAACCTTTCCTTTCTTTGAAGATCAAAGAATGTACGTTCAAACTTTACTATGTATAAAAGCAGATATGGAGCTTACCGAAGTGGATGTTTATCGTACTTCCAGCCTTTCTGGATTAACAAGTAACGGCAAGGCTTATGTAAGTGCAAATAATCTTCCTTATATTCATGATTATTTAAAACAACACGCTTACCAGAGGTGGGCTCCAAATCGCTATTTCATAATGGAAGAACATATATTCACCTGTGTAACAAATGAGGGGGAACACGAATTTACTAAGCTTGCGAGTCAAATGTATGGGGAGTTTTATTACGCTTTATTATTAAATCTATTTCATAAAATTGTTTTGTTAAAAATGGCAAACGCTTATGCTGAACTAAACATTGAAAAAGATACAAATGAAATCGAGAAATTAATTTATTCAATCAATTCATTTACTGCGAATTACTTTTCTTTAGAGCTCGTATCCCAATCACAGAGTGAAGATATTTTCTTTCGCTTAAGAAAGCTTTTTAACATCGAGGTTTTATACTCGAATGCAAAACAAAATCTTGATAGTTTGTTTAAATATCAAGAAAATGTCGCTTCTAAAAAGGATAGTCTTTTATTATTAATTTTAACGCTTTACTCTGTTGTGGGCCAAATGTTAGGGTTTACTATGATTGACCTATTAAGAAACACCGATTCAAACAAAATATCGTCGCCACTTGAATTTTTCGCGCTTTTAATAGCAATTAGCGGCATCGTCATTTCACTTATTTTAGGTGCGCAAAGTTTATACCAATGGGGTCTACAACATAAACGAAGAAAAGCATGGGTTAAACAAACTGTACTTTCTGCTGTGAGAGAGAAAGATGATTCGAAATAAAGAAGATTATTTTTACATTGAAGTATGTGGTACGCTACAGTAATTGAAATTTTTATCAGCGATTTTTCGGATATATCGGCGCATCTCGAAATATATCAGCGATTTTTTAAATATATCAGCGCAACTCAAAATATATCGGCGATTTTCCAGATATATCGACTTACCGACAGAAACCGACAAAAGGCTGAACCGGACAATATAAAAAGGGTATTCCAACATAAAGTTTGGAGTACCCTTTTTTATTACACGAATTCCTCTTACTTCCCTGCTTCGATTTTCTCTAATGCAGCAGCTACTTGTTCTTCCGTTAATTCATGTTGTATTACGTAGCGGTTACGTGGGCTTACACGGCATTCGTGAGAACATGCACGTAAATATTTCGCTTCGTTTTCTTCAGAACATAAAATTTTCTTGTTACATTCTGGATTGGCACAATTTACATAGCGCTCACAAGGTTCACCTGTAAAGTAGTCTTTACCAACGATAACATGTTCTTTTTGGTTTACTGGTACAGCGATACGCTCATCGAACACGTAACATTGTCCATCCCAAAGCTCACCTTGTACTTCTGGGTCTTTTCCGTACGTTACAATACCGCCGTGAAGCTGACTTACATCTTCATAACCTTCACGAACTAACCAACCAGAAAACTTCTCGCAACGAATTCCGCCTGTACAGTACGTTAAAATCTTTTTACCTTCAAGTACTTCTTTATTTTCACGAATCCAATCTGGTAATTCACGGAATGATTCGATATCAGGTTTAATCGCACCTTTGAAGTGACCTAAATCAAATTCATAATCATTTCGTGCATCAATGATAACTGTATCTTCTTGTTTCATTGCTTCATAAAAATCTTTTGGCTCTAAATACTTCCCAGTTATTTCGTGTGGATTAATATCATCTTCTAGACGAAGTGTAACTAATTCTGGGCGAGGACGCACGTGCATTTTCTTGAATGCATGACCATCAGCTTCATCTATTTTAAATACGATACCGTCAAAACGTGGATCGTTGTTCATAGCTTCCATGTATTTCTCTGTTTGTTCTACAGTACCAGAACAAGTTCCGTTAATACCTTCTTTTGCTACAAGAATTCTACCTTTTAATTCAAGTGAATTACAAAATGCTAAATGCTCTGCCGCGAATTCTTCTGGGTTTTCAATTGTTGTGTACATGTAATATAGTAATACTCTGTATGGTTTTGTAGTTGCCAATGTATTTCTACCACCTATCTAATTTTTAAAATCATGTATAAGTTAACGTTCATATCAAAACATATATAATAAGAAAATGAATCCCATTTTCTTCTCTTTATACTATTTTCTATCAGTTAACAAAAATAAAAAACAAGATTACACACCAAAACACTATGGTTATGTTGTAATCCCAATATATTATATATCATACAAATGCAATTCCATCAATTAATATGCTGTATTATCGGCTTTATGTTCACATAAATTTCAAAAACAGCCCTTTAATTCATTATGTTTCCCCACGTCATCACACCATAAACTCCCAATTTTTAATAACACCACACCATTCATTGTATTAAGGCATATAATTTGCACTAAGGAAACATTTATGTTCAAATAAAAAATATAACCTAGTACATTTAAATGTATTGAAATAAAGAATAAGAATACTTACAATAATTTCATCAAGTTAACATACCAAAGGGGAAAACTACTATGAATAAAGATATATCAAAAGATGAACATGTCCCTTCTCAAAGTACAACTGTTCAATCAGCGCATTTAGCATTAAGCGGACAAACGAAAGGCTTAAAAAGACTATTACCATTCTTAGGTCCCGCTTTCATCGCTTCAGTCGCTTATATTGACCCTGGCAATTTCGCGACAAATATTGCCGCTGGATCACAATATGGATATTTATTACTCTGGGTAATTCTCGCTTCTAATTTAATGGCTGTATTAATCCAAACTTTATCAGCTAAATTAGGAATCGCTACAGGTAGAAACCTTCCTGAAATTGCTCGAGAAAACTTCCCAAAACCTGTTTCCATCGGCTTATGGATACAAGGTGAACTCGTTATTATGGCTACTGATTTAGCTGAATTTATCGGGGCAGCACTCGGATTGTATTTATTATTTGGAATTCCAATGTTACCAGCTGCTTTAATTACAGCTGCTGGATCATTTATTATTCTTGAATTTCAACGCAGAGGCTTCCGTCCATTAGAAGCTATTATAACAGGAATGATTTTTATCGTTGTTATCGCTTTCGGTGTACAAGTCTTTTATGCAAAACCGGAATTAAGCCCTTTGCTTTCAGGACTATTTATTCCAAAATTCCAAGGTGTAGACAGTATATTACTTGCAGCCGGAATTTTAGGGGCGACAGTTATGCCGCACGCAATCTATTTACATTCCGCCTTAACGCAACGCCGCGTAGTCGGAACAAATGATGAACAAAAGAAAAAGATTTTCCGCTTCGAGTTTATTGATATCATTATTGCAATGGTTATCGCTGGAGCAATTAATGCAAGTATGTTAATTGTTGCTGCTGCACTATTCTTTAAAAACGGCTTGCATGTCGAAGATCTTGATGTTGCTTTTAACCAGTTCAGTACTTTAGTGGGCCCTGTATCAGCTGCTTTATTTGGAATTGGTCTCTTATCAGCAGGACTATCAAGCTCTTCTGTCGGTACAATGTCAGGTGATATTATTATGCAAGGTTTCATTCGAATGCATATTCCGTTATACTTACGCCGATTTATTACAATGATTCCACCACTAGTGATTATCGCTTTAGGCGTAAATCCAACTTACGCTCTAGTCATGAGTCAAGTTGTCTTATCATTCGGTATTGCCTTTGCATTAGTACCACTTATTATGTTTACAAGTAATAAAAAAATTATGGGTGCGCTCGTTAACCACCGTATAACAACCTTGATCGCTTGGATCATTGCTATACTTGTTATCATTTTAAATATTTTCTTACTGTATCAAACGTTTGTAGGATAATGAAAGAAGAAGGCTGTCTCAAATTTGTGTTGAAGACAGCCTTCTTCTTTTTAAATTATAGATTTTCATCATCCATTTACATGACAGACCGTGCTTTCAACAAATTTTATAAACTCTTCTTCCTCCTCAATAAATGGAAAATGATTACTGTATTCAAATGTCGACATTATCGCATTTGGCATAAGCTCCGCTACTTCCACTGCAAATTCATGCGGACACTGTGCATCATAAATTCCAGCGTAAATATGGGCTGGTATATTTACATTCTCTAATTGTAAACGTAAATCAAATGTAGGTAACTCCTTATAAGAAAAATAATCAAGGCGCTTTGATACTGTTTTACCGCTGTTCGGTCTAGCAATCATTTCATCATACGCTGATTCATTATATAAAGACATCATTGTCCACTCTTTATTTACGGCACGCCTCTCATCAATTGTAGAAGCTACGTCCCTGAGCACTGCAAATATTTCTCTTAAACGAGCATTTTGATTATTATCTCTACAATAAATACTATTTTTGTGATTCATATACTCAGCTGATGCACATAATCCGCCAGCTATAATTTTTACAAGCCTCTCTGGACACATTATCGCATATTGTAAAGCTAGCATTCCACCTGTTGAATGACCTGCATATGTCCAATCTTTAAAATTCAACGCCTCACGTATCGCTTCTAAATCACGTACTGCATCTACCATTCCCAAATTATATTTAGTGGTGTCATGTGTAGAATTTCCGCATCCTCTTAAATTTATAAGATACACTGTGTAATGATTCGTAAATGCAGAAGCAAATAAATTACCATTACTATTAAACTCACTGTATAAATGTGTTACACAAAGTGGTTTTCCTTCTCCCTTTTGAAAATACTCAAATTTCCCTCTATCAGTTTCGATATAATATTTCTCCCACATCAGCGTTTCCCCCTAATGTCTTTTTATATATTCTCCTTTTTCCGGCATTATCACACCCTTCTCAGTTCGAAAGTAAAGTGGTAATCCTTCCGAAAGAAATATGATTACCTTGGATGGATCCTGCCTTTGATGATGAATATGTAAATGTGGCTCACTTGAACTTCCTGAGTTACCGACCTGAGCAAGAAATTCTCCTTCATTTACATGTTGTCCTTCTTTAACTTTAATGGATCCTTGCTTTAAATGGGCAAGAATTAAATATGTCCCTGATTCATCTAGTCGTAAATAAATATGATTACCCGCCATTGATTGAAAATCATCCGATCCAGGAACTAAATCTTGTTCATTATTATTAATTGATACAACCGTCCCAGAAGCTGGTGCCATTACTTTCGCTCCATATATTCCGTAATCCTCTAACTTACTACTTTTCACTTCAGCAGGTGGAATGAGAATATCATATGCCCATCGTTCATTCGGTTTGATAACGTGATAGTTCGATTCTAAACGATCACCACCCCAGCCAATTAATGCTCGTTCATTCAAAGGAAAGCGCACGACTACTTTAGGGCTCGTAGAATGTACATCTGCCGGGTAAGCAAGTCTACCAATGTTCGCAAACCATCCTAAAGGCCAAGCTCCAATGATAGAGAAAATAACGATGAAGAGTAGCGCTCCATCTATTCGTTGTCTGAAAATTCCTTTCCACACAATTAGTAACGTTACCCCTATTAAAATAAAGAGTGATACTATGCTAAAGGCTTGTATACTCCACCACCCAATGACTGATATAACACCTTTAGCTAAATAAACTATACTCCAACTTGTAAGTACAAAAGCAACTAAAATTACTAATACATATTTCTTCCACATGTCGTATCCCTACTCTCATATCTTTGTTCTACATGATACGAATTAAAAATTACGACATATAAAAGAAATACTTACGACTTTTTTACAATTTTTTATGCTGCGGTAAAGCGATAGTGAAAACAGTTTCTTTCTCGTTACTGCGCACAGTGATATCCCCTTTATGAAGCTCTGCTATACTTCTCGCAATTGCAAGTCCCATTCCTTTTCCACCTGTATGGGAGCTACGTGATTTTTCACCACGATAAAACTTCTCAAAAACGTAAGGAAGGTTCTCATCTGGAATACATTGTCCAAAATTTTTAATTTCTATTTCAACATTCATGTCTCTTTTAGAAACTTGAATTACAATCTCCTTTCCGTCTTTCCCGTACATAATACTATTACTAATTACATTTTCGAATAACCTCACCATAAGTGCTACATCCATTTCCACATGTAACTCTTTATCCCCCTTAATACAAAAGCTCATATCAGCATCATCTAATTGTGGCACAAAATCAATCATAATTTGTTCCATTAACGCTTTCATATTTACTACACTTTTATGTAATTCAATCTCTCTATAATTTATTTGACAGTATTCTAACAAATCATCTACTTGATTTTTTAATTCATAACTTTTTCGCTTTAATATGCTTACATACTGTTCACATTCTTCTCCATTTGAATGCAACTTATTTCCTAACAAGTCCGCATAACCGATTAAAGATGTTACAGGTGTTCGTAAGTCATGCGAAATATTACTAATCATTTCATTTTTCATTTCCTGTGATTTTTTTTCATTCTCAATAGACTCTTTTAAACTTTTAGCCATTCTATTAACATTCGCTGCTAATTCACCAATCTCGTCATTTTTTGAAATAGGTATATGTACTTCAAAATTACCATTACTTATTTCCTTCACGTTCTTATTAATTTCAGACAATCTTTTCATCATTGTTTTTGTCATACATGCAAAGTATGTCGTAGTAAAAATTAAAAAAACTATAAAATATAAAAATGAATATTTTTCTTCTAACGCAGTAACATGACTGTATATATTTCCAATTAAAATTTGAAGCACTATTATACTTACAGTTGCTAACAAGATGCTACATATGAATGCGGTAAAAAACTTAGCTCTAATGCCTTGTAATGATTTAATCTTCAATTTTATATCCGACTCCCCAAACATTTTGAATAAACTTCGGTTCTTTTGGATCCTCTTCAATTTTATTTCTTAACCTTGCGATATGAACCATTACTGTATTATTGCTTTCATAGGCTCTTTCTTTCCAAACGCTCTCATATATTTCTTCAATAGTAAATACACGATTCTTTGCAGCTGCCATTAAATACAAAATATCATATTCCGTTTTTGTAAGATTGATTGTTTCTCCATATAACATTACTGTTCTAGACACTTCATCTATTTCTAAACCTCTAATGTTTATTTTCTTTTTTATTACTTGGACAGCATTTTGATTGAAATATGTATACCTTCTTAATTGAGCTTTCACTCTCGCTATAAATTCAATTGTACTAAACGGCTTCACTATATAATCATCTGCCCCAGTACTAAATCCAATTACTTTATCTACATCCGATGATTTTGCACTTAAAAACATAATTGGTAAACTATGTTTCTCTCTAATCCTTCTGCACAATTCTATCCCATCCATTTGTGGCATCATAATATCCAAAATAGCAAGTTGAATGTTATTTTTATTTATTATTTCTAAAGCCTCTTCTCCATTATGAGCACTAAAAACTTTAAAACCTTCTTGCATTAAATTCACGTTCATAAATCTAACAATATCTTGATCATCATCTACAATTAAAATTGAATTTTTCTCCATATACAAACCTCTTTTTGAAATATATTCCACAATCAATTTTATCATAAATCAAAACCATACCTCCCTCTTGAATAATCTTTTTTTTCAGATTACATTATATAATAACAACACATTCTAGTTTCAGAAGAAATGGAGTGAAAGCATGTTTCCTATATTGAAAACCGATCGACTCATTTTAAGAGAACTTACCGAAGAAGATGCACCGGGTATACTACAATGCTTTTCTAATACTGACGTACTGCGCTATTATGGGCAAAAGCCATTACAGGATATTGATCAAGTAAAACAAATCATTCATAACTTTAAGTTGAGTTACAATGCAAGAAGTGGTATAAAATGGGGAATCGAATTAAAAAACAAGAAAGAACTCATTGGAACAATTGGTTTTCACGATTGGTCTTCTGAGCATAAACGGGCCAATATAAGTTATGCCTTTCTCCCTGAACACTGGGGAAAGGGATATGCGACAGAAGCTATTTCTGAAGTTATATCATACGGTTTCCACACACTTCATTTAAAACGGATCGGAGCAATTGTCTTTCTTGAAAATGAAGCTTCCAATAAAGTGCTATTAAAATTAGGATTTGAAAAAGAAGGCGTTCTAAAAAATTATATGTATCAAGATGATATTCCATATGATACGAATTTTTATTCTTTATTAAAATCGGTTTAATAAAATTCATGTGTAAAAAACCTTACTTTTAAAAAGTAAGGTTTTTTGTATTTATTCATTAGCAATATAAGCATTCTTATAAGTATAAATACCACCAAATTGATGCTTTTCAATTCCTTTTACATAATCATTTTGTACGTAAGCTGAGCCCATTTGATAAAGCGGTGCGACCGCAGCATCCCCTAATAGAATACGCTCGGCCTCTTGCAATGCTTCCCATCTTTTCTTCTGATCTAATACTAGATCGCTTTTCGCTTTCTTTATTAATTCATCGTAGTGACGGTTAGAATAATTCATTTTATTATTTTGATTACCCGTCGTAAATAGTTCTAAATAACTAATTGGGTCTTTATAGTCGGGTCCCCAATTTGCCATAGTTATATCGTAATCACCTGTTTGTTCTAACTGTAATTTTTGCTTAAATGGCTGTTGTTTAATTTGTATCGTTAATCCTTGTAAATTCTTTTCTAAATCACCTTTTATATATTCTGCCATACGTTTTGCGTTATCTTGTTCAAACGTTAAAAACTCGAGGTTTACTTGTTCTACTCCAAGCTCTTTTTTCGCTTCTTCCCAAATCTTTTTCGCACTTTGTACATCATATAAAGAAAGGTTTCCGTTTTCTTCCCTGAAATCTTTTCCCGTTTCTTCATTGATATGCCCAACTGGTACTAGCCCAGTTGCAGGTTTTGCTCCGTTATTAATAAAATGAGCAACGAAATCCTCTTTATTTAACGCGAATGAAATAGCCTGACGCACTTTCTTATTTGCTAACGCACTATTTTTTTCATTAAAACGTAGCATAGCAATTGCAGGTTCGCTCGACATATGTAACTCCTTATGCCCTTTATACTTGTCTACAAATTGAGAATTAATAGGCACCCGGTCCAAATTACCAGCTTCGTATAAATTAACAGCGGTCATTGTATCCTTTACAATTTGAAAGTTTATCTCGTCTAATTTCACTTTCTTTTCATCCCAATATGTAGCATTTTTCTTTAATTGAAACTCTTGTTCATGCTTCCATTTCTCTAATACAAATGGCCCATTATATATGAGATTACTAGGTTCCAATGCATAATTCTTTCCTTGTTCTTTCAAAAATGATTCATGCTGTGGTAAGTAAATAGGTAGCGCTAACAACTGTAAAAAATACGGGATTGGCTGTTCAAGTTCCACTTCCAATTTATAATCATTTATAACTTTAACCCCAAGTTCAGCAAGAGGCACTGTTCCCTTATTTATCTCTTTTGCATTTTTCACGTAAAAAAGCATATACGCATATTGAGACGCTGTTTCAGGATTAATTGCACGTTTCCATGCAAACAGAAAATCATTTGCTGTCACACTGTCTCCATTTGACCATTTTGCATCTTTACGCAAATCAAATGTATATTTTTTACCATCTTCACTTCTTTTAAACGATTTTGCTACTGCTGGAATCGGCTGATCTTGATCATCTAATACATACAACCCTTCAAATATGTTCTGCATAACGTGCGCTGACGTACCATCCATCGTTTTCGCTGTATCAAGTGAAGGAATTTCTTCTGATACTGTTACATTTAATACTTGTTTTTTTGCCTCTCTGTCACTTTTATTCGCTTTATTATTACAAGCTGTTAATAATAAAGATGTAACAAGTGCCATTACCATTAAATGGCTCTTTTTTCGCTTCATGAATCGTTCTCCTTAAATATAAAATATTATAAAGCGTTATATATTATAGCAGAAATATGAACAGAAAGATGCGACATTCTTTTGAATATTTATTCGTTCAAAAAAAGCTACTCTTTTAAAAAGGATAGCTAAATATTGAATGTTTAATCTGCGCTGTTCGCTCAAGTGTTTATAAAAAACTCTTATTGCATACCTCCTTTTTTATTTTAACTTTTCTCTGTTTCATGTAAATGCCCCATAACTAACTTAATAGACGTATAGGTTACAGTTTGGTTAGGATATTTTCGTATCTCCATTCAGCAATGCCACTTTGTTTTTGGGAATTCAGGTTAAGTAGAAAATGATATTTTACAAATCTTATACACTTAAGGATTTTGTAAGAATCAAGTAAGAAAAACGAGAACTTTGTTTCGTATAGTCAAAATATAAAGTGAAGGAAGAAAGAGAGGGGTGAAGTTACCAGAGCGATTAAGCCAAAACAAGAACTGTTGGTTTTAGATGAACATATCAATGGTTTAGACGTTTTTACAACAAAACCTTAATTTATCATACCTGTTTTTTACCATCACATATGGGAGGTTAAAACATGAATAAAAAAAAGAAAATACAAAAATCAGTACTTTCCTTTACCCTGCTCTTTTCTTTAGGCATTTCATCTTTTTCGCTTACAACAGCTATTCACGCAGATACACGTGAGGAACCATCTGTAGAAAAAAAACGAGTCTCTTTAACGGAGCGTACATCATTATTTTTTGAATATCTCCAGCAAGGTAATTATGTAGAGGCACTTCAGTTGACGTCTGCTGCTTTTCAATCCAAGTTCACAGCAAACACATTACAAAACTGGTGGACACAAAGTGGTTGGAGCGTGATAAAAATCATAGGAACCCCCGTGATAAAAGAACGAAACTTAGTCCATCAGACGGTGGAAATTTCAGGAACTACCCAAGGTACTACCATACCGTTACTCCTTAAATTCACACCTGGGGGGAAAGTAGATGAGGTTGGGGTAAGGACGCCTCCGGAATCTTATATTATCCCGCATCCTAGCTATGATCAACCTGCTTTCTATCAAGAACGTGAAATCGTCATTGGAAATTCTACCTATCCGTTACCAGCCACATTAACAGTTCCGAAACATAAAGCTGGTGAGAAGGTACCCGTAGTTGTTCTTGTTCATGGTGCTGGCATCCACGATCGCGATAGTACATATATGGGAACAAAAATTTTACGAGACCTTGCGGTAGGCCTTTCGTCCAACGGAATTGCAGTGTTGCGCTATGAAAAACGCACCTTAGAACACGCATTAAAGATGAGTGCAGAACCTGTTACGTTAGACCGTGATACTACAGATGATGCCATATATGCAGCAAAATCAGCAGCGCAGCAGGAAGGCATTGATCCAAACAATATTTTCATTCTTGGACATAGTCTAGGAGCTGGCACAATGCCGCGTATACTAAGCAAAGCACCTTCCTTACTTGTTAGAGGAAGTATCCTACTCGCACCACCTGCACGGGCATTAACTGACATTGCCATTGATCAGAATCAATACCTCGGGGCCCCAAAGGAAGTAATGGATGAACTAAAAAGACAAGTCGCTTTTATCCAGGATCCTACTTTCAATCCTGACCACCCTCCAGCCGGCTACAATTTTGGGTCACCCCATTTTATGTATGATGTTTCTAGGTGGCGTCCAGTTGAAGAAGCAAAATCACGAAAAGAGCCTTTACTGATTCTGCAAGGAACACGCGATTATCAAGTAACAGTAAAAAATGAATATACAAAATGGCAGGAAGGGCTTTCAAATCGCAAGAATGTTCAGTTCAATGAATACCCAAAATTGAATCATTTCTTCACGGAGGGTGATGGGGCATTAAGCCTTCCTAGTGAATATGAAATCCCTGCTAATGTTCCTGAGTACGTTATCCAGGACATTATTAAATGGGTCAACGACACAAAAAAATAAGAAACATTCAAATCCTTCATATAATCATTATTACGTGAAGGATTTTTGAAACTAGTGATTTTATCTAACTCATTCTCTTCTGTTTTATTAATAAAAAAGGTTCAGACACAAAAACAGGCTGTGGAGAAGTCTTTCTCCACAGCCTGAAAATACCTATCTTTGCAAACCTCGTTTATAACGACTTGCTTCAAATATAATACGCTCTTCATCTAACGTTTTACATTCGCCATTCCAAACGACACGTTTTCCGTTAATAATTACATCGCTTATATCTTTTCCACTAGCAGCATATACAAGGTGTGATAACACTTCATCCGCTGGTTGTAAATGAGGCTTATTAGACGGATCAATTGTAATGAAATCAGCGCACTTTCCAACCTCAAGTGATCCTGTTTGTTTCATGCCGATTACTTCAGCCGCTCCTTTAGTTGCAAGTGTAAGAGCTGTTTCAACCGGTAACGCTGTTGCATCTTGATGAATACCTTTTTGTAGTAAAGTCGCTATACGCATTTCTTCAAACATATCTAAATTGTTGTTTGATGCCACACTATCTGTTGCAATTCCTACTTTCATTCCTGCTTCTAGCATCGCTTTTACATTCGCTATACCAGAACCTAGTTTTAAATTACTATTCGGGTTATGTGCTACTCGAACATCATGTTCTGCTAAAAATGCACGCTCATTTTCATTTAATACTACACCGTGTGCAATAACTGTTGGGCGTTTAAACAATCCGCAACTTGCTGCATATTCTACTGGACGTTTTCCGTACTGTGCTTCAATATCACGTACTTCACGCTCTGTTTCCGAAAGATGTATATGAACCATCGTTTGATTTTCTACTGCAATACGAGCGCACTCTTCTAACAGTTCTGTACTGCATGTATATGGACTATGCGGTGCAACCATCGTAGTTAACATACCACTTTCGTTATAGTAACGCTTCACATATTTTTCAGCTTCTTCAATGGCTTTTTTTTCATCATCTTTCGTTCCGAAGCTAAATAAAGTTCTTGAAACAGCAGCTCGCATCCCGCTCCTTGATACCGTTTCCATAATTGCATCTTGATCTACTCCAATTGGATTAAACATATCAGAGAATGATGTTGTACCACTTTTCACCATTTCAAGTAATCCTAATTCCGTACTAGCGACCGCAAGCTCTGGAGTAAACTGACTTTCAAGTGGCCAAATTCTCGTCTCAAGCCACGGCTGTAATAACATATCATCACCAATACCTCTTAAGAGACTCATTACAACGTGTGTATGTGTATTTACAAGCCCTGGTAAAACCCACTTTCCTTTCATGTCAATTACTTCATCTACTTCAAAATCATTAGCGAATTCTCCGCTCTTCACATCTATAATTTGATCATTTTCTACAATGATATATCCATTTTCTATCACTTCATTTTGTTCATTCATCGTTACGATTGTAGCGTTTACATAAGTTGTTTTCAAAAGTATTTCCCCTTTCAACTCTATGAAGTTCCCTTTAATAAGTTACCACCATTATAGTAACTTATTAAAGATTAAGAGTCAAAAGATAATTTCAATTCTTTCGTTATCTTTTTCTTCAACATGCTATATTGTTTTTCATTTGTATCTGCAAATGCTTCTTCTCGATTTGATTCTATATCCATATAATTCAGTTTTTCATTAAATTGAGCCGCTGTAAAATCAAACCTCTGTCCATCTATAAAATTATAAAAGTGCCACGCCTCTCTTACTTTTGTCTTTTTAATCTCTCCTCCGTATATGTCTTGAACGACTAGAGCTGTAACACCACACTGTCCCTTTGCTGGATTCTCAGTCGTCCACTTTGAACTTGTTTCAATCGACCACGATCTTATTAGTGCTTCATATATTCTTTTTTCCTTTACATCATCCACTCTAATCTTCCCCTACTATTAATAGTTTTACACATCATATTTTAAAAGAGGCAGTAAACGATTCTTAAAGACCGTTGATGGTGTCTCTCCGATTAACTGTGCGCCCATTTTCAAGTAATATCCTTTTGCATTCGGATCACTATCAATCGTAAAACTTTTTAAGCCTAGTTCATTTGCTTTTTCTATTACATACTTCCAAAGTATTTTCCCATAGCCTTTCCCTTTATAACGAGGATGAATGTACAGGAAATCGAGAGCTTGATCATTACGTAAAAATGAGAAAAATCCAATCTTCGTATTATCGTTTTCAAAAACATATACAAAATTATTATTTATATACTCTTCTGTAATAGTTAAATCTTCCTTACAGGCAATTATGAATTCTTCACTATAATCCCACGTCGCTTTTGATTGTAGTGCGAGTTCACTTAATTCATTTGCTTCACTTAATAACGCTTCTCTTATCTTCATGATTCTTTCTCCTCACCTTCGATATGTAAACTATTAAAATGATTCGAAAAGTAATTAAAAAACCCTCTTATTTTCATAAATCTTTATTATAATCAGTACGGCCTGTAACAATGTATTTAAAGAAAAAAACGCCATCTTTGAAAGTTGGCGTTTTCTTCTTCTAAAATTTTTTTCAAACTCAATCTTTCGTTTTACTATTTCTAACGATACACCTATACAGTTTCTACTACCGCTTCAAGCATTGTTCCATTTTTAGCATAATTCGTATGCCAAGAAAAAGCTTTTTCTAAAACATGAGGAGTTTGTCCACCTCTCGTTTTAGCTTCTTCGTAATAAGCTCTTAGCTGATCACGATACATTGGATGTGCGCAATTCTCTATAATTAATTCCACTCTTTCTCTTGGGGCAAGTCCTCTTAGATCAACATACCCTTGTTCAGTGACGATAACATCTACATCGTGTTCCGTATGGTCCACATGTGAAACAAAAGGAACGATACTTGAAATGTTACCACCTTTCGCAATCGATTTCGTAACAAAGATAGCTAGGCGAGCATTTCTCGCAAAATCACCAGAACCACCAATACCGTTCATCATTTTTGTGCCTAAAACGTGAGTAGAGTTCACATTTCCGTATATATCTAATTCTAAAGCAGTATTAATCGAGATTAATCCGAGGCGACGAATGATTTCAGGATGATTAGAAATCTCTTGCGGGCGCATCATTAATTTGTCACGATATTTTTCAAAGTTGGAAAATACTTTTTGCATTTTCTCCTCAGAAAGTGTGATTGAGCAGCATGAAGCGAAATTGACTTTTCCAGCATCCATAAGATCAAAGACCGCATCTTGTAAAACTTCAGAATACACTTCTAAATCTTCAAACTCCGAATCTAACATTCCATGAAGAACTGCATTAGCCACTGAGCCAATTCCTGATTGTAGCGGCGCTAAACGATTTGTTAATCGACCTACTTCGACTTCTTTTCGAAGGAACTCTATTAAATGCTGTGCCATAATAACAGTTTCTTCATCCGGAGGAACAATTGTCGAGGGTGAGTCTAATTGGTTCGTAAACACAATCCCTTTCACCTTTTCAACATCGATTGGAATGCCAATCGTTCCAATTCGATCATCCGTTTTCACAATCGGAATTGGAAGTCTTTCTCCTTGCTTACCTGGTTCATATAAATCATGCAGTCCTTCTAACTGCGTGGATTGAGCCATATTCATTTCAATAATAATGGACTTAGCATTTAAAGAAAACGCTAAAGAATTTCCTATTGAAGTTGTCGGAATAATCATGCCATCTTCAGTAATTGCAACCGCTTCCAAAATAGCAAAATCTACATCCATAACATCAGCGCGAAGTAACTCTGCTGTATGAGATAAGTGCTGGTCCACAAATAAAAAATCTCCGTTATTAATTCCTTTTCGCATAGTCGCATCAGCTTGGAAAGGCAATCTTTTCCCTAAAATTCCTGCTTCCGCAAATAATTTATCTACATCAGAACCTAAAGAGGCACCAGTGTAAACATTTACTTTAAAAGATGTATCATTCTTAACTCGGTTTACAAGCGCAAATGGGACTGCTTTTACATCACCTGCACGTGTAAACCCACTTAAGCCTAAAGTCATTCCACTTTCAATCCATGAAGCTGCTTCTTCAGGTGTAACTACGCGATCTTTCAGACGTTCATCCCTAATTCTATCCAAATTATTCTCCATATGTAATTCCTCTCCCTATGAATATTCATAATTATTTTACACTTTAACAGTATCTAAATAGGGATTTCAGTATACAATGGCAAAAATTCAGACAAAACAGCGAATCTAACCTCTAAAGCAGAATAATTTAGAATCCTAGAAGCTTACGAAAATAACTAGCATATGACTGACTCACTGGTACCCTTTCACCATTATCCATAGAAAGTAAAAAAGTTGAATGCGTATCAGGATAAATTGCTTTAATATGATTCACATTTACAATAAAGGAACGGTGGCATCTAATAAATGAATCTTTCGGAAGTAAATATTCGAATTCTTGTAACGAGTATTTATGTGTCCCTGTTAACTCTTCTGCATTTACATACGTCTTTTTATCTTTCGCCTCTAAATACATGACTTTTGAAAAAGGAACCGGAATCCAGCCGTCCGTTGTTTTTAAAGTAACGACTGATTTTCCGTCCGTTAAAGCTGGATAAATGGCTGTCACGCACCCTTCAAGCTTTCCATTGTTTGAGAATGGTACGGCCATACCATGATAAGGAATACCAAAAACATCACGATTCATAAACTCAGAGGTTTTTTGGTTCGTCACCATTGCTTTATGAGCAATCGTTCCTTCCTTTATAGGATCCCCGGCGCTAATCTTTAAATCAATTCGTTTACTCGGCCGATAGTATATATATTCTTTCGTATTCGATACAGCAATTGAAATTTCATCTGAAAATAATTCCCCAACAACATCTAATAGTAAACCTAATGTTTTATCTTCCATTCTATTAACACCTCATTCACTATTATACTACTATTATGATTTGAAAAACCGTTCAGCGTTTTGAACGGTTTTTCAAACAATTTAGTTCACCTTAGCTCCATAACACCTTGCTACTGCAACCGCCTGCGCTATATCTAATTTTACATTCTTCAAATCGAAACTTGTAAAATCAATTCTATCAACTATCGCTCCTTTTAAATTTGCACTGCTAAGTTTCGCCTTACCTAACTGTGCACCGGTTAAATCCGCTTCACGTAAATCTGCTTTTTCTAAATTACATTCATATAGGTCAGCTTCCATTAAACGTATCCCCTTTAACATTTGTTTGCTTAAGTTCGCGAACCTTAAATTCGTGTATGACCAATCACCCGATATGATAGTTATTCCGTCTAAATTCGCTTCTTCAAAATCAGAGCCAGTCATTTTACATTCTTCAAACTTTGATACAAATAAATTCGCACCAACAAACTTGCAATTTGCAAATGTAGTTCCTTGATGGATAGAAGCGTTAAAAAGAGCACCGGTAAAATCACATTCTATGAAATTACAATTTTCAGTAGAAATTTCCGATGCATCTATCCCTCTAAAACGGCATTTTATGAACGTACAATTCTTCAATTCCTCTTCTTTAATCAAAATATCTTGAAAATCTATTTCTACATATTCTTTATTTACAAATTCACTCATAACTATTCCTCCATATCCTTAAAGAAACCTCACTTCAAAAAGTGAGGTTTCTTCTCATACACTATGTCCATCTAACCAAGAAATCAAATCTTGAAATACTTCTTCTCTATTCACTTCATGGAACATTTCATGTCTTCCATTTTCATATAGACGCAGCGTTACATCTTTCACGCCACATTTTTTATAATTTTCATATACTTCTTTTACACCTTTTCCCATATCTCCAACAGGATCACAATCTCCTGAAAAAATATGTATTGGAAGATTTTGCGGTGTTTTCTTAAACTCTTCTAATTTATTTACTTCTAACACACCAGAAAATAATTCTCGATAAAAACTAGTCGTACAAATGAATCCACATAATGGATCCGCAATATATTTATCTACTTGACTGTTATCTGAAGATAGCCAATCAAATTTTGTGCGATTTGGTTTAAAGTGCGAATTGAAATTTCCGAAAGATAAAAAGTTTAGCATCGGACTTTTCGTTTTTGCCCCGCGTAATTTCATCTCAATTGTCGCTACTTTATGACCGATACTTCCTAAAAGCCCTGGGTTTCCACCGGTTCCTGAAATAAGGAATCCATCATATAATCCACCTTTCAGTTGTACAGCACGTCTTGATAAAAAAGAACCCATGCTATGGCCAAGTAAAAATAACGGGCATGTCTGCTCTTTTCTTACCGTTTCTGATACAAAAATAACATCAGATACAGCCTTACTCCAACCTACATTTGGTTCAAAATGACCATAATCTTCTTCTCTTTTTACCGTTTTCCCATGGCCTTTATGATCATGTGCATAAACACCATAGCCTGCTTCTAATAAAGCAGCAATAAAATCTGTATAAACACCTGCATGTTCTGTCATACCATGTGCAATTTGAATAATCCCTTTCGGTTCACCTTCTGGTAACCACTTGCGTAAATAAATTTCCGATCCATCCATTGCCGTAACGAAACTTTCCTGTACGTTCATTTCGTCAGCCCCCAACTCTATTATGTATCTCAAAAATGAATATCTATTCATTATTCTTATTATGTATTATATGCAATTGCTTTCATTATGACAAATGCCTTCCTTTTCCTATTAGCTGTCAAACTATTTCTGTTGACGAAAACGACATAAAATTATATAGTTACTTACATAAAGTAATCATTATATTTTTAGGAGGTTTCTACTATGATGCCATCACTATTTTTAGCACATGGTTCACCAATGCTCGCTATTCAAGATACAGATTATACAAGTTTTTTAAAAATACTTGGAGAAACGTATAAACCGAAAGCAATTGTTATTTTCACTGCTCACTGGGAAAGTGAAGTATTAACGATTTCCTCATCAGATAACGAATATGAAACAATTTATGATTTTGGAGGTTTTCCTCCAGAGTTATACGAAATTAAATATCGTGCAAAAGGTTCTTCTAGCATTGCATCCATGTTAGAAACAAAGTTTAAAAACAAAGGTATTCCAGTCCATCATAATATGACGAGAGGTTTAGATCATGGCTCATGGACACTCTTGCATCGCATGTATCCAGAAGCAAATATTCCTGTCGTCCAAATATCAGTAAATCCATTCCTTTCTGCAAAAGAACAATTTAAGATTGGAGAAGCATTAAAAGGACTTGGACAGGAAGATATTTTAGTAATCGGTAGTGGTGTTACCGTTCATAACTTACGAGCACTGAAATGGAATCAAACTACGCCCGAACAATGGGCAATTGAATTTGATGATTGGATTATTAAACATATGCAGGCTGCTGATAAAGATGCATTATTTAATTGGGAGAAAAATGCCCCTCATGCACAATTAGCAGTACCAAGAGCAGAGCATTTTGTACCTTTATTTATCGCTATGGGAAGTGGTGAAAATAGCGGTGAAGTCATTCATCGCAGTTACGAGCTTGGTACATTAAGTTATCTTTGTCTCCAATTTTAAAGAAAAAAGGATGAAGCATTCATTGCTTCATCCTTTTTTCTTTCACTTAGTTAACTAACTTCCAAATGTCGTTTCTCTGATACCTCTTCGTTCTTATTATGAAAATAAACCCAAATGCATGCAATAAACAATAGTGATGATGTAGAGAAGAAAACATATTGGAAACCAGCATGCGCTGCAATTTGTCCACCAAGTATTGGTCCAATCATATTTCCTAAAAACTGAAACGATTGATTATACCCAAATATTCGCCCCGTTACATGGGTTGGTGTATGTTGTTTTAGTAGAGTTTGTACGGAAGGTAATAATCCTGCTTGTGCGATACCTAATAAAAATCGAAGAATTAATAGTTGCCAAGCTGAGGTTACAAATGCTTGTGGAATAAAAATAATTCCTGCAGCAAACAACGCTACAACTAACGTTTTTTGAGGACCGATATGATCTGATAATCGTCCGAGTCTTGGTGCTGCCAAAATAACAGCTAATCCTGTCGCTGACATAACAGCGCCCGCAATTGTTTCAATATGCGCAGTTTGAGGACCAACTAAATTTTTCACGTATAATGTAACGATTGGCTGAACAGACATATTAGCAAGTTGAATAATAAATGTTGTTACAAACAAACTAATAATTAAATGCTTAGCTGGAACCATCGTCCATACTTTTTTCGTTTGTACTTTTTTTGCTTGAGCAGAGTGATTTTCTTCATGTAAGAAGAAAAAAACGATGAGAAAGGAAAGGAATAAAAAAGCTCCTGTAACAAGAAAAACATGGCGCATTCCAATTAACTCAGACAAATATCCTCCAAGTAATGGACCAAGTAAAGAACCGCTCACGCCACCAGTTGAAATTGTAGAAATTGCCCAACCTGAATGTTCTTTCGGAGTTTCTGCTGCAATAAATGTCATCGCGGTTGAAAGGAAACCAGATACTGCTCCCATTAAAAATCTTAGTGCGACTAATTGATATACATCCGTTACAAACCCCATAAGCGTCATAATAATCGCCATACCAAGGCTAGCACGAATTAGCATCAATTTCCGTCCATGTATATCACCAAGCTTTCCCCATATTGGTGATACGATCGCACCCATTAAAAATGTTACACCAAATGCAAGTCCCGACCACTGTGCAATACTAGAAGTGCCAGTCACACCTAATTCCTCAATATAAAAAGATAAAAAAGGAATTACTAAACTCATACCGGCTGCAGTGGTAAAACAACCTAGCCAACAAATCATTAAATTTCGTTTCCAGCTGGCCATTTTCACACCTTCTTTCTTTAGATACCCATTCTACACCCTTTCTTGTAAAAAGTTTAGTAATTTGCTTTATATGTAAAATTTACTACAAAACCCGCTATTTTCTAATAAGAATCACTACATCTCTACATTATTTTCATAATAAAACCAACTCCACCTAAATGAAGTTGGTTAATAATCCATGATTGGTATTAAACGCGCATTACAACATCTCTCATAAAACTCTACCGGACCTGCTTGTCCAATAATTGCATATTCATATCCATCTTGCTTCATACTATGCAGACTACAATGTAACAATTGCTTCCCTACACTTTTCACACGATTTTGTTTCGCCGTGCCCATTGGACCAAACAATCCTTTCTTTCCTCTCACTACGTCATAACAAGCGAAACCTACTATCACTTCTTTTTGTTCTGCTATATAAATAGGTACATTTTCTTTATATGTACGAAATCCGTACTCTATCGAATGTAACCAACGTTCACCAAATTCCTCACTAACAAAACTTACTAATTTCCCAAAATCAGAAGAGTTAGCCTTTCTAACATGACAAGTTAAATGAGTATAAGCAGGAACAAAACATTTTAAATCAACCGCTAAATCTCTTGGCTCTTCTACAATACGTAATATCTCTTTTTGTATTTGTGGATTTTCAATAAACGTATCCGCGCGAAAGAGTGCATATATAACATGTCCTTCGTTCATTAATACTTGCTGAAAACGTTCCATACGTTTCTTCGCTATTTGTAAAATTTCTAGCACCTTATAAGATACCTTATATTGCCCTATTTTTTCATACTCTTGATCCGTTAAATCGTCTTGTTTTCGTAATGAAAGTTTTTCTAAAAAATCCGTCCCCACGTTACGAAACAAATACATATACAACTCGCTGCATACGCCAGTACCTTCTTTACACATGCCAATAAATAAATGAACTGGTTGAATGATATTACTTTCTCCCTCTTCTGCTGCAATCTTCAATATGTTATGAACACGTTTTGTAAATTGAAATTCCTCCATATGTACCTTCATCCCCTACTACTTTACTATTAAACCGTAACCATAAATAAGTGAAACAATGATTCCAACTATCAATATACCTGGCAGTAAATTTGCCACTTTAATTTTAATAATACTAAGTAAGTTCAATCCGATAGCGGCTATCATAATACCACCTGTAGCTGTCATTTCTACTATAAATTGATTCATTAATTCTTTCGGGACCAAACTATTAATTTGTGTTGCAAAAACTGCGATGCCACCTTCATATAAAATTACTGGAATCGCTGAAAATACTACGCCAATCCCTAGAGTTGTCGTTAATATAATAGAAATAAATCCATCGATAATTGCCTTTGTAAATAAAATATCGTGATTTCCGCGAATCCCACTGTCGAGTGCACCAAGTATACCCATCGCACCAATTGCAAATATTAAAGTAGCTGTTACAAAACCTTCTGATATACTCCCTTTCCCTTTCGATCCAACTTTATTTTCTAGCCAATCTCCTAACTGTTTTAACTTTCCCTCTAATTGTAACCATTCCCCGATAACGGTACCAATTACTAAACTTAGTATGACAACAAGAAAATTTTCACTTTTCAATGCCATTTGAAGTCCAAGTACAGTAACCGCTAAACCGATTGCATGCATAATTGTTCCCTTCATACTTTCTGGAATTCTACTAAATAATTTACCTAGTAAAGTACCACATATAATGCAAATTCCATTTACAACTGCTCCTAATATAACCATTTCTCATTCTTCACCCTTCAAATTCTTTATTTCTATATTTTGGTTTATTCATTGATTTACAGGTTATCTATATGTTAACTTAATATTGAGAATATTAACAAATGTTTTCCACTGCATAAACCGCATTTTTTATATCTGTACATAAACCAATTACTTTTTTGTAGACTCATTGCTAATTGAATTGCGGGATAAACTCAAAAGGGAAGGTATTTATGAAAACTTTACTAAAACGATTTTTGTTAATAGCCTTTTGCATTACGCCAATTGTTGTATTAATTAACCACTCTTTTACTTCAAAAGCGAAAGACAAACCCGATTTCCAAAACAAATCTAGCAAAACTGCTTCAACGAGCGAGAAGAAAATAGAAAACCCGGAAATTACCCTCACCTTTTCTGGTGATACAATGTTCGATTGGCAATTACGTCCGGTAATCGAAAAAAACGGGGCTGATTATCCATTCCAACATGTAAAAGAAGAAATAACAAAAGCTGATATTTCTTTCGTTAATTTAGAGTCAGCATTTACAACGAGAGAAAAGAAAGCTCCAGGACAACTGTTTTGGATTAAAAGTGATCCATCCACGCTTCAAGCTATAAAAAACACCGGTTATGACATCGTAAATATCGGGAATAACCATACACTTGATTATGGGCAAGATGGATTATTAGATACAATCTCTCATGTAGAAAAATTAAAGTTCCCTTATATCGGAGCCGGAAAAAATGCAAAAGATGCATATACAGCACGAGAAATGACTGTAAAAGGAAAAAAATTCAAATTTCTTTCCTTCGTTCGATTTATGCCTGATACGAATTGGGTAGCTGGTGACAATAAACCTGGTGTTGCGAATGGGTATGATTTAAATCTCGTAACAAAAACAATTAAAGAACAAAAGAAAGACGCAGACTATTTAATCGTCTATATGCATTGGGGCGTTGAGAAATCAAATCGTCCTGTAGAATACCAAAAACAATATGTACCTAAAATGGTTGAAGCAGGGGCTGACGCGATTGTCGGGAGTCACCCGCATTGGTTACAAGGATTTGAGTATTATAATAAAGTTCCTATCGCTTATTCATTAGGTAACTTTTTATTCCCAAGTTATGTGAACGGAAAAAGTGCCGAAACTGGCGTATTAACTTTAACTTTTAAAGGAAAGGATGTCCAAATGTCATTCAATCCTTATATCATCCGTAACAATCAAGTTTCCCCTGTAAATGAGGAAGAAAAGAGAAAAGCTCTACAATACTTACAAACAATTTCAACTGATGTAGACATTGATGATACAGGGAACATAAAAAACAAACGAAACTAGACAACGCAAGATCTATTTCTCTGTAACATACTTTACAGAATAGGTGATGAACATGCTGAAAGATTTATTAGAAAATGTAAGTTTGTTAGAAAACATTTATAAAATATCTATAGCCGTTCTACTTTTATGTTCATTTTTCTCTGTTAGACTTCTAAAAAAAATAAAACGCGAGCGAAAACTTACTACCTTTGAATTTACTATGTATGTAATTATTCGCATTGCGATACTCTTTTGGTTAACTAGCTTTATCCTTCTTGAATATGGAAAGTATATAGTTTAACTATAAAAAAGATAGAACAAGCAGCATTTCCATTGCTTGTATCTATCTTTTTTATTTGGATGCTAACTCTTTCTTTCTATTAAATAAGTAAATCAAACAAAACAGGATTTTTATTAAGCTCCATAAATTGAATGTTATTTTCTTTAAAACGGGTAATTAACTGCGCGTAATCTTCTTTATGTTTTAACTCTACTCCGACTAACGCTGGACCATTTTCCTTATTATGTTTCTTAATATACTCAAAGCGCGTAATATCATCTTCTGGTCCTAATCCTTTATCAAGAAATTCTCTTAGCGCACCTGAACGCTGCGGGAATTCAATGATGAAATAATGTTTTAATCCTTCGTAAATGAGAGAACGTTCTTTCATCTCTTGCATTCTATCAATATCGTTATTTCCACCGCTTAATGTGCATACAACTGTTTTACCTTGAATTTCATCCTTGTATAGATCAAGTGCGGCAATAGAAAGTGCACCAGCAGGCTCTGCTACAATCGCATTTTTCTTATACAGTTCTAAAATCGTCGTACAAACCTTTCCTTCTGGTACTAAAACGATGTCATCAATTACATCTTTACACGTTTCAAATGTTAACTTTCCTACCTTTTTAACTGCTGCTCCATCAACAAAACTATCTATTTTCTCCAATGCGACATTATCGTTTTGAAGAAAAGCCTCTTTCATAGATGCTGCTCCCATTGGCTCTACCCCAATAACCTTTGTAGCAGGACTAACACCTTTCACATATGTACCAACACCTGATGCTAATCCACCGCCGCCAATTGCTGTAAAGATATAATCCACTGGTTTCTCCATATCATGCATAATTTCAACTGCCACTGTTCCTTGACCAGCAACCACATACGGATCATCAAATGGATGAACAAACGTCATTCTATTTTCTTCACAATAACGCTGTGCTTCTTGAAAAGAGCTATCGAATGTATCACCAACTAATACAATCTCTGCGAAATCACCACCGAAAAATTGTACTTGCGATACTTTTTGTTTCGGCGTCGTTGTTGGCATAAAGATTTTTGACGGAATCTTCAATAAATTACACGTAAAAGCTACCCCTTGTGCGTGATTACCAGCGCTTGCGCAAACAACACCGTTTTGTAATTGTTCTTTCGGTAAGCTTTGAATTAAATTGTACGCACCACGAATTTTGAAAGAGCGAATCAATTGTAAATCTTCTCGTTTTACATAAACGTCACAATCATATTTCTCAGATAAAACTGTATCACGTTGTAACGGTGTTTTAATAACGATATCTTTCATGCAATTATGAGCCATTAAGATATCTTCAATTTTCACTCTCTCCTTTACCTTTTGCACCATTTCATATCATCCTTATCTCTTTTTAATTAGCTCAATCAAAATTCGGGACTTTTAAGACTGCACCTGTATTCGCCGATGTTACCATTTGTGCATAACGCCCAAGCCAGCCCGTTTTCACTTTCGGTTCTGGTCGTTTCCATTCTTTTTTACGCTTATCTAATTCTTCGTCACTCACTCTTACTTCTAACAACCTTTCCTCAACATCGATACAAACGATATCCCCTTGTTCAAGAAGTGCAATCGTCCCGCCCGCAGCTGCTTCTGGTGAAATATGCCCTACCGAAATACCACGTGAAGCACCAGAGAAACGACCATCCGTTAATAGCGCAACATCTGCACCTAATCCCATGCCAGCAATTGCTGACGTTGGTGCTAACATTTCCGGCATACCAGGACCGCCTCTTGGTCCTTCATAACGAATAACAACTACATCTCCTTTCTTCACTTTCCCAAGCATAATACCCGCAAGAGCCTCATCTTGTGAATTAAAAATAACGCATGGTCCTTCAAATCGTTTTACTTCAGTTGCTCCGCTTTTAATAACTGCTCCATCTTTCGCGAGGTTTCCTTTTAATATACGTAATCCCCCTTCTTCACTATGAGGGTTTTCAAGAGAATGAATAACTTCCTTATCTTTAATCTCTGCATGAGCAATATTTTCTCTTAATGTTTGCCCCGTAGCAGTAATACGATCTAAATGAAGTACTCCTTCTTTTCGGCTCATCTCTTTCAAAATTGCACTAATCCCGCCTGCACGATCAATATCTTCCATATGCCAATTGGAAGCAGGGCTTACTTTACATAAATGTGGTACACGCCTTGAAACGGCATCAATACGGCTCATATCATAATCTAGTCCTGCCTCATGTGCGAGTGCTAATGTATGTAACACTGTATTTGTTGAACCGCCCATCGCCATATCAAGCGCGAACGCATCATCAATTGCTTCTTCTGTTACGATGTCTCTCGGTTTAATATCTCTTTCAATTAAAATCTTTAATTTCTCTGCTGCTTGTTTAATTAATTCTTCGCGTCTTGGATCAATAGCTAAAATACTACCGTTACCAGGAAGAGCTAAACCTAATACTTCACATAAACAATTCATAGAATTCGCTGTAAACATACCAGAACAAGAACCACAAGATGGACAGCCATGATCTTCAATATCCTTTAATTCTTCTTCTGAAATTTTCCCAGATTGATATGCTCCTACTCCTTCGAACACAGAACTTAAATCGACAACTTCTCCTTTAGATGTTTTCCCGGCCGCCATCGGACCACCTGAAACAAAAACAGTTGGAATGTTAATACGAAGTGCCGCCATCATCATACCAGGTGTGATTTTGTCACAGTTTGGAATACAAATCATACCATCAAACCAATGGGCATTTACAACCGTTTCTACTGAATCTGCAATAATTTCACGACTCGGAAGCGAATAACGCATACCGATATGCCCCATCGCAATACCGTCATCTACTCCAATTGTATTAAATTCAAATGGAACCATACCTGCTGCACGCACTGCTTCTTTAACAAGTTTCCCAAACTCATTTAAGTGCTTATGACCTGGAATAATTTCAATAAAAGAATTACAGATTGCTATAAACGGTTTATCAAAATCTTCATCTTTTAAACCAGTTGCTTTTAATAAACTACGATGCGGCGCTTTATCAAAACCTTTTTTAATCATGTCACTTCTCATCTTGTCAAATCCCCTCTTACGTATTTTTCACTTGCAATCTATTACTCTATTTCTTTACTAATTCTTTCGGTGCATCAATCCAGCTCATCATTTCACGAAGCTCAGCCCCTACTTTTTCTAACTGATGATTTTGCTCTGCTTTTTTCATCGCATTATACGTTGGACGCCCAGCTTGGTTTTCTAAAATCCATTTCTTCGCGAATTCACCTTGCTGAATTTCTGTAAGTACTCGTTTCATTTCTTTCTTCGTTTCATCTGTAACAATTCTCGATCCTGTTACATAATCTCCGAACTCTGCCGTATCGGAAATAGAATGGCGCATGTTCGTTAAACCACCTTCGTACATTAAATCAACAATTAACTTTAATTCATGTAAACATTCGAAGTATGCAATTTCAGGGCGATATCCGCCTTCTGTTAACGTTTCAAAACCAGCTTTCACAAGTGCAGTTACACCTCCGCAAAGTACCGTTTGCTCACCAAACAAATCCGTCTCTGTTTCTTCTTGGAATGTCGTTTCAATTACACCTGCACGTGTACACCCTACACCTTTTGCATACGCAAGTGCTACATGTAATGCGGTGCCCGTTGCATCTTGATGTACTGCGACTAACGCCGGAACACCATTTCCTTCTTGAAATACACGGCGAACGAGATGTCCTGGACTTTTTGGCGCGACCATCGCTACATCTACGTAACTTGGCGGATTAATTTGTCCGAAGTGAATATTAAATCCATGTGAGAAAAGTAACATTTGCCCTTCACGGAGATTCTCTTCTACCCCTGCTTTATACACATGTGCTTGCTGTTCATCTGGCAGTAACATTTGTACAACTTGCGCGGTTCGAACTGCTTCTGAAACAGACATTACTTCAAATCCATCTGTTTTTGCTACTTCAAAAGACTTACCTGGTCGAACACCAACTACAACTTCCACACCAGAATCACGTAAATTTTGTGCCTGCGCATGACCTTGAGATCCATAACCAATTACCGCAACTGTTTTCCCTTTTAATAACTCTACATTTGCATCTTTTTCATAATACGTTTTCATATTCGATACACTCCTTATAATTTATTTACTTGCAGTACATCAATTAATTTTTTCAACTGACTAACGAGTAATGTCGCTTCATTTTCAGTACAAACTGCTGTGAGTTTCATTTCAGAAACGCCACTAGTATCTCTTTCGTTTAAATGTAAAGAAGAAATATAATAGCCACGCCGAGCAAAAATCCCACTTATACGTAATAAGACGCTTGGCTCGTTATGAATAACGAGTGAAAAAGTATGACTCATTCTTCCCACCTCTTCATAATCATTTCGTTATTCCCTTTATTTGGCGGAACCATCGGAAATACGTTTTCACCTTCTTCTACACAAAAATCAACTACGACAGGACCTTCATGAGCAATTGCTTCTAACATCACTTGTTTCGCCTCTATTGAATTTGTAGCCCTTAACCCCTTCACTCCATAAGCTTCTGCCACTTTCACAAAATCTGGCGATCCAATTTTTGATTCTGATAAACGATTTTCATAAAACATTTCTTGCCATTGCCTTACCATCCCTAAAAATTTATTGTTTATAATAAATACTTTTACAGGGATGTTATTTTCAGCAATTGTTTGTAGTTCTTGAATATTCATTTGAAAAGAAGCATCACCCGCAATACAAATGACGAGTTCTTCTTCTTTCGCAAGCTGAGCACCAATTGCCGCCGGGAAACCAAACCCCATCGTTCCTAGTCCGCCAGATGTGAGAAAAGTTCGTGGATTTTTCGCTTTATAAAAATGCGCAGCCCACATTTGATGCTGTCCTACTTCTGTCGTAACAATCGCTTCACCATTCGTTAATTCACTTACTAAGCTAATAACATGCTGCGGTTTTAAATCACTTTCTTTTTGATTATAGGAAAGAGGGTATTCTGCTTTCCATTCCTCGGTTTTCGTAAGCCATTCATCCGTCTGTGTACAAATCGGCATATGTAACAACATGTGTAACGCTTTTTTCACATCCCCAACAACTGGATATTCCACAGTTACATTTTTATGAAACTCCGAAGGATCTATATCAATATGTACCTTTTTTGAATAGGGAGAAAAGAGTTCTAATTTTCCTGTTACACGATCATCAAAGCGAACACCTAAAGCAAGTAATAAGTCACATTCTGTTACTGCCATATTTGCAGCGTACGTTCCATGCATACCGAGCATTCCTAAAAATAATGAATCTCCCGGCGGATATGCACCTAGTCCCATTAAAGTTGACACGACTGGAATACGATTTTCTCTCGCAAATTTGATAAGTTCATCAGATCCACCTGAATGAATGACACCTCCTCCAATATAAAGAAGTGGGCGTTTCGCTTTTGAAATTTCTTTAGCTACCTCTTTCAGTTTCATACTGTCTGGCATAGGCTCTAGTTTGTACCCTGGAATCTCAATCACTTCATTGTAAAAACTTGTTACATTTTCATTTTGAATATCTTTTGGAATATCAATTAATACCGGCCCCGGCCGCCCGCTTTCGGCGATGTAAAAAGCTTCTTGTACGATGCGTGATAAATGATTCACATCACGAATTTGGTAATTATGCTTCGTAACAGGTACTGTGATTCCAACAACATCCGCTTCTTGAAATCCATCTTTACCAATTAAAGACTTTGCAACTTGCCCTGTAATGACAACTAAAGGAATCGAATCCATATAAGCATCCGCTAAACCCGTAACTAAATTCGTCGCCCCTGGGCCAGAGGTAGCAAAGACTACCCCGACCTTTCCAGAAGCTCTCGCATATCCTTCTGCCGCATGAATGGCAGCTTGTTCATGACGAGTTAAAACGTGCTTCAAACCACTTCCGTATAACGCATCGTATACTGGCAAAATCGCTCCACCCGGATAACCGAAAACAGTCGTTACACCCAATTTCTTCAAACATTGAATCACGTGCCCAGCGCCTGTCATTTCTTCATACTGTAACTTCTCATACGCTGTATACTGCTGCTTCATTTCAATTAACTCCTCTCTTTATTTATGCTAAGCTTTCCGTCAGCCCGGGGACACGTACTCCTCTTTCTCTCGTTAATTTTTTAAATTCTTCGGTCAATTGTTTCGTTACACTTCCTGGTTTCCCATCTCCAATTTCTCTTGAATCAACTTTTACAACTGGAATTAACTCCGCTGCCGTTCCTGTTAAAAACACTTCATCTGCTACATATACGTCATGGCGAGTGAATGGTCTTTCCTCACACGGAATATTCAGTCGTTCACATAGCTCAATAACACTATTTCTTGTAATACCTTCTAATGCTCCTAAATAGGATGGCGGGGTTAATACTTTTCCATCTTTCACAACGAAAACATTATCTCCAGATCCTTCACAAACATATCCTTGTTGATTTAACATAAGAGCCTCTAGCACTCCTGCTTGTGCCGCTTCAATTTTTACAAGTACGTTATTTAAGTAGTTCATCGACTTAATGCGTGGGTCTAATGCATCTGGTGTATTACGTCTTGATGCAACAGATACAACGCTTAATCCATTATCGTAAAATTCCTGTGGGAATAACTTTAATTGTTCTGCAATGATAATAACGCTCGGTTTCACACAACTTCTCGGATCGAGCCCTAAGTCCCCTTTTCCTCTTGAAACAATTAACCGAATATAAGCATCTGCATACTCATTTTTTTGAAGTGTCTGTAAAACCGCTTCTTCCATTTCGTCAACCGTCAGCGGGATTGTAAGTAAAATAGATTTTGCCGATTCATATAATCGTTTTACATGTTCTTTTAAACAAAATACATTTCCACCGTAACTACGAATCCCTTCAAATACACCGTCTCCGTATAAAAAACCGTGATCATATACTGAAACAACTGCCTTTTCTTTTTCTACAAATTCCCCATTCATATAAATGTACTGATTTCCCATCTCACATCGCTCCTCTTTTTTTCTCTCTATTTTTGCAATCTATTTCTATATCGATTGCTGAGATGAGTGTTTTTTAACAGAATATTCAGTATATAAACCTTAAAAATATACTCGTCTCAACAATCGATTACATACATACTTGTAGCGATCCATTGCTGAGACGAGGGAATCGTGGTACCACTCAGCTTCCTTACACTTCTCACGAAATATAAGCTCTGCAAGTCCAATTAGACTTTTGTTTTTCTATCGGAAACAACTCCGCTACTTTTTACTAGTTTTCAAAAGTAGTGCTCCGAGGTGATCTTCAATGATGAAATTGTTGCCACCCTCACAGCATCTGGGTAGCTCTCTGAAACAATTTTTATCATTTACTCTCCTCTTCTACGCATTCTCTTATTTTTAAAAATAAAAACTCTCGCCTCAGCAATCAACTACTACAATTTAGTAGCTTTGATTGCTGAGGCGAGAGTTTCGCGTTACCACTCAGCTTCCTTATACTTCTCGCGAAATATAAGCTCTGTAGGTCCAATTAGACCCCCGTCCTTTTACCGGAGACGATGCCGTCGCTCTCTACTCAGTTTCCCTTTCGCAAGCGATGCTCCGAGGTGATCTTCAATGATTCGATTGTTACCACTCTCACAGCCTAGGAGCAGCTCTCTGAAACGATCATAACCATCTACTTTCCTCTTCTTTGCATATATAACATATAAAGTTAGAAAATTCTTAATTAACTTTTATTTGTTACACGTATTATAGGACGTTGTTCTTTTCATTGTCAACATGTTTTTTCAAAAAAATCAAAATTGGAATACATTACTTACATACACTCATATATTACTTAAGTATGTTTGCATTACTACATAAAGAAAAACTTATAAAGTTTACGAGGAGATGAGGAGACTATGTTAAAAGGGAAAGTAGCGTTAGTTACAGGAGCAAGCCGAGGAATTGGACGAGCGATCGCTAAACGTTTAGCAAATGACGGTGCATTGGTTGCTGTTCATTACGGTAATCGAAAAGATGACGCTGAAGAAACTGTTCATGAAATTCGATCAGAGGGTGGTCAAGCTTTTTCTATCGGCGCAAATTTAGAATCCTTACACGGTGTAGAAAACCTTTATAACGCTTTAGATACTGAATTACAAAAGCGCACTGGTGAAACACAATTTGATATTTTAATAAACAATGCTGGCATTGGTCCTGGTGCTTTTATTGAAGAAACGACTGAACAATTTTTTGATAGAATGGTTTCAGTAAATGCAAAAGCACCATTCTTTATCATTCAACAAGCACTTCCACGTTTACGTGACAATAGCCGAATTATTAATATTTCATCCGCTGCGACCCGCATTTCTTTACCTGATTTTGTTGCATATAGTATGACGAAAGGCGCTATTAATACAATGACTTTTACACTAGCAAAACAGCTTGGAGCACGAGGAATAACGGTGAATGCAATACTTCCAGGGTTTATTAAAACGGATATGAATGCAGAACTCTTGAGCGATCCAATGATGAAGCAGTACGCTACTACTATTTCCGCTTTCAATCGCTTAGGTGAAGTAGAAGACATTGCCGATACTGCCGCATTTCTTGCTTCTCCAGACAGCCGCTGGGTTACTGGACAATTAATTGATGTGAGCGGAGGATCTTGTTTATAAAAAACATATATTTTCAAATCTTTTTTATTGCGCAATAAAACAAATTGTATAATACTATATAAAACATATATATTTAGGAGGATTACAGCAATGTCCGAAAAAACATACGAACTCGCAACCTTTGCAGGCGGTTGCTTTTGGTGCATGGTAAAGCCATTTGATGAACTTCCTGGTATTCATAAAGTACGTTCTGGCTATGCAGGTGGTCATGTAGAAAACCCAACATATGAACAAGTAAAAGCTGGAACATCTGGTCATTTAGAAGTTGTACAAATTACATTCGATCCTTCTATTTTTCCGTATAAAAAATTACTAGATTTATATTGGCCACAAATCGATCCAACTGATGATGGCGGACAATTCTTTGACCGCGGTCCCTCTTATCGCACTGCTATTTTTTATCATAACGAAACACAAAAAGAGCTTGCTGAAAAATCAAAACAAGCTCTTGCAGAAAGCGGTATGTTTAAAGAGCCAATCGTAACTGAAATTCGCCCGGCTGCACCTTTTTATGAAGCCGAGGAATACCACCAACATTTCTATAAAAAGAACCCAGAAAAATATGCTACTGAGCAAAAAGAATCTGGCCGTGAAGACTTTATAAAAGAAAATTGGCAAAAAAAATAATAAAAACGCATCGTGCTTTTTAGTACGATGCGTTTTTATTTTTGATAAAAGTACCATACAATGATAAAAACAACAGCTGTTAATGCCCAAAGTACTATCTCGTTTTTCACCCTACTCTTTTTCTGATTCATTCCATCCCCTCCTAGTAACAATTAAGCATAGTCAAGACTTCTTTTGTTCAATTGTCCACTGGATAAAAGTAAATAAATCCTTACATATTCTTATAATAAAACCACCAATAATTCCAATTGCAATTGAAATTACTAACATCTTTCCAAAACTAAAAGAATTTGTATATGTTATGTAGAGAACGATACATATAAGTAAAACATCCAGTAAAGAAAGTAAAAACCTTTTAAACATTCCTTTTTCTCCCCTTTACTTTATTTATCTCTTCTACTGTCAACTTTGCAATAAAGTTTGTTCAAAAATTCCATTTAGACAATCATTTTACGAAAAACAATAAGAATCCCTTTTCAAAAGGGATTCTTATTCAGCAGATTTAAGTTTAATTATTTTCTACATATCCTATTCCATAATTACTCCTAAATAGAATAATATTACTAATGATTTATTGTAAATTGACTATTTTCCAGGCAACCGGATGTTACGCCAGCTACTTACGTCACATTGACCGTATGTATTTTCACCTACTGCTACCACCGTGCCGTCTGATTTCAGGCCGATTGTATGATTCGTACCAGCTGCTATCGCTACAATACCTCGCCAGCCACTTACGTCGCATTGGTTATGTTTATCATTCCCCACTGCAATCACTGTGCCGTCCACTTTAAGGCCAACAGTATGAAGATACCCAGCCGCTACCGCTACAATATCTCGCCAGCTGCTCACATCGCATTGTCCATATCGATTATTCCCCACCCCCATCACTGTGCCGCCCACTTTAAGACCGACTGTATGCCAGTCACCCGCCGCCGTAGCCACAATATTTCGCCAGCTGCTTACATTACATTCTCCTTCTTTATTTCGCCCTACTGCCATTACCGTTCCATCCAGTTTAAGGCCAATGGTACGACGCCACCCAGCCGCTACCGCTACAATATTATGCCAGTCGTTCACATCACATTGACCATGCTTATTCCATCCCACCGCTTCCACAGTATTATTACTTTTAAGAGCGATTGTATGAGCATTACCTGTGTTCGTCGCCATATGAACATTGCCCGCTGCGACGGCTTCAATATCACACCAACTGCTTACATTGCATTCTCCTTCTTTATTTCGCCCCACTGCCACAACTGTGCCATCCGATTTAAGAGCAACGGTATGACCACGACCTGCTGCTATCGTATTTTTAGGCCACCGTTTCACTTTTAATACCTCTTCTTTCGGTGAAATATAATTCATGTTTACCTCCTTGCATATAAACAACCGTGTCCAATTAGATATTTTCATCAAATTTCATTATAAATGACCTGACTTTTTTTATAAATCTACAGCTACAAAAGAAACCTGTTATTACTTCTTCCAAAATAAAGACCTCCAGTTTAAGCACTAGAGGTCTTCCATTTTATTTCTTTAATCGCTCAATAAAATCATGTAATTTATCAAGTGATTTCATATTCTGATTACAAGCTACACCATCTTTGCAAATATAGTTTCCCTTTTTAACGAAAGTTCCTGGTATATCACCTTTAATTTCAACTAAAAACATCCCAACTTCTTCATGTCCATGACATAATGAACAAATGCTTTTTTTATTTAAACTTTGGAACGTTCCTTGCAGACCAACAAACTTATTTTTATCATTTTTCGCTATAATAAATTTCCTGCTTGACCCCTTATCAACCCAACTTAAATAAGATATTTCTTTCATATCTATTTCTTCCATATCAGGAAGTTTTAATTTTTTCGCTTTAGGAAATAATTTTTTTAATGTTTGTGCTGTCACTTCCTGAAAAGGAATGACATACGGATTTATTTTCATTAAGAATGCTTCTGCATCTTCTCTATTTTGAACTGTTAATACCGTATCGATTAACTCTTTCTGTTCATCTGTTAAATTCTCAAATACATGTATTATCTTTTCAATCGCAAGTGATTTTAACGCTTGAATAACACCTCTATCATTTGCAGTTGCATGCCCGTTTGCTAAATTATAAGCTTGTGATTTTATAAAATTGTATTGATCACTTCTAATAAATGCTTCCATCTTTATCACTCCATACAAATTGTTGATCTAGTTTTATTGTATACAATGATTACGTTTTTTGATATGTAAAAGATAACTTGGAAATAAACATTACATACATAGCTTGTACTCTACCGCTGCATTTCCTGACAAAAGAAGCCATCATCTGTTTTCCATTCCGCATATAATACGTCTTCAAACTTAGTAATCCCCTTTTGTTTTATTTGCTTATACAGCCATCCTTCATCAAAACCAGCTTCTCTCAAATTATCTTTCACTACTTTTCCGTCACTAATTAATGAAATTGGTAAGTATACAGGCTTATGTTTTAAACTTAAATCATTTATAGTAGGAGATTCATATTCGCTCTTTTTCAGAACACTTATGTTTCCGTTAGGTTCCAATATCATATATTCAACTTCTCGAATTGAAAAAATATCTTTTTGTTGTCTAAGCATTTGTTGTAATTGATTAATATCCAAATGATTTGAACTTAATTGTTCTCGGTCAATCTTTCCGTTACGAATAATAATGGAAGGATACCCTTCAAAAAACCTTCTTGTTCCTCTTATTTTTTGCGTTATCACTTCTATTGAATAAATTAAAATTACCCATACAAATACTGAGTATAAAATAGACCACACTTTAATTTTAGGGTCATATATTGAATTTCCAACAAGCTCACCAAGGACGATAGCAGAAATAAAATCAAAGGGTGTTAGCTGTGATATTTGTGTTTTCCCTAATATTTTCGTAGCAATTAACAGCACAAAAAAGCCAACTAAAAGCTCTATCGTTATTTGTCCAATATGATTCATAGAAGCTCACCTTTCTACTTTTCAAGTGCTCGGTATAACTTTTAATAAAAAAACGGCACATTTTTTCTATTAGTATGCCCTGTCACAGTCCATATATCCAATACATATAAAACAAAAAGAGTCTGATGCAAAATAACATTTGCATCAGACTCTTTTTCTCTTATTTAGAATACACAATTTTTTTAATCGTTTCTCCGGAAAGAAAATACTCTTCTGCAAGTTGATGAATAGCAATTCCGCTTTTAAACGCTTCTTTAATCGCTTTATTTCTTTCATCTAACTGTTTTCTTCCTCCAGATCGTGTACCCCATTTATAACGTTTTGTTTCTTGTTTTGGAATGTAAATTGTTTCACCTTGTATATACTTTTGAATTTCAACAATTAAACTTTCTGGTAAAACCGTCGCTGCTTTAACGTATTTCATTTCTGCTCGCCCCTTATTTTTTATGGTTCATTTCAATAAGGTGCAAAGCCAAATATAAAAAATGATACGAGCTCATTTAGGCGATTGTATATTACTTGTCTACCTCACGCAAAGTATCGCCATTTCCATACTTGGCTTTGCATGAGACGCTGCAGTGTCCGGCAATTGAATTGTAATCGCCATGTAAACACCTCCTAATATACCTTTTTCATTACATTATATGATAAATTCCTTCCTCTTGCATCCACATCCTTTTTAAAGCATGAAACTACTTAGTTTGATATAATACTTTTTAGTCCAATCGAAAAGTATAGTGAGGTTGCTTTATGAAAAAGAAAATAATCATTACAATCGTTACATTATTCAGTATTACTGTAGCATTATTTGGAACATACAAATTGATGAATGCAAGAAGCTTTCAATTGTTTGGAGATTTAACAAATCGAGTAGAAACAAATGAAAAAGTGATTGCTTTAACTTTTGATGATGGCCCTACTAACAATGTAAAACAAATATTACCGCTACTAGATACATACAATGCAAAAGCTACTTTCTTTTTAATCGGAAATGAATTAGAGAAAAACCTATCGTTAGGAGAAGCTATCGTACAATCTGGACACCAAATTGGAAACCATACATATTCTCATAACAGAATGGTTTTTAAAACACCTTCTTTTATTAAAGAAGAAATCGAAAAAACAAATTCATTAATCCGCCAAACAGGATTTACAGGCGCAATTGATTTTAGACCACCTAACGGGAAAAAACTAATTGGCCTGCCCTATTATTTAAAGAAAAACAATATCGAAACAATCACCTGGGACCTTGAACCTGATACTTTTTATAAATCTGCAACTGATAAAATTGAATATGTTAATAAAAATGTAAAACCAGGTTCTATCATTTTACTGCACTCTATGTATGATGAGTCTAATGAAAATTTACAGACCATAGAAGGTATTTTAGACTCTTTAACTAAAAAGGGCTATCAGTTCGTAACAGTAAATGAATTGCAAAAAAGAGCAAAATAAAACGGTAGCGTATCCAGAGCGATACGCTACCGTTTTTAAATAATGCCAAGTACATTTAAGAATACGATAATAATCGCAATTGGTGCGATGAAGCGAAGTAAGAATAACCATAATACAAACAATTTATAGCCTTTATTTTTACTTACACCAAGCTCTCTCATTAATACATCTTTCTTCATTTTTAAAGGAACAAAGATAGAAACTAATAAAACACCCAGTGGCATGAGTACGTTACTAACTGCATAATCCGCTAAATCAAAGACTGTCTTTCCGAAAATCTTCAGATCGCTTAATATACCAAATGACAATGCTGACGGTACTCCTACAACGAAGATTAATAAACCTACGATTAAAGCCATTTTTTCACGTTTCCCTTTACCTTTTGCAGTTAAAGATGCCACGCTAATTTCTAACATCGAAATCGCTGATGTAATAGTAGCAAAGAAGAATAGTAATAAGAAAACAATGAAGAATAATTTTCCAAATGCCATTTTACTGAAAATAGCTGGCAGTACGATAAATAATAACCCCGGTCCTTGAGATGGTTCCATTCCAAATGCGAACACTACTGGGAAAATTGCAAGTCCTGCAAGTAATGTAATCACAAGTGTTAAAGCTACAATAGAAAATGCTGAACGCGGTAAGCTTTCTTCTTTCGGCAAGTATGAGCTATACGTTACCATAACAGCTACACCGACAGATAGCGAGAAGAACGATTGCCCCATTGCATATAAAATGACTTCTGATGTTACGTTTGCGAAATCAGGTTGTAAGAAGAAACGAACTCCTTCTCCCGCACCATCTAACGTAAGTGCACGAACGATTAATACAAAGAATAAAACGAATAGTGCTGGCATGAAATATTTATTTACTTTTTCAACACCATTTTGTACACCTTTACTTACGATAAAAATAGTAATAAGGATGAATAATAGCTGCGAGCCAACTGCTAAATACGGATTAGAAATGATTTCACCAAACGTAGCTTCGTATGCCCCATTTCCTTCCCATAGTCTACCTGTAATTGCATTCCATAAGTATAATAAAATCCAGCCTCCTACAACACTGTAGAAAGAAAGTAATATGAAACATGTTACAATCCCTAATTTCCCTAACCATGGCCATAGTGTTTTTGGTGCGATTTCTCTATACGCATCAACGGCCTCTTTTTGTGTACTTCTTCCGATAACAAATTCAGCTAATAATAGCGGTAAACCAATTAATAATGTGAAACCGATGAAAATAAGGAAGAACGCGCCGCCCCCTCCAATTCCGGCCATATACGGGAACTTCCAAATTGCCCCTAGACCAATTGCTGAACCTGCTGCAGCTAATACGAAACCTAATTTCGATGTCCATTGCTGTGAATTCATTTGTTAATCTCCTCTCTTTATCTTTTTCTGTTTTACAATTCGGTATTTATATTGTTCTATCCACACTCTTTTCTAATACGTTCACTTCCTCTCTACTAATAAAAAACGCCCCTACGTAAATACGTAGGGACGACAAAAATATCGCGGTACCACCCTAGTTATGAAGATACACCAAAGTTAGGACCTAAATAAAAAACGTCCCTACGCAAATACGTAGGGACGATAAATTATCGCGGTACCACCCTAGTTATGAAGCCACAACAAAGTAAGACCTAAATAAAAAACGTCCCTACGTAAATACGTAGGGACGATAAATATCGCGGTACCACCCTAGTTGTGAAACAATCTTCACCACTTTATTTGATAACGGTATAAACTACCGTCTTTCATTTCCTCATAATGTGAGATTTATGAAAGATGCTCCAGGACGAACTTCATGAATAATCTATATACTGATTCACACCAACCATCAGCTCTCTGAAATAGGGAGATATTCACTACTATACCCTTTCATTGCCCAAATATTATTTTCCGAATTGATTACTATCATTTTTATCATACATTAAAAATAGTGTCAACTTATATTTTGAATTTTTATGTATTACATTCTATTTAAAAATTCAAAATATGACTTTTAAATGAATAGTATTAGAACATTTATGGTTTATACTGTATTAACTTCCCTAGCAGGTTTATAGTAGTATACGATGAATGCAAGACAGCAAGAGTAGGAGGAAATAATTTTGTCTACGTCAAAAGTTTTAAAAGGAACTGCTTTATTAAGCGGGGCCACAATGATTTCACGTATATTAGGTTTTATATACTTCTTCCCTTTTCAATTACTAGTTGGAACGCAAGGGGTTGCTTTATATGGATATGCATACTCTTGGTACGGTATTTTATTAAGCTTTTCAACAGCGGGTATTCCTATTGCCGTTTCCAAATTCGTTGCAAAGCATAATGCGCTTGGTGATTATAGTACAAGCAAAAAATTATACAACTCTAGTGTAAAATTAATGTTGTTTATGGGATTTTTAGGATTTTTAATTTTATTTATTGGAGCACCGTACATATCACAATTTATTATTCGCTCGAAAACGCCAGATCCACAATTTATCGCTGACGTAACACTTACGATGCGAGCATTAAGTTTTGCACTTATTATCGTACCAGCTATGAGTGTTACACGTGGTTATTTCCAAGGTTTTCAACATATGAAGCCAAGTGCTGTTTCTCAAGTCGTGGAACAAATTGCACGTGTTGTTTTCATTTTAGTTGGTAGCTTCATCGTCTCAAAATTATTAGGGGGTTCAGTAGCTTCTTCGGTTGCAGTTGCTACGTTTGGTGCTGTTATTGGAGCACTTGCAAGCGTTTCTATTTTAATGATGTACTGGAAAAAATATAATGGGTTAAAACCTCCCGAAGGTGAATTAAAATCAAGAGCATCCAATATCCCATTAAAAAATATTTATATAGAATTACTTCGCTATGCAATCCCAATTGTATTTGTCGGCATCGCAATTCCACTTTACACGTTAGTAGATCAATATACTGTAGCTGATGTCCTTAGAGCGATGGGAGAGCCGTTAGAAACAGCAAATGCAGTTTTCGCTTATATAACGAACTATGCCCAAAAGTTAATTATGATTCCAGCTTCACTTGCAACTGGATTCTCCTTAACGATCATTCCGGCTATAACGAAATCTTATACAAGCGGGAAATTAGAAGAATTACAAGAACAAATTTCAAAGATATTTCAAGTCTTGTTATTCTTCACGATCCCGGCTGCATTTGGTCTTGCTAGCATCGCTTACGATGCATTCCGCATGGTTTATGTAAATCCTGAAATCGCACTTGGTGGATCACAATATTTAATTTCATTCGCACCGTCTGCTATATTAAGTGCGATTTTCACAGTTTCAGCAGCTATTTTACAAGGAATCGATTATCAAAGAAAAACAATGATTGCATTCTCAGCCGGGATTCTCGTTAAAGTTGTAGTAAATACACCGCTCTTACATTTATTTGGCGGACACGGTGCTGTACTTGGAACCATTCTTGGATACCTCGTTTCCAATAGTATTATGTTGTACTGCATCGTTAAGTTTGCGAAATTTAAAATTGGTGAGACAGCAAAAACAGTATTTCTTATTACAATTTACTCCGCAGCAATGTCTGCTGTTGTGATGGCATTAAAATCAATTTTAACATGGTTAATTCCTGGACAATCTTATATCGAATCACTTCTCATTGTTGTTATATGCGGCGCTGTAGGAGGACTTGTTTACCTTTTATTCGTATTAACTAGTGGACTTGCTTCACATATTCTCGGTGATAGAATTCAACGCTTACCTATACTGGGGAAATTAGTAAAATAAAAAACAAAGAGATGTAACAAGGGTTACATCTCTTTGTTTTTTATTTCGCATATTGAATACGCTTTTGCTGTTCAGCAATATGTAATTCCGGAGCATGGTGTTCTACTAACTGTAATAGCTCCTCGATTAACACTCCTAACTCCTGTATACTATACTCCGGTTTCCCTATTAACGTATTCGTCATACGCTCATATAAGTTTTCAGGCTTAATAATCATTCGTTCCACATTATATGGCATCCATTTAAACGCTGGGTGATGTACATACATTTTATTCAAACCAAATAAGACCCCAAATATATTTCTTTGCGCTTCACAAATAACATCATATAGCATAAGCCAATCTTTTCGCTTTAAAAGAGCCTCTCGATTATGCCAGCGATTGCTTAACCAAAGATTTTCTGAAATCATCCGTTTCGCTAGGTCTTCTGGATATGCCAACACCCTATCTTTTAATTCATGTACTTTCTCTTCTCCATACAAACTAGCACCGTCATGAATGGATGATACGATACATTGTTTTTCATAACTTATATCATATTGAACCACCACATCCTCAATAACTTTCTCTACTGTTTCTGTTAAAAAGTTACTAATCTCTAATTTAATTCCTTCTTTCGTCAAATATGTTTCTGACCATTCTTCTTCCTCGTAAGGATGGTATGACAAAATTGTTCCACCAATATAGTTAATAGGCCCTTTACGATCCTCATCCTCTGGTGGCATTGACCATAAAATATGTAGTTCTATATCTGAATGTTCATCTTCTAGCTTTCTAGCTACTGAACCAGCTAAAATAATAGCCTCCACTTTCGGATTTTGCCTATAAACCTCCGACATTTCTATTGCTTTCTCTTTTAATTCCACTTCATTTCCCCCTATAATTGCAGTACACATTTAACTTTTCATTTATCTATTTCGATATTATGCATTGCACTCCCTTTTCAATGTTCCACTAAATCATATTTCTACCCAATAACGCTGAACAATTTCCCCAGTATGAGAAGAAACTACTTCATTTTCTAGCACACCGCCAACCTTTTGAATCGTTTTAGCCGAAGCAATATTAGCTTTATCGCAAGTTATTAACACTTTCTGCAACCCTAACTTTTGCGCTTCATATAATGCGAGTTTCAATTGTTTTGTCGCGTAACCTTGACGACGTTTATTTGGATGTACACTATATCCAATATGACCACTTTCCCGCAATAATTCTTCGTTTAATCGATGTCTAATATTCACAAAACCTATAAGTTCCCCTTTTTCAAAACTTAAAAATTGACTAGATGGTACTCGATTAGCTTTTAAGTTTTCCTCAAGTTCTTGTATATTCACTTTTTCAAACCAATCATCGAGAGAATCAAAATTTTGTAAAGAACTACTGCCATGTGGTTGTTCTCCTGATTGTAAAAACGCATGTTTATATTCCATAATTTCTCCACTATATTCATGTGTTGGTTTTAATAGTTTCATTTTTATTCTCCCCCTCTTTACAACCTAAAACAAACACCTTACTCGTAACAATTTCACGAGTAAGGTGTTTTTATCATTTTCATTCAAATAATCCCATACTCAAATACCGCTCCCCTGTATCAGGTGCAATACATAAAACTTTTTTACCAGCGCCTAAGCGTTTTGCGATCATAATCGCTGCGTAAACAGAAGCGCCTGAAGACGGCCCAACTAACAATCCCTCTTGTCTAGCTAAGTTTCTCATTGTCGTTAAAGCCTCTTCGTCTGCAATTTGAATAATTTCGTTATACACTTCTGTATTTAAGTTTTTCGGGATAAATCCCGGACTTGTTCCTACTAGTTTATGAGGACCTGGAACACCTCCCGATAGTACGGGAGATCCTTTCGGTTCTACTACTGCGATATATAAGTTTGGTAGTTTCTCTTTTAACGTTTCTCCAGTCCCTGTAATAGTTCCACCCGTTCCAGCAGTTGCTACAAAAGCATCAAGCTCTCCATCCATTTGTTCATAAATTTCAAGTGCAGTCGTATAACGGTGAATATTCGGGTTTGCTGGATTTTCAAATTGCTGCGGAATAAAACTATTTGGAATTTGCTTTTGCAATTCTAACGCCTTCGCAATTGCTCCTGGCATTCTTTGTTCTGCTGGTGTTAAAACTACTTCTGCTCCGTATGCTTTCAATAAGTTAATTCTTTCTTTAGACATATTATCCGGCATAATTAAAATCGTTTTATACCCTTTTGCAGCCGCGTTCATCGCTAAACCTATCCCTGTATTACCACTTGTTGGCTCAATAATTGTATCTCCTGGTTTGATATGACCATTCTCTTCTGCAACATGCAGTAAATTATAGGCAGCACGGTCTTTCACACTGCGTGATGGATTAAACATTTCTAGTTTTACATACACATCTGCTGCGTCTTCTGGAATAAATTTAGATAATCTGACGACAGGTGTATCTCCTATTAATTCTGTTACGTTTTCACATAATTTCATAGCGTATCCCCTATTCTATCGTTTTCTTATCATTTGGTAGTAACCATGAAGTAAGTCCAATTAATGGTAGACAACTACATAGTAACATAATGAATTGTAGACTATATATGTCAGCCAATTTCCCAAGAACTACAGAGCCTAAAGCGCCGAGTCCAAACGCAAGCCCTACAATTAATCCTGATACCATTCCTACTTTTCCAGGAACAAGCTCTTGCGCATATACAACAATTACACTAAAGCTACTTGAACTAATAAAACCGATACATAAAAATAGCGGTACGACCCACACGAGCGAAACGTGAGGTAATAAAAGTGCGAGTGGCGCTGAACCTAGCATTGAAAATACAATAATTGTTTTCTTTCCAAATCGATCTGCTAATGGACCACCGAAGAAAGTTCCTAACACACCAGCAATCATAAATGCGAATACGAAATACTGAGCATTTTTTATCGATAAACCGTAATGCTCAATTAAGTAAAATTGATAAAAATTCCCGATACCAGCACCGTACCAAGAGCGTACAAAAGTAAGAAAAACAAGAAGTAAAATAACAAATTTAATATGTGTACTTACAATCGCATGTTCCGCCTCAAGCGCAGCCCTCTTTTTTCTTCTCACAGCGCCAGTTGCTAATTCATTTCTATACCAATTTGATACGAAAATTAATAACACAATGCCTACCGCTGCAAAGGCTGTAAAACCTAAAGAACCAATTTGACCGAGCGGAACGAAAATTAACGCTGTAAAAATAGGAGCTAGAGAATTCCCTGTATTTCCTCCCACTTGATAAATCGCTTGCGCTAATCCCCGTTTTGCACCGGACGCCATATAAGCCACTCGGGCACCTTCTGGATGAAAGACTGCGGAACCTAATCCGATAAATAAAACAGAAATAATAACAATAATAAAATTCGGTGCAAATGCAAGTCCGATCATCCCGAGCATACTTGAAAACATACCGAGCGGTAATAAAAATGGTGACGGCTTCTTATCCGAATACATACCAAAAACTGGCTGCATAATCGATGACGTCATATTTAATGCAAACGCAATCCACCCTACTTGCATATAGGATAAATTCATCGTTTTTTCCAAAATAGGAAATAAAGCGGGCACAACTGCTTGCATCGAATCATTTAAAAAATGACCGAAGCTAATCGCAAATAATATTCGATATATTGTCGGTGTTTCTACCGTGTTTTTTTGCGAAACTGCCTGCATATATGAATCTCTCCTTCCTGTACAAAATATATATTTATTACAGTAGGTGTAATAAATTCTGACTTTTGAAACATTTCTATTCTATACTGGTTTCATTTCTTTTTCCAGAAATATCACTTCTTACATAATACATTTTTTCTATATGCTTTATCGGATTTATTTATAGAAATTTTCTATATTTTCTTTTATACTAAGGCAGAGATGAAGGGAAGGTTGACAAATATGAAGAAAAAAGCAAAAGGGATCGTTGCACTCTCAATCACATTATCTATGTTTTTAACAGCATGTGGTCAAAAACAAGAGGCAACAACTACCGGGGAGAAGAAAAAAGAATCTTCGAAACAAGTATTAAACATTGTAGAAGCTGGGGAAATTTCTACACTTGATTCATCTGTCGCAACCGATGGGTTTTCTTACGCTGCATTAAACAACGTAATGGAAGGATTATATATGCCTGGTCCTGACAATAAACCTGTTCCTGCAGCTGCTGAATCATACAAACTGAGTGAAGACGGAAAAACATATACATTTATATTACACGATTCAAAATGGTCAAATGGCGATCCAGTAACTGCTCATGATTTTGAATATGCATGGAAACGTGCCGTAAATCCAGAAACTGCTTCTGAATACGCACACATTATGTTCGATATTAAAAACGCTGAAAAAATAAATAAAAAAGAATTACCAATTGATTCATTTGGTGTAAAGGCAATTGATGATAAAACACTTGAAGTACAGTTAGAACACCCTGTTCCATACTTTTTAGGTTTAATGGGGTTTGCAACATTTTATCCTCAAAACCAAAAAGTTGTAGAAGCACAAGGGAAAAATTACGGACTTGAAGCTGCAAATGTAGTTTATAACGGGCCGTTTCAATTAAGCGAATGGAAACATGATACAAGTTATAAAATGACGAAAAACCCGAACTATTGGGATAATAAAAATGTGAAGTTAAATGAAATTAATGTAAATATCGTAAAAGATACTTCAACAGCTGTTAATTTATTTGAAAGCAAACAAGTAGACCGAATTACAATTAATTCAGAGTTTGTTGATAAGTATCAAAAAGATCCGAGCTTAAAGAAAATGGAACGTCCTTCTGTGACGTTTTTCCGATTTAGTCAAAAGAATCCTTTATTAGCAAACAAAAATGCTCGTAAAGCTATTTCTCTTGCTTTTGATAAACAAGGAATCGCAACAACGATTTTAAACAATGGTTCTATACCTGCGAATGCATTCGTTCCGAAAGGATTCGTAAAAGGACCTGACAATAAAGATTTTCGCAGTACAAGTAATGTAAAAGTAGAAACAAATGTGAAAGAAGCTAAAACACTATGGGAAACTGCGAAAAAAGAAACAAATTTACAAAACGCTTCTCTTTCAATCATAACAACTGATGAATCTAACGATAAAAAAATTAGTGAGTTTTTAAAAGGTGAACTAGAGAAAAACTTACCTGGCTTAAAAATCACATTACACCCCCTTCCAGTAAAAGCATTTTTAGATCGTGAAGGAAATGGTGATTATGACATTTCACTTTCTACATGGGGACCAGATTATCCTGATCCTACAACATTTTTAAATATGTTCGTTACAGACGGACCGTTTAATAAGATGAGTTACTCAAACAAACAATACGACGAATTAATTGAGAAAACGAGCTCTACTTTAGTAACTGACTTACCAGCACGTTGGAAAGCGTTCCAAGATGCTGAGAAAATCTTACTTGAAGATGATGCAGCTATCGCTCCAATCTTCCAATCAGGACTCGTATATTTAGAACGTCCAACAGTAAAAGATGTTGTTGTTCGTCCATTTGCAGGAATTTTTTCTTATAAGTGGGCCTCTATTACAGAATAAGAAAAAGGCGATCCTAAAACATATTAGGATCGCCTTTTTTATTACATTGCAAAACGCTTATACTTTTCGTAATCGCTCGTCTTACATTCTACTTCTAGTTTCGTACCTTCGTTTTCATAACTCGTAGATAGGACGTGCGCATGATTATTGAAATAAGAAACTACCTGTCCTTGATCATATGGAATTAACATTTCACACTTCGTATACTCTTTATAAATGTGTGAACGAATCATTTCGACAAGCTCTTCTATCCCAACATGTTTCTTCGCTGATAAATAAACGCGGTCTTCTTGTACTTTTGGAATTTCAACATCTACCATATCTGATTTGTTATAAGCATAAATGGTTGGAATATTTTCTACTCCAATTTTCTTTAACGTTTCATTTGTAATATCAATTAACTGTTCGTAATTTGGATTTGCGTAATCTACAACGTGAATAAGTAGGTCTGCTTCCGCTACTTCTTCTAACGTTGAACGGAACGCTTTCACAAGGTGATGCGGTAATTTGCTTACAAATCCAACTGTATCCGTTAATAAAAATGATTTGTTATCTGGCAAATCAATATTTCGCACCGATGTTTCTAACGTCGCGAATAACATATCTTTTTCAAATACTTGTTTTTCTTCTGTACCATTGTAAATTTCAAGCATCGCATTCATCGTCGTTGATTTTCCCGCGTTCGTATAACCTACTAATGCTACAACAGGAATTTCATTTTTCTTACGTTGTTTTCGCTGCGTTTGACGCTGCGCAACAAGAGCTTCTAAATCTTTATTTAAAACTGAAATTTGTTCTTCAATTTTACGACGATCCAACTCTAATTTCTTCTCACCGACACCTTTATTTTTCGTACCAACACCGCCGCTCTGTCTTCCTAACGATTCACGAAGACCAATTAAACGAGGCATCATATACTGAAGGTGGGCCACTTCTACTTGCAACTGCGCTTCTTTCGTTTTCGCACGTTGCGCAAAAATATCTAAAATTAATATGGTACGGTCAATTACTTTACAATCTAAATCTGCTTCTAAATTTCGAATTTGAGAAGGCGATAATTCGTCATTAAAGATTACCATATTCGCACCTACTTCATTTACATAGGCTGCTACTTCTTCAATCTTTCCTTTTCCAATATAATGGGATGGATTTACACGTTGTAAATTTTGCGTCACTTGTCCAATTACCTCTACATCACAAGCTTCTGCAAGATTCGTTAGCTCTTCCATCGAATATGCAAAATCATCCTCATTACCTAAATTTACTCCAACTAAAACTGCTCTTTGTAATAATTCTTCCATATATTTATTCCTCCATTTCGATTACGTAAAATAAAAAACACAGGTCGCTGCCTGTGTTTTCGTAAACGGATAAGGGTTCACCAAAGAAATAGAAGAAAGTTGTGCTTTCATCCTATCTCATAGTTAAAAAGTCCCAAGATCGTATACGTATCCACTATAAGTGTTCACCTATACGATCCCATTCTATTTATAAAGGCAAAACAAAAAGAGGGCGTATTCGTCCCTCCCTCTTTTTCACATATAAGCTTAATAAAGGGTTCCTTTAAAATAGGCAGACCAATCCCGTTCACTCTGCACACAGACAGAGCCTTTGAGCGCTATTCAATTATTGGCACAAAGTATTGAGACGTAATCTGATTAAGATCAAAGGAAGCCCCTCCGTTCATTTTAAGTTACATAAAGTGTAGCATAAGTAATTCGCTTTCACAAGGTTAAACCACCTATAGAAACTGAAAGAAAATCTTTGTATTTTTACTTTAATCGTCATTTTTTGCGCTTTTTTCTTACAATAAAAATCACAAGAGCTACTATCAGTAACAGACCTACAGAAAGAGTAACAACTTGCCACCAGCTTAAAACGTTCAACATGCCACCTTTTAAATCGACTTTCTTTGTCGGAACAGATTCTTTTGCAATTTGACTTAAAGTAACTTTGTCCGCCCCTGCCTCATCTAATCTCTTCGTTCCACTACAACTATTTGTGTATAATTGTTTTTCAGATCCTCTTTGAGAAGAATATATTAAGTACTCTCCTCCTTCCACAAAGTGAAACACACAATCACCACCATTTGTATATACACTAATTTGCGAAGAATTTATCCCTTTCCAAATTTTCTTCACTTCAAATAATACTTCAATTCCAACCCCTTCTTTCCTTCCAACCTCAATTACTTTTCCCTCAAACACTACATCGTTTTTTTGAAAGGCCTCTTCTGCTGATACGTTAATACAATCACAAGCATACGATTTCTCTGAAAAAATAATAAGAATAAAGCTACAAATAATGACAACAGGCAACATGCGTAAAACTGTTTTCAAGGAGCTCAACTCACTTCATTATCAATTTTAAAAACTTCTCGTATATTATTTTTTACAACACTCGCTAAATTCCTTCATAGTAAGCTAAGTCGTTCAATACACCCAAAATCTATATTGACATTTTTATAACCTGATATTAGTATCAGGTTATAAAATAAAGTTAGGAGCTGTTCCTATGAATTCTAAATCTTGTATTACTGCAATTGGTACTCATGTTCCAAATCAAATACTCTCTAATAATGATTTAGAAAAAATGATCGATACGAATGATGAATGGATTGTACAAAGAACAGGAATGAAGGAAAGAAGGATTGCTAGCGAAGAAGAATACTCCTCACACTTAGCCATTAAAGCAATTGAAAATTTATGTACAACATATAAGAAAAACTTAGAAGATGTCGACTGTATCATTGTCGCTACTACTACTGCTGATTACGTTTTCCCTAGTGTTGCTTGCCAAATACAACAATACTTCAACATACCTCATACAATAGCATTTGATTTAAATGCCACTTGCGCTGGTTTCACATATGGCTTGCACGTCGGTAATAGCTTGATTACTTCTGGATCACATAAAAAAGTACTTGTTATAGCGACAGAGACATTATCAAAAGTTACTGATTACACCGATAGAACGACCTGCATTTTATTTGGCGATGGTGCTGGAGCTATTTTATTAGAAAGAGATGAAAACAAACCAAGCTTTATTGCCGCACACATGGGAACAAATGGGGACGGTGGTATTCATCTATACAGAACAAACTTATCTACAACTATGAATGGTACACCACTGCAAACAAATGAAAAAATCGTGCAAAATGGAAGAGAAGTATATAAATGGGCAACACGCACGGTGCCAACAGGGATAAAAGAACTATTACATACCGCAAATATGCAAAAGGATGATATAGACTGGTTCATTCCTCATAGTGCTAATTTACGAATGATCGAATCTATTTGTGAAAAATCTCAAATTCCAATACAAAAAACATTAACGAGTGTGGAATTTATGGGGAATACATCTTCCGTCTCTATTCCACTCGCACTAGATTTAGCTAGAAAAGATGGAAAATTAAGTAACGGAGACACACTTTTACTATACGGATTTGGCGGTGGTCTTACGCATTTAGGGCTTATTGTGAAGTGGGATTTAATTTAAGTTTATAAAAAGAGGTTCTAGTTAGTAACTAGAACCTCACTTCAATTTCGTTATCCTTTTCGGGACCATATCACAACAGGAATAAGCATGAAAGCTAACCCCCCTCCAGCTAATGATAATGCCGCATAACTTGAATTCGCCACTACCATTCCTGACATCGCTCCACCTGAAGCTCCAGCTAGCGCAATAAACACATCTATTTTCCCTTGTGTCTTTGCACGTGTGGAAGGGATAGTTGCATCAACAATTTGAGCCGTACCACTTATTAAACCGAGGTTCCATCCTAATCCAAGTAATGACAAAGCAACAATTAATAGTATTAAAGAATCACTTGGCGCTATCGCCGCTATGACACCTGCTGCTAGTAAAATTACTCCGCCTGCTATACTCATCGTAGTTCTACCGATTTTATCAATTAACATTCCTGTAACAAGAGACGGAAGATACATTGCACCCACATGAAAACCAATCACAAGTCCTACTGCACTTAATCCATGACCGTGGTGTCCCATATGCACTGGCGTCATCGTCATAATCGCAACCATCACGATTTGCGTAAGTATCATTACGATAGCTCCAACTGTAATGCCTCTTTTATTTTCTTTCGCTTCTTCTGTTACCGGTTGGCCTTTATATGTATGTTCTTGTTTATATGATTCTATCATATTAGCAATAAGTAACGGATCGGGACGAAGCATAACAAATAGTACAAGACCCGCCAGTATAAATGCAGCTGCTGATAATATGAACGGACCAGCAAGTTCAGGAATTCCAATTGAATGAGCAAACCTTCCCATTACACCTACTAAATTGGGACCTGCGACCGCACCAAAAGTCGTCATTACCATCGTAATACTAATAGCAGTTGCTCTTTGCTTCTTATTCGCTAAATCCGTTCCAGCATAACGCGCTTGTAAATTTGTAGCTGTGCCCGCGCCATATATGAGTAAAGAAACTAGTAAAAGAATAATACTATTTATTAAAGCTGCCAACACAACGCCAATAGCTCCTAGTCCGCCTACTATAAAACCTGCTGCAAGCCCTACGCGGCGACCATACTTTTGTGATAACTTCCCAACAAAGAAAGCCGCTACCGCCGATCCCATCGTAAACATAGCAGCCGGTAAACCTGCAAATGCATCTGTCCCTAGCATTTGCTGCGCAAGAAGTGCACCTACCGTAATGCCAGCAGCCAATCCTGCTCCGCCGAACATTTGTGAAATACTTACGATTATTAACGTTCGTTTGTATAATTTTTGTTGCTCATCTTCTGTATACATACGATTGCTTATTGAAACATCTGCTGTATCTATTATTTCCTCATCCTCTCTATAAAACTAATCCCCTTTGTTAATGTACTATAGAACAACAAAATCCTCTAATTTTTAACACCGCTCTTTTGTATTATTAAAATACAATATAAAACTACATGACATGTAATTTTATATAGATACTGTAGTAAATTTACTGTTTCCAGACAATGATTAAAGTGCGATTTATTATAAATAACACGGCAAGAATAATAGCAAAGGATTTTTGATCAACAACATATAGAGCAACAGAGCTAACTCCAAACAAGATGATTTCTAGCATAAACCTATATGGTTCTGGCAATTTTAATGATGCTTTAGGTGCAATGAACCGCCCCCATATTATTGCAAAAAGTAGTGGTGAACCAATACCAAAAACATATTTCCCATATACATTCCAAAAAAATTGAAAGCCCCAATAACATAGTGATGCAAGAGCACATAATTCTAGAAAAAATCGAATCCCCAGATTTATATGTTTTATAGACATATACAACCTCCTTGAAAACATATGTAGAATCCTATAAAAGTAATATTATGCATCCTATATTTGAACTTGATACGTACCTATTCATTGTATGTAAAAATACTTATTCATACTATTCAGTTCATCTTTGATTTTGGCTGATAATGAATGAGAGTAAATACTTCATGATAGTGACACATATGTCTATAAGCACAAAGGAAAGAACTCCGCCATTCATGTTTCGTCCGTGGAGTTCTTTCCTTTGTTAATAGCCAACTTTCAATAATTAGAATAAAATTCATGTTTGGCCTATTTCCCTTCCAATCCCCCTACTACCCTTTTTTCCCTTCTTTTACTCAAAGCTTTCCCTTCCCAAAATAACAAACTCACTAAAGCAAAGAGTAAAATAATTGGCACACTCGCTTTATATAAATCTGTAAAACTCATAGCCATCTGATTCTTAGCATAATGATTCACATCGTTCGAAAATGCACGTACTTCTTTCTTTATACTTTCTTCTTGTTTTTCAACTTCATTTGTCACTTGATTCATAACTTCTTCTCTTTTTATATCTCTATATTCTACTGGAACAGCATTTAATACTTCATCTACTTTTTGGTGAATTAATTCGTCTTTTTTCTCTTTATTTAACCCTACAAATTTTTCATTTTGATGCTTTTCTACATTCGTTTCTATACTTTGATTCTCTATTTTTTCTTTTGTTACTTGTAATATCTCAGCTTGCTCGACACTACTCACATGAATATTACGCACCTTTTCTTCTGCATAACGATATACATTCTCTTTATTTACAGTTAAGTTGTGAGTTAAGTTAGATACAAATATTGCGACCGCTAATACAATTCCAACTTGTCGTAACATCGATACAACACTTTGAGAAGCAGTTAATAATTCTCCTTCAAACGAAGACGCACTTAAAACTGTAATTGGCCCTACTACTAAACCATATCCAGCACCTAATATCATACATGGAATAATAATTTCTATATTTGTTGAATTAACATCAATCATTTGCAACCAATAATAAGATAGGCCCATAACAAGAAAGCCTGATAAAATAATAGTTACTTTTCCGAGTTTTTTAATTAAAGTTGCTGCAGCTGGTGAGACAAAAAATATCATTACTGAAATAGGTGTCACTAAAAAAGCTGCTTCAATTTCCGTTCGACCTTGTATTTTCGTTAAGAATGTTGGAAGTAATACAGTAACTCCAATTAAAAATACATTACTTAATATGACAACGATAGATGCTCCGACAAACATTCGATCTTTAAATAAATTTAAATTCACCATCGGATTATGAATCTTTCGCTCTACTAGAACAAATAGAATAAGAGAAATAGTACTAAGTGCATAACAAGACAAAGCTATATTACTTTGCCATCCCCATGTATTTCCTTTTACTAATATGAGAGTAAAAGAAAAAATTGCTAAGCTACTTAATAGTAGTCCTACCCAATCTATTTTTGAGATAATACGTTCTTCATTTTTTATTTTTAACATAGTGCAGCATAAAAGGATTCCAAGAATACAAATTGGAACATTTACGAAGAACACCCATCTCCAACCGAAATTTTGTGTAATAATTCCACCTATTACTGGTCCCATTGCAGCTGACAGACCTTGTGTTACGCCTAAAATTGCAAGTGCAACATGCCTCTTAGCTAACGGCATAGCTGATACACCAATTACCATACTAGTTGGAAATAAAATCGCTGCCCCTACACTTTGGATAAAGCGAGAAAAGATAAGAAAATCTCCCGTATTAGCAAAAGCACACAGTACTGACCCGCCACCAAAAATCACCAAACCAAGAATATACATCTTTGCTTTTCCAAAGATATCAGCTATCCGCCCTAGTGGGATAGCAAGTACTGCTATTGTCATTGTATAAACATTTAATACCCAAGACATCTTTTCCAATGAAGTATTTACACTCGTTTGTATCGCTGGCAAAGCTATATTCATAATAGTCGTATCAATCATACAAAGAAATATACCTAAACACATTAAAAGGACAATCTTAATACCCTTTGATTGCTCCATATTCATCCACCCCTTTATTTATTGTGAACGTGCTTTTCATTCTTCTGTTTTATTGTTTTTTTGTTTCTAATTGTTCTAGTTTTCTTTTCAATGTCTCAACTTGAGCACTATACGATGCGATACCTACATCGAGTGAAATTTCCTCAACAAAAGTAATACCTTCTCTCCACTTTTCATATTTCAGACGTAGATCCGCAATGTATGCTTCTTTCCTTTCAATTTCGTCCTTAATCCATTTTTTTATCGCCTGATCATCGCTATAATTACCGAAATACATCCTCATTAAAAAATCTGAACGTAAAACATCTTTCTCTACATCCGTTTGCATGTATTGATAAAACTCTTCACGCCCCTCATCTGTAATAAAGTACATTTTCTTATTTGGTTTCCCTTCTTGCATAACAACTTCTTTTTTTATTTTCCCCTCTTTTTCCAACTGTCGTAACGTTGGATAGATCATTCCAAAACTTCCATCAAAGAAATGAGTAAATACGTCTTCAAACACAATTTTAATATCATAACCAGATAATTCTTTTTCCATCAACAAACCTAAAACAACATCTCTTCCCTTCAAAATAAGACCCCCACATAGCATATAATCAATAATCATATTAACATTGTTAATATGATTATTGATTATATACCTTATTCTGTTAATTGTAAAATGTTTCTAAATAAAAAATACCCTGTAATTTTGTTGTTCCAAATTACAGGGTATCTCTACTTTATATTTCATATGTAAACCTTGTACTATTTTACAACTACATCTTGATTCGTTTCAAAGTCTTCCGTCTTACCTTCTTTCATTTCATAATAATAAGAAGGCAATTCTATACCATGCTCTACAAAATAATCCTCAATTAACGAAATAATCACTTTCAACGTTTTCAAACGTGCGTATAATTTATCGTTGCTCGCGATTATTTGCCATTTTGCATTTGGCTTATTTGTTTTTTCAAACATGTCTTCCATTGCTTCAACATACTCGTCCCATTTTTCACGGTTACGCCAATCTTCATCTGTAATTTTCCATCTTTTTAAAGGATTATTCTCTCTATCTTTAAACCTCTTTAACTGTTCATCTTTACTAATATGATAGAAAAACTTCCCGATTATATAATGATCATCTGTTAGTAGTTTTTCAAAATCATTAATCTCACCATACGCTCTCATCCACTCTTCCTTTGTAGCAAAACCTTCAACACGCTCAACTAACACGCGGCCGTACCACGAGCGATCGAAAATAGTAATTTGCCCGTACTGAGGTAGTTTCCGCCAGAAACGTTGCAAGTAATGGTACCGTTTCTCATGAGGTGCTGGTGCTCCAATTGGATTTACTTGAAACCCACGCGGATCAAGGTGCTCTGTCACTCGTTTAATCGCTCCGCCTTTTCCAGCCGCATCCCAGCCTTCCATAACGAGCATAACTGCAATTTTTTCTTCTTTTACAATTTGCTGCAACGCTAATAAGCGCCTTTGATATTTTTCAAGTTTCTTATTGTACTTAGATTTCGATTCAATTCTTTTCGTTACATCTACTTTAGCAAGAACTCCATTTTCCATAAAACAAATCCCCCTTGTTGTATGACAATGTTATCTTACCATACTTTTTGGTAATTTCTTCATAATTATATTCCTTTTGACTTATACTTCAAATCGAGAACCGAAATGATAAATCACATCCGTACATATTTTATAGCACATCATCAACAAATGTATATTCCTATTAATATTTCAAACAAAAACAACCATCAGCTGATATATAAACAAGATAATGGTTGTTTGAAAATAAAAAGCTCTACGTGTTAACTATTCTCGATAAATATCTTCTAAAATTATATATTCATTGATTTTTCCTCACATTGATTCAACGCTACATAACAAGCTCCATATACACCAGCATCATTATGTAATGATGCTAAAGCGATTTCCACCTTATTTTGATAGATATCCATTATTTTGTCATGGAACCTTTCTTGAATTTGTTTCAAAAATGGTTCACCTTGCTCTGTAATACCTCCCCCAATAATAATTAATTCGGGGTTAAATATATAAGTAATATTTACTAAACCAGCAACAACATACTGTAGAAACTGCTCATATACATCCTTTGCCAATCGTTCTCCTCTGTACATACGTTCTATAATTTCTTCACCTGTGATTGTGCCTATCTCTAGCCCTTGAATTTTTGATGCTTCTTTATACTGACGAATCAATGCCGAAGTCGATGCATATCTCTCATAACATCCCTCTCCACCACAACTACATTTTTCTCCATTATGAACAATTATCATATGACCAAGCTCTCCTGCTAATCCTTTCACTCCCTGAAGCATTTTGCCATTTGTAATGATTCCACTACCAATCCCGGTTCCAAGTGTGATTAAAACAATATGTTCTTTCCCCTGCCCTACTCCTTTCCACATTTCACCGAGACAAGCTGAACGAACATCATTTTCAATACTCGCCACATACCCTGTCTCACTATAAATGTAATCTGCTATTTTTGTACCGCTATATCCCGAAATATTGGCAGAATACAGAACTTCCCCCTTGATATTATCGATAATCCCACACGATGATACACCTACAGAATGAATTTTATAGCTCTTTTCAAACTCATATATTACTTCACAAATGCGATACAAAATTTCTTTCTTTTGACTTTGTACTGGTGTTTTTATTTTCCCTTGTTCATGTACTATTCCTTGTTCATCAATCATTGCATATTTTATAAAAGTTCCTCCAATATCAAAACAAGCAACGTACTTCCCCATATTTCTCCCCTTCCTACTTTTAGACAATTGTAATTTCATTATAGAAATTCTCTACATTTTTAAGTTGTATGTAACCTGTTATTTCCTCAGCTGCGTTAGCCATTCCACACGCCACTGAAAAACGAAGTGCATCCCTTATCCCATACCCCTTTGCGAGTGCTAACGTTATTCCTGCAACCATTGCGTCACCTGAGCCAACGGCATTGATAGTTTTTACTTCTGAAATAATTGCCCTTATGCTTTCATCTTTCGTAATAAGTATCGCTCCTTCTCTTCCAAGTGATAACAAAACATACTGCACGCCCCTCTCACAAATTTTAGTTGCTTCCGCAATCATTTCTTCCTGTGACACACGTTTTTTTTGAAGCAACTGACAAATTTCTTGCCTGTTTGGTTTAATTAAAAATGGTTTTCCTTGTATGCCATGAAATAAGGGCTCTCCACTTGTATCTAATATGAATTTCTTACCATTTTCAGCCGCCTTTTGTGCCAACTGTTTATAAAATGACTTTGAAATACCCTTAGGTAAACTTCCCGATGCAACAATAAACTCAAAATCTTTTACTATCTTTTCATATTTTTTTATAAAAAGAGCTATTTCATCCTCCGAAATAGTTGGCCCTGCTTCTAACACTTCAGTAGCCGACGCAGATTTTTTTGTGATTAACGCTATACAATTACGAGTTTCTTCTTTAATGGAAACAAACTCATCAACAATTGATAGATTTTCCAATTTCCCCCTTATGAACTCGCCATTACTACCACCGAGTAACCCAACTCCTGTTACTTCTTCTCCCAGCAAACGAAGTACTCTCGATACATTAATACCTTTTCCACCGGCAGTTTTTTCATAGTCTTTCGTACGATGTACTTTGTTTAGTTTTAATTCCCCTAATTCATATCGCATATCAACAGATGGATTCAATGTAATTGTCGCGATCATAAGAATATCCCCTTACACACGATTGAAACTTTTGCACATCTTTATTTTATCTACAACAACCCGTTTCATCGCCATAATTGCATCTGAAAAATATTTACGCGGATCATTTTCTTCTGGATGAGAATGTAGATAATGACGTAATGCTGTTCCGAATGCAATTTTCAACTCTGTTGCAATATTCACTTTACAAATTCCTAAACGAATCGTTTCTTGCACTAAACTATCCGATAACCCAGAGGCACCATGTAGTACAAGAGGAATATTGACTTGCTTTCTGATATTTATTAATCTTTGTAAATCTAATTTTGGTTCCCCTTTATATAGTCCATGTGCCGTTCCAATTGCAACTGCCAATGAGTCAATATTCGTGCGTTCTACAAATTCTTTCGCTTGGTAAGGATCTGTATAAATTGAGTTTTCTACTTTTATATCTTCTTCTATTCCTGATAATTGCCCTAATTCAGCCTCTACTGTTACTCCATATTGTTTTGCATACAACGAAACTTCCTGAACAATCTGAACATTTTCTTCAAATGGATGATGCGATGCATCAATCATAACAGAGCGAACTCCTGAATCAATACAATTTTTAATATCACTTATATCCTCATGATGATCTAAATGTAGGCTAATTGGTATTTCATATTGCTTTCTCGCTGCTTCAATCATATGCAAAAGATATTCTTTTCCCATATATTTTATTGTGCCTGGTGTAGCAGCTATAATAACAGGTGACCTAAGCTCTACTGCGGATTCAATTACTGCTTTTAAAGTTTCTAAATTATGAATATTAAAAGCCGGAACCGCATAACCCTGTTCTTGTGCATTTCTCAGTATAAATTGAGTTGAAACAAGCATACTCTCAAATCCTCTCTTTATTCTTTTTATATTTCATTTCTCCCCCTACAACTGTTCCTATAAGATCTAAATCCTCTGTTAATATAAGAAAATCAGCTCTTTTCCCTAGTGCTATACTTCCAATTTCATTATCAACTCCAATACTTTTAGCAGGAATTAACGATCCCATATGAACACATTCCCATAACGATGCATTTGTCCATTTCTCTATATTCTTCACACCATCAATAAATCGAAGTGTACTTCCTGCTAAAGAACCCGCCTCTGTTTGGGCAATGCCGTCTTGCACTTGGACAACAAATTCTCCTAAATTATATGTGCCATCCCCTAATAAGCCCGCTCGCATACAGTCACTAACTAAACAAGTTTTGTCGTATCCTTTACATTTATATAAAATATTCACTACGCTTGGATGTACATGATGTCCATCTACAATGATTTCACCATACACATGCTCAGTTGAGAGTACCGCTCCAACAACGCCAGGTTCACGGTGATGTAATCCTTTCATTCCATTAAACGTATGCACAAAAATCGTCGCTCCTGCTTGAATCGCATTCTGGCATATCTCATAGTTTGCATTCGTATGCCCAATTGCTACATGAATATTCTTTTTCACAGCATGATGTATACACGCAATAGCACCTTTCCTCTCTGGTGCCATGGCAATTTTTTTAATTGTCCCTTCTGATGCAACAATCCACTCCTCTAACATTTCAATGGTTGGATCAATAAAATATTTAGAGTTTTGTGCACCTTTATAGACCTCCGTAAAACAAGGTCCCTCAAGAAAAGCTCCAATAATATTGGCCCCTTCCACTCCTCTTTTTTTTGCATGAGCTATATTTTTTAAAGCTTTCATTATATTTTCCGAAGAATCAGTTAATGTTGTGGGTAAAAAACTCGTAACACCATTTTCCAATAACATAATAGAAATATTGTTTAACGATTCATATGTGCTATCCATTACATCATGTCCCGCTACACCGTGAATATGTGTATCCACAAATCCTGGAGAAATAATACTTCCTTCAAAATCCATTACTAACGCTCCGTCTACTATTTCTTCAACATGTTTTAGAAAGTAGCCATTTACAATATGTAAATATCCACCCTCACGAACACCATCTTCTAGTAGATACATAGATGCTTTGACATAGTAGTTCATAAATTGCTATTCCTTTCCTTTATAAGGATGTACTGTTACCCCTCGAACGATACGATTTACACTTCCACTTGGACAAGGGTTATCTGGAGTAATCCCTAATGCAATAGATTTATATAACGCTAAAATTTGTCCGTATAATATATAAATAAACGTAATATACATGTCATCTTTCAGATTGCGTCCGTCATTGCATAAAAACGTATTTGAATTTCGCCTTGCTTCCTGATTATCTTGATGTGCTATAACAATAATCTCGCTTCTTTCTTTCTCTTGAAAAAGCTCTTTTAATAAATCAAGATCATATTTTTTCGTATACTCATCATTAGATAAAAATAATAGAACAACTGTACCCTTATCTAAAATTGATTTCGGTCCATGCCTAAACCCAAGTGTTGTGTCAAACGTAACTGGGATACGACCAGCAGTTAACTCTAAAAATTTTAAAGCAGCCTCTCGAGAAAGTCCCTCGAATACGCCTGATCCTAAAAATACAATTTTACGAAATTCTTTTTCTGCAATTCGTTGAATTTCCTGTTCTTGTTTTTTGATTACATCTTTTCCTAATCTTACAATATCCATAATGCTAGGTTCTAAAAGATGGGTCTGATTATAGTTACATAACATAAGTGCAGTTAACATCATAGAAGTAAAACTTCCTGTCATTGCAAACCCTTGATCGTTTGCCTCCTGTGGCATATACATAACAAAGGCGTTCTCTTTATGCTGAAATTGCTTCGCTAAATTTCCTTCTTCATTACATGTTAAAATAATATGATAAACTGAATGAATAATTTGTTCTCCTAATTGCACTGCCGCTACACTTTCTGGACTATTGCCTGAGCGAGCAAAGGACACTAAAATTGTTGGGATGTCTGGCTGAAGATAGTAATAAGGACTTGAGACTATATTTGTTGTTGGAATGCTTTCAATATGCATTTTCTTTAAATCCGTAATCCTTTTTACATATGGAACAATTGTGTCTCCAACAAAAGCGGATGTCCCTGCACCAGTGAAAATCACCCTCACTTGTTCATGATCTCTTGAAATACGTGAAAAGAAGTCTATAATTTCATGATGTTTGCTTTGAAAATTCAAATATACTTGCTCCCAAAGATCTGGCTGTTGTGCAATTTCTTTCGCTGTAAAACACGCTCCATATGTTTCTCTTATTTCATCATTTGCATGTAATAACATTTCAGAACCCCCTTAATATTAGTCCACATCTTATCACGTCATCATTACCAGTTGAATTACAATAAGTATAACTATACTTATTGTAATTCAACTGTGTAAGTAAATTTATCTCCTCTTGCAATGGTCTGTGTGTATTCAATTATATTTTCTTTCGCATATGCAATACGTTCTAGAGATAAAGATGGTTCATTCTTTTCAACTTGTAGCCATGTTGCATGCTCTTTTTCTGCTGCAATCGCTTTGAAACTTTCCACCGCACGTGTGATATGAACTTGGTATTTTTTACGGAAAATCTCGTACATTGGTGTTTCTTCTAATTCTTTCTTCGTTAAATATGGAAAGAACTTTACAGGAATATAAGATGTTTCAAATAGCATGGGTTCTTTATCAGCTAACCTTAATCTCGTAATTTGATACACCTCTTCTCCATTGTTAAGATTCATAATTTTCGATATTTTTTTATCGCAATGAATTATGGAAAATGATACGACTGTTGATGATGGAACCTTTCCAAATTTTTTCATTTCTTCTGTGAAACTATAAAAACGGACAAGACTTTGATTAAATACACGAGGTGAGACAAAACTCCCTTTACCATGTTTTTTATAAATATATCCTTCTTTTTCTAATTCTTGCATCGTCTGCCTTACTGTTGTTCTACTTACATCATGAATCTCGCATAGTTCACGTTCTGATGGAAGCTTATCATGTTCTTGTAAATTCCCAGTTTCAATTTGCTCCACAATAATATCCATTAGTTGGTAGTATAATGGTGTTCGATTATCTTTTGCAATCATGTTTTACTCCCTCATCTATAAAGTTGTTATGACCAGTTTATGGCTATTATATCGAATGAAAATAGGAATTACCATTACTTTCTCACAGAGAAAGATAAGCTTATTCTATCTGTTAAAATTTACTTGAATCGTATATTTAATTTGTTTCTTTATATGCACTCTTCTTACTTTGCTAGATTCATCGATTGTTGTAACTCTTTCACATATTGCTTAAGATTTACTGTTTCACCCGTTATTCTTGATCTTTCAGCAGCAAATGCAATCAAATGACTATTTGCCGAAATCATTGCAGACGTTAAACTTTCTGTTTTATTGCTTTTTACCTTTTCGATAAAATCAGTCATAATTGCATTATCTGCTCCCATATGTCCACCTTCTATTGTTTTTGGGTAAATCGTTTCAACTTCACCTGAAAAATATTTGACCTTCAATTCATTTAATACATCATGACCATGAATTTCACCATGTGTTCCCATAATTTTAAACGTACGGCAACACTCTTTTGTAAATGCAGACATTGTAAAAGCAACTGTTACATCATTATCAAACAGCAAATTTACTACTTGATGATCCACAACATCATTGTCACAATGGTACACACAACGCCCATAAGGTCCCTTTTTTAGTGCCTCCAGTCTATTTTCAATGCTTGTATCAATAGAAACTACATTCGCTGGCCATTCATCTCTCTCATGTAAATACCATTTTAAAGCAGAATATTGGCAGTTTCCCTCAACTTCACAACCATCTGTACAACGTAACGTCGAACCCTTAGGTGCATGTTCAGATTTAAAATGAGTCAAACTTCCAAAAGATGAAATCTTTTCACACTCTGCACCCACAAGCCATTGTAGCACATCCATATCATGACAACATTTTTGCAAAATCATTGAACTTGATTCAGACTTATTACGCCAATTCCCTCTTACAAAACTATGTGCTTGATGCCAATGACCGACATTTTCATTCCATTGAATTGAAACGATATCCCCTATCTTCTTTTGATCAACAATTTCTTTTAAAGTCCTATAGAATGGTGCATACCTTAACACGTGACATACCGTTAATAACACGTTATATCTCGTGGCAGCCTCTGCAATTTCCAATGTCTCTGTAGGACTTGGTGACATTGGTTTTTCTAATAAAATTTTGTATCCCTTCTCAATCGCTTGCATTACAGGTTTATAATGAAACCGGTCGGGCGAACAAATAAGCAATACATCACAAAGCTTTTCTTTCGCTAATAACTCTTCCCATGTTTCAAATTGCATATCTTCCGAAACGTTATGCATTTCAGAGAATTTCTGTCTTTTTGCATTATCCAATTCTGCAACCGCAACAAAAGTTATCTCTGTTGGATGTTCTAACGCGTAAGAAGCATAAGCGTACATTCCACGACTTCCTGCCCCAATTAATGCCGCCGTAATCATACATATCCTCTCCTATTCTATTATTCTTATTTTCCACCTGTAATTGTAATTCCTTCAATAAATTGTTTTTGTAAAAAAATAAACAATAACAACATTGGTAAAATCGCTAAAAATGATCCCGCCATTAGTACAGGATAGTTTGTTGCATATTGCCCTTGTAGTGAAGATAAGCCAACTGATAATGTCATCATATCTGGTGAATTATTTACAATCATCGGCCACATCAATTCATTCCAAGACCAGAATGTTGTAAATATACCAAGTGCAATTAAACCTGGTTTCGCAAGTGGCAGCATAACATACCAATAAATTTGGAAGTGATTGCAACCATCTAATCTCGCTGCTTCTTCTAGTTCCTTTGGAACGCCCATAAAAAACTGACGCAATAAAAAGGTACCAAATGCACTAAATAACCCAGGTACAATTACCGCTTGTAATGTATTCAACCAATCCAGTTTTACCATAATTAAATATTGTGGAAGCAAAAACACTTGAGCTGGAACCATTAGGACGGAAAGAGTAAGTAAAAACAGTACACTTCTACCTGGAAATTGTATTCTAGCAAAAGCATAAGCTGCTAATGAGCATAAAAACAACTGCCCAATCGTTCTAGCTATTGTAACAATTACAGTATTCATCATAAATTTTAAAAATGGTAATAAGTTGAATATTTCCGTATAGTTACTCCACATAAATTGAGATGGGATAATAACTGGTGAAACTTGAACAGATTCTGCATAAGTCTTTAGAGACGTTAATATCATCCAAATAAAAGGACCCATGGTTAATAAGGCACCTATGATAAGCATTGCATGAATCATAATTTTATTTTTATTGACTGCACCTACTCTTTTATTCATCATAATGCACCCACTTTTTCTGTAATATCATTTGAATCGCTGTAATGATTAATATAATAATTAATAATACAACTGCTATGGCTGCCGAATATCCTTTTTCATTCAAAATAAAGGCATTTTGATAAAATAAATAAACAATAGATTGTGTATTTTCAATTACATTACTTGTTCTACCAATCATCATAAAGATGAGATCGAATACTTGAAATGCCCCAATTAAAGACATAATCGTTACAAAGAAAATAACTGGCGATAAAAGTGGCAATGTAATCTTAAAGAAAATTGTAATTGGCCGGGCTCCATCCATAATTGCTGCTTCATAGTATGTTTTAGGGATGTTTTGGAGACCAGATAGAAAAATAACCATGTTATATCCTATCCCACCCCAAATCGCAACTATAATAATTGAATATAATGCAATGTTAGGGTTGGTAAGCCAATTAGGACCATCAATTCCAAAGCATGATAACATGTAATTGAGTAACCCATAGTCAGAATTATAGATCCATTTCCATACCATCGCGATTGCAGCAGGCATTGTAATAACAGGTAAAAAATATAATGTTCTATACAGGGATTTCCCTTTAATGTTTTGATTTAATAGCACCGCTAATATGATGGATAAAAATATACTGATTGGAACAGTAAGCACGATATAAATAAATGTATTTTGAAAAGCCTTTCCTAAATCTTGATCAGTAAACATCTTTTTATAGTTTTCTAATCCAATCCATTCATAGCTACCAAACGCATCCCACGCTGTAAAACTAAAATAAATATTTTGCAAAATTGGCCACATATAAAAAATGAATAATCCTAGCATAGTTGGGGCAATCATGACATATGCCCATATATAATCTAATTTCTTTTTCTTTTTATATTTTTTTTGTATATGTGTGTTTTTTTGCTCCACTACCTTTATTGATAGATCCTCCATCTCTTCACTCCTCCCATAATTTTTGATTTAAAGCAAGGAGAGGATCCCTCTCCTTATTTTTTAGAAAGAACTTCATTTGCTTTCTCTGTTAATTCTTTTGTTGCATCTTCAACATTCAATTCTCCTCCCCATACCCTTTTTAATACTTTTGTTTCTTGCTCCCATAAAGCTCCTGTATTTTTCACACTCGGTAATGGGTAAGAATATTCAAGACCAGTGATATACGCTTGTAAATTCAAGTTTGGAACGGATTTAACCCATGCTTCTTGTGTTCCATTAAAAGCAGGAATAACTGTTCCAGTTTCTGCAAACACATCTGCTGCCTCTTTAGAACCTAAATATTTCACAAATTCCCAAGCTGCATCCGGATATTTTGTTTTCGCTGAGATGACATTTGCTAGACCATGAATCATAACAGCTCTTTCTTTCCCTTTTGGCATAACAGCAATATTTAAATCAGGATTTTTCTTATATTCTGGTACCATCCAAGGCCCATCAAAAATCATCGCTACTTTACCTGATAAAAACAAATCAGATGCTGTTGTCTCTGTCATTTGAGCAAATGTTGGTGATAATCCTTCTTTAATAAAACTAATGTTATAATTAAACGCTTCAATTGCTTGTGGTTTATTAAATCCTACTGTTTTTTTATCTTTAGAAAGAACATACCCTTTATTTTGGTAAATGAGATCATAATAGCCACCTTGATTTCCCATTGCTGCTGCAAATCCCCAAACATCTTTTTCCTTTTTCGTCAATTTTTTTGCAGCTTCTTTCATTTTCTCCCAATCCCATGAATCATCTGGATATGCTACTCCAGCTTCATCAAATAATTTTTTATTATACCAAAGTGCCGTTGTATCAAAATCTTTTGGAATACCGTAAGTTTTATTATCTACTGTATATAAATCAACTAAAGATTTCGGATAATTTTCCAATTTATACTTATCCTTTTTCGCTTTATCATCCAAAGGCATCAATACTTTCCCCGAAGCGTATTTCACAACATTTGGACCATTCATCCAAAATACATCCGGCAATGCATTTCCTGTTGCTGCCGTTTCAAGCTTCTGAAAATACTGCCCGTACGCTGTTAATTCTATTTTCACCTTAATATTCGGATGTTTTTCATTAAACTGTTGGACCACTTTCTCCACTGCTGGTAGCTGTTTCTTATCCCAAAGTGCATATCGTAATTCTATTTTTTCATCTTTAGATGACGTGTTAACTTTTTCGCCACTGTTAGAACAGCCTACTATTGTCAATAACAATGTTGACAAAAAGAAAATAAACCACTTTTTCATCCCTGTTCCTCCCCTGAAAATAATCATCTATATAACAAAATCTTTACTTATGTTTCTTTTAACTCACTGATGACAAATTAAACTAATATAATCAACTTTACAAAAGGTTTGGAGCTCCCCTTAAAGAAAACGTTTACAAAAAATATTCATTGATAAAAAACAATGCTCTTCTCTCCCTTCCCTATCAAATTTAGTAGACTTATGTCATTACCAGTTGAAGGAATAAACTATCATTGATATATTATTTATACATATACCAATTTAATCACGACATGATGTTGTCATTACCAGTTGTTATGAAGTATAACACTATCACTTTTTCCTCCGCAATATATTTTCTGAATTTTTTTAATTTTATAACAAACCATCTTAATCCATTATCCCTATATAATTTGTTATTAATAAATAATATAAAGATAAGGAGTGTTCATATGATTCAACAATTAAAAAAATATTACGCTAAAGATATAAAAATTAATGAAGCAATACTTTCTGAAGATTACAGTTGGTTTTTGATTGACGGGAATAGAGTAGGAATTCGTAAATCTCGCTTACATAAACGGGAGGGGCAATTGCTTTCATCCCTCTTAACTCCCATCCATACTGACACATGCTACGAAACAAAAATAGAAAAGTATTGGTACGAAGCGTTATATCAGAGTAAAGATATTCAAATAACATCTGTACGCTTTTTACATTTCTTCACAACACATCCTATAACGGAACGAGAAGAATTTCATAATGCTTTACATTCAATACTTGGTTTTGATACTCCTACAATATGGGAAACTTCACAAACTGGAGTCCTCATCTTAACAGAAAATACATCTGAATATAGATTGCAAACAGCCCTTGATACGCTAGAAACAGATTTTTTTATATCCTTATCCTTTTTTGTCGGCAGACACTACACCCAAACCAATCAAGTTTCTCACTTGTATCAATGGGAACGAAATTTATTTTCTTATCTTTCTCCCTATTTATCAAAGAAAATTACATACATTGAACAACTTCTCCCTTATCAATTAATGACCTTATTACCAAAAGAAAAGAGAGAAAAATATACAAACCGTTTATTAGAAAATGTTTCCAATGATAAAGAACTAATAGAGAGTATTAAAGTATTCTTCCAATGTAATTTAAATGTATCACTTGCGGCTAAACAATTATATTTACACCGAAATACTTTACAGTATAGAATTGACAAATTTATTGAAAAAACAGGATTGAATATAAAAACATTTGAAGGTGCTGTGGCTGTTTATTTGGCTTTTCTTTCTTTGAACATCTCGTAATTTTGCATAAAAAAATTAACATTTTTTGTGCAACTTACCAATTCACCTTACATTAAATAAAACTTATAATTCAGTTAATTATAAAAATAGGGGCGATGTATAATGGCTGAACTCGTATTAAATCATATTTTCAAATTATACGATAATAAAACAACTGCTGTTTCTGATTTCAATTTACATATTCAAGATAAAGAGTTTATTGTATTTGTTGGTCCTTCTGGTTGTGGAAAATCAACTACTCTACGTATGATTGCAGGTTTAGAAGACATTTCTGACGGCTCATTTTATATTGATGGTAAACTTATGAATGACGTCGCTCCAAAAGATCGTGACATTGCAATGGTATTTCAAAATTACGCACTATACCCACATATGTCTGTTTACGATAATATGGCGTTTGGTTTAAAATTACGAAAACTACCAAAAGATGAAATTAATCGTCGTGTAACTGAGGCAGCAAAAATATTAGGTCTTGAAGATTATTTAAAGCGAAAACCAAAAGCATTATCGGGTGGACAGCGCCAGCGTGTTGCATTAGGAAGAGCTATCGTTCGTGATGCAAAAGTATTCTTAATGGACGAGCCTCTATCCAATTTAGATGCTAAATTACGTGTAAGTATGCGTTCAGAAATTTCTAAGCTTCATCGCCGCTTAAACACAACTACTATATATGTAACACATGACCAAACGGAAGCAATGACAATGGCATCACGCCTTGTTGTGATGAAAGATGGTATCATACAACAAGTTGGTACACCAAAAGAAGTCTATGATACTCCTGAAAATGTTTTTGTTGGCGGATTCATTGGTTCTCCGGCCATGAATTTTTTTACTGGAACATTAAAAGATAACTATTTTCATATAGAAAATATTCGTTTTAAAGTACCAGAAGGGCAATTAAAAAAATTGCAGAAAAAGGGATATAACAAAAAAACACTTATACTCGGTATTCGTCCAGAAGACATTCACGATGAACCAATTGTCCTTCAATCTTCTCCCGATTCAACTGTCGAAATTAATGTTGAAGTTGCTGAACTATTAGGCGCTGAGACTATGATACATGGAAAACTTGAAAATCAAAGTTTTGTCGCACGAATTAATGCTCGATCAGAACTGAAAGCTGGCGATAAGCTTTCAGTAGCCTTTAGTTTAACAAAAGCACATTTTTTTGATAGTGAGACAGAACTACGTATACGTAACAATTAAATACGCTTAATCGATTATTCTAAAATTAGACGTACAAAAAAGCTGTGTAGTATGACCTTTACACAGCTTCCTTCTTTAATCCCCTAAACATAAACATCCTATTACATTTAACGTTATGATGAGGGAATTCTTCTCTTAAACATTTTGATATTAATCATTTTATTTGTAGGGCTAAGGGGATGACCGTCCGTTTAATTAAAAACAAATGAACGCTGTTAGTATCACATACCATTGCCATATTAACCATATCAAGCTCGTTACATATCCCTTCAACCAACACTTTAAAACATTCTTCTATTATCATTTATTTCCGAAAAATTAAAACAAAAAATCTGAAGACACTATCTAAACTTCGGATACTTAAAGAACCACGATCCTTACGGTTTTTAGTAGTATTCCGGATCCAACTTCCCTTTCATTTCATTCCATGCCTAAAGGCGGATCGGCTTTCTTGTTTAGAAAAAGCTGTAATAAAACTAAATACAAGCATAGCAAATAATATAATAACTCCTAACCCAATATTCATAAAACGAACCCCTTATATTATATAGTATATCTTAACATAAAGAGAAGATAATAATAAATAAATCCGTTACAGAATGGGAGCTCTCAAAAAATGAAACGAAAAATATTAACTCTCTTTACGCTTATATGCTTAGCACTACCAATACAAGCTAGTGCATACACATTTCAATCACTACCAATTGCATCAAAGTCTAAACAATGGTATATCGAAATTGATAAATCTCATAACGTAAACAAGCAAGCAATCCAGCCAAAACAAGGTGTATTTGATACATATAGTTTACTCGTAAAAAACATCGGTCATGATGTATCAAACGTATCCGTGGAAATACTTGATAACAATCCTACCTCTAAAGCTACCTTTAAACCTACTACACCTAATGAAAATATTTCTAAAAGTCATACAAGCTTTGACTACATGGTATTCCCATTAGACTTTAATAGCCATAATTTTAAAGTTGTGATTACTTGGGAAGAAAAGAACTTTTCTTACAACGGCCATCCAGTAAATGAAAGTAAAAAAATGAAACAAACATTTGTATTTAATGAAGAGTAAGCCCTAATTTAATTAGGGCTTACTCTTCATTTACAAAACCAGTTTGAATGGCTTCTGTCACTTCTTTTGTGATGTCCAGTTTTGTTGCATCGGTGCTAATTTTCTTATACCAAATATGCACGGAAGGCTTTTCGTTACAAAAATGTTTTATTAATACTAGTTGATTATATGCTAGCTTATTTTCTCTTTGGGTAGCAATATAGACTGTGAAATTTTTTGCTTCAAAGACCTTTTCCTGCAAAGTATATTGGTTGTCCCATTCCTTTGCGACTATATCGTTCAAATTTTCTATAAGCATATAAGTCGTTCCCACCTTCCCTTATATCATCAATCAAATCTTCGAATACTCGGCACACATAATGCTACTCCAATTGTTACAAGTACTAAAATAGCTAGTGTTATAATCGTTATCTCGCCACCTATGACAGTAGCTAACCACCCTACAACTACATAACCTAGTGGCAATAAAGCAAATGAACCTAACATATCAAGGCTTGCCACTCTTCCAAATGCTTCTTCTGGCACAAGCTCTTGTAAACTCGTCTCCCAAATGAGTCCAAATATCATCATACCGAACCCTTCAATTGCCATTAATATAATTAAAACAGGTGCCCAAGTAATGAACGGCATTATTAAAAGCGCACAACCACTTATTAAAACACCACCATAGGCAAGTACTCCCCGCTTATACCACCGTTCTCTCCCGCCAAATATTAGCGCAGCAACTACAGCTCCAACACCAGAGGATGCCATGCCTAATCCATACACATATGCTTCAAAATGATGATGAACATTAAATAACCATGGAATTAATACGACGATAATTCCTGCATAACAAATATTGATGAAAGAAAAGACTAAAATTGTAATCCATAGCCACGGATGACTTTTTAAAACAAAAACACCTTCCATAAATTCTTGTTTATAATCGACTTTTTTCTTTTCAATAGATTTTACTTTTTTAAACTTTATTTCTCTTAAAAATAATAAACAAAAAAATGATAACAAATACGTTACTGCATCTAGTCCAAACCCTATTCCAGCAGATGCAACTGAAACGATTAATCCTCCAAGAGCTGGTCCAATTAGTCGTATACCTTGATTACTCATTTGCGTTAATGCATTAGCTGCATTGCGAATTTCTGGTACAAATACTTTCGCTCTTACAGCCGCATACGCTGGCTGAAATATGCCTTCCATAAGTCCATATAATGCTACAAGTACATATAGAAGTGGAATTGTTAATACATCCATAAATATAAGTGTTGCAAGTAATAGCATTAATATGCAGCGAATTATATCTGTAAATAACATTACTTTCACCCGATCCATTCGATCTACGACTAATCCAGCAAACGGTAACGCAAGAATATTAGGGAGCATGTACATTGCCATAGTCATTCCCATTACAACTGTTGAACCAGTTAATGAATACACAACGACTGGCAAAATAACCATCGTTATCGAACTACCTAAAGTCGAAAGCAATTGCCCAATCCATAAAAATTTAAAATGTGGTGACGCTTTAACTGGCAATAGCAATTTACCGATATAGCTTAATTTTTTCTCTGTTGGTATTTCTCCTTGCATACCTCTCTCCTCTTTTCGAAGGATTAAATCCTCCTAATAAAATGTTTTATTTTTAATAATATTCAATCTAATTATATATGAAATTATTAAATTTATGGTAATATTATCAAGAACATAAAGGAGATAATATATGAAAACAATTGAGACAGAAAGACTCATACTACGCTCATTACAATTATATGACGCTCTAGTAATCGAAAAATTAGCTAGCGATTATGATGTTGCTAAAACAACCCTATCTATTCCACACCCATATCCAAAAGGCTCTGCAAAAGATTTCATTACACATATGATACAAGCAGAGATCGATAAAAAAGTTGTGATTTTTTCTATAATAGATAAGAATAATAAAGAATTAATAGGTGTAATTAATTTAAATTTAAATCATATTCATAAACGTGGGGAACTGGCCTATTGGGTTGGAAAGCCTTATTGGGGAAATGGATTTGGTACCGAAGCAGCGAAAACACTACTACACTATGGATTCAACGAGCTGCATTTAAATAAAATATTCGCTGCAGCTTTTACAAATAATCCTGGTTCATGGCGAATTATGGAGAAAATCGGAATGAAACATGAAGGAACGTTTAAACAGCATGTTGTAAAATCTGGTGAACCTATGGATATTACATACTATGGAATATTACTTGATGAATATAAATAAAAAGGTGTTTTCATAAATGAAAACACCTTTTTATTTATAATTTTAAGTTCTTCTTCAATGTCCAATATTTTTCTTGCGCATTTTCAAATGAAAATTCTACCCAGCCATTTGGATCTTCACGATATACATTTACTTTTGTACCATTTTCTAATTTTCCAACTTCATTTTGTGTCACATTTGGTACACTCTTAATTGGATTGTTAAACGGGAATGGAACTTGATAGTAAGATCCTACCGATTGGACAGTAGCTTTTGCATCTTTTGCATAATCTGTATAAGGAATCGCTTCACTTAATACTTCTACATTTAATGTATTAGGGTTTTTCGGTAGTCGTTTTGCATTTTGGTAATCTGCTTTATTAAAAGGCTTAATGCGTTCCATGATATTAGCGATTTTTCCAGCCCATGCTGTATCTGTTGAATACATAACATTCATTGCTGGCAATGTGTAACCTTTGAAATATCTTGCACCCTCTTCTAAGTAGTTCTTTTTTACATAATCAGCGTTATATGAAATACTTAGTCCGTATGACGGCAAATATTTTGCATATGCAAATGGATCACGATCATATGCTCTTAAACCAAATAAATTATGTTTACGATATGCAATTTCTGATTTACCGTAACCAGATTCTAAGATTGCATGTGCAGCTAAGTATAGTGCATTCACACCATACTCATTTTGCGCTTTAATAAAGTCTTGTCCAATTCCAACTAACGGGCTATCTGGATGGAATCTTTGAATATAATTATCAATCTCTTGCGCTGTTACGTTAGATGGTAATGTCACATCTAGATTAATATATGAAGGCTGTTCAGCAGGAACATCCTTTTTAATTTGCATCGCTCTATATAACAATTGTGCATAGCTTTCACGTGTTAATACACCTGATGGATCAAATCCTCCAAGTCCATTCCCTATTGATACACCATTAGATTGCAATGCACTAATTGCTTCTTTTGCCCACCAATATGATGCATCTATATCATTAAATGTATGTGGTGCTTTTACTTCTAATTTAAATGCTCTTTGCAAAATAACAGACATTTCAGCACGAGTTAATGATTCTTTCGGTCTAAACGTTCCTTTATCATCACCTACGAAAATCCCCATATCTGTTAATGCTAAAATTTCCTTTGGGAACATTGTCGTTCCTGCACTAATATCAGAGTATGGATTTTTATAATCACTTTTTGCTTCTGGTTTTAATGCGCGATACATTAATGCTGCTACTTGCTCACGAGTTACAACATCTCCGAAGCCGAATTTACCATTATCGTAACCTGCAATAATCCCTTTTGACGTTAAATCAGTAATTGCTTCAAGTGCCCAATGATTTTTTGGAACGTCTGGAAATTCTTTTGTAGATGCAAACGAAGTTGCTGGAGCCATCACTACTTGAAGCGCGACTGTCACTGCTAACACATTAGAAATAACTTTTTTCATAAATTTTTTAACACGTTTTTTATATGCTTGTCCCGTGTTAACTTGCCTCCCTTTATCGTATAATTTTCCCTATTAAACTAACAAACTCTTAAATAGTCAACAGTAAAAGTATACGTGATAAAAATCAACTAATCTACCATTATTTTATTTATAATCAATATAATACGATATATCTTTTTATTCCGATACAAAATTACATAAAATCACATAAAAAGCCCATCTATATAAAGGCGATGGGCTTAGCAATCAACATTGTTATTTAGCTAAACGATATTTTGCAACATCGAAACCTTTCCATTCATAATAATCTAAAATACCAGCATAAACTGCCTCAGCAGCAATTTGTCTTCCTGATTCAGTAGCTAATTTACCATTATCTATATCATTATCAATAAAGGCAAGCTCTGTTAAAACTGCTGGTACTGTATTATTATTTACTACATAAAGTGAGTGATTGTCTTTTATCTTTCTATCTCTTGTATGTAGTGCTTCTACTACTCTATTTTGAATTTTATTCGCTAATACTTCACTATCCTTTTCAATCTGTGTCTCTTCTCCACGCTTGGATTTTTTATAATAATATGTTTCCGTTCCATGACCATCATGTTTTTCAGAAGAATTTGCATGAATGCTTACAAATATATCTGCATTGTTCTCTTGACCAAATTTTACTCGATTCGCAAGAGATTCATTTTTGTTACTTCCTGGATTTCCATTTTCTTCACGTGTTAACAAAGCTTTTAAAGGTGTATTTTTTTCTAACAACTTCTGTAATCTTAAAGATGTATCAAATACAATTTTACTTTCCTCTACGCCTTGTCCTGGATTCCCCGGATCAAATCCTCCATGACCAGGATCAATAATAACTACCTTTTCTACTAAAGGGTTACCTATTTTAAGAGAATCTGCCTTTTTAATAAATTGAGCTGCCTCTGCTTTAGTTAGAATTTTTTCAGGCTCCCATTTTTCACCAGTTCCAATAGAAATCCCTAATTCAACTAGAATGTTAGCTTTTGCTTTACCCCAACTTTTTTCTAGATCACTGAATTTAGTTGCTGGAGTACCATTTACTTTAGAATCTAATTTGTAAGCTTCTACAATAAGAGAGGCCATTGAAACTCGGTCAATTTTCCCAGTTGGATCGAATACGCCCGCTCCTTTCCCTTTTACAACGCCAGCTTTTTCTACAGCTGCGATGAATGGGGTATACCATTGGTTTTGAGAATCACCGAAAGATGGTTTAGCATTTTTATCGATTGGTAAGTTTAAGATTTGAGCCATCATTGTAGCTGCTTCTGCACGAGTGATTTCTTTTCCTGGCTCAAACATTCCTTTTTCGTTACCTGTAACTGCACCTTTCTCTACTAAATAGTAAATAGAGTCTTCTGCCCAATGTTTAGCTGGGACATCTGGAAATTTTTTCGTTTGCGCGAAACTACTAGATGAATACGATAATATACTAGCTGCAATTATTCCTGCTGCGATTATTCTATTTTTCATAGAATATATTCCCCTCTCAAGTACGATGTATTTATGTAACAGACTCATTATAGTTCTGAAAATTAGTAATAGTCAATTGAAAATTGTATAATATTGTATTATTATTGTATTTTTTGTCATACATAACTATAGTTAAAAACTATAAGATTTTATTAAGAGGAGAGATTCATATGAGCAACAATTGGAAAGATATAGAGCACCGTATGTATACAATGTGTATGATTCAGCGGAATAACAAAGTATTGTTAATACAGCGCCCCAATCACCTTGGCTTCCCTGGTTACATCGCTCCCGGCGGAAAAGTAGATTTTCCAGAAAGTATCGTTCAAGCTGCTAAACGGGAAGTAAAAGAAGAAACTGGATTACTTGTTTCAAATTTAACTTTTAAAGGATTAGATGAATACGTAAATCCGAAAGAAAATGTTCGATATATGGTATTTAACTATTGGACAGATTCATTTGAAGGTGAACTCCTTTCGAATCCTCCTGAAGGCGAATTATTATGGGTACCAATCGATACAGCACTAAATCTTCCTATGCAAGATTGGTTTAAAGAAAGATTTCCATTATTTTTTGAAAAAGGTACATTTGAAATTCAACGTGTTTGGGACAAAGACTTAGATAAACAAGTCGCTATGACAATTACCCATACGTAAAAAAGCTTGGAATCTCTCCAAGCTTTTCTTACTTCTCCTCTATTTTCTTAATCTCATAATCAATTTCTAAAAACTTAACTCCAAATATCCACATTTTATGGTTAGCTTCTAACATTTGATTGGTGCCCTCTTTAATAATAAACGTCTCAGCTAACGGTAACCGTACTGTAAAGAAACGAGTATGTAAATAAATCCCCTCATCTCCCTTACCATTTCTTCTCAGCTTACTAGTAATAATTAAATTATTATTATCATTACGTAATTTTAAAATCCCCGTCATATTCGAATATGGTAGAGGCAATGCGATATTCATATATGTCTCATTCTTATACGTATGTTTTGAGTAAAGAGCTACAAAAATAGATGCTCCTGCTTCATTTTTTCTTAACCAAGCTCTTACATTCTCCCTTCCATCCTTCTCATCCATTACCCCTATGATAGAGCCGTGCATTGTTTCCCACTTGCCGCCCATTCCTAAATGTATTTGTCCTACACGCTTACTCATTTTCTCATAACAAAATGCTAACAGGCGGAACGAACGAGTCCATTTAATATGCGATTGTAACTCATACTCTTTTGTATTTTCATAAAACCGAATAATGCTTAAAGGTATCTTCGTCACGTCAAATGCCTCACTATGAAAATCATTCATTTTATCAACTAAACCGTTGTATCCCTTACTATCTATTACATTTCTGTTATGTAAAAACACTTCACCAACTGTCGCCTTTCCTCTTAATCTGCTCATTGGTTTCCCGTAATATTTATAGTTCGGAACACTCTTTTCAATCATCCAGCCGACAAATGCCGGTAACGCTACTCCAATTCCATTCACAACACCGTGAATCCAAACCATTTGAGCAATTGTAATCGTCATTACATGTTTCAAATTCCCATACGAGTATATAAGTGAAAACATAATTGTTACCATAAGTGTACTAGACGATATGATCAGAAGAATCTTTGCGTTGATAGCATTAAATTTCGTACGCCAAACATAAATTCCATAACCATAAATAGCGCATAAATATAGGAACACTGCAAAAAATTCAAATACCCTTGAATACGTAATTCCTACTGCGACTGTCAGAGGTGAAATAACGATGACAAACATAATAACATCATATACTTTACTTCTCTTTTCTCTTTTTCTCCCAATTAAACCAGCCGATAACGGCAATAGAAACGCCGAATAATGAAAGTGTGCAGCTGTGAGTAAAACAATGTCAGAACTAAAGTGCATAATGGAAAGCTTTGCTACTGAGGCGAAAAACCAGAAGCCACCTAAAAACAAATAAATAAACGCACTATCGATTGCCGTTTCTTCTAACGGTTTCCATCCTCTTTCTAGTAATCTACTCACACCAAATAACGCGACAATTCCTGTATATACAAACCAAAATAGCGCAAAGAAATAGTGACTTGTTACGAAAGCTAGCATTGCACTAATTGCTGCGATTGGATATAAAAACGATACAAATTCATAAAAGAATACATATGATCCATTTCTTGTTTTCTTATCAATGATGCTAAATGACATCGGTATAAATAACAACATAGATAATAAAATAATTGCTTCCACTGGTTTTATATTTGACCACTCACATATTAGAAAAATAATATAACAAACAAGTCCAACTATTATATTTTTCATATTATTTATTTCCTCTCCACAAACGTTCCCTTATATGAAAATAATGAACCAATTAACGGATTGCGTACTTGAACATGAATTCGAAAGCATTGTTGTGTTTCATCATAATTTTCTACAATGTTGGCCTCCCCGTATAAAAATCTAGGTAACGGGACTTTCCTTCCAAACATGTAAAACCATTGTTTCTTTGAAGAAATATGCATTGCCCCTAACTCATCAATATGAAAATTCAATGTAGAGACGAGTAAATGTGGTTCACCAAAATAATCTACAATTTCATTTTCATCAAGTTTCATTACCGCATTAAAATACCTTTTCTTATTATGAAAATAAAAAGTACGATTCCACCGCACAAGTTCATGTCCATGTTCATCACGCTCAGCGGTATTATGTATTGTAAATGGCACTCCCTTACCTCTCTCAGAGAAAAACATTCGAAATTTCGATGCAATTTTTAATATGAATTTTACGAAAAAAGAACCACCGTAAATTTCATCCATCTTCCCTTCTCCAATAAAGCTATTTTCTTCTGTAATCTCATAACGTTTCTGTAATTTCGGATGAAGTTTTTTATAAGAATCCCCTAATAATCTTTCATACATATTAGCCATACATTACCCCTTTCTCTTCCTCTTGCAATTTTTTGCACTTGGCAAATTCGTACTATTTATATAACCGACAATCGATAATCCAATTAGAAGTAGATTTAACGTAATTGGATTAAACGGCTCTGTAAAGCTTGCGATATTCGTAAATCCTGCTGCTATCGTTAAGGCTATTAACATAAAAATATGTACGACAAATACTTTTCGTTTTGGAAATGGTAACAGCCATAGGACACCAAAAATAATTTCTAGTAATCCAATTATTTTAAGTATAAAAACACTATGTTCAGTTGAACCAACCATCACCGATAGCATTTTTACTTCTTCTGAATGAGTAAACACTAGTTTCGGTACTATTCCTTGATACATCCATACGAAAGCAAATAAAAAACATACGAGCCAATACGTCACTGTTCTTCTAATGAGCAATCTAGGATGAAGTCCCTTTTCTAACCATAATTTTAAAGCATCAAAACTCCAAGCAGTCGCCCAGCCTAATAACGGCCGAAACATATAGAAATCTATTACATTCCCTATACGACCAAACCTCGTATCATAATCATATTGTGTCTCAAAATGAATGTGTTCTTTACACGGTGTATACTTCCAATAACCACGCCCTATTTGAATAAGAGATAATGTATTATCCGTCCAAAACTTTAAAGAAGAAATTCTTTCACCCGTTTCTTTTCTTATTTCACCTATCGATTCCCCTTCCCCAGCTATTTCAAGTCCAAATCCGATTTTTGTTTTATATAAAAATTTCTGTGGTTCTCCTTCTTTTTTCTCTAAATATGAAATTTCAGTAAAGCGAGCATCCCATTCTGTATGTATATGTGGTTCTTGCGTATATTCCCATAATTTCTCCATCGTTGTGTTCATTTCTGCTGAAACATAAATAGGCTTTTTCCCTTTCATTCTTCCACCTCCAATGAACTATAATTTTAATGTACATGTAATAAATTTATTTTGCTACATTTTTCACAAACTCCCTTGTAAAAAATAGAATTTTTAAAATATATACAAAACACTTGATTCCTCGAAAAATTTAAATTATTATAAAACAAATGTTACCAACAACTTCATAAATCAAACACTCTCGCCTAAAACGTGAGATAGAGGTTGCGATACTTATGAGTATTCTAATGGAGACACAGAGAGGTCTATGAAATTAGATGAAAGGAAGTATTGCCGAAATCGATATATTTCTCTGTATGTATCGATTGGGGCTGTTTTCGAATAGAAACAGAACTGTCATATGTACAGACGCGTATGTATGAAGAGCTATCTACAAAAAAGAGATATCATTTTCATGGTATTCCTTTTTTGGCGGTTTTTTTATTAGCTCCGTTTTCTGTTTCCCTTTTCCTGTAACAGCACCATCCTCACTTATTTGAGATGGTGTTTTTTGTTTTTCTCTGGTAACTACAGGAATATTGGGATTTATATATGTCCTAATCTATTCTTAAAAATGGATGAAAGAAGGAATTCGTAATGGAAACGATTGTACAAAAATTTGGTGGCACTTCTGTCGGAAGTGTTGAGCGTATTCAACATGTAGCAAATTTAATTATTGAAGAATATGAGCGAGGGCATAGTATCGTCTCTGTCGTTTCAGCAATGGGAAAAAGTACTGATGAACTTGTAGCACTTGCTAACGCAATTACAGAAAATCCAAGTAAACGCGAAATGGATATGCTTCTATCGACAGGAGAGCAAGTAACTATTTCATTATTAACGATGGCACTACAAGCAAAAGGGTATAACGCGATTTCATTAACAGGATGGCAAGCTGGTATTACGACAGAATCTGTACATAGTAGTGCACGGATTACTGAAATTAATACAGATCGAATTCAATCTTATCTTACTAAAGGCACGATTGTTATTGTAGCTGGTTTCCAAGGAGTCAGTGAAGATTTTGAAATTACAACGCTTGGACGAGGCGGTTCTGATACAACTGCTGTCGCATTAGCTGCTGCACTAAACGCAAAAAAATGTGATATTTACACAGATGTGACTGGCGTGTATACGACGGATCCACGAGTTGTAAAAGATGCTTATAAATTAGATGAAATTTCTTATGACGAAATGTTAGAACTTGCAAACCTCGGTGCTGGTGTATTACACCCGCGTGCTGTTGAGTTTGCTAAAAATCATAATGTCATTTTAGAAGTTCGCTCAAGTATGGAACAAGAAAACGGAACAATTGTAAAAGGAGAATGTAACATGGAACAACAATCAATCGTTAAAGGTATTGCATTTGAAGATAATATTACACGCATCACAGTGAAAGGATTAGAACAAGGTTCACTTTCAACTGTTTTCTCTACATTAGCAGCGGCACATATTAATGTAGATATCATCATTCAAAGTATTACTAATGAAGGAACTGTTCATCTCTCCTTCTCCATCCATTCTAATGATTTAAGAGAAACATTAGAAGTATTGGAACAAAATCAAGAGGCACTTCACTATGAAGCAGTAGAATATGAAAATCATTTAGCAAAAGTATCAATTGTAGGATCTGGTATGGTCTCTAATCCAGGTGTTGCTGCGAATATGTTCACTACTTTAAAAGAAGAAAATATTCATATTAAAATGGTAAGTACATCAGAAATTAAAGTGTCTGTCGTTATTGACCGCCTTCATTTAGTGACAGGTGTTGAGGCACTGCATCAATCATTTATGGCGAAAATTGTGCCTTTAGTACAAATGAGTTAATTTCCAGCGGTACTACTTAAAACAAATTATATGAATCTATTTCCTTCCTATTAAAAATAGAAAGCTGTTTGCATTATATAGAGTGACAAGAAATTTATGTGTCATTAAAAAAATACAATTAATTCTATACAACAATCGGATCATTTAATGCCGTACAGGATAGAAATATTTTTGCAAGGAAGTCTCGGTATTGTTTGTTAACAAGATACTATATGACATACTTAAAAACACCTTGTCACATTTTCCTAAACTGTGACAAGGTGTTTTTGTTTGAAAGGAATTTGTAACTTTTTAATAGTATAATGAAGATGATGATTAGATAATACACTTTTACATATAAGGAGATAAAGACAATGTCAAAAAATAAATTACTCAGAATGGACAATGTTAGCATCGTTGTAGAATCCCTTGATCATGCAATCTCTTTCTTCGAGGAGATTGGGTTAAAACTCGAAGGGCGCGCCACTGTAGAGGGGGAATGGGCTGGTCGCGTAACCGGACTCGGTTCGCAGTGCGTAGAGATTGCTATGATGGTGACTCCAGATGGCCATAGCCGAATTGAACTTTCGCGATTTCTTACCCCGCCCGCTATAGGAGATCACCGGACAGCTCCTGTCAATGCCCTCGGTTATTTGCGCGTCATGTTCACCGTTGAAGACATTGATGAAATGGTATCTAGGCTTACTACTAAGCATGGTGCTCAACTCGTTGGTGAAGTAGTTCAATACGAGAACTCTTACCGTCTCTGCTACATTCGTGGAACCGAAGGGATTTTAATCGGTTTAGCGGAAGAACTCGGTAACAAGTAAGTGATGTATTATAAAGGAAACTACTATATTTTTAACCACGTCCTCACTCCAGAACGTGGTTATGCTTGTTTGAGTTTTTAAAAATATATTTTCATTTTACACATAGATTTCAAGACTCTATCCAAACAGTTCTTTAACATATCACTAACATCCAAAAAATCATTATGAAATAATTTAATTATTCGCTTTACCTTTTCCAAGGAAATATAACTGACTCTTCTCATTTTATAACTTATCGCTCTTTCCTATGAAAAAACGATCTATATTCATTCAAAATAACTTTCTTCACATCCGAGTAAAATACCATCATGAATAATGCAACGCCTAATACAACCACCTGTATTTTTTCATATTCAACGAAAGCACTCATAATTAACAAACCAAATCCAATATAAAAACCAAATTCGTTCTCTTTCTCAAAATCCTCATCATCTTCATCAATATGTATTTTTTCTTTCATGTTTTGATTCCCTTTTATTAACGCATCGAGCGTAACATTATACATTTCGCTAAGCAAAATTAAATTATCAATATCAGGATAACTTTTATTATTTTCCCATCTATATATTGCTTGCCTTGTCACACCAATCTTTTTAGCAACATCCTCTTGTGAAAATCCCTTTGACTCTCGTAGTTTTTTTAACTGCTCTCCTAAGCTCATAACGTCCCCTCTTTTAAAAAATTATGACATAATAGGAGATGAAAAAGAAAGAAACTATTAGTAAAATCCGCTGTAAACCACTCGTTTACACAATAAAAAAGAGAGAATAACTCTTTGAGTTATTCTCTCTCTTCTATTAAAACAGATGAATGTTTTCTTTCTTGCAAGCTTCACGTAAATCATCAGGCCATACAGAAGATTGAACTTCACCGATATGTGCTTTACGTAAGAAGTACATGCACATTCTTGATTGTCCGATACCACCGCCAATTGTTAATGGGAGTACGTCTTCTAAAATACCTTTATGGAAATCGTACTCACGTTTGAAGTCTTCACCTGTTTTCGTTAACTGCTCATCAAGTGATTTACTATCAACACGAATTCCCATTGATGATAATTCAAATGAAGATTGTAGTACTGGGTGCCAGAATAAGATGTCACCGTTTAATTTCCAATCATCATAATCAGCTGCGCGTCCATCATGCTTTTCACCTGAACGAAGTGCATCACCAATTCCGATAATGAAGACTGCACCGTGCTCTTTTGCAATTGCATGTTCACGATCTTTCGGTGTTAATTCTGGATATTTATCTTCTAGTTCTTGAGAAGTAACGAACACAATTTCTTCTGGTAAATACTTCCCAAGGAACGGATATTTTTCAAATAAGTGGTCTTCTAAATCTTTGAATATTCCATAAATTGTTAATACTGTTTTTTGTAAGTAATCTACAGTACGCCATTCTTTTTGAACGATTTTTTCCCAATCCCATTGGTCAACGTAAATAGAATGTGTTGCATCAAGTTCTTCATCACGACGGATCGCGTTCATGTTTGTATATAACCCTTCACCAGCTTCATATCCATATTCATGCAGTGCAAATCGTTTCCACTTCGCTAGTGAGTGTACAATTTCTAATTCTTCTCCTGAGTGTAACATATCAAATTCAATTGGACGTTCTACACCGTTTAGATGATCGTTTAGTCCTGATCTTTTCGTTACGAATAATGGTGCAGATACACGGAATAGTTCAAGTCGTTTTGCTAATTGATCCTCGAAAAATGTTTTAACTTCCTTAATTGCGATTTGAGTCTCTCTTACTGTCATTAATGATTGATACATGGTGGTTTCCTCCTAAAATGTTTGGATGTTGTGAAAAGAAGCCAACAAAAAAAGCCCTTCTTTCCCAAAAAACTGGGACGAAAGGCTTTGGTTCCGCGGTACCACCCAAATTAGCAACAGAGGTTGCTCACTTATACAATACGGAGATGAAGTATCTCGATACTGTTCTTCTTGTAACGGCGAAGTTCCCGGCTAAGTCTACTTTCCTGTCAAAGATTTCGGTTAGCAACTCCAGGAGGTTCTTCATAATAGGCTTCGTATCAGGCTCACACCACCCCTGACTCGCTTAGACTACGTCCTACTACTACTCGTCCTTTCATAGTCGTTTTGTTGTCACATCTCTGAAACATTTTATTAATGATTATTCTATACAAAAAATAAATAAAGTCAACAAAAAGTTTTAAAATATTTTTCAATTCTTTATTTTACGGCTTTATTGATTGTTTCCAATATACCTTCTTTACTTCTTTTGTCTGGGCATTCCAAAAAACGTTTCACTAACAGAAACTAACATATATACAACAATTAATGTAATCGTCCGAAATATAGAATCCGCAGTATTTCGTATTATTTTCATTTTCTTTGTAATTCCTTTCAGTTTACTTGCAAATTCATGATATACTATAGCATTCAAGCAGTTTGTTTTTACTTAAAACAAACATAGTCATTTATAAAGAGTATTTTCTAAATCATTGACTATTATCAAATAAGATTTTTATATAACGGAGTGATTATATGAGTAAAACGAAAGCAAAACCGAAAAAAGGTGTAGGACAAGGTACAGGAAGTAAAGGATGGAACCGTTGGCAATCAAGCGCAAAGAAAAAGAAAGCAGCAAAGCCATACAAAAGTAAAGGTACAAAGAAATAATTGAAATAACATTTGATTTCTTTACTTTGTACAAAACAAAATATAATTATTACAACAAAAAAGCTATACCCTCATACATTTGAAGGCATAGCTTTTTTTATTAGATCATTAAAATATCTCGAATTTCTTCCTCCGTGATTGATGATAATTTCTCTTCTCCTGGCTCAATCACTTCAGCGATTAAATGTTTCTTACTCTCTTGTAGTTCATGCATTTTTTCCTCAATGGTTCCATGTGCTACTAATTTAATAACTTGTACTGTATTTTTTTGCCCCATTCGATATGCCCGATCTGCTGCTTGTTGTTCAACAGCTGGATTCCACCATAAATCGTATAATATAACCGTATCAGCGCCTGTTAAGTTAAGACCTGTACCACCAGCTTTTAAAGAAATGAGGAATAGGTCTCCTTCTCCTTCGTTAAACCGATTGCATAGTTCTACACGTTCTTGCGAAGGTGTATTCCCGTCTAAATAAAAGTATGGAATTGCTTGACGATTTAATTCACGACCAATAATGGACAGCATCTTCGTAAATTGAGAAAAGATTAAAATTCTCTTACCAGTGCTTCTACATTCCTCTAGTATGTCTAACAGTTGCTCCAATTTAGCTGAACTCCCTTTGTAATCATCAACGAATAAAGCAGGATGATTACATATTTGTCTTAATCTCGTTAAGCCAGCTAAAATTCTAATTTTATTTTTACGTAACGTATCTTTGTCTAAATGCTTTAATGTTTCTTCCCTTAATTTCGCTAAGTAAGCAGCATATAGTCTCTTTTGATCCGGTAATAACTCCGATGACTGTAAGTGCTCTATTTTATCTGGAAGCTCTTGTAATACATCTTCTTTTAATCGTCTTAATACGAACGGTTTTACGCGCTTCGCAATATCTTCACGCCTTAAATCACCGAATTCTTTTCTTCCTGGTAATAATTCTGGAAATACGACATGAAAGATAGACCATAGCTCTTCTAATGAATTTTCGACAGGCGTTCCCGTTAGTCCAAAACGATATTCAGCTTGAATTGTTTTCACTGCTCTTGCAGTTTGTGTTGTAGGATTTTTAAACGCCTGTGCTTCGTCAAGAAATAGTGTATGAAATGGCCTCGCATACGACCTTACATCTCTTCTCAGTAATGGATATGACGTAATGACGACATCAAATTCCGCTACGTCTTTTAAGATTTTTCGTCGTTCTGTTTGATTTCCATCTGCAATAACCGCTCTAATATGTGGGGCGAATTTTTTCAATTCACTAAACCAATTATAAACGAGCGAGGACGGTGAAACGACTAATATAGGCAGCTTCTTCTCCCGAATTTCAGGCAAAACAGAATCTATATAAGCAATACTTTGCAGCGTTTTTCCAAGTCCCATATCGTCTGCTAAAATACCGCCAAAACGGTAATAGGCGAGTGTTTTCATCCATTCGAACCCGTATACTTGATACTCTCTCATTACAGCATGTAAAGTTGGCGGTACTGTAAACTTTAACTTTTTCGGATTTTGAATGCTTTCAACTAAATCTTGAACAGACTCATCTAAACTTAAAACATTACCTTCATGTAGTCCATTCATCCATTTTACACTCCGAATAAGCGGAACATTCACTTCTTCCCCATGTAAAAATTCTTTTCGAATACCTGATTCTTTTACAAACTGATTAATTTCATTAAACTCTTTGCTCTCTAGTGATAATAAAGAACCATTCGCAAGCCGATAATATTTCCGTTTTTCTTCAAGAGCCGCTAATACACCTTTAATTTCAGCTTCCGGTATTCCTTTTATATCAAAACGAAATGACAACCAATCAATTCTTTCTTTCCTTCTCACTCTAATAAGTGGCGCTGTATCCCCTTTATGAATGCGTAATTTAATTGCTGTTGTCGCGTAAATATCAACTAAACCTTTTAACGTTGGAACAATGTGATATAAAAAGTTATACTCAGCTTCTTCATTATGCATAAAGTAACCGCCTTCTGTTTTCGCAAAGGCACTTTCACTCATAATGTCTAAAATCTCTTTTTCCTTTTTCTCATCACGATTAAAAACAGAAGGTTGCCCGTCTTCTTCTAGCGGATTAATCACGACGTTTCCATAATGAAATTCAAGACCTGCTAGCAAACGATTTTTCACTCGATCTAAATATAGCTTTGCTTTTAACGACGGCGTTTCAACACGATCGGATATGACTTCATCAATGCGCACTGTTCCAAGTTTCATTAATCCAGGCACAACTTTCGCTACGAAATGTTCCATCTTATTTTCAGGAATATAAAACTGATTGCTATTTGAGCGACTCATCATCTTTTGCAATTCAATAAGTCGCATACAATCTTCCATAGGTAAATGATATAATTTCCCATCGTAAAGAGCGTTGTTATACATCTCCATAACTCGAACACGATTTAGACCGTCTATATGAAGGGTAAACCCGCCATTATTCCCTTTCGTAAACTCAAAATGTAATGGCAATAACCCTTTTGAAATGTGTAATCCCTGGAACAGTTGCTCATTTTGTTTCAACTGTACATACTCGGCTCTAGAAAGTGCAGAGAGCATATCATTCCATGAAGCTGGCGGTATAAATATCATACTTTCATCTTGTTTCGCATGTACTTCTAGTGCATCTTCATACATTTTTTCGTTATGATATATTTTAATAAATTGTTGTATAATCGCGTCTGTTTCTTGTTTAAAACTGTGTACATCTGGCGTATATGTAAATTCATTGGAACAATGAAAAGCCTCTCTCTTCTCCACTTTAGAAAGAAATTCTCTAATATGATTTATAAAATATGTTTTCGCAAGTTTTAACTGAATTCCAAGAAGAGCCCCACCGCTTTTCTTCGCTACTGGTGAACATATAAACGCAACATCTAATATTTCACGTGTATCAAACCGATGTTGTTTACTTTTTGGCCTCAGTGGTTTGTCTGCAAATAACTGAAACATCCCGTTTGTTAATTGATCATTTCTGCTACTAACAGAGCCCATTCCACCCGTTTGTTGGTTATAATTTATTTGTATTAGTACGGCTGCAACATGTTGACAGTACGTTTGAAAAGACGCTAATGAAGGACAACTACATCTCGCAACAACATCACCTTTTTTAGCTTTTTCTACTGTAACACGAAAATCCTCGTTCCCTTTTACTGTCGCCTCACAAATTTCTTTCGTTTCATCATAGTAATTCACGATTACTTTATTTGATTTATAATAAGCTTCGCCTCTTTTATATGAGGTTTCTCCACATACTTCTTTAATAATCGATTTATTTAATGTAAAACTCATTGTTTTAACACTTCCTTAATGTAAAACCATTTTCTCTTACTTAACATTTTACATGCTTCACGAGAAAATATAAAATGTTGATTTAACAAAAAAAGATGCTTATTTATAAGCACCTTTTCACTCTATCTCCATCAGTCGTTTCGCCTCAAAGTACAACACTTGAATAAATTTTTTCGTATTAATTCGTATATGTCCAGAAGTCGCTACCCCATCCTTTGTCATTTCTGTCATCCGTTTTCTAACTACAGTGAAATCAAAAAACTTCGGAGCATAACTTTCAAATTTCGGATTTGAAAAGTCTGTTAATCCAAGGGAAGCTAAATGATTCAATGATTGATAAATCGCTCTTCTTACACGTTGTTCAGATGCTTTTTTCTCCTTCTCTATATCTGCATCTGAAGCTATTTCCCCTAATTTTTTCAGTGTAATTTGGTGGAAAATATCTTTTAACGCAGGAAATCCAAATTCAAATGTTTGCGCCTTTTCTTGTCCATATAAATATTCCAGCATACTAAGTAAATCTTTACTTCCGTTCTCTCCCGCAATACCGAGTTCTGCTAGTAAGAAGCGTCCTGAATCTGATATCTTTTTCTCTTCTTGCACTGTTTCACTACGCATTTGCGGCTTTTCCCACTGAAATACATTATTTAATGATTTTTGAATGTCATATATAGAGCGCTCCAAACGAATACGCTCTATCACTTTTCGTACAACAGATACTACTTCTATTTTGTTTAATGGTTTTGTAATATAATATTCTACACCAAGTGTATATGCCTCACCAATGAGCTGTTTCGATTCAACTTGAGAAATCATAATAATTTTCCCAGTAAATGAAGACGCTATATGACGAACTGTTTCAATACCGTCTCTCATCGGCATGAGTAAATCAATAAATAAAATATCCACTTTTTTATAATTTAGCTGTTCTGCCTCAACAAAAGCTCCATCTTCCGATTCTCCAATTACTTCCCCAAGATCGCCATCCTCAATAATTTGCGAAAGCATCGAACGGAAAACTTCATCATCATCTACAATATAATAAAACAAACCTATTCCCCTTCCCGCTTTAAACTGCACTCCGGTAAACAAACGATAAACTTACACCCGTTCCCATTTTCATTGTCTTCTAACCTTACTTCTCCGCCGAGCTCTGTTACCATTTCATCTATGTAAGAAAGTCCAATACCTGTGGACGGTGTTCCTGTTTGATCATACTTTGAAGTAAACCCGGGCTTAAATACTAATTTCTTATACTTTTGCGCAATACCAGGGCCATCGTCAATTACTTCAAAGATTACATGTTGCTCTCGTTTATATAACTTAATACGAATGAGGCCTCTATCTTCAATTGCTTCAACTGCATTCGCAACTAAATTATTAAAAATTGATAGCACTGTATACACGTGATATGCAGCATGCTCGCCTTCTATATGTTTAGAGAAACGTATATCTTTCCCTAGCATTTCAGCATACTTTTCATTTATTCTTACAATCATTTCTGTAAGCTCATGTCCTTCTACGTACTCAACCACATTTTTATCTAATAACAGTTTAGATAATCCTGCAAAAATCCTTTGATTATCTTTTTTTATTTCATGCACTTCTCCTGCTATTTTCAATGCTGTTTTACCATTCGAATGATCGCTTACTTGTAAATTCCGATATAATTGATACGCTTCTTGTGTAATTAATTCTGCATTTTGTAACGTTTTTTTCAAATGAACAGATTCTACATATAAATTGGATAAGTGCATTAACATTTTTTCATTTTCTTTTCGCACTTGTGATTCTTTTAATTTCGTTTCATATAAATTCATCATATTTAAAAAGCAAAGTGCAAAAAAGCTACGAAAAATAGCAATAATGATGAGTTTATTTACTTCAGAAATTGTTATTGTTGTACCTAGTACTAACATGTGATAAAACGCAAGTTCCGACATACTTGCAACAATTTCAATTGAAATTCCAAGACATCCAATAATAATTGGTCTCTGATGAAACTTATTCACCCTACAGAGTGAAAAAAGACTTCCATAAATAAAATAATAAAAAAACACAGGATAGCGCAAATAAAATGATTCTGTCATATGAAATGAACCTTGCATGACCCAGTCAAGACATACGCGGAATAAGACTACACATATACCAACAACAATACCTGCAACTCCTGCTGGTATTCTTCTTAAAAATAGTAATAAAAAGAAGAATAACGGCGTACCAAAGCTAACGCGAAACGTATCATTAAAAGGATGAAAATTAAGCTCTCCAGCAATCGGAACAACAACCATTAATATAATTAAAAGGGATATGTCTTTCTTCCATAATTGATTCCAATTCAAAGGTGCCACTTCCTATATTCTTTTTTCAATAATAAAAGTGAAAGCCCGCTTATATTTATAAACGGGCTTTATTTCTATATTCTAACCTTTTCTACCGCTTTTATTTGGCGATACTCAGGCTCCCAGATTGCTTCTTTCACTGCAATCTTGATATCGTTATCACTTAAGTTCTCTCTAGCAACACCTTCTGCAACAGCAACTTTCGCTACTTCAATTGCTACCATTTCCGAGATATTACGTAACTCTTCAACTTCTGGTAAAATAGGTGCTCCTGGCTGACTTGTATCTACCATGCTCGCAACTGCTTCAGCTGCTGCTGCGAACATTCCGTCCGTCATAACGCTTGCACGTACGACAATTGTTCCAAGACCAAGTCCTGGGAAAATAAGTGCATTATTTGATTGTCCAATCACATACGTTACACCGTTGTATGTAACTGGTTCAAATGGACTTCCTGTTGCAACTAATGCTCTTCCTTCTGTCCACTTGATTAAATCTGCTGGTTTTGCTTCAGCAAGTGGCGTCGGGTTCGACATCGGTAAAATGATTGGTCTTTCTACGTGAGAAGCCATTTCTTTAACAATCTCTTCTTTAAATGCGCCTGCAACAGTTGATGTACCGATTAAAATTGTTGGTTTCACATGTTTCACAACTTCAGCAAGTCCGATTACACCATTTTGCTTCCACTCACTTACTTCCGCTTCTTTTCTTGCATACGGCATTTGGAAATCAAGAAGATCTTTCATATTATCTGTAACTAATCCGTTACGATCAATGCACCAGAAACGCTTATACGATTCTTCTTCTGATACACCTACGCGGACCATTGCATCTCTAACTTGATCTGCGATACCGATTCCAGCCGTACCAGCACCAAATACAACAACGCGGTGTTCACTTAGTGGTACACCCGAAGCTTTCACTGCCGATAGCACAGCAGCAAGTGAAACTGCACCTGTACCTTGAATATCATCATTAAACGTACAAATATCATGACGATATTTATCTAAAATTTTTCGTGCATTTCGAGAGCTAAAGTCTTCCCAATGTAAAAGTGCTTTCGGGAATTGTTTATTTACCGCTCGTACAAATGTATCAATAAATTCATCGTATGCTTCACCTGTTATACGAGGGTGACGATTTCCAATATAAAATGGATTGTTTAATAGTTCCTCACGGTTTGTACCTACATCTAAAATTACCGGTAATACGCGGCTAGGATCGATTCCAACTGCGGCTGTATAAACAGCTAATTTTCCGATTGCGATGTTAATACCACCAACGCCCCAGTCACCAATTCCAAGTATACCTTCTCCATCTGTTACAACGACTAAATCAATATTTTCTGCTGTTGCACCAATATTGGCGAACGCTTCTTCAATACCTGACGGATCGTTAATTGATAAATACACACCACGTGGTTTACGATATTCATGACTATATCTTTGAATCGCTACACCAACAGTTGGTGTATATACGATTGGTAACATTTCGCGTAAATGATCTGTTAAAATACGATAAAATAATACTTCATTTCGATCATGTAACGCTGTTAAGTATACATTCTTTAATAAATCATCCGGCTGAGAACAAAATTGTTCGTATGCTCGGCGTGCTTGTTCTTCCAATGTTAAAACTGCTGGCGGTAATAACCCTTTTAAACCTAATTCTTCTCTTTCTTCTTGCGTGAAAGCAACCCCTTTATTTAAAAGTGGTGTTGATAATACTTCTACTCCTCTTAATGTCGTTTCTAATGAACCATTAGAAGCTACTGTAAACTTACTCATAACATCCCTACCTCTATTCATATATAGCATTTCTATATTGTAAACAAAAAAGAGGGGCTTGTCCCCCCTCTTCTTTTAATTTTTCTTTAAAAGAGTTGCTCCTGCAATCCCTGGGTGCGTCATTTCGAATGGATCTAGAATTAATTCTAAGTCTTCTTGTGACAGTACACCATTTTTCACACAAAGTTCTCGAACGGATTGCCCTGTCGCGATTGCTTCTTTCGCAACGCGAGCTGCTGCTTCATAACCGATATGAGGGTTCACGGCTGTAATAATTCCTACACTCTTCTCAACATACTCTTTTAAGCGATCTTCATTCGCTTCAATTCCTTTTAAGCAATTATCTGTAAAGGCACGGAAACCGTTATTCATAATGCTAATTGATTGAAGTAAGTTGAAAACTAGTACTGGTTCCATAACGTTCAATTCTAATTGACCTGCTTCTGAAGCAAGACAAATTGTATGGTCATTACCAATTACTTGGAACGCAATTTGATTAATTACCTCTGGCATAACAGGGTTTACTTTCCCTGGCATAATAGATGAACCTGGTTGACGAGCCGGTAACATAATTTCTGCTAAACCAACACGTGGACCTGATGCCATTAAGCGAAGGTCATTGGCAATTTTAGACATATTCATCATACATACTTTCAGTGCTGCTGATACTTCTGTATATGCATCCGTATTTTGCGTTGCATCTACTAAGTCTTCCGCACCAACAAGTGGTAGTTCACTAATTGCAGCTAAATGTTTTACAACAGCTTGAATATATTCTGGATCTGCATTTAAGCCTGTACCAACTGCAGTTGCTCCCATGTTCACTTCATATAAGTGTTGACGTGACTGCTGAATTCGTTTCATATCACGTTCAAGTACGCGAGAGTATGCTTTAAATTCTTGTCCAAGACGAATTGGAACAGCGTCTTGTAAATGTGTACGACCCATTTTAATCACATGATCGAACTGTTCTGCTTTTAATTCAAATACATCGTGCATATAGCCCATCGTTTGTAATAAACCTTCTAATGCGTTTAATGTAGCGATATGAATCGCCGTTGGGAATGCATCGTTTGTGGATTGCGCCATGTTTACATGACTATTTGGACTAATATAATGATAGTCTCCCTTTTCCATTCCTAATAATTCAAGAGCACGATTGGCAATGACTTCATTTGCATTCATGTTCATTGAAGTACCTGCTCCGCCTTGGATTGGGTCTACGATGAAATGATCATGCCATTTCCCGTCAAGAATTTCTTGAGCAGCTTCTGCGATTGCGCCGCCCTTGTTCAATTCCAATCTTCCTACATCTGTATTCGCAAGCGCTGCAGCTTTTTTTACAACTGCGAACGCTCTAATTAAACCTTCATGAATTTTGTATCCTGTAATTGGGAAGTTTTCAACTGCACGCATTGTTTGTACACCGTAGTATGCATAGTTTGGTACTTCTTTTTCACCTAAAAAATCTTTTTCAATTCGAACACCATTTTTAACTTCAGTTAATGTTGCCATACTTATTCACTCCTTAACGATTTCTTATGCTGCTTTTGTTTCTTTGACTGTTTCTACATATTGTTTTGCTTTCTCATTATCGAATTCGCCTTCCCACTTCGACATAACAATGGCCGCTAATGCATTCCCTAATACATTGACAGATGAGCGAATCATATCTAAAATGCGGTCAATCCCCGCAATTAACGCGATACCTTCTAGTGGTAACCCCATTGAACCTAACGTTGCTAATACAACAACGAACGATGCACCTGGAACTCCCGCCATACCTTTGGATGTTAACATGAGAACGAATAATAACGTTATTTGCTCTGTCAGTGACATGTGCACACCGTACATTTGTGCAACAAATAATGCCGCTAACGCTTGATAAATAGCCGATCCAGTCAAGTTAAATGTATAACCTGTCGGAATTACGAAAGAGGCAACTGCCTTTGGACAACCGAACTCTTCCATTTTTCTCATTATATTAGGTAAAACAGCTTCTGAACTTGCTGTCGTAAATGAAAGAATAAGTTCTTCTTTTAAAATTTTCATTAACGTAAAAATGTTTACGCCAACCATTCTTGCATTTATACCTAATACAATCACAACGAATAGTATAACAGTTACGTATACAGCTAGCACTAGTTTTCCTAAAGGAAGTAGTGTTGCTACACCAAATTTTGCAACCGTAACAGCAATTAATGCGAATACACCAAATGGTGCAAATTTCATAACTTGATTTGTAACCCAAAACATCGCTTCGAGTACACCTTCAAAGAAGTTAAAAACAGGCTTTCCTTTTTCCCCAATTGCTGCGACTCCTAAACCAAATAATACTGAGAAGAAAATAATCGGTAATAAGTCACCTTGTGCAATCGATTCAAATACGTTTTTCGGTACGATATGAACAATCGTCTCAGCGAATCCTTGCTTCTCTGTAGCATCTGCTGTTTGTTTATAAGAAGAAATATCACTTTGCTGTAAGTTATTCATATCAACGCCAGTACCCGGCTGGAATATATTCGCCGCAAGTAACCCCATTAAAATAGCGATTGTCGTAATGATTTCGAAATAAAGAATTGTCTTCCCGCCTAGTTTCCCAAGCTTCTTCATATCGCCTACACCAGCTACTGCAACAATTAATGCTGAAATAACAATTGGTACTACAATCATCTTAATTAAGTGAATAAATATATCCCCAATTGGTGTAATATAAGAAATCGCCGTTTTATTGCCATAAAAGACTGCCCCTACTACAATCCCTAAAACAAGCGCGACAAAAATTTGTGTTGCCAATCCGAATTTTTTCATTTATGTTCATCCCCTTCATGCGAACGCTTTCAATTTGAATTTATAAACGCTACTCACACATCTTATAAGCAAACCTACAAAATCATACAAAAACCTACAAGTTCGTCACAAAAAATTCAAATATTTTTCTTCTTTTTTTCATTGACACCATTTTGTTAAAAAACTATAAAATATACTTGATAAGTAATCAGATTGTTTCGTATAATCAAAAAGATATATACTTACAACAAATCAAAATGAAAAGGAGTGGATGATATGAAAAATTATGTGCAAAAATTCGTTCTATCTTCTTCTTTTCTTTTTCATTTTCTTAAAAAGGAACAAAGGCATTCGCCTTTGTTCCTTTTTTATTGCGATCTATATAGGGGGAATTGTTATGAGGCCATATAAACGTGTCTTAATTAAATTAAGCGGCGGTGCACTTGCCGATCAAACCGGAAATAGCTTTAACTCCAAACGATTAGAACATATCGCAAACGAAATTTTATCCATCGTTGATTTAGGTATTGAGGTATCTATCGTCATTGGAGGCGGGAACATTTTTAGAGGTCATCTAGCGGAAGAATGGGGAATCGATCGTGTAGAAGCTGACAATATCGGTACGTTAGGTACAATCATTAACAGCTTAATGCTACGCGGTGTTTTAACAAGTAAAACAAATACAGAAGTGCGCGTTATGACTTCCATCCCGTTTAATGCTGTAGCTGAACCATACATTCGCCTACGTGCAATCCACCATTTAGATAACGGGTATATCGTTATTTTTGGAGGTGGTAACGGGCAACCGTTCGTTACGACAGATTACCCAAGTGTTCAAAGGGCTATTGAAATGAATAGTGATGCTATATTAGTCGCAAAACAAGGAGTAGATGGCGTCTTTACTAGTGATCCAAAACATAATAAAGCAGCAAAAATGTACAAAAAACTAAACTATAACGATATTGTTAGGCAAAACATACAAGTAATGGATCAAGCCGCTTTATTGCTTGCCCGTGATTATAATTTACCAGCACACGTCTTTAACTTTGATGAGCCTGGAGTAATGAAAAGAATTTGCTTAGGTGAACATGTGGGGACGTTGATTAATGATGATGCCTCATTGCTCGTGCATGAAAAATAATTATTAATCATAAAAAAGGGGTGTCTATAAAAGACTCCCTTTCTTTAAACTTTAGAAATAAAAATCAGCCAATCCCCCCAACTTTTCCTTACAACGCTCCCAAAACGATAACTTCTCAAAAAATTCTTTCGTCATTTCTTTTGAATTATGAAAATCCTCCGTTAACGCCTCATTAACTTGTCCTACAATTGAACCACCATGAATATACAAATTCATTTCATCATTTATATTGAAACTTCGCGAAGTAAAATTTGTCGTACCAATAACAGTTAGTTCATTATCAATAAGCATTAATTTGCCATGAAACATCCCTTTTTTATAACCATATACTTTAATTCCATTATTAACAGCTTGGCGAATATACGGATACGCCGCCTCTTTAATAAGAGGAATATCTGGTTTATATGACCAAAGTATTTTTACAGTAACTCCACGTTTTTGTGCTTCCATTAAAGCATTCATTACTTCTTTATTTTTGGCTATAAAGTAAGGTGTTGTAATGACAATTGAATGCTTTGCTTCTTTTATTAATTCTATATATTTTTCAGCGACGTGATGTCCATTGTAACTAGCCATCGTATGTAATGTATTCCCTTTACTCGCTTTATTCGTACTTCTTTTTATCTTTTCTTTCGTATCTCGTTTCCAATCTAAAGCGAATTGTTCTTCTAAATCTTTTGCGCCCTCTCCTTTAAGTCGCACATGATAGTCACGCCAATATCCAAATCGCTTATCTTTTCCTAAGTACTCATCCCCTATATTAAAACCACCCGTATAACCAATCACTCCATCAATCGTCGTAATACGGCGATGATTACGATGGTGAAGTGAATAAAACCCGAATGGTAATTCAGGTTTTCTACTATATGTAAAATGTACACCACTTTCCCGCAATTCATTTATCTTCTTTCTTTCAAATGATAAATCATTAATGCGATCAACCGATAAATAGACATTTACTCCTTCTTTTGCCCTTTCTTTTAATAAGTTTAAAAAAGTATGGCTACTTTTATCATCTGACAAAATAAAAAAGTACGTATAAATAGATCTCTTCGCCTCTCTTATATCAGTAAATAACTGTTTATAAAATGACTTCCCTTCTACATATAATTGAAAGTCACTATAATGAGGTGCATACTCTGTCGGCATGTTTTTCCCGACTTCCATTTTTCTACCTAAGGTAACATCGATATGCATGCAAATTAAAATAAAAACAACAATAGCAACAATAATAGAAGTAACTCGCAATATTTTTTTAATCATTTTAATTTCCTTCCGCTCAGATTACATTCTACTCTGTAGTGTTTCATTTAAATATATTTTCATACGGAATGTATTTCTTCATTTTCATCGATGTTAAACAGGTAAAGGAGCGAAGAATATGAGAAAAGGAAAAACACCTATTGTTTTTGTCCCTGGACTTTTCGGTTCAATGAATAATATTATTATTCCGGGTACTGGTGATTGGAGCTTCGGACTATCTGCATTTGTTTATGAGCCATTTATTTTGATGTTAGAAAGTATGGGCTATGAACGAAATAAAAACCTATTTATTTGTTTTTATGACTGGCGTCAGCGGATTATTTTTTCTACACAAAAATATTTATTACAAACGATTGCTTATGCTAAAAAAATTACAGGGCGCGATAAACTAAATCTAATCTGTCATAGTATGGGAGGACTTCTTGGACGTTCTTACGTTCAAAGTGAAGAATATAAAAATGATGTAAATCAACTTATCATACTCTGTACACCAAGCGCTGGATCTCCGGCAAATTATAGTTATTGGACTGGAGGTAGTCTCCCTGTCCATGCCTCTTCTAAAATAAATATCGTTCATTTTTATATGGAACAATACATTCACTACTTAAGCACCTTATATAAAATGAATACAGTTGAGGCGATACATCTTTACTTTCCAGGATTACAAGATGTTATTCCGTGTAAAGATTACGGGAATTATTTATTTATAAAATCTGGATCTTCAATTACATTTATTCCTTATAGTAAAATGAAAACGAAAAACCCTTTCCTCGATAATTTAAATAAAAATAGATTTATGATACAAAAAAGAAATATTGAAACTACACTCATTGCTGGAGATGGAGAGGAAACCATTCAATATTTACAAGTCGTTCCTTCATATTCTAGTCTGAAATGGACAGACGGCAAAGTCGTCGGTGATATGCTTACAAAACATGGTGACGGGAACGCTATTTTACATAGCGTTTTTCTCCTAGAGGGAAATAAATGCGTTGTGCATGCTTCACATAACGAAGTGCTCTACAAAAGCATTCCTATATTACAAAAGATACTCTAAATTACAAAACAAAAAAGGTGTAGCACTACGCCACACCTTTTTTTGTTAAACAAAGTTCCTCGCATCATTATTTCTTCCAAATTTATAAATCGCAATTAAGAAGAATGCAATTGCAAAAGCGAATAAAATGAAAATATTTAAATACAACTCAGCGAATGGAATTCCTTGCTGTAGTTTTGCTATCGTGTCTAATAACCAGCGCTGCGGAAGGAAATTAGCTACTTTTTGTACCGCTTTTGGCATAATGTCATACGGGAAATAGCATCCAGCCAGTAAACATGTCGGTACAATAATCATATTTTGCATTGCATTTGCTGACGCTGAGTTTTTCGAAAAAGCGACAAGGACTAATGATATTCCAATTGCTATTAAAGCAAATAACATGAGTACGCCCAACATCACTATGAAAGGCATATTGATATTCGTATGAAAAACATTCGTTAGGAATAAAGTTGTAATTAGAATTTGTACTGTTAGTATCATCATATTTACCCCAACATTAGATAATATGAACTTCTTTCCGTCTATCGGTGTTGATAAGAGTCTAAAATATGTTCTATTCTCTTTTTCTTTTAAAATATGACCCGATAAGTTCGCTGCTGAAAACAACATAAACATAATAAGGTAACCTATCGTTTGGGTTGTCATATCTTTATTTTTCGAAGTATCTTCTAATGTTTCAGTTTTCATTTTAAATGCACTTTTTTGATACCCTGCGTACATAGTATCAAATGCACTTTGATCTGTTCCTGCAACTTTACTAATCGCTGCTATATTATCAATATAATTATATAAATAGGACCTTATAAATCCTGTTACTTGATCGCCTTTAATCGATGAAATTTCAATATAATCAGGTTTCCCTTCTCGAACACTTTCGGAAAAACCAGAATCTAATGTAATAACACCATCAAGTTTTTTTGAAGTGAGTTTATCTTCTACTTCAGAATCTTTAATCTTACTTACATTTACATGCTTTAATCCTTCTAAAAATTTCACTGTATCATTTGCTATAGGTTGATTTTCTTTATTTATAACCCCGATATTTAACGTTCCTTGCCCTACATTTCCGTATTCCGAAAAGGCGATGAGCGTTCCTATTATTGGCAAGCTAATAATAATAAATAAACTTTTTTTATTTTTCAAAAGTACAGATAACGTTTTTTGTATGAGCCATAAAATATCTTTCATACTATAGCCCCTCCCGTCTACGTAATGCAATAATTGCAATTAATAAAAAGAGTGCCGAAATTCCAAGGTTTAAACCTATTACCGGCAGTGCTGCCCCAACATCATTCGCGTAGATAATTTTCATAACAGCTGTATTTGCCCACGTTAATGGTGATAAATTCGTAACGAAATTTTCTTCTACTACGAAATATGCACCACCAAAAATAGAAGCTAATTGCACGACTACCATAATAATTGCTCTCGATGCTTCAGCTGTTTTCGTAATATATCCGATCCCTAAACCGAAGCTAATTGCTAGAAAAACCTGTGTTAATAAAATAATAAATATAATTCCAAGATGGTCGCCCCAATTCGCTTGAAAAACAAATTTACTAAATAACATGACAAGCAATATGCACAGAGCATTTGCTACTAGGCTCCCAAGTACTTTTCCAATGAATATTTCAGCCTTACTTATAGGCGCAGCAATGAGACGATCTCCTGTTTTACGTATTCGTTCTCCTCGAATTAAAGAACTGGCTCCCATCGCTGCATATAGTGCAATCATCGTCGTCATTACAACTGCATAGTAATCCATAGAACCTGGCTTTTTCGCTGCTTGTAAAGATGTTTCTTTTATATAATCATTATGATTTCCGTTTGAAATAACTGCGCTCACCTTACTAGGATCTACTTTTGCAACTTCGGCTGCTACATTGTACTTATCAACAAACGTTGTAAGCATGCCTTCCACAATACTTCCCTCAATACTACTTTTGTCACTTCCGTACAATTTTGCGCCATCTTTATTTAATTCTACATAAGCAGCATATTTATTTTGCTTCACTGCTTCCTTCCCATCTATACCTTCAGAAGCTTTTTTAAAATGAATACCCGATTTATCAGCTTCTTTCGCAAATGCTTCAAATGCTTGAGAAAACGTGCTACTCGCTTCATCTTTATATAGCACCTGTATATCTTTAATTGAATGACTATCACTATTAAATGCGTTTGTTAATGCTGTACCTAATACAAGCATAAGCACAATCGGAAAAGCTAACATAAAAACTAAAGTTCTTACGTCTCTGAAATCTCTTTTCATATGCATAATTGCAATATTGAAGATGTTCAATTGATGAACCTCCCTTTACCTTTTCTTCATTTACCTTTTATTTATCTCGTAAGTTTCTTCCAGTCAACGTAAGGAATACTGTTTCTAAGTTTGGAGCCTGCTCCTCTAACGAACGAATTTCAATGTCATGATTAATGAAGTGCTGAATAATTTTATTTAAATTGTTTAACCCTGCATCCGAGTTTACTTTAATTACATTCTCATCAATTTGAACAGCTTTCACTCCATTTATTTCTTTTAACTGTTCTACATCTAAATTTTCTACTGACTTCACTTCAATCCAAATGTCTTTCGTATCCGTAATAATCGCTTTTAACTGTTCTTTCGTGCCCTCTGCAATTACTTTACCGTGATCAACAATTGCGATTTTCGTACAAATCTCTTCTACTTCTTCCATGTAGTGACTCGTGTAAATAATCGTGCTTCCCATTTCATTTAATTTCCGAACAGACTGGAGAATATAGTTTCTTGACTGTGGATCAATTCCAACTGTCGGCTCATCCATAATAATTAACTTCGGTCTATGAGCAATCGCACAAGCAATATTCAGCCTTCGTTTCATCCCGCCTGAAAAGTTTTTCGGATAACTTTTATATTTATCGCTAAGCCCTACAAATTGAAGCGCTTCCTCCACTCTCGCTTTTAACTCAGCACCCCTTAACCCATACAATCCAGCAAAGAATTTCACATTTTCATAGGCAGTTAGCTCTTCATAAATCGCAATATCTTGCGGAACGATACCGATATTCATCTTCGCAAATCGATTATGTTTCTTTATATTTTTTCCTAGTATGCTAATTTCACCTTCATTACTTCTTAGCAAGCCAGCAACCATATTTATCGTTGTACTTTTACCAGCACCATTCGATCCTAAAAAGCCAAATATTTCTCCTTCTTTAATAGATAAAGACATATTATCAACTGCGATGAAATCACCAAATTTTTTCGTTAAATTTTTAATTTCTAAAGTATTCATCGTTTCACCCCTATTTCGGTTTCTCTGCTTTTAGTATAAACAAAAAGAATGAACCTGCTCAGTGCAGAAGTTCATTCTTTTCACATGAGATTATTCACTTTTTTCATATGAGATGATTCATTCTCATATCGGCAGCAACATTGTTACTGAAAAACCACTTGTTCCATCTACAATAATTTTACCATTTACAGATGCCGTTCGTTCCTCCATCCCCATAATACCGAGACCTTTTTTAACAAGCATTGCACCTTTTCCATTATCCTTCACTTGTACCTTTACCATCTTGTTAAGTACATGAATATCGATTGAAATGACTGTCGCATCAGCATATTTCATCGCATTTGTTAATGCTTCCGTGACATTTTCACCGATAATCTTCCACTGTATAGGAGAAATCATATCTAAGTTCCCTTTATAAACGAAAGGAATATTCACATCATGCTTACCGGCAAATTCCTCTATGAATAATTTCATACGATGAATACCAATTTGCTCAGTTGGTGGCTTCATATTTTTTAATGTAATCCGAATGCTTTCAATTCCATCTTTCGAAATATGAATTGCATTTTGTAATAACTCAGCAGATTTTTCTTTATCTATCGCCATTAATCTCTTTGCTGCTTCCATTTGAATAAGTGCACCTGTCATCGAATGGCCAATTTTATCATGAATTTCTTGAGAAAGTCGATTTCTCTCTTCTAACTTAAATGTGTACTCTGATTGCCTTATATACTCTTTATTTTCATTTAAGCTTTTCGTCAGCCGTTGCATATCTTTTCGCATCTGATCATTTTGTGATTCAAGCTTTAATACGCGTGATATATACCGTTCTGCCATCGTTAATACGAGAAAGGAAAATGCAACAATTAATCCATATGTCATTCTAATACTTTCATTTGTAAAGATAATAGGAATCATCATAATGAGAAAGAGTTGCCATTTCTTCTCTATATAACGGAATATAATTTCATATAAGTTCAATGGTAAAAACAAAATAAAGAACGGATGAATCTTCCATGTAAATAACATAACTAAGCCAATCGATACAGAAGTTAATATGTTTTTGTTCGTATTTTTTTTACATATAGAAATTAGCACGTTTACAGAAAGATATAAAAGCAAAGTCAGTATAATCCATGGTAAGTTTGCAACATTTAAATAAATGTAACTAAACACAATATATATAAATACAATTAATTTACTTACAATTAACCAAAATTCCATATCTTTAATCTACTTTCCCTGTTAAATAATAAATCGCAATTTGTGTACGATGTTCCAGTCCAGTTTTCCCTAAAACTGACGTAATATAATTTGCAATTGTTCCTTCTGATATGAAAAGTTGCTTCGAGATTTCTTTATTCGAAAAGCCTTTTGCAATTAATGCGATAATACTCAGCTCTCTTTCAGTAAAAAGACTTTTATCTATTTTACATTCTTCCTCTTTACTTTCCATTAAATTAGACTTAATTTTATCGAGAACTACATCTTGCATAACTGTTTGACCGTTATATACTCCTTTTATCGCATCACGAATACGCTCTGGATCATTATTTTTTAATAAATAACCTTTTGCCCCGTTCTTCACTGCGTCCAAAATATATTCATCATCATCGAACGTCGTTAAAATTAGCGGTTTCGTTTTCGTCTCTTCGCAAATGAATTTCGTCGCCTCTACCCCGTTCATATTTGGCATGCGAACATCTAAAAGGGCGATATCAACGTCGTTCTTTTTGCAATATTCCACTGCTTCTTTCCCATCATTTACTGTATCTACTACTTCGAACTCTTCATATGTATTTAAAATAATTTTCATGCCTTCTCTAATAAAAGAATTATCATCTGCTATTAATATTTTAATTTTCATGTTTGTTAGTATGGACATTCCCCTACTAACACTCACATCCTTTCTCCCTGTAACATTTCCTACTTGCTCATTATATACTTCTCTTTACCATTTTTTCACACCTTTTTTCATCTAGCTCACCTGCAAAAAATATATTATTCTTTTTTTACAAAATGTGTAGGGTGACTTATCATTCTTTACGTCTATATAATAGAATGCGTCAAAAAGGAGGGAGAGACCCATTGAGGAAAAACAATTAATTGAAAAAGCACAGCAAGGAAGCGAACATGCTTTTCGTATCCTTGTGCAAACATATCGTCACTATATTTTCCAAGTTATCTTTTCTATTTTAAGACATGAAGAAGATGCGAAAGATGTTACACAAGAAGTATTCGTAAAAATTCACGCCTCTCTCCCAAATTATCAATTTCGCGGATTAAAAACGTGGATGGCGCGTATTGCCACCAATCACGCTATTGATTATAAGAGAAAAAAAGCTAGAGAAAACGAAGAACTCTCCTTATGTAAAGAAACTGAGGAAAATATAAAATCCTCTCAAAATATTGAGGATTTATTATTGACGAAAGAACAAAAATTACTCATTGCTCAAAAACTGAGAGAACTTCCCCATAATTACCGTGATGTCGTTCTCGCACATTACTTAGAAGAAAAAAGTTATCACGAAATTGCTTTGCAGGAAAATATCGAAGTGAAAACAGTCGAAATGAAACTGTATCGGGCAAGAAAATGGATTAAAAAACATTGGAAGGAGGAAGAGTTTCTATGATGCATTATTCAAAAGAAGATTGGCGCAATTATACATTAAATGTTATAGAAAGCAATGAACGTGAATCTATGGAAGAACATCTTTATGAATGTGATCATTGTTTAGCGCTTTATATGGAAAGTATTGATGAACAACAGGAAAACCTTCCAATGATAAATGATGATTCATTTACGAACGAAGTTATGACGCAAATTAATTTTAAAACGCTACAACCTAATGAAAATATAAAAACAAACTCATTAAAGCGAACGATTATTCACTACATAATTGCAACCGCAGCTACAATTATTTTTATGGTAAGTGGTTTATTCCAATATATTTTCACAGCGACATCAAATTTCGAGAAATCTTCAAAACATAACGAGTCTTCTATCTCACAACAAATTGTAAACAAATCGGTAGACACATCAAAAAAGGACGGAGGTTCAAAGCATGAATAAAAACCCCTTTTTAGCACTTGTATTAGGGCTAATTCCTGGGCTTGGACATTTATATTTAAAGAAATTTGGACGGTTTATTTTATATAGCGGAGGGGCTGTATTTCTATTTATCTTTGCAGCATTTTGTACAATAGCATTGGGAGCGCGTGATATTGCTTTTCTTTCTCTATTTTTACTAGCCGTGTTATGGGTGGTCAACTTACTAGATTTAGTTATCACGATTATTAACCAATCGAAAAAACAAGCAACCGGAGAATTAACAGAGTCCTCTAAAGAGAGCGAACGATTTTATATCATTCTTCTTTCCATCATCCCTGGACTTGGTCATTTTCAATTAGGGCTTATGCAACGTGGACTTACATTTTTAGTAGCTTGTACAGGAATCGGAAGTATGATCATTTTCGTTGCCCTTTTAACATCTCAAGAAAGTTTCCTTATCTTTCTCGTGACGTTACCTGTTTTATGGATTTATAATTTCTTCGATGTTGTTCAGCAACTCCAGAAAAAAGAACGTGGTGAGCAATTAGTTGACCGCACTATTTTTGAAGATTTTGAAGAGCACCGTGAACAAGGAAAGAAAAGTAAAACATTCGCTTCTATTTTAGCGATGTTTCCTGGAGCGGGACATATGTATTTAGGCTTACAGCGACGAGGCCTCCAGCTTATGGCAGCCTTTTTACTTTCCATCTATTTACTTGACTTATTAAGACTTTCAGCGTTTTTATTTTTAGTACCAATCATTTGGTTCTATAGCTTCTTTGACGCTTTACAGCAAACTGCAAAGTATGGAAAAGAACGTGTACATGACGAACCTATCATTGATTATTTTATCAATCATCAAAGATGGATCGGTATCGGGTTAATTACACTCGGGGGTTATTATTTATTAGATCAAACAGTCCTTCCTATTTTGAATGATTACTTCGCAACTATATTTAACATTCATCTTAGCGAGCTGTATTATCGCTATTTCCAAACATCTATCGTTGCACTCCTCTTAATTGGTGGCGGCTTTAAATTGTTACTTGGAAATAAAGAAAATAAAGGTGGTACGAAAGAATGAGAACATGGCGCGTTGGAACATTTTCAATGGGGCTTTCTATTATTGCATTAGGTTGCTTCTTACTATTTTCAGTTATAAAAGGTACTGAGGTATTAGATTCCTTAACAGCGTGGTGGCCTGTTTTACTTATTATACTTGGCGTGGAAATTTTACTTTACCTTCTATTTTCTAAGAAGGAACAATCATTTATTAAATATGATATTTTTAGTATTTTCTTTATCGGTGTTTTAGGAAGCGTCGGAATTGCTTTTTACTGTTTATTATCAACTGGATTACTAGATGAGGTTCGTCATTCTATTCATACCACTCGCCAAACGAGTAATATTCCAAGTGAACAACTTAATATACCTGAATCTATCAAAAAAATTGTAGTGGATGCAGGACAGTACCCTCTAACAATAGAGGGAAATGATACAAATCAAATTCATCTTCTTGGAACATATGAAATGACGACGAAAGCTAATGAAAAACTTAATTTAAAACAAGAAGATTTTCTTTCCGTTCAAACAGCCGGGGAAACGATGTATATCACTTTAAAATCATTACCAGTTCAACATACGTTATGGAATTCCGCACCACAGGTCAAACCGACACTCGTTCTTCCACAAAATAAAAATGTAGAAGTTCGTGCTTCAAATAACGAACTATCCCTTTATCCAGGTCAATTACAAAATAATTGGTTTGTACAGGAAAGTTCAAATGTATCTGTTCATTTAACGAAAGAAAGCGATGTATCTTTAATCGCCATAACAAACAAAAAAGAATCCCACGGAAACACACCTTGGGAACAAGTTGAAGATTTAACGAAAAAAGAAGAGAATACTTCAGAAGAAAATCCAGAATTAAACGAACAAGAACATTGGTATAAAAATTCGATTAAAACTGGAAATGGAACGTACAAATTAAGCATTGAGAAAGCTTACAATTTAAATATGAGTGTTATTGAAAAATAAGAAACCTTCCACAATTGTGGAAGGTTTTTCTCATATAATCGCTTTAATTCCCTCTAACACTAAGCCAATCATAAATCCGCAAACAGCTCCGTTTACTCGGATCCATTGTAAATCTTTACCGACGTTATTTTCAATCATTTCAATTAACGTTTTATCATCTAACTTATCAAGATTTTCTTGCACAAGCTTTCCGATTTTCGAATGGTTATTCTCAACAAGCTTCACAACTTGTTTTTGTAACCAATCTTCTATTTTTTGAACAGTCACTTCGTCATCTTTTATTTTATTCATTTGTTTTTGCAAAAATGGAATAACATACTTATCCGCAAATTCTTCATTGTTTACAAAGGCAACTGCTTTTTGCTGCGCTTGTTCCAACATCTCTTTAATTTTGTCAGTAGCATTCCAATTTGAAATCCATTTTTCTTTCCAATTTTCTAATTCTTGTAGTAACGCTTCATTTTCTTTTACATTTATAATTTCTTGACGAATTTTTGCTAATATAAGCTGTCTCGTGCTATTATCCGCATCTTGTAAGCTGTTAATATTGCTAATAATGAATTTCTGCAAAATGCCGCCAATTTTATCTTCATCTACAATATTCATAAACGACTTCAATGTAAACTGTAAAAATCCATCTACTTTTATATTTTCCATCGCCTTCATCCCTAAACTTCCGAGCTGGTAGCGTGCTTCATCTTGCGCTGTCCAATCTTTTACTTTTACTAAAATATAATCCAGTGTCTTCTCATCATATTCTTGCACAACTAATTGATCAACAAGCACTTGTAAGATGTTACTTGTATTCATTGTATGCAAATATGTTTTTAATTCTTTTTCAATAATAACCGCTAATTTTTCCGTATCTATTGAAACAATCGCCTTCTCAGCAATCGTTACAATCCCTTTTTTCACAGCATTAGACTGCATTTCTCTCTCTGCAATTTGCAGCACCATTTGTGCTAGTTGCATTTCTTTTACTTTATTCGTAATACTTTCTTTCGTTAGCCACTCATTTTCTAACGTATTGATGAGCCCTTTCGTTACTCGTTTACGGTTTTTAGGTAACAAAGCTGTATGCGGAATTGGAATTCCCATCGGATGACGGAATAAAGCTGTAACTGCGAACCAATCCGCAAGTCCACCAACTAACCCAGCTTCAAATCCACCTTGAATAATCTCACCAGCTACCGTCCCTTGAAAAGGAATAGAAGCCGCAAAACCTACCCCCATAACCCCAAGCGAAATACCCGCTATATATTTAGTCTGTAATGACATCGTATACACATCCTCTTATTATGTAAAATAAAGCTTTTTTGTTATATTTATTCGATCTTAGTAATCCTTTATATCTATACTATAAAGAACATATGTGAAAATAACAAAGATTTTTATGTACATGAAAAAATGAGACTATAACTAGCCTCATTTTCCTTACAGTATTAATTCTAAACCTTTCTTATAATACCCATTCATCACATCTTCTGGAACCATACTACCGCCAGTTCCCCACACAATATGAGTACCTTTCTTCATCTTCTCTGTTAACTGTTGTTTTTGTAAATACTCATCTTCTGCACATACTTTCACTGGTCCTATCATACCGGCTAATGCAGAAGGCTCTAAATAAATCTTTTCCGTATCAGCTAGTTCTTTTAATAATCTATATAACTCTTCATCACTTACTGTGTAATTTCCACTCAAAAATGGTTCTATCGTTTTACCGACAAATCCAGACGGTCTTCCTACCGCTAGTCCGTCCGCGTCTGTTACATTATCAATCCCGATATCTTGAACGGCAATTTTATCATGAAGTCCTGTCATTAAACCGAGTAACATGCATGGAGAATGCGTAGGCTCGGCAAAGAAACAGTGTACGTTGTCTTTATACAATAACTTTAAACCAAATGCGACTCCGCCAGGTCCGCCCCCTACTCCGCATGGTAGATAAACGAATAAAGGATGTTCTTCATCCACTACAATCTCTAACTCTTCTAATTGTTTTTGTAAACGCGAGGCTGCTACTGCGTATCCTAAAAATAAATCATGTGAGTTTTCATCATCTACAAAATAACAGCTAGGATCTGCATCTGCTTGCCTTCTTCCTTCTTCTACAGCTTTACTGTAATCAGCTTCATATTCAATAACATTTACACCTTTACTTCTTAATAAATCTTTTTTCCATTGTTTCGCATCTGCTGACATATGAACCGTTACGTTAAAACCTAGTTTCGCACTCATAATCCCAATGCTTAGCCCTAAATTTCCTGTTGAACCGACTGCGATAGAATACGTGGCAAAAAACTCTCTACATGTATCACTATCTAAAATGGAATAATCATCTTCTTCTGTTAACATACCATACTGCAACGCTAATTGCTCAGCATGCTTCAACACTTCATAAATGCCGCCCCTAGCTTTAATTGACCCTGATATCGGAAGATGACTATCACATTTTAATAATAATTCTCCTAAAATAGGTTGCTCATAATTTTTCTCTAAAGCTTGTTTCATTGAAGGGATTTTCACTAAAGGTGATTCAATTATGCCGTTAGTCTCTTTCGTTTCAGGAAAAACTTTCGCAATATATGGTGCAAAACGCTTTAACCTCTCTTCCGCATCTTTTACATTCTCTTCATTCAGTGGCGAATCTTTTATTGCCGTTTCATACTTTTCCATGTTCGGATTCACCCAAAACACTTCTTCTGTTGCGATTAATTTATTTAAGAGTGGATATTCCTCTTTTAATTTCTCTATTTCCTTCATTCCTCTTCCTCCTTATCACCTTGTAGCTTACAATTTAATAAATTATAATTAAATTAATTTTAATATAGTTTAACATAAATTATTCACTTTAGTTAATTTTAATTTAATTTATTTAAATATAATTTAATAATTAGCAAGGAGATTTTCATTATGGAAAATATAGATATTGGTAAAAAAATTGAAAAACAAAGAAAGGAAAAAGGTTTAACGAGTAAAGAACTAGCAAAGATGGCCGATATTACACCATCTATGTTAAGTCAAATTGAACGCGGATCTGCTAACCCTTCTATCCAAACATTAAAAGTTCTCGCTAAAGCGCTTGATGTTCCAACATTTAGCTTTTTACTTGAAGATACAAATACAGACGATTTAATTGTACGCTCTCATAAACGTAAAAAAATGATTATCGATAATTTATCATATGAAATGCTATCACCTGATTTCACAGGAAATTTAGCAACAGCGATTATGACTGTCCCGCCGAATACAGCTTCATCAGAAAATGTACTAGAACATAAGGGTGAAGAATTAGCATTTGTATTAGAAGGGAAAATCACATTACATTTAAATGAAGAAGAATACATATTAGAAACGGGTGATAGTGTAAAAATACCCGCTTATTTAAAACATAAATGGGTAAATCAATTTGAGAAAAATGCGATTGTTTTATTTTCTGTTACTCCACCGATTTTTTAATAGATGTAATAAAAATAGCCACGTGCGGATTCCTCCGTACATGGCTATTTTTATTTTTTCGGCACGAACAAAATCCCTAAACTCAGAACACAAAAACTGAGTATTTGCTGCATCGATAAACCAAATAAAATCGAATTCTGTTCACTAATAAGCGAAAGAATAATATGAGCAACACCCTCAACTATTAGAAAAACACTTATGTTCTTTCCATTTCCGAGCCTTTCATTTTTCATCCATAATAAGCCCAATAGACACAGGGCAAGGATAATCTCGTATACAAAAACGGGGTGATATAAAAATTTAGATTCATATACTTTCACACCCCAAGGCAGTGTCGTTTGTACTCCTATTTTGTGGTGGAATAGAAAATAGAAAACAATACTCATACATAGTCCAATAGGCAATGTATCAAGTAAAATGCGAAGTGAAAATTGCTCCTTTTTACTTTTCCAAACAATGTATACACTTGCAATTATGCATCCTACTATAATATGTTTCATACTTCCTATAGCTAATAATGCTTGCAGTGGCGACCTAATAGCCCATACTGGATTTAAAATTGCCGGTGCAAATTTCCATAAAAATACGATGATAAGAAAAGCATTTGTTACTGCATCCATCATTTTTTCATATGGTACACTTTGTTTCTTCATCTTTCGTTTCATCAACATAAATCCAAATAGACTTCCAATTATAAGAGATACAGGTTGTAACCTCACGATCCACTCCATTAATACAAAATCCCCTCTTTAACTCTCAATTAATTTCTTAAATTTCTCTTCTAATTGATCTGGAGGTAATACGCCTCGTACTTGCTCTACGATAATGCCATCTTTATTAACAAAAAACGTCGTTGGTAAAGAAAATACTTTATAGTCTAATCCAGCTACTCCGTCCATATCTAGTAAAACAGGAAACTTAAATCCGTGACGATCCGCAAAAGCGCTCGCTTCTTGCACTGGATCTCCGATTGTTGCATTTACCGCAAAGATTTCAACATCCTTTTTATATTTATCATACATACGAACTAAGTCAGGTGCCTCCATTTCACATGGACCACACCATGATGCCCAAAAATTAATAAGATACGGTTTTCCCTTTGCATCATGTAACGAATACAACTTCCCGTCTAGTCCTTTTAATGTTATGTCTGGTGCCTTAAATCCTACTTGTGGTAATACTTCTGTTTTTTGTAACTCCGCTTGTTTTGCTTTTCTTTCTTTTTCTTCTTTCTTTGAATTATAAAAATTAACTCCGGCCCAAATTAGTGCCCCAGCTAGTATAATCACAATTAGTTTCTTCACTTTTCTTCCTCCTAAACACACTACATCAAGTAGTGTTAATACTTAAAAAAAGAGGCTATATGCACTCTCCGACAATCAGTACAACCGACATACAAAATAAACCTACTGTTACATATACCGAATTCGTATGTAACGGCGTATTGAGCTTAACAACTTTTTCATGTAACACTTGCTCAATTCGTAAATTTATCGCTGTTTTTGCAAATGAAGCTGTAACACATCGATTTTCCATTGTCTTTATTTTAATTATTTTTAATAATGCGCTTCCTAACTCGAATTTAGATTTCATTTTCCGCATTGCATACTTATCTGCAGCTAGCTCTTGATACACATGATAGCGCTGCAATAGCCCTTTTAATATCGGGATGTATATCATTCCTTCTGCTAATAACGTAAAACAAAATAATTTTAATGGGTCTCGATTGTTTTGATGATATTCTTCATGAAAAATAATCGCATCCATTTCTTCATCTGAAAAAGTTTGAAGCATCCCTTCTGACATGACAACTTTCGGACGAAATAACCCAATTGTAAATGCCGCAACTTCCGCAGTCGGCAATATATATATTTGTTTTCCTTTTCGAACGAAGGGAATAAGTACTTTTTGTAATCTTTTAGTATCAAAAAATTGTCGCCACATTCTTTTGCACACAATAAACACAGTAAGTAGTAGAAATCCAGCGATTATAATACGAATGAATGATAATTCTTTCATATGTTTTTCTAACTGAAACAAGCAAAAATTCGAAAGAAAGAACGCCTTATTTTGAAACAGAAATGGATATGTAACGTAATACACTAACATACTAAAAAAGAGGGAACTAACAATGACTGCTAACAATAAGATTTTACGCATTTGCCATTTCATTTCATTAATCCTCTTTTTTTAACTGACTCAATTTATCTTCTAACTTTTTTATTAAAGTCGGATCAACTTGCTCTAATTCATCTAGCATATGATTTACAACTAAATCACCAAATTCCCCCATCAATTCCTGTGTCATTTTCTTCGTTTGATTGGATAAGAATTCATCTTTTGTTTGTACAGCACGATATATGCCACTTCTTTTTACAGTCTGTTTTTCTAAGTGTAATTTCTCTACTAACCTGTTCATAACTGTCATAACAGTATTAAAATTCACAGGTGATTCTTCGCTTAATTTCTGCTGTACTTCTTTAATCGTAATACCCTCACTAGACCAAACAATCTCCATAATCTTTGCTTCAAGCGGTCCAAAGAAATGGTTTAACCCTTGTTCATTTAGCTTATAGTTTTGAGTAAACATCGTATAGCTCCTTTCACACTACGAATTGTAGTATAAATGAAATAAAAGGTCAATTATGAATGCTATACACTAAAATCCACTCCCAAATCCCATTTACTGTAAACCTAACTTTTCTCCAAATGTTTCAAACAGATACTGCTCTAATATTTGTACACTAAAATTCTCATTACGCCCAAGTGCAAACAATTCCCGATCTTTCGCTACGATAGTATCTAACGGGATAACGACATTATCCACTATTTTTGTAATTTCAATGATGTTACTTTTTACATTTACCTCTGTTTTAAATTCAATGTTTTCTAATACGATATGCGAGCGTCTTCCTGATGCAAAAAAAGTAAAGTTAGGATTTTTATAAATACCAATTTCACTCTCTAGTGGATATAAATATTGAAAAATGATATCTCTATGTCCATCTTTTATTATTTTTTCATCCTTCTCATCATCCAAGTATTCTTTCACCTTCGTTGTAAATTCAAATCGAAAATCCACTTTTTTCACGCTCCCTCTTTGTATTTTTATATTAAATAAATATATTGAAATAATTTTACCATATTGTAATACAACTTCCTATTAAAAGTAAAAACTCATTTGTAAAATCTCTATTATTTTCAGTTCTTTTTTAAAGGATAGGCACTCATTCAATATGAATTCATGCTTCGTTATATCTATTTAAACATATTGTTTCCATATTTTGAAACAATAGTAAGAAGCATTATATAACAATAAGGTGAAACTTTAATCAGTAGGGGTTTTGTTCATCCCCCGCCTAACTTCTTTGCTTCCGCTGAATTTTGAGATGCGGGTCTTACTGCCCGTTATTGCGGGATAAACTGTTTCTAATTCATTTTCCTATATAGCCACTATCACCTTTATTATTCCAATATATTTAAACCCCATTTTCTACTTATTCATTACGTAAGAGAAGGAATGTAACTCTCTTCTATCGAATTTTTATATAACGAAAATGATTAGGTGGTGCTTTACTATGAAATTAGCTGTCATTGGTGGCGGTGATTTACAAGATTCAAATCACTCGCCTATTAATGAGCGACTTATAGAATTAACAAATAAACAGTATCCGAAAGTATTATTCATTCCTACAGCTAGTCATGATGATGAAAGCTATATAAAATTATTTTTAGACACATTCGAAAAACAATTACACTGTGACGTACAAATTTTACGTATTATAGCCGATACACCTTCTAAATATGAAATAGACGAAATGATTCAGTCTGCTGATTTAATTTATCTCGGTGGCGGGAACTATATTCAAATGATTACAGAATGGAAAGAACATAAGCTAGATGAAAAATTACTATTGGCTCTGCAGCAAGGAACGCTCATTGCAGGGTGTAGCGCTGGTGCTATGTGTTGGTTCACATCTAGTATCCGCTCAGATTATGAAGGTTCTGGTTATATAGAGAGTAACGGCTGGGGCATTGTGAACAAAAGGTTTTGTCCACATTATAATCAATTAAATAGAATGAACGCCTTCCATTCCTTTTTACAAAATCATCAAGGTAATATAGAAGGCATTGCACTAGAAGATAATTGCGCCTTATATATTACAGAAGAATCTTTTGAAATTATCGGTGAACCAGAAAAAGCGTGGGAATTTTATATGAGTGATAATAAACTCATTAGACAACATTTTGATATTACTTTAAAAAGCTATTTGTAAATCTGCACTTATAAAAAATGTCCCTAAGTATAATAACTTAGGGACATTTTTAGTGTTTAACTCACTAATCGTGTAATTCGTTTCTTCTGCCATGAAAGCTTATAATATGCATATTGTAGTATTAAGCTAACAATAAATGCTGCTGGGTATCCAATCCATATCCCTTCTATGCCAAGACTTGTATGGTAAGAAAGGTAATACGCTACAGGTACTTCAACAAGCCAAATTGATACGACGCCAATAACAGTTGGCCATAATACTGTACCGCTTGCTCGCATTGTCGCACTAATAATTTGCGCATGACCGAAAATTAAATAACTCCATAATGTGATCATAACTAGGCTATGAGCAATTTCAATTGTAGTTTGACTCGTTAAAAATAGTGCTAGAATGTCTCTTGAGAACAAGTAAATGAGTGATATTAGCACACCACCGATGACGTAGTTCATAATAATTCCGGCCTTCACAACTTTCTGCAATCGATCAAATTGATTCGCACCAATTGATTGTGCAGCAAAAATGGAGACTGTAATACCAAGACTAACGGCTGGCATTTGTACATAACTTGCAACTTGGTTCACAACGCCATAAGCTGCTGTTGCATCCGAACCGTAACGATTTACAAACGCGATTACCGCAATTTCTGATAATGAAACTAATATCATATTAATACTTGCTGGAATACCGAGTCGTAGTAATAACTTTAATAAACCCCAATCCATTCGAAGATATTTCCTTACCGTACTATCTAATTGTAGCGGGTGATTTTTCTTCTTTAAATACACTAACATGACAATAAACGTAATAACTGTAGATATAACAGAAGCATAGGCTGCTCCATACACATCTAATTTTGGAGCACCTAACCATCCAAAAATAAGGATTGGTAATAAGATCATATTTAGCGCTGTACTTACAATTAAAAAGTAAAATGGCGTTTTAGAATCTCCTGTACCTCTCATAAACGTTGTGTATGCGAAATATAAAAATAAGATTGGCATCGATATAAATAAAATACGTGCATAATGTACACTTATTTCAATAATATTTTCTGGCGTCCCCATAAGGCGCATAATATCCATTGCAAAAATACTACCTACTATCGCTAACACAACTCCAATAATAAAGGTAAATGTTAGCGTCGTACCAACAATCGCTTTTAAACGATCTTCGTTTTTTGCCCCAAACGCCTGACCAATTAAAATGGAACTCCCTGAACCAATACCAATTACGAATGAAACAAGTAAGAAAAATAATGGGAAGAATGCCGATATGGCCGCTAAATCATTCACTCCAAGCCATCTTCCTACTACTACCATACCGAATAATTGTCCAACTGATTGTAGTACATTACTTAATAGTAAAGGTACTAAAAACATGGACATCGATTTCCAAATCGGTTTACTCTCACTTTCTAACTTATGTGACTCCGCACCTTCTTTATTGTTATCTGTAGGTGGTTTCAAATTTCATTTCTCCTTTTATTAAAAATCTGTTTTTCAACTTCCATCTTTTTGTATATTTGTTGTAATGGTGTGCTTCTATTCATATTCTTTCCTATGTTATTATAACTTCACCCAATATTGGCTTCCATCAGTTGTTCTATCTAAAAACCCGTATTCGATTAAATATCTTCTCAAAGTTACAAAATCCGGATATACGCTTTCTATAATAGCATTTACTTCTTTTTCAGTGTACTTTTTATTACTATCAAACTTCGTCACTAAATGACGTAATATAATTAATTTACGCTTTTGCTTTTTTGGAAATTTAGAAAGCGGTCCATCTAATCCCTCTGTAAAATGCGTTTTTAACACTTCATCATTTTCTTCTTCTGTAATATTGTAACGATCATCTACCATCGTTGCTGTTCTATGAATGGGTACAAATTTCGTTTGTACTTTTGATTTTTCTTCTGACAGTTCCATTAACGCTAAAAACACTTTCGCTTGCTTCATTTTCTCTCGAAGTGTAAACCGATGATTGCGGATGGTTGAAGTACTTCCCCCATCCATCTCTTTCACAATCTCTTTATCATTCAGCCCCATATGGAAAAACTGAACCATCTTCTTTTGCAAATCAGTTAAACCTGTATACTTCTTATCTAGATTTAATAAATAATCAAACATCGACGTATGTTCGTTTTGCACATGCAATTGTACAAACTTCTCTGCTTCATACAAAACTTGATTATCTTGATAAATAACACCCTTAATAAACGCTTCTCCACACGCTAAACAAATATATTCCTCTGCTTCCGCTTCAAATACATACCCTTTCTTCAACTCCTCAACTGAAGCGTCCCAAAACTTCTCTGAAATATCACTCATACTAAACACTCCTTTAAAATGTTTGTTTTAAAATAGACAAATCTTAATAACGTTTATTATCACTTCATCATCTTAACATAACCAAAACAAACTTTTCAATATTTCGTTTACCTATTTTATAAACTTTTATAAAAACGTCTATTGGATATTCTTTAAAAAGGACATAAAGCAACGAAAAGCGAATGTATTTAATATATGAATTACGATAGGATGTGAAACAAAACATGAATATTCTGGACGACCCTTGGTTTACTGTTAAACAAATTTTTGGTTCACATCATACCCTCGGCCTTTCACCTGTTATATTGAAAGAGGTAAAATATGCTATTCAATATTTAAATGATAAAGAGCTGATCAAACACGGGACTGGTATTCATACATTCCAAAACTTCAGCACTCAATTTTAACTAAAAAAGGTGTTTCCGTATAAGAAAACACCTTTTACTTTTTATATATTCTATTTACAGTCTCTACTAAAACCTTACTTACCTCTACAAATATATGTTTTCGATTTCCATCCTCAACAAATTTCTTTGCACAACTACCCATAACCGTCATACAACTAATTATGACTAACGCTATCTTTCTATTCTTGTAAGTCACTTCATGCCACTCCACTATTACAAAACTTCTTTTGAATTTATCCCATCAAGAAATTTTACATAAATAATAAAACGTGCGAATATGCAATTATGCATATTCGCACGTTTTATTACGATGTTATGATTTAATTTAGTTAAAGTACACGTATATCGAGGTGACTAACTTGAAATTTAAAGCGAAAAAAAATCCATTTCACGTCATTTTTATTACATTATTTATCATGATTTTTTTCATTTCGCTATTCTTCCAAAATGAAAATTCTATTTTTTTCACCCTCATGATGCTGCTAAATATCGTGAATCTTTCTTCATTCTATTTCTCTCACTACAACGTAACGGAATCATCTCTTTTCGTAAAACATGGTTTCATACTACGTACTGAAATTCCCTTTGAAGATATTCGCCACATTAAATACTCTGGTAAAAAACTTCATTCAAAGAAATGGACTAGACAGCAATTAGAAATCCATTATAATTTATTCGACTCTGTGACAACTTTCGTACCACAAGAAGAAGAAAAATTCATTGCACTTTTAAAAGAAAACTGCCCACATATGAAAATATTGAATACGTGTGCTAACAAATAATATATTTTGGCACTTACAGTAATAAAAAACACCAAGATCCTAAACGAAGAATCTTGGTGTTTTTATTACTCTTTCGGAGCAATCATTTTTTTCGGATCGACAATTTCATCAAATTGTACTTCTGTTAGTAGTCCAGATTGCAACGCTGCTTCTTTTAAAGTTAGCCCTTCTTTATGAGCATGCTTCGCAATTTTCGCTGCATTTTCATATCCGATATGCGGGTTTAATGCTGTAACAAGCATTAATGAACGATTCACATTCTCTTTAATGACTTCTTCATCTGCTTCAATACCAACTGCACAATTATCATTAAATGAAACAATTGCATCTGCTAATAAGTGAGCAGATTGTAAGAAGTTATATGCAATAACAGGTTTAAATACATTTAACTCAAAATTGCCTTGGCTCGCTGCAAATCCAATTGTTGCGTCATTTCCCATCACTTGTGCTACAACCATCGTTAACGCTTCACTTTGCGTTGGATTTACTTTTCCTGGCATAATAGAGCTTCCTGGCTCATTTGCTGGAATAATAATTTCTCCTAGCCCACTACGTGGACCACTTGCCAGCCAGCGCACATCGTTAGCGATCTTCATTAAATCCGCTGCTAATGCTTTTAATGCCCCATGTGTATATACAACTTCATCATGACTCGTTAATGCATGGAATTTATTTGGTGCAGAAATAAATTGCTTACCTGTAAATTGGCTAATTTCCTCAGATACCATCTCACCAAATTTAGGATGGGCGTTTATACCTGTTCCAACTGCAGTACCACCAATCGCAAGCTCTTTCATATATGTATTGCTCTCTGCAATCATACGCTCTGTTTTTTCAAGCATACGGTGCCATCCACTAATTTCTTGTCCTAATGTTAACGGTGTCGCATCTTGTAAATGTGTACGACCAATTTTTATAATATTTTCAAATGCTTTTACTTTTTCTGCTAACGTTTCTTTTAATTTCGTAATTGCTGGTAACACGTGATTTTCTACTGCGAGTACACATGCTACATGAAGCGCAGTTGGGAAAGTATCATTTGAACTTTGAGACATGTTCACATCATCATTCGGATGAATATGTACGTCAAATCCCTTCTCTTTCAAAATTTGATTCCCTCGGTTTGCAATTACTTCATTCACATTCATATTTGACTGAGTACCACTACCTGTTTGCCATACGACAAGTGGAAAATGTTCATTCCATTTCCCTGCAATCACTTCGTCAGCTGCTGTCACAATTGCTTCTGCTTTTTCTTCTGATAACTTTCCTAATTTTTTATTAGTAAGTGCTGCACTCTTCTTTAAAATGGCAAATGCTTTTACAATTTCAAGCGGCATTTGCTCTGTGCCAATCGGAAAGTTTTCTTTACTACGTTGTGTTTGTGCTGCCCATAATTTATCAGCTGGAACTTTAATTTCTCCTAATGTGTCTCTTTCAATTCTGTACTCCATTTTTTCATCCCCTTGAAAATAAAATACCTACATCTCTTATAATAACAGACTTTCTTTTAAATGATAAGAATTCTCACTCATATATGTAGATATTCTATACTTATTTTTAAAAATTCCTCTTGGCCTAAACTTAAGTTTAGGCTGTATCCTCTCCTTTGTAACCTACTATAACACTACTGGAGGAATTCAATATGAAAAAATATGCTTTCATAACAGGTGCAAATAAAGGAATTGGATATGAACTTGTTCGTCAATTAGCAGAAAAAGATACAACAAAAAATTGCTAAATATGAGGTTGAGATAACTTCTTCAACTCCTATTACAAAATAAAAAATCACCTTCTACAACACGTAGAAGGTGATTTTTTATTTATGATGCTTCTTTTCCTTTTTCAGCATCATCAACATACCAAATAAATTTGCCTGTATATCCGTAAATAACCGCTAAAATTAACGATACGAAGCTTAACCACATAAATGGAACGTATGAGAACGTTGCTACACCTAAAATACCAGCCATAAAAATACCATTATCAGACCATGGAACCATACCTGAAGTTAACGTTCCACCTACTTCTGAGTTACGTGCTAATACACGTCGGTCTATTTTTAATTTATCATAGCTTTCTTCCATAATTTTCGGTGTTAAAATTAATGATACGTACATTGCACAACCAAATATATTCGCTAAGAATGCCACGATTAATGTAGACAATGTTACATTACCTGCAGAATTTAATTTCTTCTCAAATTTTGATACGATTACTTTTAAAACACCTAGTTTTTCAAGTAATCCACCAAATCCTAAACCGAAAATAATAACGGCTACTGATCCAAGCATACCGTTAATTCCACCACGGTTTAATAACTTGTCCACAAATTCAACACCAGATTGAATTGAGAATCCATTATACGCTGTTCCAATGGCATCTCCAAAGTTCATTCCTTGGAAAAGAGTTGCCCAAATCGCACCAATTAAAGCTCCCATTGCAATTGTTGGCATAGACGGTCTCTTTAGTGCTAATAGAACAATAACAATGACCGCTGGAACAAGCATCCATATTTTAATATCAAATTGCTTTAATAAAGCTTCTTTTAAAAACTCTACTCGATTTAAATCTACGTTATCTCCGCCATACATCCAACCAGCTACAGTAAACATAATACTAGTAATAATATAAGCCGGAACATCTAATACGAGCATAGCTCGAACGTGAGCAATAACATCTACTTTCGCCATAGAAGCTGCCAGAACTGTACTATCAGAAAGTGGTGATAATTTGTCGCCGAAATAAGCTCCTGAAAGAACTGCACCAGCAACAAGTGGAAGTGGTAATCCAAGCCCTTCACCAATCGCCATCATAGCAATACCTGCTGTTCCAACTGTTCCCCATGATGTTCCTGTTGCGATAGAAGTGATCGAACAAATAATTAATGTTGCTAATAGGAATATGCTAGGGTGAATAAATTCTAACCCATAATAGATTAATGTTGGTACAACGCCACCAGCAATCCATGTTCCAATTAAAGCACCTACTGCAACTAAAATCAGTATTGCTTCTAATCCGTTAGAAATCCCTTTCGTAATTGCATCTTGCAATTCTTGATAACGAAATCCTAATCTTAATCCAAGCGCAATTACTAAAAACCATGAAATAAATAGCGCTAATTGAATTGGGAGATCAAAAATCGTTTGGAAGGAAAAGACAACAGCAAGAAATAGTAATAAAAGAACTATGATTTCTAGCATCGATGGTAATCTTACACTTTTCATTTTTTTCTCTCCTTACAAGTCGATAACATGACGTGTGTCGTCTTACATGTATGTAATATACAATTAGCGAAGACAAAACAAAATTTTCATATTATTTCGATTTATTTTTCCAGTATAATATATTGGACACCTTTTCTATTGTAAAAGTAGATGCTACTTTTCGCAATGGAAAATATAAAAAATGTTACATTTTTTATATTTAACAATCAAAGAGTAACTTTTTTAATATTTGCCACCATCAAACTTTTTACTATTATCCTCACCGTTTAAAGGAATATCATTATTCCCCACACAAAAAAGCATGCATCATTCAAATGATGCATGCTCCACTTTTATTTATACATATTTTGTATTTCTTCTTTATTTTTAAGTATTTCCACAAACTTATCGCTACAACCTTTCGGAAATAATACGCCGAGTCCATATGAATGCTGGAACTGAAAATGAGGGTGCTTTGCTGTGACTTCATCCCAAAACTTATACACGCCGAAGTTTCGATCTTTCACCTCAATATCATGAAATAACACAATACCGTTATTCGCAAGTTTCGGTAACCATGTTTTATAATCATGAGAAACTGCTTCATACGTATGATAGCCATCAATATGCAACAAGTTTATCGTTCCATCTTGAAATTGATCAACGGCCTCATCGAAAGTAGAACGAATTAAATTACCTATATTGGGATAACTCGTATTTACGACTTTCTCTACGATTTGATAAACGCCTTCTCCATATGGACCTGTATGCTCATCTCCCGTCCAAGTATCTACAGCAAAACATTTTGTAGCTAATCCCCCATCCTTTACCCCTTGACAAAAACTGAAAAAAGAAGCTCCTAGATGTGTCCCTAGCTCAACTAATATTTCTGGTTTTTCAAATCTTACTAAATCGTATGCGAACTCCAAATGTCCAAGCCACGCAGTATTCGCACGAATAAATGGACTAAAATTATCAAATTCAAATGTTGGTTTATGAGTAACCCAGTTCATCGCGTATCTCCTTCTACACATATTTTTAACAAACCAAATTACTCTTATCTTTATTTTTTTATCGTCATGATTATGATTCTATTTCATGAAAATATGAAGAATTCATTCTTTTTTATTGTGGTAAAGCATCATATACATATGGATCTATTGGCTTATTGATTTTCTCCACTTTGTTTACTTTTACGAGTGGAAATAGCATTCCTTTATATGTCGTTTCGTCCAACAAACCTGTTATTTTCACCCATGTTTCCTGTGGGAGCTTTTTTACGTTTTCCCCTGCAACAATCATCCCCCAGACAGATGCATCCGCAATACAACAAGTTATGCCGTATCGCGCCACTACCGCTTTATCACCCGTCACATCCTTATCGTTATATATAAACCCTGAGAATGTAATTTCCTTCCCTTTAAATCCTTTTACATCTTGACCAATTATACTCATTGTTTGAACATAATCCTTATCCTCTACTTGTATCTTTCGTTGTCCCAACATACTTTTTGCTAATTGTTCTTCCGCTTGATCAGTCACTTTTAAATTCGAACTTTCATCTTGTTCTTTCCCATTAGAATTTGCCTGTATTCCCTCTTTTTCGTTCTTTTCCATACTTATCGCCTGTACACTTTGATTCATACCCCTTTTTCCTGCTAAACTTCCGTCAATTGTTACACTTCCAAATAGAAAAGCACTAATAATTAGAACAACAAATAAAACATATACAAAATATCTTTTTAACCCTAACTTCAATTCCCTATGATGCACACAACAATTACAATCATCTTGTTCCTCTCTCTCATCTCCCCAAACTTGTAATGAACCAAGAAGTAAAATTACTACAAAAGCTATATACGTAAATTTAATCATTTTTGGAGCGATAAAATTATAAATATTCCCGGTTACAAATAGTTTAAATAAGAGCATTGCTAAACCAATTAAAATAATGCCACGAATATAGCGATGATAGGCCTTCTGTTCCTTTTCATCCACGTTTCTCATCTCCTATAACGTTGTAATTTGCACGATTGTGTACACCGATAAAATAATAATTCCAATCAAAAAGAATACAAATCTCTTTTGAAAATATGCAAACAACATGAACGTATTTTTCATATCGAGCATAGGCCCAAACACAAGAAATGCGAGAAGTGCTTTTACAGAGAAAACATGTCCAAAAGATGCCGCTATAAACGAATCGGCCGCAGAGCAAATGGATAAAACATAACCAAATCCCATCATAATAATTGGGGCAATTACTTCGTTATGTGCTACTGCATCCAGTACATTCCGATCAAAAAATGTTTGAAATACACTTGCTAAAAAAGCACCAATCAGTAAATACTTACCAGTATCAAAAAACTCATCTACAGTGTGATTCATAACATCTTTCCAACTCTTTTTTTTGTTTTTTTGAACTGACACCTCTACGTCTTTTAAAACATTTCTTTCGCGATAGCGATAATACACAATTAAACCTATGAATAGAGCAACAAGAATTGTTACCCCAAAGCGTGCATATACAATGTAATCATTTTTTTGAAACGCATATACAGTAGATAAAAGAACAACTGGATTCATAATAGGTGCACTTAGTAAAATAACAATGCCCACATGAAGTGGTAACCCCTTTTGAATGAGCCTTCTTACAATTGGTATAATGACACATTCACACATTGGAAAAAGAATTCCAACAAATACTGCTGGAACCATTGCAACAATTGGAGATTTCGGCATTACTTTTTGAATCATATCTTCTGTCACAAACACTTGAATGAGAGAAGAAACAATTACCCCTAATAAAATAAATGGTATTGCTTCAAATATAATACTTAAAAACACCGTATTCACATTCAACCATTCTTTTGGCATACTTTTATGCAAATTTGCTAAACTTGTAAAATCTACAAAAAATAATAAAAAGAGAAACATAGCAATAAGAGCTATTCCTATTAATTCTTTTGAAACCCTATTAAAGACCATCCTTCTCGCCTCCATTTTACTTATATGTAAACAAGTGCTTGTCCAAAAGCTTCCTGCTACAGCACAAATTTTATAGTCTATTCCTATTCTTAAATCGTAACCATTATGATTTATTATTGATTTTTTCTTTTCCATCATTTAATATAAAACGTAATCATTACGATTTAAAGGAGAGAGTATTTCATGAAAAAAGTACCTATCACTGTATTGAGTGGTTTTTTAGGAGCTGGAAAAACCACCTTACTACATCATATTTTGACTAATAAGAACAACTTAAAAGTAGCTGTTATCGTTAATGATATGAGCGAAGTAAACATTGATGCATCCCTTATCAAAAAAGGTGGTTTTTCACGTACGGAGGAAAAACTAGTAGAAATTCAAAATGGCTGTATTTGTTGCACACTACGAGAGGATTTAATGATAGAAGTGAATCGGCTTGTAGAAAACGGTGATATTGACTATATAGTTATTGAATCTTCCGGTATAAGTGAGCCGATTCCAGTTGCCCAAACGTTTACGTATACAGACGATGTTCTGAACATTGACTTAACAAAAAATTGTCGCCTCGATACGATGGTTACTGTTGTAGATGCAAATAGATTTTGGGATGATTTTGCAGATGGTGAAAGTTTATTAGACCGTAAGCAGGCAATTGATGAAAACGATACTCGGGAAGTTATTGATTTATTAATAGATCAAATTGAGTTTGCAAATGTAATTCTCCTTAATAAAATAGACCTACTAGAAAAAGAAGATGTGAGAGAGCTCCATCATTTACTTAAGAAATTAAATCCTAGTGCAAAAATTATTGAAACTTCATTTAGCAACGTACCACTGCAAGAAATTTTGAATACAAACTTATTCAATTATGAGGAAGCGAGTCAATCGGCGGGTTGGATACAAGAATTAAATAGTGAACATCATACACCTGAAACTGAAGAATATGGCATCAATTCCTTTGTGTATCGCCGTAAATATCCTTTCCATCCTGAACGCCTTATGAATTGGCTAGAAAAATGGCCTGTGGATGTCGTAAGAGCAAAAGGCTTTTTCTGGCTCGCATCACGTAATAATATGATAGGGCTTCTATCTCAAGCGGGTTCCTCTATTACAATTCAAGGAGCCGGTGAATGGATAGCAGCATTACCTGAAACTGAAAGAAATCAAATTATTACAGAAGAACCCGAGGTATTGAAAAGCTGGAACGAGCGATATGGAGATCGAATAACCGAACTCGTATTTATCGGAATTGATATGAACCGTTCTTTAATTGAACAATCATTAGATGATTGTCTATTAACAGAAAAAGAAATGGCACAAAACTGGGATACATTCATTGATCCTATTCCAGCTTTTACTTACACTTCATAATTTAAAATAGAAAGGCTTCCGTAAACGAAAGCCTTTTTATTTTATCGTTCTCTTATTTAACAAACTTCTTTAATCTGAATAACAGCTTTACATCAAGTGAGAATTTTCAGTTTATTTTTTATTCATTTCGTGATATATTGCATATTGTATACGATATATTTTTTGAAAGGAGGAATCAATACATGATGAATCCAAATCGTTTAAAAGGAATCATTATGGTTGTAATTGGTGCTTGTTTATGGGGATTATCTGGAACAGCTGCACAACAACTTTTTCAATATGAACATGTTTCTACTGAATGGTTAGTTACAATTCGATTGCTTATATCGGGCGTTATCTTGCTCATTATTTCATCATTCGGAACGAGAAAAAAAGAAATATTCAGCATATGGAAACAAAGATCTGATGCTACTAAAATGATATTGTTTGGCCTATTCGGTATGCTTGCTGTACAATACACGTACTTCGCTTCTATTAAAGAAGGAAATGCTGCCGTTGCAACATTATTGCAATATTTAGCTCCTATATTTATTACTGTATACTTACTTTTCAAATGGAACGTTCGTCCATCAAAAATTGATTTTATTTCAATTGTCCTTTCATTAGTAGGCACTTTCCTCTTACTAACAAACGGGTCTGTTCATAACTTAGCTGTTTCTACACCAGCTATCGTTTGGGGTATTTTATCTGGATTATCTCTTGCTTTTTATAGTTTATATTCAAAAGAATTACTAGATAGATGGTCTTCCTCAGTTATCGTTGGATGGGGCATGATTATTGGGGGTATTGGTGTAACGATTGTACACTTTATTACTACGAAAGAATTCATTTTATTGTCAACGATGAAATATGTAAAACTAAATACCTTACCGCTCATCACATTTGTCATCATTTTCGGGACACTCATCGCATTTTATTTATACTTAGACAGCATACGATACTTAACCCCGAAAGAAACGACATTATTCGGTTGTACAGAACCACTCGCAGCTATTATTTCTTCTGTACTTATATTACATGTACCATTTCAATCTTTTCAGTTATTAGGGGCCCTTTGTGTCATTGTAATGGTGCTTATCTTAAGCCAAAAACCGGATGAAGGGAAACCCGAATTAAAGCTTGTTCATGAGAAAAAGAAAAATATACAATGAAAGGATTAAATTCACTATGCCTATCCCTCAAAATAATAAAAAACTAGGAAGAGTTTCAGCAAAATCACTCGTTTTAAATCAACTACAAGATTGGATTATTGAAGGTGTACTGAAGCCCAATGAAAAAATTAATGATGGGGAACTAGCTGAAGCACTAGGAGTAAGCAGAACACCTGTAAGAGAAGCGCTTCAAATATTAGAGCTTTCTGGATTAGTGGAAATGGTACCTGGACAAAAAACAAAAATTGCTCCTATTCAGTTAGACGACATTCCGATCATTTATGAGACGATGGCTGGTCTTCACTCTATTATAGGAAAACAAGCACTTCAAAATATTACAGACGCTGATTTGAAACTACTTTCTGAAATAAATGATGATTTTCAGTGCTCTATAGAGAAACAAAACACAAAACAAGCTTTACAACTAGATATACAATTTCACAATACCATTTCTTCTATTGCTAAAAATCAATATATTGAACCCTTTCTAGAAAATATGCAACTTCACGTTTTACGTCTTGAATACTTGTTTTTCCAAAACTTCGTTCCAGCAAGTCAATCTATTGAAGAACATCACTCCATCATTCAAGCACTGCAAAAGCAGGACGAAAAACAAATAGAACGAATGATGACTCAAAACTGGCTTCGTCCAATGAAAGAAATACAAAAAATAATTTCTACGAAATAAAAAGAGAGCTGGCTACACAAAATCGTAACCAGCTCTCTTTTTACTAATATATATAGCTATGCCTGAATATCTGCATAATCTTCCATATCTTCGTACTCTTTTTCCAATTCCTCTAAAGACAGCTCGTATAATTGTCGGTCACGAATTTTAAACACACCCGCTCCAATTAACTCATCAATTAAATGCCTCTTACGATTTTCAACAGCAAAACGGAGTTGACTACTCATCTTTTAAAAAACTCCTTTCTACGATCATTGAAAATGATAATCTTTATCAATTACCACTTTTGATTATAAAAGATGACTCTTTATAAGTAAAGTAATTTCATGAAATATTTACCTTACAAAGTATTTGTGGCCACATTATATATATGTATGCCGTGCGAAAAATGTTATGACACTTTTTCTTATCCTTTTTCTTTCATACTTTGCAAGTTGTCTCACTATGATTAAATTCACCATCTATTTCTACTTGAATGGTGACATGTTCTACATGAAATTTCTCTTTTAATACATCAGTAGCCTCTTTTAATACACTTTGTGTTTCATTTCCTTTAATAATCAAGTGGCAAGTTAATACTTGAAAATCCGATGTGACAGACCATATGTGCAAATCATGAACTTCTTTTACAACCGGAATATTTAATAATGTACTTTTTACCTCTTCCACATTTATGTGTTGTGGTGCACCCTCCATTAATATATGGACCGTATCACGTGTTACACGCCATCCACTAATAATGACTAAAATAGACACAAGAATACTAGCAATCGCATCTGCAGCAGTCCATCCAAAAAACTTAATAAGTAACGCAGCAATTATCGCTCCGACTGACCCTAATAGATCTCCTAATACGTGTAAGAAAGCACTTCTTAAATTTAAATTGCCCTTCACATCTCCGCCTCTCATTAATATCCAAGCTGATAAAATATTAATAAGCAGACCAAGTACAGCAATAATGAGCATCCCATTACTAGCAATCTCAACTGGCTCTTTAAAACGGCGAATTGCTTCAATAAAAATGTATATTGAAATGACAATAAGAACGACACCGTTACATAATGCCGCTAACATTTCGACTCGCTTATATCCATATGTTTTCGCAGCTGTTGCTGTTTTTTCTCCAAGCTTAAACGCAAGTAAACTTAAAGCTAACGATACCGCATCACTTAGCATATGCCCCGCGTCAGATAGTAGTGCTAAACTATTTGTTACAAATCCCCCAATAACTTCAGCAATCATAAAACTTGTTGTTAGTAAGAATGCGAATAGTAACGCCTTTTTATTTTTTGAATGACCATGATCATGTGAATGTCCCATACTAAGGCTCCTTTAAGGATAATATCTGTACATTAGTATGGAACAAACTCCCTATCTTTATCCCATTTCCTCTGTATACACACTTCGCTATTTTTCAAACAAGTCCTTTTTCTCAAATAAAAACAAGACTACTTCTTTTTTATTTTCATATTGTTTACTAAGGAAAGAATTTTTAAGGAGGGGACGAAATTGAAAAGATTATTTCTCTGTATGGAACGTGAACTTGTTGTAGTGAAAGAACGATATGGTAACTATGAAGCAGCGTATCACTTACAAAATATGCAACCTACCTGTATCGCTGTTGATCCATTTCAAAAGAATCGTATATATTGCGGCACTTTTGGACGAGGTCTCTGGTTAAGTGACGATAGCGGAGATTCATGGAGACCAATTGGAGATTCTTATCGTTACTTTGATTTTCCAAAAGAAGATGGTATTTTACATTCTTCGATCACTTCCATTACGATAAGCTCTAATGAACAAGTTAACGGATATGGCGTCGTTTATGTAGGAACAGAACCTAGTGCTTTATTCCGTTCGGAAAATGGTGGGGAAACGTGGACTGAACTTAAAAATATGAAATCATTATTATCTTCTTATACGTGGGCTTTCCCACCTAGACCGTTTACCCATCACGTACGCTGGATTACAGTTGATCCAAATAATCCAAATACAATCCATGTTTCAATTGAAGCTGGTGCTGTTATTCAAAGTAATGATAGAGGGCATACATGGATGGATAAAAAATTCGGTGCTCCTATCGATGCTCATCAATTGCTTATGCACCCTGAAGCTCCAAATCGCCTTTATGCATCATGTGGTGACGGATTTATGGGCGGACCTGATCGCGCATACCTCGAAAGTTATAACAGTGGAAACAGCTGGATTTCATGCAGCGAAGGACTTGAACATCATTATTTATACAGCATGGCTATCGATCCAGCTGATTGTGATACAATTCTCGTTTCTGCCGCACCGAGTGCAGATCTCGCTCATCATCGTATTCCTTATGAATCTTATATATATCGTAAAACGAAAGATACTCCGTTCCAGCAAGTACAGCAAGGTCTACCATCAGCAATCGGTACAGTCATTTCAATGTTTGCGACAAATCCAGCAGAACCACATACGTTTTACACTTTAAATAACAATGGCGTATTTCAATCCACTGATAGCGGCGAATCGTGGGAACAACTAAACATTCTGTGGAAAGATGAGTATAAAGCGCAGCATCCGCATGCATTACTTGTAGCTAGTTCTTAACGAAAAAAAGACTGCCTAACGGTTTTAGGCAGTCTCTCTTCTATTTCTTTAAATCAATTACAATATCATCTAAAACAATATCTTTACTCTTCGCTTCTTTTTTCGGTACTTCTATTTTCTTCTCTTTCCCATTCACATACTCCACTCCACCATGATTTTCAGGTGTATGCACTCGTAAGTGTACGCGAGGTGTAACGATAAGCTTTGTTGCATTTTCGTTTAACTTTTGGAATGTAGAACTCCATCGAATATTGTAAGGATCGTCGCCACTTCCCCCATTTCCTTCACCCGAATAATCATTCCCTAAATCATCCTTAACCGTCAATTCAACATCTACACTATCCCATTCTTTCCTCGCGTCCTTAGAAACTTCTTGATTGTAATAAAGAATAAATGAAACCGGAGACATTGCGACCTTTTCCATATTTGCTTTTATACCTTCTTTTTCCGAACTCCCACCAATTGTTCTCTCCTTACTATCTACTGATTTTATAGTTAATGCGAAACTCCAATTACCTTGTATTGATTTTTTCCTATCTGACATCTCTATTCTCTCTATATTCCATCTAAAGTTTACTTTGTCCTTTTTATTGCTATCATGATGCGTCGTTGTTACCATACCTACATACTTTTTTTCAGTAACTTTAGTCATCTTACCACTCCCTGAACTACCATGAGCGTCCATTATATCCAACCCACCTAATATTATAGGATCATTCCCTAAGTCTTGCTCACTTTCCAGTGAATACGTTATAGATACTGTTCTGCCATCAGAAATTACATCATTAATGGTAACCTTAACCCCATTACTCTCCCTCGTCATATTCAATTCAGTCGAAAACTCTTTATAATTTTCATATAACCCTGTTCTACCATTATCTAAAAATCGGAATATATCACCTACAATTGGCAATCCCCCTGCATATGTAGGAAACCCAATACCAAGCGTTGCAACTGATAATCCTACTAAAATAGATGCAGCAGCAACGCCTTTTTTCCAACTTTTCATCTTTTTCTTCGTACGTATCGATTGTTTTACATTACGCTTCACTTTTTCTTTTTCAATTTCAGAAGCCTCAATTTCCTCAAGTTCTTTCTCATCTATATCAATATCATTTAATAGTTCATAAATGTCTTTCATATGGCACTACCTCCAAAACTAATATTCGTAGCATTTTGTTGTAGTTTCTTTTTCCCACGGTACACTCGATTATCGATCGCTGCCCGGGTTAATCCTAACTTGTCACCTATTTCCTCTGCCTTCATACCGAGTAAATATTTCATAATGAATACTTTTTGATCTAGCGGTTCTAATTGATTAATAAGCTTCAATAATTCTTCTCTATCTTCCATAACGATTAATTCGTCTTCCGCTGACTTTTCCGTACTAATATGAAACTCATCCGAGATAATTTCTACTTTTTTAGTCGCTTTCCGGTAATAATCAATTGCTTTAAACTTCGCAATCGCTGCAATCCATTTTTTAAAATCACTCGGCTCTCCATGAAACTTATTTGCATTATTCCAAATGGAAAGAAATATATCGTTTATACATTCCTCTATGAGTCCATCATTTTGAACTGGAAAAAGAACTTTATGCGTGATTCCCTTGATGAGTGGTAAATATGTATCGACAACAAATTCTAGCGCATCTTCTTTTTGCCGCTGTAATCTTTTTATAAAATTTTTCTCATTTGATTTCATGTAGCGATTCCCCTTATTTTTTTGTAAAAGCTTTTACACCCTATATAACGTCTAGAAAAAATTTTTCTCTCATCTTTTTATTATTTTTTGTATGTAATGGAATACTTTCCCTTAGCCATTGTCTCACATAACTATGCATTCAAAGAAAATTTTCTCAAGTCTGCAATTTGATTCATGTAGTACACTATTTATATAGTCATTCTTTAACTTAGTGTACATTTTATTTCGTTAATCTACTTTTAAAAATTAGGAGATGAGATGTGTATGTGTGGAATTACAGGTTGGGTAAATTGGAATAAGGACCTTTCCAATGAACATGTTATTTTAGAAAAGATGGCACATAGTATTCAGCATCGTGGTCCTGATGCTGAAGGATTTTGGTTTTCGCCTCGTGCGGCCTTTGCACACCGGCGTTTAATTGTAATTGATCCAGAAGGCGGAGCACAGCCGAAGACATTTCGCGCTGGTGATTATACGTATGCTCTTACTTATAATGGAGAAATTTATAATTTCCGTGAGCTTAGAGAACAACTTAGGAAATGTGGTCATACATTTGAAACGCATTCAGATACAGAAGTGTTACTACATGCTTATTTAGAATGGAAAGAAGATTGCGTACAACATTTAAACGGAATTTTCGCTTTCGCCTTATGGGATGATCAGAAGCAACAATTATTTTTAGCACGTGATCATTTAGGCGTAAAGCCACTCTTTTACACAGAAAGAAATGACAGCATTATTTTCGGATCTGAAATAAAAGCATTATTAGCGCATCCATCTGTTCCTACTGAAATTGATGCGGATGGCATAAATGAAATATTTGGATTAGGCTTATTTCGAACTCCAGGATGTGGCGTCTTTAAACATATTGAAGAAGTGCGTGCTGGACATTCTATAACATTTACACGTGATAAAAAAGTAGTTACGAAGTATTGGAATTTAGAAAGTAAAGCTCATACAGACTCTACTGAAGATACAGCATCACATATTTTATCTATTTTACAAGATACAGTAAAAAGACAATTAATTGCCGATGTTCCTCTCGTCTGTATGTTATCAGGAGGATTAGATTCTAGCGGGATTACTGCACTAGCGGGGAAAGAATTTGCTGCTGAAAATAAAACACTTCATACGTATTCCATTGACTTTGTAAATAGCGCAAAAGATTTCGAACTGACATTTGCTCGCACTGGTTTAGACGCTCCTTGGGTAAAACGCGTTTCTGAACATGTAGGAACATCTCATCATGATATTATTGTGAATGCTGAAGAATTAGCAAATCACTTATTCGTTCCCCTCCGTGCAAAAGATTTACCGAGTGCTGGTGAAATGGAAACTTCACTATATTTACTATTTTGCGAAATGAAAAAAGATGCGACCGTAGCTTTATCTGGTGAATCTGCTGATGAAGTATTCGGTGGATACCCTTGGTTTCATCAAGAAGAATTACTATATGTAGATAAATTTCCTTGGCTAACAAATTGGAAAAATACATCTCCTCTTCTACTACATGAAGTAAGTAACCAATGTAATCTAGAAGAATATATTGATACACGATTCCAAGAAGCGATACTTGAAGTACCTACTCTTAAAGGCGAAAGTAAAAAATCCGCGAAACAACGTCAAATGTTTTATTTATTTTTAACGAGATTTCTTCCGTTCTTACTTGACCGTAAAGACCGTATGAGTATGGCCGTAGGATTTGAAGTTCGTGTACCGCTTTGCGATTATAGATTAGTTGAATATTTATGGAACGTTCCTTTCAACATAAAAAGCATTGATAATATTGAAAAAGGCATTTTACGTAGAGCATTAAAGCCTGCTTTACCTGACGATGTACGGAATAGAAGAAAAAGTGCGTATCCAACTTCACAAGACCCACATTATTTACAAACAATCCGTCATTTATCACTCGACATGTGTAGTAATAAAAACAATCCTATTTTCTCACTTATTAATCATTCCACATTACTTGCTATTGCCGATCAAAGTAATAAAGACATTAACAATTTCGAAGCAAGAAGTGCTATGGAATACATGCTACAAGTTAACGAATGGTTAAAAACGTATCACATCCATATTGCTTAACAAAAAGGAGCTCAAGGATAAAAACCTTGAACTCCTTTTATATTAATTAGCACATCGTTTATTTTCAGTGTCAATGGACCATCCAATAATTGTGGCACAATCTCTACCTTTCCACTGCAATACATTTGTTAATACTGGCTCAATCTGTAAGCAACTTCCGTCGTGTAATATTTCTATTAAAGATTGGTCATCATCAAATCTTCGTTTATCACACTCTAAAATACCGTCCGTTGCCATTACGATGTGATTCATTCCTTTTTCTAATCCTCTTACACCTGACGTAAAACAAGGTGTATTTGCTGCAAAAATATTTTTCCTACCAATATATTCGTAATTCTTCCGTTTATTTAATCGCCCTTTACCATTTTTCGTTTTCTCAGAATGGAATAAATATGCGAAACAATCACCGACTGATAGCCAATATAAAAATTCACCTTTTCGCAAACAAATTAAGCATGCAAGTTCCTCATCATCTTGATCACATTTTTCAATAAACAACTCATCTGTAAATAATGCTAATAAGTACATATGTGTATGATGAAAAGCTAAATGTATCGGGTAGGAAAATAACTCCTTTAGTTTCTCTTTTCTTTCTGAAATGGCTTCTATTATATAATCAATATTTTTTGTTTTGTGGTGTGTATCAAAAATCATAACAAATTCAAATTGTAATTCCGGATCCCACCAAGCAAGCACCGCATCTCCTCGTTCATATGCATCACTCTCTTGATTTCCCCCATATACGCCGACTGAAAGAGGACCACATTTTTCAACATGTATTTCATCTACATACATCTGTTCATGACTCATCCATTTGAATGTATTCACAGCTATCATCCTCTCTCTTGCTGAATGTATACCTTTACAAATAGATTACCTTATATTTCAATAAAAATAAACTTTTTCAACATTTTTTATCCAAATAAAAGGATTTTACTTCTATACTAACGAATATATCTTATTATACGATATAAAAACAGGAGGATTTATTATGAAAGACATCAATCAGCATTGGGAGAGTATTTATTATCACTTACGATATGAATATGAAGACAACCTTTCTCACCAAGCCATTCGTATTTTACAAATCATTTCTCGTGAGAAAGATATAACAATTGGAAAAGTCGCTACTGAGCTTACTCTCTCTCATAACACAGCATCTGAACACGTAAAGCGCCTTATTCAAAAAGGGTTTATCATGAAAGAAAGAAACAAACAAGATGAAAGAGTTGTGAACCTTACTTTAACGAAAGAAGGCATTGAAGTATTAGAAAAGCATACTTTACTAGATAAAGAAAAGATAAAAATATTAGAATCGCAGTTATCGAAAGAAGAACAACAAGTAATCGAAAGAGCTTTTTCGTTATTAGCGAAGGAGGCAAAGTATGCATTTCCTCGTTAAAGTAATCGTTTCGGCACTTATTATCGGTGTTATTACTGAAGTCGCTAAACATTATAGTACGATTGGCGGGTTTATTGCTGCCCTTCCTCTCGTAAGTTTACTGAGCCTATTTTGGATTTCTTTCGAAGGCGGGAACAAACAAGAATTAAGTCAATTTGCTATAGGTGTATTATATGGATTTCCTGCATCCGCACTACTATTATTTATCGTCTATATTGGCCTAAAAAACTCATTTTCACTTAGCACATCTGTCCTGTTCGGTATAGGTGTCTGGTGCATCGTTTTCGCTTGTCAAAAATTATTTCAAGCTTAGTTAGGAGGGGTTACTATTTATAAACTTGTAGAGGTATTGGGGCAAACTATAGAAGTATATATGAAAGGAAGTAGTGAACAAACTGTAGTCATTCAAACCGGAATGACTTGCTCATTTTATGATTGGTTTCCTATTATAGAAAAGCTTTCACAGCACTTTACAGTCGTTTCCTACCATCGCCCAGGTTACGGAAAAAGTGAACTAAGGAATCATTCACGTACTACATTACAAGCGACAAAAGAACTTCATATGTTACTACAAAAACTAGATATTCACGAACCAATCATTCTAATCGGTCATTCCTATGGAGGTTTATGTGCACAACATTTTGCGATGTTACATGAAGATAAGTTGCAAGCACTTATTTTAGTTGATTCTACATCCATGAACTTACACCGATTAGATGAACTTCATTTACCAATTTCTGATCAGACTGATTCGGATGATATGTGGCTTCAAAAATATCATACATACTCCAAAATGGATGTAGACATGCTTTCTAATGAACTAAAGCCAATACTCGCTAACCAATCAAGACAGTACATTGAATTTTCTACCTCTCCTACATTATATAAAGCGACAGCTTCTGAACTATCTACGTGGAAAAATTGTGCTCGCTCAATAAAAGAACTCTATAAAACATTAGAAATACCTTTAATCGTTATCGGTAGAGACCCTCAATATTCTATTACTCAGTTGACTGAGGGCGGCATGCAAAAAGAGGAAGCGACACAACTTGAAGCAATGTGGCAAGAACTGATTCATGAACAATTACAACTCTCAATAAACAGCCAATATATACTTGCCGAACATGCTGGCCACGGAATTGAAAATGATCGACCAGATATTATCATTGAAGCGGTTCACTCCCTAAAAATAAAAAAAGGAAGCAACTAAAGCTGCTTCCTTACTTATCTATTCATAATCTTCTTCATCATCGATTTCTTCGTAATACGCATTCCCATTACTTACATAAATAGGGCCATTCGCAACGTCAATACGTAATACCCATGCCCATGGCACAGCTAAACGCTTATGTATTGCTCGCCAAAAGCTCATTGATTTTCTTTCGTACTCCTGGAACTCCTGAAGTAACTCTTTGTAGGAGGAACCGTCTAACTGAATATTTGCTTCTAACAAACGAGAATGGGCATAGTACTGCAGCTCTAGTTCAGCAGCAATTTCCATTTCTTCTTCCGTTGCCATACCAATAATTGTTCCATCTGGTGGTACAATTTCATATACGTTGTGAACTTCAATAAGCCCTTCTTTCTCTTTCTCAAACATGTAAACAGCCTCCTTTAACATATTTTTTATGTTACAAAGTCATACTTCTACAATAATATCTCTCTTTCCTCTTTTTTTGATAAACTTTTACAAATTATTTATCTGATGACCCGTATTCTCTATCCTTTCGGCAGAAACTAAATCCTCATTATGAAAATTCAACTTAAATATATCGGGCATACGAATTGTTTTCCAAAATCGAAAATCATATTTTGAATCAAAATAATTCATGAGTAATACCATAATATTCCCATGAGTTCCTATTACAATATTCTTACCTTCATATTTTTTTAATATATTTTGCATACATATTACAGCACGCCTTTGCGCTACATCATTCGATTCTCCGCCTTCGTATGCAAAATCCCAATCTTCCCACACCTTTTGGACCGCATCATTAAAATCTGCTACTGGCTCTGAACTTAATAACCTTTCTCGTAAATCTTCTTCTATTTGTATCGATACATCATATGTATTAGCAATTCCTTGTACAGTTTGAACTGCTCTTTTGTACGGGCTAGAAATCACTACATCAATATGTTTATCTTTTAATAAGCTTGTTACATTCTCTGCATCCAAGTGTCCTTTTTCAGATAAAGGACGCTCCCGTTCTTCTTTTGTATAGGTAGAATGGGCATGGCGAACGAAATATATTATTGTCATTTATTCATCTCCTTTTTCCGTTTCTACCCAAATTCAATACATTACCATCAAATCCCTTTACCGTTATAATAAGTGCTTTCAAATTTAAATGTTGATTTTCATATTAATAAAAGGAAACACCTCTATGGTATTTCCCTCATTTAAAATAGACTACATTCAATTAAATACTTTATCAATTTTATTTCTGTCGTATTCTAATATCCAATCATTATATGTATGATACATATCCCTAATTGTATTAGGAGAGGTAGCTAATACATCACAACCTCTATCATCATAAATGTGAAATATAGTATTCTTGTTAATATTTATGAAATACACCCTATGAAAAATACGCGGTTTTATCCCCATATCTTGATTACAAATTGCTTTTATCATAGGAATGTATTTCAAGTCTGAAACTTTACATTTCAAAGTATATCTATGTGTTTTATATCCCCCGTCTTCATCGTCTTCTGGAAAAACATAAGGGATTGTATTTTTCTGTAACTTAAACAAATCAGACTTCTCTTTTACATACTTAGAAAAGATATTCAATTTGTGTTTGAAAGTTTCACCGTCTGCATAGTCATCTACATCCACTACAATGTAAATATCATCTTCTGTTGCATGTAAAAACTGAAATAAAGTAATCGCTCTGTTATAAACGCCCTCTAAATATGGGCAGTTTTCATAAATGTTATTGCAATCATAGTTCACACCTAATCTAAAGCGAATACCAATATCCCCATTATAAAATAAAGGTGGTCTAAGTTCTAAATTTGGAAACGTTTCAAGCATATACTCATTCAACCCCATCTCAACCCCATCTCAACACCTACCTGTAACAGTATCTTGTTTACATAATAAAATTATTCTATTATAACTTCTTTCTAAACTCTTCATCCACTATAGCATCTTGAATAAAATAATCTATATTATTTCTCAGTTTTTGATATGCAACTTGATCTTCTATATCGTTAAACATAATGACAGCTTCTACTTTATTCCCTTTCTTATCTGTAGTATACAAACTTTTTGTCAATACGAATGCGGTAGAGCCACCTTTTTGACCAGCATATTCGAACTTACTATTTTTAACTGTTCCTTGGAAAATGTTCTCGATTTCTTCTTGCATTGATTTTGGAAAATACTTTCTAGTATTTATCTTTTCCATTATACTCATATAATCTTTAGCGTTTGCACCCACTAATCGATCTGACCAAATTCGCTGAAATTCCATATCTACCTTTAATGGAATATCCCGTTTTTTCCATTCTTCTTCATCTTTCATCCATTCCTGTATTTGTAACACATGTTTATTATATTCATCTTTTGACATGTTACGTAACGTTTTTAATGACTGATTTTCTGGCACATGAAGTTCTTTTTCTACGTATCCTCTCATATATAGTGCAGCCGTATAAGAAGTGAACTTATCATGACTAGTAAGCTCTAACTCTTTTATACTTTCATTTACTCTTTCTATTCCAAGCTTTTCTAACAAATATGTCGTATTTGCATTAGAACTATAATGAATCATACCTTTAGCGACTTCTTCTAAAGCGATTTGTCCATTTTTCACTAACTTTCTAGCTTCAGCGTCTTCTAACCAGTCAGGATGCGCTCCACCATCAGTGTTTTTAACGTAATATTTTTCTAGCTCCTGTAATGAAATTTGTTCATCTCGGCTTATCTTTCCTTCTGACACTTGCTTAGCAAATTCAACTGCTATTACGATTTTTGCCATACTCGCTAATGGTAATTTTACATTTTCATTTATAGATGTTACTACTTCCCCATTTTTCCTAATTAATAATGAACATGTTCTATCACCTTTATGTTCTTTTATGTACTGTAATACGTAATTAGGATCTTCTTTTGACAAATAGTACCTCGTAATGACAAAGAAAGCTATAACGGCTACTATAATGACTCCTGCAACAATTCCTATAATTTTTAATATGTTCACAATATACCCCCTCTCATATATTCCCTTCTATATTATAATTATAACGAATCTAATTACAAAATTATACAAAATAGAATAACTCTTCCTAAAAAGAAAGAGTTATTCTATTTCACATGAAGTTATTTGCCCATTTAACGTAACGACTATATTTGAGTCGTCACTTTCTTTAACACCTTTTATTCGATTTAAGTTAGGGGGACCAATTACAACTGACTCCTTAATTGGCGAAAGGTCTTTCCCCAATTTTTCCGCACTTACACCGTATGCAGCTTGAAATACTTCTGGCGGTGTTAATCTAAGTATGTCTGATCCTTCTGCTGTTTCAAACTGATCGTTATTGAAGAACAAATGTAATTGTACTTCTTCTGTTACCGCTGTGATCCAATGCCACCATCCCATTGGAATAAAGACAGTTTGCCCCGCTTTCATATGATAATTTTGCAATTGATTCGTTTCCGGATTTAAAATGGATGTAACTGCTTCTCCTGATACTACAACATCTAACTCCCACGCATTCGGATGCCAATGTGGTTCCCGCATATGCCCTTTCGTCATAAATAAATCAACAAACGCTCCTCCTATCATGGCTGGTAACTGTGTTGACGTAACTTCATATGCAACGTTTTTCTCATCCCTTTTAAAAAAGATATTTTTTCTCGAATCAAAGAAAAGGTTTGGAGTTCCTGAGCTCTTCTTTAAATTTTTATTATCTGGAACATAACCTGAACTACTCATTTTATCCCTCTTTTCCACTCCGAACATTTCCATCTTCACACTGTATCGTATGGAAAAAATGTATGAATGTGCCTAATCATTCACATAACAAAAAAACATGCCTTCATAAGGAGAGCATGTTTTGTGATATTTTTCACATTATTTAGCTAAAAATAAACTTTTTACTTACCATGATGTAACATTAAATCACTAAGTTCTTCTTCAATGTGATTTAATTTCGCAACGCCTTCTTTCCATTTGTGAATGTAACGTGAAACCCCAACGAAAAATAAAACGATAATTGTGGAAAGAATAATACCATACACGATTGTTACAGTACTCATAGTTACACTTCCTTATAATTAGTAATGTGGTTATTAGTTATATTTTTATTATAAACCTTTTTCTTTTAAAATACTTCAATTTCAACTTTTTGTAACAAAATTGATTTTTCTAATAATAATAATAGTACATAACATGATAACGCTAGAAGAAATCTCTTTCAGATTTCTTCTAGCGTTATCATTCAAAGAACTAAAACTCTCATTCATAATCCTTTTACTTTACACCCACTGAAACCGTTTCTGGCAATGTACTACCACCATCAATGACAATGTGTGTACCTGTTATGTAGCTTGATTCATCGGATGCTAAAAAACCTGCTAACTGACCTACTTCTTCAATTTTCCCTAAACGTCCTAAAGGAACACCTGAAGCAATTCCATCGATTACATTACTCGGCTCATTTGGATCAGATTCATTTGCTATTTGCTCTGCCATTGGTGTCATAATGTAACCTGGACAAATTGCATTTACGGTAATATGATGTTTTGCAACTTCTCGTGCTAACGCTTTTGTAAATCCCCAAATTGCTGCTTTCGTCGTTGCATATGCAGTTTCACCTTCATCAGCAACCAATGTTCCTGTTACAGAAGACATATTCACAATCTTTCCGTAATTTTTCTCAACCATATATGGCAATACCGCTTTAGAAAAATTCCATACCCCATTAATATTTACTTGAAATTGAAAATCACGCATTTCATCTGACATATCTAAAAAATTTGCAAGTCGAATAACACCGGCGTTATTTACTAACACATCAATCTTTCCGTACTTCTCATATGCATCTTTCGCTACTTCTTTAACAGCATCCATATCAGCTACATCGACTACATAACTTGCAGCATCTAACCCTTTACTTACAATATTTTTGGCTGTCTCATGAACTGTCTCTGAAATATCAACAAGTAATACTTTCGCCCCTAGCTCTGCAAATACATGAGCAATTCCAGCTCCGTTCCCCATCGCAGCTCCTGTAACAAAAGCAACCTTACCATCTAATTTCCCCATTTCATAACCCCCTTATAATATATAGAAAGCTTCTACACTTTTTATCATACCAAATATTCCCTCTCATTCTTTACAAAGCTCCATTTGTTAAAAAACGTTCAAAAACAGGAAAATTTTTCACAAATTATACAAAAGTTCACCATATGTACTATTACCATATGAGTTATATTATTTAATAGGAAAAAGGGGATGATATACTATGACGACTTGGTTTATTGTTATGTTAGTTGTATTTGGGGCATTTAAAATTATCGTTTCGAGCCTTCCTAACACTGTTATTGAATCCATTATTAGCAAGTACGAAACACATCCGCAACTGGAAGAAGAGAATGCGACTGTTACAATCAATGGAAATAACTTAGAAGGCGAACAAAAATCCAAAATTATTCATGATTTTAACGAAGGTTTATTTTTAGATCGCTATTATGCACCGCCACATAATGAGGGTACGCCTTTAATTATTCATGCAAAGCGCGGCAAAAAAGATTTTACATTTTATATTTATAGTCATGAAGAGCATGTTGATGTTGTCAAGCAACATAAAAAGAAAGTAGTTGCTTATAGTTTACGCTCTAAAAATCTTCAAAATAGTGATATGTTCGTATCAGCTGATTTAGCTTAATACTCAAATATAAAAAGGAATTCATGGCATATGAATTCCTTTTTACTATTTACTGAAAAATAAGCTCTGTCTTCAAACTATCTTTCGGTAACAGCCATCCTTTTTGATCTAAACTCTGCATTAATAATTCTCTTTGTTCTTTTGCAATACTTTCCTCTTTTGTTTTAAACGACACTTCTATTACGAAATCATCTTCTATTTTCCCTGTATTACTTAATTGCCAAACTTCAATATTCGTTTTTATATTTTCAAACTCCCCTGTATACCGTTTCATTAATACAGGACCGTAAATACGGGAATCCCTTAACATTTCTTCTCCCCAATTCGTATACAACCATTTGTTCATTTTCCCTGGTAACTTTTCTATTAACATGTTTTGAGCAGCTCGTTCGTTTGGTAAATCAAGTACTCCATATCCTTTCGCGCTGTAGCTTTTCTTATTTGAAATACTTAACGTTTTCTTCTCAAATCCCCAATCTATTTCCGCCTCATAACTATCCGTATTACTATCGAATCCTTCTTTTTTAGCTACTTCTAGTGCATCTTGAATTACACCATTTGGAATAGGGTATCTTTTTTTATATGTTAGTTCAAAATCTTTACTAAATTCTTTCTTTCGAATTCTCGCAAACCAACCTTCACTACTTAAATTTTTATTCGCTGTATCTAAAAATTGCACTTGTATTCTTTCATAATTTGTACCAGCCTGGAAATATTCTAGTATCTCTTGATTTATCTCTTTGCTATAACCTAATACTTGTTCTGGCTTTAATAATAATTTCACTTCAAAACTAGGTTTCATCGGACTGGCGGCAAACCCTTCTTTAACGTTATAAAGGAAACAACAAAAGAAAATACTTACGAATACAAATACTTTTTTCATATACCTATCCCCTTTACATTTCAAATGACTTCTATACGTTCCATAGTAAGTGAATATACATTTTCATACCCTGCGGTGCTAAGCTTTTTCTGTAATCGATCCGTATCCTCTTTCAATGCGTGTACTAACACCGTATGTTCTGGTGATAATGTATTTAACATCTCTTTCACATCTCTTATACTTTGGTGAACTTTATATGGAACTCGCTTCACCCTACATTCTTTACCTACACGTTCCTTCAAAACTTTTTCTGCAAAACTCCCTTTCGCAATATGTCCAGTAAAGATAATAGAATTTCGTTCGTCATGCCGAAGTTGTTCATAATATAACTGCGCTCGCTTCGTTTGCATATTCGCATCACTCATTACAACTATTCCATAACTATGTTGCGTACCGCTATCATCATCCATAACTATTATGTTTCTTTTTAAACTCTCCATTAGCTCTTCAAGTTCTTCATTATTTTTGATCCAATCTTTATATGCGAACATCTGTTGAAATCCATCCAAAATTTCTTGATCTACTATAATAGGGAGTTCTTTATATTTTTTATATAAATACAATACGATATCTTGTGCCCTACCAAGGGGTGGCAATGGTAGTAATGTTATCCCTTTATTCCCGGCGGCGCGTTCAATTTCTGTACATAGTTCGTTTATTCGTTCATGTTGCGAAACATCATCAGTATGATAAGCGGCATCTACGATTGCGACTTTTATATCGCCGTGCAACTTCTCAGGTAAATTAGCTCGTAGTATGTTAGACTCTGCTGAGTAATCGCCAGAATAGAATACATATGTATGACTCATATCCAATAAAAACCAAACAGCTCCTAATACATGCCCACTATACCCCCATTGAAAACGCAATGTAGGGGTAATCTGTACCCATTCATTCGGATTGCTAATCTCATCAATATATACATAATTTAAATCTTTCACATGTTGATCGGTATAAGGTACATGCCATCCTTGCGCCAAATTGTAGTTTCTCCATTTTTCATAGTAAGCTGGGAGTTGCTCCTTCGTATAACGAGTTGTCCATATTTTTTTCTTATATCCATACTTCGCTAATAAAGGTAAGCCCATCGTATGATCTTCATGAATATGTGACAAAAATACTGCATCTAAAAACGGTACAACTTCCCGTTCTATTTTTGGATAACTGTCCTCATATGATCGATTAATACCACAATCAAATAATATTTTCGTCTCTTTATTTTTTACAAAGTAGCAGGAGCGACCGTATTCTCCCGCTCCTCCCCATACTTCTATCCTCATCATACTACCCCTTTTCGTTTTTGCTCCATATGTTGCAGAAGTAATAAACATAGTGTTGTAAGTCCAACTGAAACGACAGCCATCGCCATTCCAATAGATACTTCTCCTTGTTCAAATTGAGCAAAAATAAATGTTGCTGACGTTTCTACCGATGGGGGTAGTACGAGAAGCGATGCTACTAGCTCCCTTATTGAGATTGTAAATGTCATCGCCCATCCAGCAAGAATGTCCGGGATAATAAGAGGTAATATTATTTTTCTGAAAATATACATATAATTCCCAGAAAAAATACTTCCTGCCTGCACAAGAGAATCATCAATTTGCCCGAGCGATGCTTTTACATACTGCACGGTATAAGGTAAAAAAAGAACGACGTACGTTACGATTACCATGACTGGTGTATTGTAAATGGACAGAGGCATATAGGGTGAATTCCAAAATAAAATAAGCCCTACAACCATTACGATTCCTGGTACCATATTCGGTAACATACCGCACATATCCAGCCATTTTTCAGAGGACTTTTTCCCCTTTCGAATCATAAGTGCTAAAAAGACGCCAATCATAACAGCAATAATCGCTGTTATAAGTGAAAAAAGAAAACTGTTCCATAAGGCCTCTAATCCCGGAGATCCGATTGTAAATAATGCTTCATAATGGCTTGTTGTAAAGTTGTTTATATGTAAGCCGCCGCCCCTTAACTTTGATAATGAAGCAATCAGTATAGAAAAATACGGGATTCCAATTGACACGATTAATAAACCAATTACATAGAACCATGCTACAGCGCGCACAAATATAGACAAAGTGTACCTTTTAGATTTCACACCTTTTCCACTAACCATTGCATATGAATACTTTCGATTTAATACGTTTTGCATATACCAAATGAGCATACATGCACTAAGTAATAAAGAAGATAATGCTGTTGCACTACTAAAATCAATTGGCCAACTCGAAATGAATTTATGAATCTCTGATGTTAACACATGAAATCCGATTCTTCGTCCAAATGTAGCCGGTGTTCCAAATTCAGCAATCGTCTTTACGAAAATGAGTAAAGCACCCATTACATAACTTGATACTAATAACGGTAATATTATTTTTCTTAAACGATAGAAAAAGCTTCCACCATGAACTGCTGCCGCTTCTTCTTTACTACTCCCAATTTGAAGTAATGTATTCTTCAACATGAAGTAAAGAAATGGGAATAAATGCAGACTCATAATTAAAACCATACCTCCTAAGCTAAAGAACGAAGATGAAATCGTCTTTAGCATCGGAAAAAACTGTTCGAAATACCCGTTCGGTTGCATGAACAAAATCCAGCCCATCGATCCAATATACGGCGGTGTCATAAATGGAATCATAAAAACAATATCTAATTTGCTATGCTTTCCAACATCTGTTTTGCTCATAATGAAAGCCAATGGAAATGCAAAGATGGTTGCCCCTATTACTACGAGTACACCTAGAAGCATCGAATTTAGAAAAATTCCAGCTAATCCACCACTCTGCATCACTTCAAACGGCTTTAAAAAATTCCAACTACTATTTTCATATACACTAGAAAGTAAAATGAGAAAAAGCGGGATGACGATTAACATCGCCACAAGTAACAACGCTACCGTCATCCCAACTTGCCTTACTGATCCAAATCGATTTACCATGTAATCACCATCTTATTGAAATACTTTCTTAAATTGTTTTCCTATTTCATCTTGTTCTTTCTCAACTGTTTTCCAATCAATATGTAATACTGGAATCTCTTCCACATTTGGTCTATTTTCAGCTTTTATATCTGTTCTACCAGGTAATAAATATGCTTTAGAAATTTGTTTTTGTACATCATCTGATAATAAATAATCAATAAACTCTTTTGCACCTTCTATATTTTTACTATCCTTCATAATACCTGCTGCACGTGGGCTAATAACTGTTCCGCTTTTTGGATAAACAATATCAACTGGTTCACCCTTTGCTTTTGCACTGTACGTCATATAATCAACACCCGCAATGACCATATCTTTTGCTCCTGTTACAACTGGATCTAACGCTTCTTGATTTGCCCCTGCTACTGTAACTTCATTTTTCTTAAGCTGTTCAAATAAATTCCATCCATCTTTTCCATTCTTTTTCACATATCCTGTTACAAAGTCTAAAGCTGAACCTGAAAGTGCTGGATCTGGAAGATTCACTTTCCCTTTCCATTCTCCTTTTGTTATATCGTTCCAATCTTCAGGCGCTGTCTTCACATTTTTTGTGTTATACACAATTCCTAACGCTGAAGCACTATATCCAAAATAATGTCCTTTATCATCCGACCATTCAGAACGAAGCTTATCAGCTTGTTTCGCTTCTTTATACGCTAACGTTTGTCCATCCTTTTTTAATCCTTCCATCGCTGGTAAAGATGCAAGTACGACTACGTCAACGACTGGATTTTTCTTTTCGGCTTCCATTCGCGCTAAAATCTTACCTGTTGTTCCTTGAAACATTTCCACTTTTATACCCGTTTTCTTTTCAAAGTCCTTTTGAATTTTTTCTGCTAATCCTTTTGGTCCTGCACTATATACAACAATCTTCTTTTCATTCGTAGTTTTACTTTTTGCATCTGCATTACCTGTCTTTGAACTACACCCTGTTACTACGGCAGAAAATAATAAAGTACATACAAATAACGACTTAAGCGAACTGAATTTCTTCATACGATTCTCCCCCTATATGATGAATACATTTTTTCGGTACATATAACGATACTGGCTTTCCGATGCTTAACTTATTATTGTGATAAGCTGTCCATATTCCGATTGCCCCCATATTTACTTTCACTTCATAGCGTTCTCCTACATATGTAACGTGCTGAACTTCACCTGTATACATTTCGCACACTTCATTTTTTGTCCAACTTATATGCTCTGGGCGAACCATTTTCTCCCCCTCTACAAGCCAATTTGCCTTACCAACAAATTTTGCAACAAATTCATGAGATGGCTTCACATAAATGTCTTCTGGTGTTCCTTTTTGTAATACTTCTCCTTGTTTCATGACAATAATTTGGTCTGACATTGACATCGCTTCTGTTTGATCGTGAGTAACATACAATGCAGTTAAACCAATAGAATGAACGATATCCATAAGCTCTAATCTCATTTCTTCTCGCAAAATTGCATCGAGTGCACTGAGCGGTTCATCAAACAAAATGAAATGTGGTTTCGTTACAATTGCTCTCGCAAATGCGACACGTTGCTGCTGTCCGCCAGAGAGTTCATGCGGATATCTTTTCTCCATTCCTTGCAAGCGAACTCGCTTTATTGCCTCTTCTACTTTTTCCCGTAATTGATTCGTTTGCTTTGTAGCTCTTAAACCAAATGCAACATTTTCAAATACAGTCATGTGTGGCCATAAAGCAAAATCTTGAAATACCATACCAATATTACGTTCATGAGGAGCTGTTTTTATTTTTTTAGAAGAAGAATACATGCACGTATCTCCAAAATATATTTCACCTTTATCTGGCTCTTCCAGTCCTGCAATCATTCTGAGTAATGTCGTTTTCCCGCATCCCGAAGGTCCTAAAAGTGTAGTGAATTCACCTTGTTTCATCACAATTTGTAACGGCTTTAACGCTTGTACTTTTCCAAATGATTTTTCTAATCCACTAATTTTAATATCCATCGTTTCACCTCTCTCCCCTCACTCTTAACCTGCTTTCATTCTATATGGAAGATTTATACTGAATGTTAATGTACTGTAAAGATTAAATTAAAAAACTTCTAATAAACTATTTATTTCTATAGATTTTTTCTATAGTTAGAAGAAAAAGGGGCAACTTGCCATGAATCTCTTAAAATTAGAAATTGTAGTGCTTATTAAGAAATACAAAAAGCTCACGATTGTTGCAGAACAGCTTGGTGTTAAACAACCTACTATTACATTCCATATAAAAAGCTTAGAAGAGGAACTCGGTGTACCTTTATTTGAATTACGTTCTGGAAGATATTTCTTAACAGAGGCTGGCGAGGCATTGCATCATTATGCTTGTAAAATAGATGCGCTTATGAAAGAAGCTAGGCGAGTCACGCAAGAGTTTAAAGATTTTCATAAAGGAGCTATAACAATTGGCGCTAGTTATGTACCAGCGACATATCTTTTACCAGAAATTGTTCATCAATTTCAATGTGAATTTCCAAATATAAAAATAACACTCATGGTAAAAACAGCTCCTGAAATTCGAACGATGCTACAAAATCATGAAATTGATCTCGGTGTAATTTCAGCAGCACCGTTTGATGAATCATCTTTAAAACAGACGAATGTAATGCCTGATACACTTGTTCTTGCTTTCTCCAAAGAACATCATTTTTCAAAAAAAGAAAATGTATCACTACAAGATATTGAAAAAGAACGTATAATATTGCATCGTAATCCATCTACAACGAGAGATTTACTTACAAAATGGATGTTAGCTCATAACATTACATTCCAATCCGAAATTGAATTAGATTCATTAGAAACGATGAAACAAATTTTAAAATACGGTAATGGGGTTGCCTTTATTTCTAAACTTGCTATTGAACAAGAAGTACAACGAAATGAACTATGCTATATACCCATCCCTGAATTTGAATTTCAACGTAATATTTATACGATTCATCATGAGGACAGATGGAATTCTAAAATTATTTCTTTTTTACTACATAACATCACTTCTTATGCAACAAAAAATTAAAAGACTGTCGTTTTACACGACAGCCTTTTAAGCTATAACTCTATTTATTTTTCTTCGCTTCAATTTTTGCTTGCGCCTCTTCAGCCTTATCTAATGCTTCTGAAACTTTTTTCTCTTTTTCTTTCACATCATCTATACTATCTACAGCTTTAATGAGTTTATCAATTCCTTCTTCTTCTACTTTTCTCCGTTTTGCTACTCTTTCATTTACTTTCTTTTCTACATCTTTTGCTTTTTGAAGCATATTCTCCGCATTTGATGTTACAGCTGTTTCAAGTGCATCGTCTTTTTTCATTTGTAACACTTCATTTGCAATGTCTTTCGCTTCTAAATACTTACCGTCTTTTAATGCTGTCGCTCCGTGATCCATTTTCTCGGCCATTTCTTTATATGATTTCGCTTCATTTCCCGATTTCTCTTTTTCTGCTTTTTCAAACCACATTGTTGCATCACTATATTTTTCATCTTTCAATGATTGCATACCTGTTTCAATATATGTGTCATAATTACTACATCCAGCCATTACGACTAACAGAAAAAGCATAACAAAACTTAATTTTTTCATGCTGTTGTCTCCTTTTCTTTGCCTGCTCACTTTACTTTAACATACATGAAAAAGAGTTTCAAAAACTAAAATACTGATTTGGTCATTTTTATAATAATAAGTCAAATTTTTATTATTTTATTATTTTTAAGCCGACACATCCACTTGCTTTTTCGCCATATGTTGCCTTACTCCAACTAATACAACTAACAATAAACCTCCGCCTATTGTCATCATAACAATGCTAGTTGGTAACATATCTAATAATAATCCATATACAATCATACCGAGCGGTGCGATTGCAGTCGCAATTGTTTCAAGTAGGCCAAATACACGCCCTAAGTAGTTCGGATCTGTCGTTTTTTGCATATGTACTTGCATCGGAATATTGACAACCATAATTGCTATACCCGTTAACATCATAAAAGCGATATAGTAAATAAAACTCGCTACTTTTGGAATAATAACTAACAACGGAAAGACTGTACATAAACTTAAACCCGCAAATAAAAACAATCCAATATAAATAGAACGAAACGGATTATTTACTTCTTTACGCACAGATAAAGCAATCGCACCCATTAGCATCCCGACTGCTAACATTCCCTCTACAGTACCGAGTTGCTTTGAAGATAAATGCAATGTATGGACGATAATGTATGGCAGTGCAACGGTTAGCCCACACGCAAAAAAGTTTACCCACAGTGCAATTTTCATTAAACCATATATTTCATGTTGTCGTTTTACATATGAAAAACCTTCTTTTATACTCGTCAAGAAATGCTCTTTACTCTCAGCCACTTCTTTTTTATATAAATCAAATACGATAAATAATTGCAAAATAACTGCTAAAAAGAACGTAATACTATTTAACAAAAAGAACGACTGAATTGAAAAGAAACCAAATACGACTCCGCCGATAATCGGCCCTAAAATATTTGATAAAGAAGCCGCCGTTTGATTTAAAGCACTCGCTTTTTGAATACGTCCTTCGTCTACTAAACTCGGAATAGATGAAGTTAATGCTACAGAATAAAAACTTGCACAAATTGATAATAATGCTGCTGAAACATAAATAAAAAGTAGTGATGGTCCAAATATAGTAGCAAGAATAAACATAATAAGCATCGTTAAGCTACTCAATAAATCAGTACCAATGACAAGCCATCTTCGATTGATGCGGTCAGCTACAGCACCTGCAATTGGGCCACAGATCATCCTTGGAAGTGATCCGCAAACGAGCGTAGTTGCAAATCCCATCCCTGAACCAGTTGTCTTTAATACGTATAACCCCATTGCAAACGTATAAATGCCTGCTCCTAATAAAGACGTCATTTTTCCAATCATCATTAAAATAATATTTCTCGTTGCAATCTTCATTCTTGAATCATGTTGTCCTATACTTACATCTTCCATTATGACACTCTCCCTTTGAAAGTTAAATTGTGTTAAACTTATTATATAATCACCTTTCCCATTATTACAACAAAAAGTTTAATTGTATTTAACTTTTTGATTATAAAGGAGCTACACTATGGCAACTCTCGGCGAAAAAATTAAAGCATTACGTAAAGAAAAAAAACTTACACAAACTGAACTAGCAGGTTCAGAACTGACAAAAAGTATGCTTAGTCAAATTGAAAATGGAAAAGCTACACCTTCTATGAAAACATTACAATATATTGCAGAAAAACTTGAATGTGAACCGAGCTTTTTATTAGAAGAAGATGAAGGAGAAGTTGTAGAACTTATTCAAAAAATGGAGCCACTAATAAAGGCAAATGGCGATGAAGTATACAAAACTTTACTACCTATCGTTCAAACAGATTTACCTCCAACTTTAAATACAGCACGTTTATATAAACAGTTCATAACTGGAGCGGCTATTATGAACGATTATAATATTGAATATTACGTTGAAACAGCTGTGTCTATATTTGAAAAATATACTTTGTATCGCGAAAGTACTGAAACGAAACTACTGTTTTACTATATGCTCTTCAAACGTAAAAAATATAAAGAATGTTTACAATTAATCGCTAGAATTCGCGATGAATATAAAACGAAGAATTTAGAAATGGATCTTATTACACATATACAATTATATTTAAAAGAAGCAATTATTTTACTCGCATATGGCAATTATGAAAAATGTGAAAAAGTCATTTTAGATGCACTTGCATTTTCAAAAAAACATCAAGTGTATTATAAAACAGATGAATTTTACCGTATTTTATCTTATCAAAAAATCATTGTAGCTGATAAAGAACGATATTTATATTACATAAAAAAATCTGAGCAATTTGCCATTTTTACAGAAGATACTTTATCCGCTGCAAATATAGATATATTAAAAGCTTATTACTACAATACAATTACTAATGAATATACACTCGCATTAGAACATCTAGAACAATTTCGAGAAAAACTAAAAAATGATCCAATTTTCCAAGACGATGGACTGTATTATCTGGAAAAAGGAAAATCTTTGTATGGTTTAAAACGTTATAAGGAAGCTTTGGAAACATTAAAACACGCTACCATACCAGATTATATGAGTCATCCACTTGATCAATCGTGGTTATTAACAGCTGGATCTTATCGTGCCCTTTGCTATATAGAACTTCAAGATAAAAAATCTGCCTTAAAAGAGGCAAAAGAAGCCGTTCAAACAATAGATAGCTATCCTGATTCGATCTTCTCTTCATTTATTAAAGAAACATTACAAATAATACAAAAACTTTAAGAATGTCTCGAAATGGTATATTATTCCTCTTTTTTAGCAAAGATAATAATGATGGGAGGAATATAAATGAATATTCAACGTGCAAAAGAGCTTTCTGTGTCAGCAGAGCAAGCGAATGTTAGTTTTCAAGGCATGCCTGTTATGATTCAACACGTCGACGAGAGCAATGAAACCGCCCGCATATATGAAGTAAAAAACCCAGGACGCGAATTAACAGTTCCAGTTAATAGCTTAGAGGAAATATAAGAAATGCCACTTCATTTTTTGAAGTGGCATTTTTCTTTGTTCTATTTAAGTATCATCATTCTTATTTTTTCCTTAGTAATCCATACAAACCAATACAAATTACAATGAAACCTACTATTCCACAAGCTAGTTTTATAATTATGGCTCTTGTTTCATAACTTCTAACTTCGACTACACTCTTTTTCAGACGTTCCATTTCCTTTTGCTCACTTTCTACTCGCTCCCCATATACTAACAAACGATATTTACTTGATGTATATGGTTCACATGTAAGCAGTGTAACTTTGTCTTTTCCTTTTACTACATTTAATTTATCCACTTGATTTGGATTAATGATTTCACGTCCAATTATTTTATACACGTGCTGCTTTCCAAATACCTTTACATAGAATACATCTCCATCACTTAACTGATCAAGATGACGAAACATCGTTGCCCCGTGATATCCACGATGTCCTGCCAATACAGCATGTGTATCTTTCCCACCAATAGGTAAAGAAGTCCCTTCAATTTGCCCTACTCCTTTACTTAAGTTTTCTTGACTTGCTCCTAAGTAAATTGGCAACTCCTCATTTATTTTCGGAATAGAAATTGTGCCAAATATTTCATCTTTGTTTATAAAATGTAACAGGTCCGTACTTATTTCATCATCCTGTACAAATGGGTCACTCATTTTGAAAGTAGTTTTCCCTAACGATTTATTATATGTTTCCATCTTTCGAAACTTCTCATTTACATCTTCTATTTTTAAATCATCAACCATTTTTTCATAACGTATCACTTCTGTCTTATACACATAATTGTTTATATAATTAGCGATTATTGGATATATAAATAGTGATAATCCTGTAAGAAACAATGCTACGCTCATAACTCCCCTTCTCACACACTCACCACACAATACATACTATTTTCGTTTTTTTAAATAGATTATTAGAAGGACGATGCAAATAATACCAATAGGAAAAACGATCATCCAATCTTCTAAAATGAAAGATTTTGTAATCTTTTCTTTTTCACCAGCATCATATGGAACACGGTGTCCTCTCACTAGTAACCTGTGCGTGTTCACTCCATACGGGGTACACGTAATTAATGTTGCGTAATCTTGTCCTTGTACAACTAATAAGTCTTCCGTTTCATTTGGTAATACAACTTTTATTTGATCTACCTTATAAGCAAGTATTTTATCTAATGAATGTATATAAAATATATCATTCTGTTCGACTTTATCTAAATGAGTAAACATTAGTGCTGAAGGCAAACCGCGATGCCCAGTTAAAACTGTATGCGTATTTTCTCCCCCTACTGGTAGTGAAGATTCATTCAGTTGTCCAACTCCACGACTTAGCACTTCTTCCGTCGTCCCTTGATAAATTGGAAGATTCACATTAATTTTAGGGATTTCTACATACCCCATAACATCCCCTATATTTAACATATCTACATATGAACTTTTTTCCTCATCACTCTTTTCATGAAACGGGTCCGAAAATGTTTGCGTCGTATTTTGGACCTTCTTATTATACTCTCGTGCTTCCGTTTCTTTACGATCAATCTCTTCTTTCTCCAATTTCTTCACTGCTTCATCATAGGTACTTACTTCTGAATAATGTGTTCTTGTTGCAAACCAATTGCTCACAGTTGGATAGAGAAATATACTTAATCCTAGTAAAAAAATACTTCCAAAGATAATATTTCGTTTCATAACATCCTCTTTCACTTCGGATAAAATATGGAAAAGAGGAAAGCATTTTACCTTTCCTCTTTTCCAAACTCAATTATTATAAAATATGAATTAAGAATTCTTTACCGGTTTCTTTCTAAAGAAAATAAACGCTGCTGTCACCATTAATAACAGACCAACTACCGTAAAGAGAATTGTTCCCATACCACCTGTTGCTGGAATAATCCATCCACTCTTATTATTCTCAACTTGTAGCTCTATTTTTTGGTGTTTTTCATCAATTGTAATATCAATCGGATCTCTTAACTTTTGATAGTGTTCGACTGCACCGTCTTTATCTTTATACTTTGGTGCTTCCGTCTCAACAATTTGATATTCACCGTACGGGATTTCATTCCATGTAATAATACCATTTGCATCTGTTATATCATTCATTTCTTTCCCATTAACTTTTATAACATTACCTTTTTTATCTTGTAATTGGAACTTCGCACCTTCTAATTTAAGCGTCTTATCCTTACCATCAACTTTTTCAATTTTAATATTTCCAGCTGTCGGTGTGACCACCACTTCATTAGATGGCTTTCCATCTTTTTCTGATGAAACATCATCTTTATTTACAAAATCAAGTACTGCTTTGTTCGGAATTTTCACTCCAGATTCAACATCACTTTTAATTTTTGCAGTAATTTGTAAATGAAGCTCTTTTCCATTTATTTTTGAAAAATCTTCAATTGTAGCGGTTACTTTTTGACCTTCTACAACTACTTTTACACTACCATCTTCAACTTTCTTTCCATCAACCATAACAATTGGTTGGCCTTTTATTTCCAAACGATCATCTAAAATATCTGTTACGACATATTTTTTATATAATTTAATATCTTCTGGAAGTAATGTTTTGATATCATACGTATAATCTGTCTCTTTATTGATTCCAGCTACTTTTGAACCGTTATTTATACTTTTAGTAATCGTAGGTTCTTTATAGTTCTTTATATCTTCTAGCTTAACTACTTCACCAGATTCCTTAATAGAGAAAGGACGCTCTTCTTTACTAGTTATATAACCGTTTGGAGCCTTATGCTCAATAAAATAATAATAATCCCCATATTCTAGAGAATCTACACGAACTTTACCATCTTCCCCTGTTACTAATGAACTTGGTGTCTTCACTTGTGTGCTTGTTCCATCTTTATTCTTTTTAAACAAATGGAACTCTGCATCTTTTAACACTTGACCAGCTTCACCTATTTTTACGAATTCTACTGAACCTCTTTTTGTTTCATTTTTAGGGTAAATATGAACATCGTAATTTAAATCTTTACCGTCTGTACTTGTCATTGGAATATCGACAATAAAAGTAGTCGTATCCAAAGCAATATGTTCTGGACCTTTAATAGCTTTTACTTCATAACGTCCTAGTGGAAGATCTGTAAAAATAGCTTCCCCTTTTGCATTTGTTACCTTTGTAATTGTAGCATTTTTTACTGGCTTTGCTTCTTCTTTTATAACAGTTCCATCATTTGAAATTTTTTCAAATGACTCAATCCGTTTAATTTCAAAAGTTACACCTTCTAAAGGTTTTGCATCTTCTGGAACAGTTTGTCCTTCTTTTCCATTGCCTTCTGTAGTTGTTTTAGAACCTTTACTTTGCTCATACTTATGAATCGTTAACGTACCTGTACTTCTAGATTCCGCACTAACAGCCATGTTAGATAACGTTGAAAAAGCTAACATACAGATTAAAAATAAACTAAAAATCCTTTTCATTGTTGTCCACTCCCTATTGTTTGTATTACTTTTGTTTTTTCTATCTCTCATTATTTCTCTTTCTAACAAAGAGGAACAATGTAACAAACATCAATATTCCACCAATTACATAATAAATTATTGTCCCTATTCCACCAGTCTCTGGAATAACAAATTCACTCTTTTTATTTACTACTCTTATTCTTTGTGAATCCATTCCAGATTTCACTTCTATTTCTACTGGTTCTCTCATCAACATATATCCTTTTGGTGCTTGTACTTCTTTTAATGTATATTTGCCAACGATTAATGGAATAGAAGTTGCCAAACCATCTTTATCGGTTGTTAATTTACATACTATATTTCCATCTTTACTAATCACTTCAAATACTGCGCCTTCCAATTTGAGATTTTCATCATTCGCATCTACTTTTTCAATCTCAAATTTCCCTAATGCTGGCGGTACTACAAACACTTCATTTGATACGAATTTCTTCTGGTCAAACAGTAACTCTGCTTTATTTGGAATACCATCATTCGCATTGTATTTCGTTAGTATATCTGCATTTACATTCGCGCTTAATTTTGACTTAATATGCATTGTATACGATTGATTCGCAAGGTAAGCATAATTTCCGTCCTGCTTCGGTAACTCAATACTTACTTTCTTTGATTGTTCATCAATTTGCGGTTTAACTTCTATTTCTTCTCCATTACTGTTTACAAGTTTTACATGCAAGGTAGTTAAAATATCTTCTAAGTCATCCTGCAATACTATTTTTTCAAGGTTCATAACATCATTACCAAAATGATAGTTTACATGCCATGTAAACTCTTCATCTATACTTTGTAATGTCGCTTTTTCCACTTCTTTTTCATCTGCATCCGAAACCATCTTTCTTACTTGTGGTTCCTTTGCTTCTACATTTGTTTTTACATTCGGTTTTTGTGGTGGTAAATCTTCATTATCCGGTGTTTTCCCCTCAACAACCGCTATGTTCTCAATTTCTTTCGTTTTTAATGCGTCTTGCGTAACTTTCACTTTAAAAGTTACAATTCTTTCTTCTGTATCAAGCACGTCCCCAAAGTTTACTTTAATCGTATTATCCTCATACGATCCTTCATCTTCGTCAACTGCATCTGTCAATACATTCCCATTCAATTTCATACTACCAGCTATATACTCAATACCTTCAGGAAGTTTATCTATTAGACGCATATCTTTAATAAGCCCATTTTCCACTTTATTTCGGGCTTTAATTTGATACTCAAATTCATCATTAACATGAAATTTTTCTTGCTTTATACCAATAATCTCTTTTTTCGACTCTAGTTGTCCAGACAACGGGTCAACCGGTGTTTCAACTTCTGGTTTCTCCTTATCTTTCGAACTATCGGTCTCAACTATTGCTATGTTTTTTATTTTCTTATTTGCCAGCTCCGGTTTTACAACAACTTCAAACGTGATTGCTTTCTCTTCCTCACCTTTAAGATCGCCGAAATGAGCATAAATCGTTCCATCTTTTATATGTGCATAATCTTCATCTTCAACATCCGTTTGTTCCTTTCCGTTTATCTTTAACGTGTTCGGAACATACTCTACTCCTTCAGGAAGATTATCCGTAATTTTAACTGCCTTTAAGATAGAATCTGGCACACTATTTTTAGCATGAATTGTATATTCTAGTTTGTCGCCAACTTTCAGCGTACCACCGTTTATATCTTTAGCTAGTTTAGTAGCTACTAACTTCCCGGGTTTCTCTTCTCGTTCGGGTAATACTTTAACTACTACTTTATTAGAATCGTTAGCTTCAACCTGACTTCCTGTTAACTCATCAACCCCTTGAACAACAGCGATATTAGGGACTTCTGTTTCTACCTTTTCTCCCCCTAATTTTGCTTTAAATTCAATTGTTGTCTCAGGTGTTTTATCCGTATAGATTCCACCTTTTGTAGCATTTGCTCCTTCACCAATTCTTATTGTTAACTTTCTTGTCTTTGCATCATAGTCAACTTGTTCTGTTTCATTTCCAGCATTCGGACCAGAAATGATTTTCGCCGAATTTGGTACAAATTCTAGACGCGAATCTAAAACATCTTCAATTTTTGTATCAACAGAACTCGAATTCGGTTCAATGTTTTTCACCCTTAAACGATATGTAACTTCATCACCTGGCTCATACTTTTCTTTTGCATCTACTACTTCCTTATCTATGACAAGCTCTGGCGCTGTTGCATTTACTGCAAAAGCTAATGTGTTTAATACGTAGTCATCACCAGCTGTCGCAGCTTTTAAGCGTATTTCCTTTTGCTCTGGTTTAATATATCCTGCTGGTAACTTGATTAAATCTGCATCAACACCCAAATTATTTTTATAATCTGGGTTAAATGTACCCGGATACTTATCTCGCATATGTTCCTCATATTCAGAAATAGTGGAATTAAATATATTACCAGTTGGATTGAGCTTATCATTAATTTCTTTCCAAGTGTTATCTGTGTGAACAAACAGTCTATCACCTGTCCAATATCTATCACCTTGGACAGCGAAAACAGAAACTTTCGGATCTAAATCTCCAGTTTTTGAAGCAATAAAGTTTTTCACTGTGAATTCTTTTTCACCTGATCCAGTAGCTCTTTTCAATCCACCATCATAAACAGTAAATGCTTTTCTTGTTTTAGACTTATCTTTTGTAATAACTAACATGTACCAACCAGCAAAAGAATAATATCCAGAATTATATGCAAGTTTTGTATTTGGATAAGGAATATTTGCTAAAGTATAGCTTCCTCCTTTTGAATTAGAGGACTGTAAAAGCTTTGTAACATCTGCATAGTTAGAATAATAAGTACCATCAATACCGAAACCATAAAGCAAGCCACTTCCGTAATACGTATTACTTGGTTTTACTTGAAAGCTCTTCCCCGCCGGAGTCGTGAACTTAACTGGTGCTACATACTGTTGCTGCGTTAATTCATAACGTGTGGAACTCCAATATAATCCAGCCCATTCAATTTCAGCATCTTCTGGAACAGGAATATATGCCTTAGATGAATTTGTAGTTGTTGGGTCATCATCTACATCAATGAGTTCACGGGTATAGCCATTCGGTGCTGTATACGCAGTATTCGTTATCTCCGAATACAATGCCGTTTTCTTCTGAGCTTCAGTAGCTTTAATACCTAAATTCACATTACCGGTCGAATACATCTCACCTTTATGAATAGATTGATAGGTTGGTTTATCAAAACCTTCTTCATCTGTAACTGCTGCCGTTGCCGTATCAATTGGACTTAAAAATTGTAATTGAGATAATAGCAAGAATAGACTCATAACAACTACAAATACATTTAATATTTTTTTATTTTCTTTCCTCCTACTGTGCAAAGAGGTCACCTCCTTCAATAAAATTTATTAATATATTATATAAATATATATTACACGTATTATTCTAATATAAATCACATATTTTGTTAACAAAATATGTGATTTTTTCCTATTTTAAACATTCATATATAAAGATTTTCATATCTAGTGATAATAAAATTTCGAACATCAATATAGAAACCATCTTACTTCATTCAAGTAACAATAAAAAACGAAATATTAATAAGAAGCCATGACTTCTTTTCTATTTTTCACATGCTAAACTATATGAAAAGGAGGATTGTATATGAAAAATAATTTACAAAAAACAAGTCATTATTATGCAGTTATATTCACTTCTAATTTATCAAATGATACAACAGACTATAATGCCGCTTCTGACAAAATGGAGGAACTTGCAAAGCAGCAACCTGGATTTCTAGGTGTAGAAAGTGCACGAGATCATTCAGGGCTCGGAATCACAATTTCTTATTGGGAATCACTTGAGGCGATTGAAAATTGGAAACAGAATGCCTTACATAAAGAAGCGAAAAAAAGGGGCCGTGAGCAATGGTATGAAAACTTCCACCTTCGTATCTGCCTTGTTGAGAAAGAATTTAAATTTCATAGAGGTACTTTATAACGATGAAGAAAAAATTAGCTCTCGTTGTTGTTCATGAGATATATGGTGTGAACGACCATATGCATCACGTTACCGACCACTTCACTTCATCTCATATAGATGTATTCTGTCCTAATCTGCTACAATCGCAACCTGCATTTCATTATAGTGATGAAGAAAAAGCATATCATTTTTTTATGAATCATATTGGATTTGAAGATGGAAAAAAGCAAATTGAAACATTCATTACTCATCTTTCTAGTCGTTACACACATATTGGACTTATCGGCTTTAGTGTTGGTGCTACCATCTCATGGCTATGTAGTAACAATCCGAAAATAGATTTTATTATCGGATGTTACGGTTCTCGTATACGTGACTATATTCATATGAAACCAACATGTGCTACCTTACTTATTTTCCCTGAAAAAGAAGCTAGTTTTTCAGTACCCTCTTTCATTCAATCGTTGCAGCAACAAAAGAACCCTTTATTAGAAATATACCAACTACACGGTGAACATGGTTTTCTAAATCCGTACACCGAAAAATATAACGGGCACTCTACAAATCAAGCATATAATTTAATAGATTCATTTCTTGTAAAAAACACTCTTATAAAGGAGATGTAAATGACACTTACATTACTCTTACTGATTTTCATATTCATTGCCTTTTTCTCAGCGCTAACTATTATTCTAGTAACCGTAAAAAAAGGAGCGTTTTCCAAACGTCCCTACTTACAATCTATTATCGTTTACATTTTATTTTTTACAAATTGGATCTTATATTTATCAACCTTTTATGCGTTACTTCCCGAAAAAATTAGCGAGTTACTATTCCTGCCCATTTGGTTTTTCCTTTGCATATTAGGCTTTATCGCTTTCTGGCGCGAATGGAGAAACAACCGTGTATTCTCCATATGTATCGGTTTTCTTTCCTTTATTAGTTTTTTATTTGGGCTGTTTTTGTTAGTTCTTTCGGGGATGTAACTGTTATAAGGAGGATAAAAATCCTCTTTATAACAGTCTTTTTCGTTCCATAACGAAAGGAATTATTAAATAAAGAGCATATGCAATCACCATCCAAATGGTAAATGACATGATTTGCTGTGAGGATAATTGTGAGAATAGATTAGAAGAATGATACAAGATGTAAGAATCTAAAGTTAAACCGATTGCTGTACCACATATACCTAACTTAATAACTGCATATTTCGTAGTATCTAGTTTTTTGTATAGCCACATTACAAAGCATAAAGCTATAGCCGTTCCTAATTCAAGAAACGTCAATTGTAGAAAAAATCTACTTGAAGTGTATTCCAATAAAACAGAAGAACCGAAAATAATGAAGAACGCTGAGGCAAAAAACCAAACGCCGATAGAAAATAAAATAGTGAGCCAAAGTTTATTATTCACTACCATTACCTCCCTTTTGTAGCTCTATGAACTTTTCCAATAACAGGTGCAAATCACCATATACTTCGTCGCTAGAAAAAGATGGATTGAATAATGCTTGCAATGCCAATCCGTCAATTAATGCATTACATAAAATGCTCCACGTTTCAGTTGAAATTTGAGGTGTCATTGTACCTCCTATATTTTTATTTAACACTCTTGTTAATTCTTGGTTTTCATAATGTAACAATCCACCAATTTTATTTTTCATCGCATCATTTTGTAATCCACTAGCTACTAATTGAAAAAACAAATGATGATACATTGAATCTTTCACACATCTACTTTCGGCAGACTGCAAAGCCTTTTCTAACTGTACATCCTTTCCTAGTTGTTCCCACGACGCTTTACAAAACGATTCAGTTACTTCCAGTAATAATTGATCTTTCGTTTTAAAATGATAATATACGGTACCTTGTGTAACTTGAGCACTCTCTGCAACTGCTTTTAATGTCAACTTTTCCATCCCATGCTCTGCAATAATTTCTTTTGCTGCTTGTAGTAAATTCTCTTTATTAACAACATTTGGTTTTGCCACTTCTATGACCACCTTTTAAGTTAGTTGGATAACTAACTTAAATTATACAGAAAAATCAGATAAAACAAAAGAAAGAAAAGTCAACTTTCAACTTTTCTTCCTTCTATTTTTACCTTTAGATTTCACTGTCACTGATTCACAAGGTGTGTAATAAATTTGAGGTGTCGCCTTATCAACAAACATCATAAACGTAATGAAGCCGATAATAAAGAAAATAAACAACGTTAACAAAATTGCTCCTATCGTTAAAAGTATCATAACACCACCCCTATATTTTTCATGTTATTACACCTTTCGCTATTATATGAGCGTAATCCTTTTTAGAAAAAGAAACGTAACAAAATAATCACAATCACACCAGTTAATACTGCACCTAATAAACTACGAGTATATATCGCAACAAGAAATGTTGGAATTGCTGCGATCAGGTAATCCCACTGCATCGTCTCATGCATAAATAATACTTGTGCTAAAAGTGCTGCTAATATCGCGATTGGTATGTAATTTAACCATTTTAAACCCCATTCTGGAATTTGTAGTTTACTAAATACGAGTAGAGGTAAAATACGTGGCACGAGTGTAACAGCTCCTGCTGCTAATAAAAGTAATATTACATCTAATCTCATTTCCATTTTTCAATCACCACTCCAATCGTCGCAGCTAGTAGTGTTGCGATAATAACCGCTATACTATCTGGCATAAATAAGTGTGAAACATATGCGATGATAATTGCTACAATTGCAACAGTAAGATGAATTGCTAACTTCGGTTTACTACTTATGAGCTGAAGTACAAATAACCCGATAAACATTGCTGGTAATGCATAATCCATACCGTACGTATGCGGATCTGGTATCCATTCACCAAATAGCCCGCCGATAATAGTAGCAAGGATCCAATTTAAATAAGCCGTTACATTTAGCCCAACCATCCATCTTTCGCCTAAATATCCTTTTTGCGCTGCATGCTGTACTGCAACGCCGAACGTTTCATCTGTAATTTGAGAACCAATTAGTAAGTTTTTAAATAGAGGCAGTTTCGTAAAGTACGGTGCAAGCGCAGCACTCATTAGAAGGTGGCGTAAATTAACAAAAAAGACGGTGAAAATGATCGCTGAAGCAGGTGCACCAGCTGCATACATACCAGCTAATATAAATTGGGCAGAACCTGCATAAATTAAAGTCGACATAAACGCAATTTCAATAATGGAGAAACCTGCTGTTTTTGCAATTACACCGGCTGCTATACCGATGCTTAAATAACCAAATACAGTTGGTAAACAATCTTTTACTCCTTGCTGAAATGTATCATCGCTTTGCAAAGCTACATGTGCTTGGGCTTTACTCATCCGTATCATCCTCCATTCCTTCTAAAGTTCGTTTTCCTGTTACGACATGAACTAAATCTATATTTTCACGCCATAACATATCTAACTTATCAGCTCCAAATTCCTGCGTGATTTCTTCAACCATAATATCGTGCCGCACATACTCTGTAGCAACGAGAACTAGAGCTGGGTCATACGTTGTAACAGCCCATGAAGTGCTATCATTTGAGAAGTTCGCAATTAATACTTCTTCTCCGTCACGCGCAATTACAGTTAAATGACCACCCATTCTCTTTTCAACAACGTGAGGCGTCATATAATTATGGTGAAACGTCGCTCCTATTTTTGTTTCTGGAGCGCCAAATAAGATTGAAAATATATGTACTCCCTCTTCTTCCTTTTGATGAATGTATGGCTCAATTTCATGCACTTGATCTTCCCATACAGAAATCCATAACTCTTCCTTCGCTCTATTAATTATATTGCATATTTCCTTCAAAACACGATCATTTGAGCGAATATGCGAAATTACATCTATTTGTCGCTCTTGTTCTAAACCATTTAATTTCTCATCTAAAAATTCAAAGGATTTTTCAAAGTCTTTTCGCATGCGATTCATTAATTCCGTAGCTGGTACTGGTACATATTTAACTGGTTCAGAAGGTACAATATGTACTGCTCCTTTATCCATTAACTTACCTAGTACCTCGTAAATCATAGAACGGGGTACTCCTGTTTGTTTACTCACTTCATACCCAGTTACTGGGGAATGTTTTAGTAGTCCAATATACGCTTTACATTCGTACTGGGAAAAACCTAGCTTTTGTAATTCCTTTATAATTTCATCCATTAGTACTCCTCACAATCTAAATCGCTCTAACTTCAAAGCGACGATTTTGCTTACCTTTACTTTTTACTTTATCAATAACAAGTGTTCCTATTTCATTCGTATTTTTCACATGTGTGCCTCCACAAGCTTGTTCGTCTAAATTTTCAATTGTAACAATGCGGATTTCTTGTATAGTAGTTGGCAGGAGGTTTATGGCTGTTTTAATCATTCCTACAGCATTTTCTGCTTCTTCGCGGCTCATATAACGAGTGGAAATTTCTTTATTTTGTTTAATAAGTTTATTCACTTCCTTAACAATTTCTTCTACTTCCACGCTCGATAACTCTTGCAACTCATTAAAATCGATACGTGCTTTGTCAGGATAGATTTGATTTCCAGTGCATAGAGCTCCATACTTTTCATAAACGACAGCTCCGATAAGATGCAGTAAAGAATGATGACGCATTAAGTTATGACGTCTTTCCCAATTAATCTCTAATTTAACTGGACCTAAATTTACTTGAGCTCCATCTTTTATATAGTGAACTATTTCTCCCTGCTCCTTCTTTACTTTTTCAACTTCAAATACAGATCCATCTTGTACAATGACACCCGTATCACATTCCTGCCCTCCACCAGTTGGATAAAAAACTGTTTCTTTTACATATACTTTATTTCCTTCTACTTTTATCACTTCTGTTTCGCAAATCGTTTTGTATGCATCTTCTAAATATAATGCCGTTGTCATACTCTCACCTCTTTAGTAGTTATAGTTATACCTACTAATATAAAAAAGAAGCTCCACAAAGTCAATTGATAATTCTGAAATTTAAAACAGAAATAAAAAAGACTTCCGCTAACGGAAGTCCCCTATCTCAATATTTCATTTGCTTCTTTTTCATAAATTTTATCAAATGAAGTCATAACGCGTTGTGATGCTGAAATCATTCTTTGATCTGTCATTAGATCTGCCATCTCTTTCGTCATATCTACATTTGAATTTTCTAGCATATGGTTTTTTACTAAGCCTGTTCCGTTCGGTAAATCAGCAATATTTCCTTCTGCTAGTGTAAAGCTTTTGTTCTCTCGTTGCACAAGACGATTATTCGCTTCTGCATCTACTGTTTTTGTTTGCAGGCGAGCAATATTATTTTGTGTTACTTCATCATATAATGTACCATCTGCTTGTACAGCTACCTTTGCTCCTTCAGGAATACGAATACGTTCATTATTCTCTCCCATAACAAAAGCACCAGATGATGTTTGCAAGTAACGATCACTATTTATTGTAAAACTACCATCTCTCGTTAAAAACGTTTCATCGTTTTTAGATGTAACGAAAAATGATGTTGTACCGTTTGCACCATCATCTAAAAAGAAATCTGTAGCACTATTTGTCATTTGTATATTTCCTTGTACTAAGTTCACATGCGTTGCGGCTGGTACTACAGCGTAATCGACTGAGCCAATATTTGTTACAGCTCCGTCACCGCGGCGATATGTGTCTTGTACATCAAATACTTTAGAAGTCATATTTTCTGCTTTAAATCCTGTCGTTTGGGCATTTGCAACGTTATTCGAATGAACATTAATGCGCTGCATGTAATTCATCATACCCATTGAACCTATATAAAGACCGTTCATACTCGATTGAATAAGGCAATTGCCTTATTCTTCACCTCTTTTCTATGATGTTTGCAACATTTGTTTCGCTAATTGTTCCGCTGTAGCGATATGTATGTTTTTCTTTACGTCTTGTCCATCTGTCATTAATACAATGGGAGCTGATGATACTGCTGGAATTTTCAACAATTCCCCACTACTTGCTGTTTCATCAAATTTCGTAAATACGATACCATCAATATGAATATCTTTAAAGTTCGTAATGATTTCAATCATATCTTTACTTTTCATCGAAGCTGATAACGTTAAACAAATATAATCTGGCTCTACTTGTCCCATCGTTTCAATCATTTCTTCCACTGTTTCTGACGCACGATAATTTTTTCCAGCTGTATCAATTAAAATATAATCGACGCGCGCTTCTTCTTTAAAATACGTAAGCGCTCTTGTCATTGCAGCTTCATCACGCACAGCGATTACTTCAAATCCAATTGTCTTTACGTAATCTTGCAGTTGCTGAACTGTCCCAATGCGAGAATGGTCGGTCGTAATAAAACCAACCGTTTTTTTCTTACCGTGAAACTGCCACGCCATTTTCGCAAGTGTCGTCGTTTTTCCAACACCAGTTGGACCGATTAATGCAATTGTTTGTACTTCTTTTTCAAATACATTTTCCGTATTGAAATGAGAGGTCATATCTTCCAATATATATTCGATTACTTCTTCTTCTGTAATCATCGTTGCATTCTCAAACTTCACTTTTAACTTTTCAGCATATGCATGAATGAAGTATTGTTCTACATCGTTTTGTTCTAGCATGCGAATTACTTTTTGAATAATAAATGGTACAGATTCTTGCTTTTCTTTTTTTACAACCACTTCTTCTTTTTTGACGGGAACGACTTTTTTCACAGCTTTTTGCTTTTTCGTTACTTTCGTTTCTTCCGTCTGTTTCACAACGACGATACCTTTTTCAAACAGCTTTAATAGTTTCTCTTTCTTTCTTGCCCATTCTTCACTATTTCCTGTTTGCATCGCCGCGTACGACATAGGAGTCGTCACGTTTTCTAAATTGTGCAGTACCGATTGAATTCCGTTCGCCTTCACAATTTGTTCTGAAGAATCATTTACAACATCCATTAATTGTTCATGAAATTGAGCTGTGCCTTCGTTTACTTCTTCCTGTTTATCCTCTGGAAAAGCAACTAACATTTCATAATTCTTTTTCCAAAAAAACGGGATATTGCGTTTTACACTTTCATCGACAACGTAATAATAATCTGTACCATATTGGTCAAATAACTTTCGATACAATTCATTTTTCGAAGCTGCTTTTATTCGCATTAACGCTTCTTTCTTTTCTGTACTTTCCATTACTTCACCCCCTACTATTCAATATAGGCAATTTGATCTACAACAATTTCTGGTGCTAATTCGCTAATACAAAGTACTTGCGCTTCTACTTGATAACGCTCAAGAAGTCTTACAATCGCAAACCTGAAATCTTTTCTACGCGTTAATAATACTGGTTCTCTTCCCATTAACCTCGCTTGTTTCAATACGCGTTGTACTTGTTCAACGACTCGCGTTTCTAAATCTAAATCCCAGTTTAATAAATAACCTTGATAAGAATTGTTCACAACGTCTGCATCTAACTCAATTGAATCTGAGAAGAGCGCCGCATATATTTTCCCGTCAGGATTTTTCGCATTTTCACAAATCACTTTTGAAATACATTCACGAACGAATGACGTTACGCCGTCAACATGATTTTGATAAATTTCTTTCCCGTCAATAATACCTTCAATAATAGTTGGTAAATCCCGAATAGAAATACCTTCTTTTAGCAATTGCTTAATAACATTTTGAACAAGTGATAAGTCGATTTCTTTCTTCTTAATCTCTTCTAATAAAACGCCATTATCATTTTCAAGGGAGTTAATTAAATCTTTTACATGTTGACGCTGAATTAACTCATGAAGATTACGTCTAACGACAACATCTAAATGTGTAATTAATATGCTAAGTGGCTCTAATACTTGATAGCCTTTCATTTGTGCATCTTGTACCATATGTTCTAAAATCCAATATCCATCCTCGCCAAAAATCGGATCTTTCGCTGGTTCTGCATCTAAATCGGCCATTACATTTGGTGTTTTCAGCGCTAATAAGTAACCTGATTTCAAAACACCTTCAGCTGCCTTCGCACCTTTAATGCGAATAATGTAACGTCCGCGCGGTCTAAAACTCGTATTATCTTTAAAGTTAATTCCAGGAACGTTAATACCAAGGTCGGTAATAATCGATTTCCTCATAAGAACAACTTTATCACGAGCTGTTTCCCCGTTAATTTTCTGCTTTACAAGTGCCGCTAAATCTAAACCTAGTTCTACAATAATTGGATATTTATCTGTAAATACGCCAAATGAATCTTCCACTTGTTGCAATTGCTCATCTTCGCCTTGAATCATTTCTAATTCTTTTTGAAGCTCATCTTCTTTTTCTTTCTTCATTCGATTTTTATTTCGAATTCCTAAGAAGATAATTGTTCCACCAACGAGTGCGAACGGTAGAAATGGTAGCGGAGTAAAAATACCCATTGCGATAAATAAACCACCGAGCGCATATACAACGACTTCATGTGCTAATAACTCTTTAAAGATACCTTCTGTTACTGTATCCGGTGAACCGTCAAATACACGCGTTACGATAATACCTGTTGAAATCGCAAGCATTAAAGAACCGATTTGGTTTACAATTCCATCACCGACAGTTAACTGCGTGTAATGAAGAGCCGCTTCACCAAAGCTCATGCCCTGCTGCATCATTCCGACAATTAAACCGAAAATGATGTTTACGAATAAAATGACAATCCCGAAAATAACGTCCCCTTTAATGAACTTCCCGGCACCATCCATCGCCCCGTAAAACTCTGTTTCCATATTTAATTTTTTTCGTTTTGCTTGTGCATCTTTTTCTGAAATAATACGCTGGTTTAAATCAGCATCGATCGACATTTGTTTCCCTGGTAAAGAATCAAGCGTAAAACGAGCTGCAACTTCAGCTGTACGAGATGCACCGTTTGCAACGATAAACTGGAATATGATTAATACTGTAAAAATAACGATACCAATTAATAAGTTCCCGCCAATTACGAACTGGCCGAACTCTTCAATAACATGACCGGCATTTCCGTTTGTCAAAATCGCTCGCGTCGTCGATACGTTAATCGATACGCGGAAAATCCCGATTAATAACAACATCGTCGGAAATGACTTTAATTCATCCCACTCGTTAATACTTGTCGCTCGCATATAAATAAGCACTGACATACTTAGTAGAAAAACGATAATGATATCAAGTATAAATGGTGGAAGTGGAATTAAGAGCGCCACTACGAATGACGCTGCTAAAAAGATAGAAAAATAGGTTCTTGCAGAATCTATCTTAAACAAAGAGATCTCCTCCAAACGCGCTATTATACTTCAAGTTCATTCGTTTGAATTAAATAGCGCATAACTTCAATTACAGCTACGTATAAATCTTCTGGAATCGTCTCATCTTCCTCGACTTGATAATATAAAGAACGAGCAAGCGGACGGTTTTCCACCATTGGTATTTCTTGTTCACGGGCAAGCGTTCGTATATATAAAGCGAGCTCATCTTCCCCTTTTGCAACAACAATTGGTGCTGCATCAACGTGTTTATTGTACCTGAGTACGACTGAAATATGAGTCGGGTTGTTTACAATAAACGTTGCGCCATCCATCTTCTTCGCAATTGTCCCTTGCAATATAGCGTGCATAAAGTTTTTTCGTTTTCCCTTTACTTGCGGGTCCCCTTCATTATCTTTATGCTCTTGTTTTACTTCTTCTTTTTTCATCTTAATATCTTGTTCGTACTCCCATTTTTGATAAATAAAATCAATAATAGAAAGAACGATTAATATAATTAAAATCGCTAAGAAGATAAATTTAATTTGCCTAATAATTTCAGTAAGTGACGCAGTCCAGTTAAATCCAATCATACTCACGATTGTCTCTAAATTCTTTTTAAAGAGCACGTAAGCGACGTAACCGATTAATCCCATATAAAACAGTGATTTCAAAATATCTACTAAACTTTTACGACTAAACAATCTCGTAAAATAGTTTTTTGGGTTAATACGCGACGCTTTCGGCTTAATCACTTTAGAAGAAAATAAGAAACCGACTTGAATCATATAATTGAATAAATGAAAAGCGTATACGAGTATTAATATAGGTGCTGATACTTTTAGTAGTAACATCCCCATCATATAAAAATACTCGGTTGAATCTGTATTTTTTCCAATTTGATCAAACAGCACCGATACAGAATTGGCAATCTCAAACCCGAGCCAATCCCCGAAAAAGTAAACGACAACTGCTAATACAAGAATGGAAAATAAATTATTTAAATCTTTACTCCGGGCAATATTCCCTTCTTCACGCGATTTCTTACGCTTCTGCGGGGTGGCCTTTTCTGTTTTATTATCCTTTGCCATGTGCGTCCCCCTACTTCGTTAAGAAAAAATTAAATAGTTTCGTATATTCCTCAAGCAATACATCCGTCATATTTTTAAACACATAACCGAGCATCGGTACACTCATTGCAATAAACAAAATACCACACGTAATTTTAATCACATACGCATTCATAAAAACGTTTAATTGCGGAGCGTTTTTTGCGATTAAAATTAAAACAAAGTTAATGATGAATAAACTTCCCATAAGCGGAAGTGCAATTTCAACCGCTGATGTGATCGCAAATAATAACGTTGCGAGTAGACTATCTAAAAAACTAGTCGTCAACAATTTTGAAATCGCCTCTGTATATTGAAACGACTTTAAAATCGTGGCAACGAAATAATTAATGCCGCCAAGTGAAATAAAAATAATGAGAAAAAATATATCAAAAATGGTTGATAGTAAAGTAGACTGTGAGCCTGCATTTACATCAAACAAACTTGCTTGTGATAAACCGATATCAAAGTCTAAAATATGCCCGGCCATTTTCGGAATGTTCCACAGCATTTCTACAATTTTTGAAAGTGATAATCCAATTACAATTTGCGTACCTGCATAAGCTGCTACGTCCCAAGTTGTCTTTATGTGAGAGACATCAACTTGATCGGCAACTGTTATGGAAAGGGCAAGTCCAACTGTAACCTTCGCCATAGCTGGAATAGATCGACCAGAGAAAAACGGTAAAAAATATAAAAATGAAGTAATGCGGCAAAACGCAAAAAACGTCGCCGCCCATAATTCCATATTCATTTCAGTCCACCTATCTTAGTACGAACGCAATAGCGATGGAATTTTATCAAATAAATCTAAAATAAGCGTCGTTAACTCTTGAAACATCCAAGGACCTAAAATGATAATAACGAGTACAATACTCGCCATTTTCGGTAAAAACGTCAGCGTTTGCTCTTGAATTTGCATCATCGCCATAATGACTGCGATAATAATAACGACAATCATACTTACGCCGGCAACCGGCATTAAAATCATAACCCCTTTATAAAAAAAGGTTTGAAAAATATCTATAATTGGTGACGTATTCATTTATATGACTCCTATCACATAGCATCAAACGCTTCAGGCGACCGTTTTAAACATAATGTCGACGATTTTTGTATATCCACCTAAATATACGAAAACGAGTATTTTAAACGGTAAACTTAAAATCATCGGCGGTACCATCATCATCCCGAGGTACATTAAAAGTGTACTAATAATCAAATCTATAAATACAAACGCTAAATAAATGAACATCCCTGTTAATAACCCCTTTTGGATTTGCGTTAACGTAAAGGATGGTACGAGCGTAAATAAGGAAAGATCTTTTAAATCTTTCGGCAACTCTTCTCCGCGTACTTTTAGCATCATTTTTAAATCATGCTTATATGTATGCTTTGACATATACTCTTTCATAATCGGCGCTGTCGTTTCCGCAGCTTGGCTTACCGTTATTTTCTCTTTCGTCATCGGATCCCACACATCGCTCTTTAGTTGCCCAAGAACAGGCTGCATCGTAAAGAGTGATAAAAATAAGGCAAGTCCAACGAGCACTTGGTTCGGTGGCAAATTCATTACCCCAAGTCCTTGACGTGTAATCCCAAGAACAATCATAAAATAAGTAAAATGTGTAAATAATAGAACGATAGATGAAGATAATGATAAAAGGGTAACGAGCGCAAATAATTGTACACTTGAATTACTCGTAAACTCTTTTCCATTTTCGAAATTAATAAAACCGTTTTGGGCTGCATACGCTGGATTTACAAAAATAATTGAAAAAACGATAGAAAATACGAAAATAACGGCTAATAATGATAACTGTTTCTTTATTCTCATGATGGATCCTCTACTTTTTTCGTTTCACTCTTCACCGCGTCTTCTAGCGCTTGTTGAAACTGATTTCCTGTTCCTGTTAATTGCACAGATTGTACACCGTTATTACTAATAACAGTGAACACTTGCTTGCCATCTACTTCAAATAAAAAGGCGCTCGTTTGATGATTTAAATACACGCCGTCTTTCACTTGAATGTGGCCATTTTCACCTTGTTTAAAAAACTGCTGTTTGCGTGTCTTTTTCGTCATAAAATATGCACCGTAGCCGAGCGCACCAAACAGTAAAACGACTTGAAATAAGGTCGTCATATACGACATATGACTCCTCCTCTACTCTTTATCTTGCATTTGACTTTGCGCTTTCATAAGCGCAGCTTGCTTCTTGTCAGCTTCAATTTCAGAAATGATAATACCGAACTTCTCGTCCATTACGATCGCTTCTCCAATGCCAACTTTCATATTACTTAAATACACATCTACTTTATGTCCTAAGTTTTTCTCTACTTCCAGAACATCGCCCACTTTTAACTGTTTCACATCACCGAGCGTAATAGATGTTTTCCCAAGCTTTACACCAAGTTCAATCGAAATATCTGAAACAGTATCAATATGTGCTTTACTTGCTTCATTTCGCTTTCCTGCAAATTCTTCTAACCCCATTAATGACACAGGAGATACTTCATGCTTCATATGGATCCTCCTACTCTACAAAACTTTTAAATAAGAGCGCCTTACGCGTTCCATCTTTTCCAATAAAACAATTAAATTTATGCTTTCCATCTACAAAACCAAGCAATTCATCCGAAACTTTCGTATGAAGCGGAATTATATCGCCTTCTTCAATTTGTTCAATCTCGCCCATCGTCATCTTCTGCTCACCAATGGCAACGTGAACTGGTTTATACACTTGATTTACTTTCACTTCCACTTCAGACGTATACTTTTTACGCTTATCTGAAGAATGTTCGACAATATTTTCAGACGTTAACTTATCCATAATTTCTTCAACAGATAAGAACGGAATCCCGATGCGCACTGTCGTATTCCAAAAATCCGTTTTCATATTTACGTTCAGTAATGAAATAATATCGCTCGCTGTCGTAATCTTAAGTGCATTCGGATCTGTCTCTGTCGTTACAAATGTCGGTTTAATTGCCACAACACTTTCAAACGATTGCTCTAAATTTTTGCATAGAAGCGCAAATATATTATCAAGCGTTAAAAACTCGAATGCCGTCAGTGGTCTACGCATCGTAAAATTACGCTTACTATCTCCGCCAAGCCAGCACTCATGAATGTAAATAACAAATGCTAAATCAATCTCAATAACAATTTCTCCAAGCTCTGGAAGTCCGAGATCAATGACGCAATATAAATAGTAATCTTTCGGCATTTTCTCCACATACTCACTCGTAAATGGAACTTGCTCCACTGTCGAAGGCTCTAAGTCAATCGGAATACGCATACGCGCAGATAACGTCTGTGACGTCTGTTTACCAAACGTAGAAGCAATCGCTTGCAAGCTACGTAAATGTTCAACACCGAACTTCTCCGGTCTATTAAAATCATACTCTTGAAATTTATCTTGCTTCCCTGCTTCTTGTGCGAAAGCTGGCATTTCCTCGCCTTCATTTACCGCCTTCAGCAGGGCATCAATTTGCTCTTGGCTTAATTTATCGCCACTCATGAAAATCCCCTTCCCTACCTTTTCAATTCAACGATTTCAACGTACATTTTTCCATTCTTCGTCAAAATCTTTCCGGTTCCAATCTCTTCATTCTCAAGCATAAGACGCACCGTATTTTTCGTTGAATTTTCAAGACGATACAATGTACCTTTCGTAATATGAAGCAGATCTTCAATTTTCTTTTTCGTATTTCCGATTTCAAAATAAATTGTTAACGGAATATCATCTTGTAATTTCAATCTAGCCACTCCCATATCATGTTCACGAAAATTTCATGTTCTCTCTATATAATGAAATCTCTTATTTTGAAACGTCGATATTTAATATTTTTTTAATATATCCTTGCGTTTCTTTAAATGGAGGTACGCCTCCGTACTTTCTCACATTACCAGGACCAGCATTATAAGAAGCAAGCGCCAATACTAAGTCACCGTTATTTTTCTTTAAATAACCGCTCAACTCTTTCACGCCGCCTTCAATACTTTCAGCTGGTGAAAATGGATTTTTTATACCCATCTCTTTTACAATCGCCGGCATAAGCTGCATAAGTCCCATCGCCCCTGCATGCGACACCGTTTTCGGATTAAAATCAGACTCTACTTCAATCATTTTTTGAATTAACGTTTTCGGAATTCCGTATGTACGACTTACTCTACCTATAATATCCTCATACTTCCCTTCATTTGAAGAACGTATTTTTTGAATATTATACTTCTTCGTTAATCCCCACGTATCAACTGCCTCATTTTTCGTTTCCGGGAAACGTCGTTCAAACTCTTTTTGCGCGACTTGCACGTCATCAACTTTCTTCGTTTCAGGCTTTTCTTCCGGCTTACTTACTTCCTCTACTTTATGAATAGATGCTTCCGGTTTATTCACAACCGCTTCTATTTTCGTAGATTGTACCGGCTGACTCATATCTTCTACTTTAGCCGGCTGCGTAGTAGCCTTCGTCTCCTTCATAGGTTCGCTCTGCAACTTTTCTTGAAAGCGAGTACTAACGAAAGCCTCCGGACTACTTAACTTTTGCTGAAACTGTCCTTTTTTATATGCAAGTACTTCTTTTACTATATTTCCAACTACCATAATATCACCTTTTCGGTAAACAAAGATAATCTAATATTAGAGTTTTTTCGTAAAGTTTGCAATAATCCTTTGCAATTATATTGTAATAAAAAAACGACTAAATTGTTAAACTGTTATTTTTTTATATTTATTAATTCAAATTTTCAGTTGACACCCATTATAGCAAGGCTTACAATAAATTCGAAATTGTTTTTTTTGCATATTACCGTTTTTCAATTTGCAGAAAACTCAATATAAAAAAATGGGGGTTCTTAACATGAGAATTAATACAAACATTAATAGCATGCGTACGCAAGAATACATGCGCCAAAACCAAGCTAAAATGAGCAACGCTATGGACCGTTTATCAAGCGGTAAACGTATCAACAACGCTTCTGACGATGCAGCAGGTCTTGCAATCGCAACTCGTATGCGTGCACGTGAAAGCGGATTAGGTGTTGCTGCGAACAACACACAAGACGGTATGGCGTTAATCCGTACAGCTGATTCAGCAATGAACTCAGTATCTAACATTTTACTTCGTATGCGTGACATTGCGAACCAATCTGCGAATGGTACGAACACTGACAAAAACCAAGCTGCACTACAAAAAGAGTTTGGTGAATTACAAAAACAAATTGATTACATCGCTGGAAACACACAATTTAACGACAAAAACCTTTTAGATGGATCAAACCCTAGCATTAGCATTCAAACTCTTGACTCAGCAGATCAATCTAAACAAATTTCTATTGATTTAAAATCTGCTACTCTTGAAGCATTGGGCATTAAAGATTTAACAGTAGGCGCTACCGAAAATACACTTGCTAAAGCTACAATTACAGCTAAAGATGCTTTCGATGCTGCTAAAGATGCTTCTGATGCTGCTAAAAAAGAAATTGATGCCGCAGCTAAAGATACACCATCTAAAAATGATGCTCAATTAGCTAAAGAATATATTGAAGCGAAAGCAACTTTAGCAACTCTGAAACCAACTGATGCAACTTATGCAGCTAAAGCCGCGGAGTTAGACGCTGCTACAACAGCTCTTAATGATAATGCAAAAGTCTTAGTTGATGGATATGAGAAAAAATTAACAACTACTAAAACTAAAGAAGCTGAGTATACAGCTGCTAAAGAACAGTCTACTAAATCTACAGCTGCTGCAGATTTAGTTACTAAATATGAAACTGCTAAATCAAATGCATTAGGTAATGATATTGCTAAAGAATACCTTGAAGCTAAAACTGCTTATGAGGCAAATAAAAATGATATTTCATCAAAATCAAGATTTGAAGCAGCTGAAACTGAACTAAATAAAGATATCACTGCTAATAAGGCTGCAAAAGTTTTAGTTGAAACTTATGAAAAGGCTAAAACAGCTGGTACAACTGAAAAATCATTAGTTGCTGTTGATAAAATTGACGAAGCACTAAAAACAATTGCTGACAACCGTGCAACTCTAGGTGCTACATTAAACCGTCTTGACTTTAACGTAAACAACCTTAAGAGCCAATCTGCTAGCATGGCTTCAGCCGCTTCTCAAATCGAAGACGCTGACATGGCGAAAGAAATGTCTGAAATGACTAAATTCAAAATCTTGAACGAAGCTGGAATCAGCATGCTTTCTCAAGCAAACCAAACTCCACAAATGGTTTCTAAATTATTACAATAAGCCATTTGAGTTAGTTTCATGAATAAACCTCTCTGCTTGCGGAGAGGTTTATTTTTTGTAAAACCTTCCTTTTTTTGATGGGAGAGAGCATCCGCGTGGCGTAGAAGCGGTCAGTGCCTATCTTTATCCCCTCTCATGTTAAAACACAACTAGAAGATAAGCATAAGTCTCTTTTTCTGTTCATAGCTGTTTATTAGATTAAGAGATACCGACTATATCAATCTATAAGGAGTGTCTATTATGCGTATTGGTACGAATGTTTTAAGTATGAATGCTAGGCAATCGCTATATGAGAATGAAAAACGTATGAATGTTGCTATGGAGCATTTGGCGACTGGTAAGAAGTTAAATCATGCTTCTGACAATCCAGCAAATGTTGCGATTGTAACTCGTATGCATGCGAGAGCGAGTGGTATGCGCGTGGCGATTCGAAATAATGAGGATGCGATATCGATGCTACGTACAGCGGAAGCTGCACTTCAAACTGTGACGAATGTTTTACAGCGTATGCGTGATTTAGCTGTTCAATCTGCAAATGGTACAAATTTAAATAAAAACCGTAATTCACTAAATAATGAGTTTCAATCTTTAACAGAACAAATTGGCTATATTGATGAGACGACTGAGTTTAATGATTTATCCGTTTTCGACGGTCAAAACCGGCCTGTTACGTTAGATGATATTGGTCATACAGTAAATGTAACGAAACATATTCCCCCTTCCCCTACACAACATGACATCAACATTTCAACAGAAAAAGAAGCAAGAGCGGCGATTCGTAAAATTGAAGAAGCTTTACAAAATGTATCACTTCACCGTGCCGATCTCGGGGCTATGATTAACCGTCTGCAATTTAATATCGAAAATTTAAATAGCCAAAGTACAGCGTTAACAGATGCTGCTTCCCGAATTGAGGATGCGGATATGGCGCAGGAGATGAGTGACTTTTTAAAATATAAATTGTTAACTGAAGTTGCACTTAGTATAGTTTCACAAGCAAATCAAATACCACAAATGGTTTCTAAATTACTGCAGTCATAATTATCATTTCACTCTTTAAAACGATTCCATACAAAAACAAAAGGGAAATACATATAAACTATGTACTTCCCTTTTATTTTTCACTCAATACTTCTATGGCGCTACCGTCATAACTTGTCCTCTACGGTCGATTCTTATTTTCATCTTTCCGTCTTGTGCGTTATATAAACCTAGCTTATTTAATTCTATTTTGCATTCTTGTACGAAGGTTGGTAATTTACGAATTTGATTGACATCCGAACTTTTAATAAAACTAATTAAATGTTGCGTCATATCTTTCACATCTTGTACAAGCTCTTCTTTTTCTCGTTTTAACCTTTCATTTTCTAATTTTAACGCTTGTAATTCACTCTCCAGACTACTCCTATTCGACTCTTCTTTGAAATGCCCTGCAGCCATGTTAGAAAGCTTATAAATCCCTTCCATAAACTGATGCAGTTCATCTTCTTTTCTTTCACTATGTTGACTAATTGTCTCAAAGTTATCAACGATACCAGATATAACTGTTACGAGGCTTTTTTCACTCTCTTTATGCTGGATTTCCTCTTTTAATACTTGGTTGTTTTCTTTTTTCGTTGCAACATTAGCTTCTTTTACAGGTATATATTTGCGCTTGCGTCCAGGTTTTTGTTTTTCAATATTTTCAAACGGTATTTCACGTTTTTTTAATTTGTAATACGTATTTTGTAACTGACTTTCTGTTTTCGGGAAAAGATTTAGTTCGTTTTTACTAACATACTTTGAAATATTAATAATGTTTAAACCGTGACGTTGGCAAAATTGATACACTTCATACAGTAACTCTAGTTCAGACTTGAGCCATGTGATCGTTGATTTTTCATATGCTCGCATCCCGCCATGTTTTTCTACATCTATTTGAAATAATACCATTCTATTATGTAAATCAACTAGTTCTTCATATTTTACTTGGAATTGTTTTTCTATTTTTTTAAATTCCGCTTCTAGTTGCATATCGTTCATTTTATTATTTGACATGTTTTGTAAGAGACTTAATACATTGATTGCTGTGTGGTGATACATAATCTGTGCCACTCCCCCTCATCCTTTCACAATTCTCATCTGACTCCCATGTCTTTTCAGAAAATAGCAATTTTTACATATCCATATTATAACATTTCGAAATTGTCTGTCAAATAATAAACATACAAAAATGTATAGAAAGTATAGAAATAGAAAAAGATTTTTTCATTAATATGCACAATTGCATATTAATCACTTTTAATTATATTATATGGTATTTAGAATGTAATTTCACCGAAAAAATTTGCGTTATCACGAAATATTACTAAAAAAATCCAAAGATACATTTTTATATTTTCAAATCAAAAATCTTCAAATGAAGATTTTTCATACATACAACCACAAACACTCCATCTTTCCACCTATATAGAGTATAAAACACTAAAAAGGAACTAACCAATACTACACACGGTTAGTTCCCTTCTCTCCACTAAAATAATAGAGTTATAAGTAGAATCTACAAATCTTCAATTAAAACCTCACATCGCGTGTGGCTTAACCGCCACCACCACTCTCACTGCCCCACTTCTTCCACTTACCTAAAAAACCCGCTACATATCTCTAGTCTTAACATGGCATAGGGCTCTATTAGGCACTAACCGCTGCCACACATGGCTAAAGCTTCTATTCAAGCAAAAAAGTGCTTTTAAAAATCTTTTACAACACTAACTTATCTACTAAGCCGATTAACTCTTGAATATCTGGCTTACTTACTTGCGCATTTGCTCCTACCGCTTCACCTTTATGGAATAATTCATTTGTAATTAAGGAAGAGAAAATAACGACTGGTAAACGATTCATAATTTCACTATCTTTAATTACTTTCGTTAAATGGTGTCCATCCATTTTCGGCATTTCAATATCCGTAATTAACATGTGAATATGTTCAAACATTTTTTCTCCTTGCTCTTTCGCTAGCTTTTCAATTTGCGCTAACGCTTCTGCACCATTGCTGAAGAAGTTCATTTTCGTATATCCAGCTGATGATAATGTTTCTTCTAATATTTGACGAAGCATTGCTGAATCTTCCGCAATATAAATAATTTTTTCACCACGATCTGTTTTTTGTTCTAATTTTGAAAGTGATTTATTATCATAACCAGTACCGCTAATTTCACATACAATTTTCTCGTAATCTAATAGTAAGATGATTTTTCCATCTAGTTTTACAATACCAGATGTCGTTTCTTCTAGTCCCATAGATAATGAAGCTGGTTCATCAATTTGCTCCCAAGAAATACGTTGAATACGATGCACTTCATCAACGCGGAAAATCACTTTCATTTGGTTTAATTCTGAAATGATAAATTTCGTTTGATCAAGTGGCTTTGTTGATTTTAAATTAAGAGCTGTCGCTAAGTTAATAACTGGTAAAATTTCACCGCGTACTTGAACAACACCTTCAACTGCATGATGAGATTCTGGCACAGTTGTAACAGGGAATGGATTAATGATTTCACGTACTTTCATTACGTTAATACTAAATAGGTTTTCACCAACAGTATATGTAACAATCTCTAATTCATTTGTTCCGCTTTCTAATAAAATACTTTGTGCTTGTGACATAAAGGTGTCGCTCCCCTTTCATTATTTCCGTATATCTAATTATTAAGCTTTATTAAAACGAAAAAGTCAACTACCTATATAAAAAATATAGATAGTCGAACGATTCATTTCTTTATTTGAAAAGACAATTACTCTTGTATAAACGAAGCAAGTGCTTCTAATAGCACTTCTTGCGCTCCTACAATTTCTGTCGGCATCGCTTCCCATTTTTTCGAAAGCTCTGTTTCTACTCTTATTCTTAACTCTGCATTCATTACTTCTAGCACATATTCTTTCGTTGCTATATCAACATCCAGTAGCGCAAGTGCATATAGTTCCGGATCATTTATTTTTTCAAATAATCGCTTTAATACTGCCGGTGCTATATGTTTTAATTTTTCAATATGAATCTCTTTATCTGAAAATAGCAACTCATATTGAATGAATGTAACATTTTCTTTAATCACTTTAAAATAGCAATTATTTTTTTTATCATTTACAAAATAACCGTTCGAATCAGCAATAATACTCTCTACTTTACGAATTAAATCTGGCAAACTACTCGCCGTCATGACAGTCCGCTGCTCAACCTCACTCGGCGAAATGAATGTAACGCGATACTTATTCAGCGCCATCCTCCTCACCTCTCCTTTTATAGAAATCTATCGCCACAAATAAACTTATTAGTCGATCAAACACGTTAAGACCACGAGCATTATTCATACTACACTTCGCTTAAATCTATTTAAACTACCCTAGTAACTCTACATATCTCTGGTCTTCAAACAACGGTCGAGCACCACATAAGCCACAACCGCTACCACATACGGCTCGACCCTCTCTCAAAACATAAAAAAGAGCTTTTAAGAGCTTTTAAGAGCTTTTAAAATCTTTTTTAAGATCTTTTCAGTAACTCGATGTTATTGAACCAGAATGCTATCTGCTGATCCGCGATATCTGGCAACGTAACAAAAAACTCACGGCACTTCATCTCATCTTTAAACAGTTGATACTTCCACTCGCCCTCACTACCAACACTTACGAAATAAAATTCATGAATACGGCCAATGATTGCTTGTTTTTCACCAAATGAATAGGGAGGCACTTGCTTAATTTCAAATTGATCTGGTAAATATACATGCTCTTCTCGTTCCATTTTTAACACTTGCTCGGCAAGTTCACGTTTATTTTCGAAAAAAGGCAATTGTAAAATTCGCTCTTGTCTTGTCATACGAATAAAAAACCCTTTCTACTACATTACAATTTTTCTTTATTATATATTATCGAATTAAGTTTACAACTTCGTTTAATACTTCATCTGAAATTTTAATTACTTTCGCATTTCCTTGGAATCCACGTTGGTATAACATTAAGTCAACGAATTCTACAGATAAATCTACGTTTGCACCTTCTTGTGCACTACCACGTACTTTTCCTGCACCATTTTGACCAGATACACCCATTGCTAAAATACCAGTTGTATTCGTCGCTGTATAGTTACCATTACCAGTTTTCATTAAGCCGCCTTCGTTCGGGAACATTGCAACAGCTAATTGACCCGCAGCTTTCATACTTCCATCCGAGTATTTTACCATCACATATCCACCGTCAGCAATAAAGCAATCTTTTACAGTCGCTGCTGCTCTACCATCTACATCTGTTACTGCTAATGTTTTCTCTGTCGGGTGGTTTGTTAATTTACTAAAATCTATTTTTACTGTTCCACCATTAAAGGGAATATTCGCTTCAGGGTTTACCGGATCCGGCTTCCCTACCGCATCGAATTTCACCTCACCACCTGCGCCATTAACCTCGTTAAACGCTGTTTCTTTTTTCGATTCGTTACGCATATATACTTTATATTTATAATTATGTTCACCATCTTGTTTAAACTCCACGCGCATTGTCCATGTATTACCGGCATTATCGTATACAGGCAATTCTTGCGTAATCTGTTTTGCATCTGCTGGAATGTTCCCTCCAACGACTCCTTTTGACGTTCGAATACCACCGATTGCTGATCCCATTGGAACTTGCAATGGTCCTGGGATACCAGATAAATCAACATTACCAGTTGATGGATCTGCTGGATAAGCGAATACATATTGCCCTTCCGTATTCGTAATATAGTAATCTGAAGATATTGTAAATGTTCCTTTACGTGTAAATTCCATATTTCCAGCTTTTGAATCACCTACAACGAAGAAACCATTACCTTCCATTGCCGCTTGTGTTTTACCACCAGTTAACGTAATTGTACCATCGGTATAATCCGTCACCGTTCCGCTCATTTTCACACCGTTACCAATACTTTTCGGGTTCGTCCCTGCGTATCTATCGTCGCCTTTCGCACCAATTGAATTGTTGTACAGTAAATCATCGAACATAGCTTTTTGTTTTTTATAACCAACCGTTTGTGCATTGGCGATATTATTTGAAGTTACACTTAGTGCATTTTGTGTTGCATTCATTCCTGTAATACTTGTATATAACGCTTTAATCATAATATATGGACACTCCTTATGAATTTGTAGTTTTTTCTTCTTCCGCTACTTTTTGATCGTCTTTCTTCGCATCTTCTGGATTCGTTTCTCCAATTGGTTTATCAGACACTCTCTCAACGAAACGAAGGGATACAATTTTATTATCAATAACGAGCTGTACATCGTTATTTTCTGCAAGGCGAACTGTCTCTACTTGACCAGTTACTTTTTTACCGTCACCGTCAATACCTCTTACGTACTTCCCTAAAAACTTCATTCCACCATCAAGCGCTGTCGAATACATTGTCGTTCTTAAAGAGTCAACTGCCTTTGTCATATTCTGCACTTGTTCCATAAGAGATAACTGCGCTGTTTGGTTCATCATTTGATTCATATCCATCGCATTAAATGGATCTTGGTGCTGGAAACTCGATAAAAACAATTTCAGAAAATCATCTTTTCCCATTACTCCAGGAGTTTTTTGTTCTCCTGCTGATACTCCATTCATTTGCCCTACTGCCGGTTGTGCACCGTTAACAGGTGCGTTCCTATTCTGCGCTCCTGCTTGCAACGGAATATGATTTGTACTCGTTGTATTTAATCCAACTGTTGGCACGCTTTATTCCTCCAATAATCCCGCAAATTCTTTTGATTCTTGTTTCTCATGTTTCGTACTTGCTAATTGCTGCTTTTGCCTTTGCTCTTGTTCTCGCTGTTCTTTACGATTTTCATCTTTATCTGAATAGCTAATTTGAATATTGATTTCTTTTTCTTTTAACTTCAGTCTCAATTCATCAAAAATGATTTCAACACGTTTCTTCGCATCGTGTTTTTCCATTTCCACATGAACATCAATTTGATCTCCATGTTTTTTCATAAACACTGTTAATGTACCAAGTTTTTCTGGATTTAACTGAAATAACACACGTTCTTGTTTCACTACAAACTTTTGCAAGGCTTCTACTTGTGCTTCCATTTTCTTTCCTAAGTCAGGCAATGAAACTTTCTCAGCGCCACTATTGGATTTTCCTATTTGATCAGTACTCGTCGCTTTATTTAATAACTCCGCACCGGCAGAATTCGAATCGTTGAATACATCACCTTCTGGCAACTCTACCTTGACATCTTCACTCTCAGCTTTCGGAAAATCTACATCTAAGTCTTTGAATTCTTCTTGTTTTTTTGCAATATTACAAGTTTCTTTTTCTACAACGTTCAATATTTGCATCATTTGCTCTGGCATCTTCACTTTGTCTAAAACCATTTGCATTGTATCTTCTAAACATATAGCATTTTTGATATTCATATTGGAAAGAAGTTCTTGTAATTGTTGTAATTCACCTGCAGGTAATTCGTTAAGTTTTATATTTCCATATTCTTTATATAGCTCTTGTATTTTTTGTATGTATTGATATAACAATTCTGGCTGCACGCGTAATTGCTCAATTGCAACCATTTGCTCAGATACAGCTAACAATAACTGTTCTGTCTCTTTTTTTTCTTCTTTCTTTACACTTGGCTCTTCTTTCGTTTCCGGTTTTTTAGAAAGAATGTTTTCTTTTCTATCTTCTGGTGCATCTTCTCGCTTTGTTTTCTCCGTTTTCGGCCGCTTTTTGTTTTCCATTCTCATCGCATGATCGAATGAAGAATCTTCACTTTTAGATTGTACTTCTAGCCCTTTTTCTTTTTGCGGAGGTAAACTTTGTTGCACCGGTAATACAGACTGTATCACTACATTCACCTCATCCATTCATACACATTTTCAAATCAAGAAGCATTTTTTCTTCCTGCTTTTCTCGTATTTTCGCAAGCTTTCTACAATCTTCTTGATACATCTCATCAATGACACGTTCTTTTTCTTTTACTTGTTCTAAAAGGCTTTCATTTTTTTGAATAAAATCTTCCGTTTTTTTAATTTTCCGATTCCATTCTTCTATTCTTTCAGGTGAAAACGTATGTGACGAAAGCATGCCAGCCATAATACGCTGTCCAGTTTGTACGACTTTACTACGCGATTTTACAACATATAAATCATATTCTTTTTTTTGTTCTATTTTTCTTTTTTCAGCTGTTAATTCATACACTTCTTTCAAGATCTGTTCTTTTTCTTGATTTATTTGCAATTTTATCGTATCGTACTGTTGCTTATCCACCTGTTTTTATAGCCCCTTCCTATTATAACGCTCTCTTTTTCTATTATATAGTTTTTTTCCAAAAAAATCTGTGAAATATTAAAAAACAAAAAAATAAGACCTGCATGGCGCAAGGTCTTATACTATATGGTGCATTGCTTCAACAATATCAGCAAATTGGAAACGATCTGATCGACCTTGTTTTAAAAATGTATTTATACCTTCTACTTTATTTTTACATTCAAAAATATAAGCATTTTCTGCATTTTCTTGAATCGTTCCTAATTTAAAATACAATTCATTTTCTTTATAAATAGATAAAATTTTTCTCATTTCATTTGCAAGTTGCCAATGATTTGGTGAAACGATTTCTTCCATAATCCTACTTACTGAGTCTAGCACGGAAATAGCAGGATAATGACTGAGCGTTGCAAGTTCACGTTTTAATACAATATGTCCATCTAAAATACCACGTGCTAAATCTGGTACAGGACCATTTAAATCGTCTCCATCAACGAGTACAGTGTAAATACCTGTTATAGACCCCTTTTGTGTTTTCCCAGATCGCTCTAACAGCTTCTTCATATAACTTTCCATTAAAAGTGTTTTACCACCAATCGGTAACTCTTTAACAGCAATATCAACACTTCTACGCGCATCTGCAAAACGAGTAACAGAGTCCATCATAAGTAGTACGTTATTGCCTTCGTCTCGGAAGTATTCCGCAATAGATGTCGCAAGCTTAGCAGCGCGAAGTTGCATAAGGTGACTTTCATCTGACGTCGCTACAACAACGACGCTTTTCCTCATACCTTCCTCGCCTAATTCTTTTCGAATAAAATCTTTTACTTCTCGGCCACGTTCTCCTACTAAACTAATAACGTTTATATCCGCTTTTGCATTTTTCGCAATCATGCCGAGTAAAGTAGATTTCCCAACACCAGACCCAGCGAAAATACCAATCTTTTGACCGATACCAATTGTTAGCATAGAATCAATGGATTTAATTCCCGTTTCAAATACGTCAGTAATCTCTTCACGTTCAAACGCATGAATAGGCGGAGCATCTAGTTTTATTTTTTGCAGCGGAATGTTTTCAGCGTTCTCATTTAACACTTCGCCATTTGCACTTAACACTTTTCCGAGTAAATGATTACCACGAGGTATAACAACATCTTCTGCAATTAATGTAACGGAATCTCCGTAACATACTTTTTCTGTCTGTTCAAACGGGAGTAACATATTGTTCTCTTTTTCAATTGCAATTACTTCACATAAGACGCTATGTTCTCCAACGAGACAAACATCACCGATTTTCGCCTTCGGTCCCTTCGCTACGAAAAACTGCTCTTGCACACTATGAACTTTACCGACTTTCGTATAAAACGGTGTTTCAATAAATGTATTCCATTTTTGGTTTTCATTCATTAATAGTCGATTCATACATTTTGCTCCTCAAATAACTTCTCTTCTTCCCATTTCTGGCGAAGTTTCGCAAATATAGGTGCAAACTTAAATTCAAAGAACTCTTTCTCCTCTTCTAGAACAAATTCACCGAACTGTAAGGAGAAATCATATTTCCATTCTACTAATTGTAGCAACCAATATTCTTTCGTATTTTCCTTCTCTTCTTGAATACGTTCAAACGTTTCTGGATGTACGGTAATAACTAGTTTTTCAAACGAAGTAGGTAACGTTTGAACGATGCCAGTTAAAATAGGTAACACATCAAGCAATCTAGTATCTACTGCTTGATTCACAATTTTTTCTGCTAGTTGGAAAGATTGATCCCATAATAATTCTGTCCATTCGTATGCAGTTTCTTGTTGCTCTTTTTGAAACTGCTGACGTGCCGATTCTATTTCTTTCATCTGCTGCTGAACGTGCATTTGAAATTGTTCTTGATCATGTAATAGCTGCTGACGCTCTCGTTCTAATATTTGCTGCTCTTGCCTTAGCTGATTTAGTTCAACATGTAACGATTGTTGCTGCGCAAGAAGTTCTTCATGATCTACTTGTATTTCTTCTTCTACGTGAATTGGTATTGGTTTTGGAAATTGTAATTCATACGTTTCTTTAGAAAAAGAAACAGAATTCTTCGGAATTCTGTTTTTAAATAAGGACATCCTCTTCACCTCTTTGAACGATAATTCTTCCTTCTTTCTCTAGCTTTTTCACCGTACCTGTAATCATTTGCTGCGCTTTCTCAGCATCTGTCATCTTAAGTGGTCCTAAGCCATCTAATTCTTCCAGAATCATCTCTTTACGGTTTGAAGACATACATGTAAATAATTTCTCTTTAATTTCTTCTTTTGCAATTTTAAGCGCTTTTGCAATGACACCGTTATCTGTAATTTCCTCTAATACACGGCGAAGCGCAAGATCTTCAAGACCAAGTAAGTCTTCAAAGACAAACATATTTTCTTTAATTCTCTCAGATAACTCATAATCAACTTCATCCAGCTTTTGAAAGACTGTTTTTTCAACGCCTCGTGAAACGTTATTTAAAATGTTCACAATTGTTTTTAAGCCGTCTGTTTTATTGATTGCACTAAATGCCATATTATTTAATTTTGCTTTTAATAGCTCACCAATTTGATTAATGAGTTCACCGTCAACTTGTTCTAGTTTCGCAATACCCATTACCGTTTCTACTCGCTTATGATCTGGCAATCTCTCAATTAATTGAGAAGCAAGTTGCGGTTTAATGTAAGAAGCGATAATTGCAATTGTTTGTGGTGATTCATCATTCAGCACTGTAAGAAGTGGCTCTAAATCTGTAAGTGAATTTAAAAATTCAAATGGATTATCTTTGTTGTACCAAAGGTCTTCCAATAATTTTTCAAGCTCGTCTTCTGGCATATTTTTAAATATGCGACGAATGTACTCTTTATCTGGAGTGACTAAGTTCAATTCTTTTACATTTAGTTCATATAAGAACTCCCCTAGTACATTTTCTAACGTTTCTGGTTTATATACACGAAACTTCGCGATTTCACGAAGCAACACTTCTTTTTCCTCAGCCGTCATATATTCAATGACTTTCGCTGCCACCTCTTCATCTAATGTACGAATGAGGATGGCAGCTTTTTCTTTGGAGGAGATTTCATCTAACATCGTTGTTCCTCCCTTACTGTCCGTTTAACCATTTTTTAATTACTTTTGCAGTACCTTCTACATGTTCTTTCGTAGCATCCTGCACTTGTTCATCTAACGTCGGTTCTTTCGGTTGTTCTGGCTCAGGTTTTGGCTCTGGTACTATTTTCTCTTCAGGAATTTCCATAATACTTTCACTACTTGCAGCAACTTCATCTTCTGCTAAGTATTCTTCATATTCCTCTTCTTCTTTCTTTCTCTTACGTCTTGCTAATAAGAACCATACTAGACCACCAATCGCTAATAGACCAGCTGGAATTCCACCGAATAACCACCAGTTTATACCACTTTCTTCTGGCTCTTTCTTCTTCTCTTCTTTCGGCTGATCAAACTGAACAGTTACAACGTTAACTTGACCATTTGTAAAGTTTCCATTCGGGTCAGCTTGAAGCCCAGCAGCTGTGCCGATCGCTTCTTTGAAAGTTGTCATATCAATTCTTCGTTTTACTAACGTATCATTATCTACCCATACAACAACATTTGTTTTCGTTAACTCTGGGTGTTTCTTAATCGTTTCAACTGTTTTATCTATTTCATAGTTTTCGATTTTGTTACCATTTTTATTATCGTAGACAATTTTGCCATTTTGATTATTGTTCGTACCGTAATTTGGTACTTCGCCGTTCGCTGTAATACCAGCGCCTTGCTTCGTATCTGCACCTTCTTGCGCAGTAGAGCTTTCCTCTTGCTCTTGTTTACTACGAAGTACACCTTTATCACCATATTTTTCAGACTGACGTGTAACTTCATCGTAGTTTACAGATACTTTCGTATTCACTTTATATTCATTTGGTTTAAACATCGTCATTAATGTTGCATCGATATCTTGCTTTAATTTACCTTCAATTTGGTGCTGCATCTCTACTTCTTTCTCATAAGAAGAGGAACTAGTAGCATGTGCTTCATCTGCCCCTTTTGAGATAACACCTTTTTTACTATCAATCACACTTACTTCTTCTGCTTTTACACCAGGAACTGCTGCACTGATCATTTGCTGTATACCCGCAACTTGATCAGCCGTTAATAGTTGACCACGCTTTACACCAACCGTAATTGCAGCTGTTCCTTTTGCTTTTTCTTCATCAAAAATTGTCTCTTTTTCAGGTAATGTAATTTGAACATTTGCCGTTTCAACTGTCGCAAAATTTCTTACAATGTCTTGCTCTAATTGCTTTTTCGTACCGACAATTTGCTTCATTTTTTTATCTTGCTCACTTGAACCGAGCGAGCTTTCTAATAAAATTTCCTCACCGCTTTTTGAGTTAAACGGTAAGCCCATTCCATTCATTTCTTTTCGAACCCATGGAGCATCATTCTTTTGCACACGAATCGAACCATCGGCTGCTAATTGGTAATCGACACCTAGCTTCGATAATTCTGCTGTAATCTCTTGCTTGTCTGCATCATTTAAATTTTGATATACAACAACATATTTATCTGGCAAGGTGAAGTATAAAAGTGCTCCTGTTACAATTGCTAAAAGCGCAGCACCAATGACTAACTTATGCCACGTTTTTAACGATTGGAAAACATTTTTTAACTTTTCCATTTAAACACACCCGTCCATTTTCCTAAATTTGCATATTAATTAGTGACTTATAATTTTCAATAAGATTATCACGTACAAGAGCAGCCGTTTTCATTTGAGACTCAGCCTTCTTTTGCTGAATTAAAACGTCATGTGTTTCTCCTACTCCTTTTGTTAGTAAATCATATACAGCTGTTTGCGCATTGTTTTGTGTTTGATTCATATCTTCCAATAAATCGATAAACTTCTTCCCCTCGACTACAGATGCTTGCGTGTTCTTCGGTGCACCAATTGACTGAATCGCGCCAAATGGCTGTGTATGTAACATTGGTTGGATTTTCATCTTCCCCTATTCCCCCTTTATCCTCGGCCGATTTCTAAATCTTTATCCAGCATTTTTTTATTCGCATTTAATACACTTGTATTTGCTTCGTACATTTTTTGAGCAACCATTACATTTGTCATTTCAGCAGTCACATCAACATTCGGATACCGTACATACCCTTCTTCATTTGCATGCGGATGCGTCGGATCATACACTAAGTTTTCAGTTTTGTCTGCCTCAATACTTTTTATTTTCACCCCGTTAGTCGGTGCACTGTCTAACATATTCGCAAAACTATTATTTGATTCAAGCACTACACTACGGCGCTCATACAAATCTGCCCCCGGAGCCGCCGTTGTATTTGCATTTACAATATTATTTGAAGTAACTTCCATCCATTTTCTCGCTGTTGTTAGCCCTGATCCACTTGCATTAATTGCCTGAAACATCGTTGTCTCTCCTTCTACTATTAACGTCCGCGAGCTGCTTGGTTAATTGCATATTGTGTATTAATTGCGTTAATTGAAATCCCATACAATTGGTTTGTTTTCATTAAATCTAGCATTTCTGTCGTTACATCCACACTATTTCCATCTTTATTCGTTTGCATTGACTTCGTTTGAATCTTCGCATATGTATTTTTCGTATTTACTGTCGGTAAGTGCATTTCATTCGTTTGATATAAATCTGCATTAGTCTTTAAATCCGTAGTATTACTCTTATATAATGCACTACTTTTATTCATTTGCTCAGCAAATGTAACGTCTTGTGCTTTATACCCAGGTGTATTCGCATTTGCAATATTACTAGAAACAGTATTTCGTTTCGTCACTAAATAATTCATATAATGGCTTACATCAGTCACTAAATCTGGCATACTCCACACCCTTCCTTTTTAACTTATCATTTTGGCATAATAATCCACTGATGGAAGTTTCACTTCATTATTTAATTTCTTATATGTATTTATTAAAATATTAACTATTATGTACCCTTACATATTTTATTCCATTTTTACATTGTTGTCTTTAGAAAAATACAAAAATATAAAAAAGAATACAAAAAAACTGTATACGCGTAGTAATCTATATAATATTTCAACATATTTACGACTAGCTGCAGATTATTTTTACATTATTTAGATTACTTCTATTTTTTACAGTCATAAAATGAAACCTCAATCAGCGGAATTCTTCATTTACATGAAGGAATGGATCCCCTTTTAATAAGGGGGATCCGTTTCCACACTTTATAATTAATATTTACCGTAAAATGAATTTGCTTTCATTCGCCCATCATTTGTCATAATCATTTCTTCCAAAATCTTTTGCTTATCTCGAATATGCTGTGCTGCCTTAATAATAAATGGACTTACTTCTGCCGCAACTTGTGCGCGCGTTTCTTCATCCAATGTCATCATCCAGCGATTTAACATCGCGCTCTTCTCAGCAAACTCTTGATCTGACACTTGCAATTCACCAATTTCATTAAAACAACCGACAAATGCTCGATAAATATCATTGTTCATTTTCAAGCGCTCCGCGATAACCGTCTATTAAATCTTGTAACACTTTCACAATCGCATCAATATCTTTCGCTTCACGTGTTACTTTCATCGTTTGAATTTGAACACTAATCCAATCATATAAACCATAAAGACTATCATATAAATCTTTCGTAATCTCAGGGTTTAATTGAAGCTTTAATTCTTCAAAAATACGTTCTAACTTCTCAAGAAGCGCATCTCCCTCTTGTAGTTTAAAAGTATGTAAAAGCTCTTCTAAATTACGAAACTCTACAATGCATCTTTCATAAATAAAAATTGTATTTTTAATCGGATTACTCGTCATAATATCATTTTGCATATAACGTTGCCATGCTTGCATACGATCACTTCCTCAACTTTCATTAATCATCACTTTTTTGTTTTGTCATTGCTTTAATTGTTTTCAATTGGCTATCTAGCGCCGCTAATGTACTTTCTAGTTTTTGATACTTCTTCACAATTTCATCTTGTTTTTGTAAGTTTTGTGCTTCAATATCTTTAATCTTTTTGTCTAAATCACTTACACGTGAGTCGATGTTTTTCACACGTTCTCCAACGATACCTTTATCACCGAATAATTTATCAAGTGGTTCTTCCATCATTTTCCCTAAACCGTTAGAACTAAAGAAAAATTGCTTCGCTGCATCCGGCTTCTCTTTTAACGCTTTTGTTAATGCTTCATCATTAACTTCCATCGTTCCATCTTGCTTTAATTGAATACCAAATGAAAATAAGTAATTACCATCTTGAGAAAATGTTACGACACTATTCATCGCTTGGCGTACACTTTGCATAATCGTTTGGCCTTGGAACGCCCCGCCTTTCCCAGCAAAAATATCTACTGTAGAAACAGCTTTATTATAATCCGCAACCATCTTTTTAATAACATTTGATGCATCGGTTACATTTGAATCACTTACTGTAAACTTCAGTTCTATCCCTTTTGCTTTCGCCTCTGTTGTCTTTGGATCAACCTCTGTTTTTTCCCCGTCTGGTTTTTCTACTGGCTTTTCTTCTACTGTTTGTTCAGTTACTTTTAATAATTCAATTTTCACACCTGGAAGGGCTTCAACTGTATTGGTAGAGCTATCGCCTTTAATACCATTAATCGTATATTCAGCATTTTGCGCACTATTGATTTCATGAAGCGCTACGCCGTCATCATTAGCTAAACCTATTTTTTGAAATAATGAAGATTTGTTCCCCTCAAAATTAATTACTCCATCTTCGCCTTCTTTTTTTGAAGTCATGAAAATTTTATTTCCAAGTGTATATGCTGATACGCCGTAATCTCCATCATTAATTTTATTAATTAAATCTTTATATGTCATATCAGATGTTACTTTTAGTTCTTTACCACCTAGTTTTAATGTTTCATCACTATTAATCTTGGCATCTATATTTTCAATTTGGTCAGACGCTATTTGATGACGCTGCGCAAGCTTTGTAATCGTCATATTAAAAGTCCCAGCGATCGCACCACCATCAGCTTTTACATTAATATAGCCGTCTTGTGATGTTGTTACCTTTTTCTCATTCCCTTTAAAAGCCGCTAAATTTTTAAATGTTTGCGTGAAAGAACTAAATTCCGATTTTAAACTTGTATATAAAAGTTTATCTTGTGAAAGGCTATTCTTTTCATTTGTATACGGTGTTTTTCTCATATCCAGCGCATTCATTTCTAATTCAACGAAATTAGAAGTATCGATCATATTATTACCGAGGTTCCAAATCTGTTGTCTACCGCCAATACCCGTTAACGTTCCTGCCATATTTCTCACTCCTTATTTTTTACATGTAGTCTAAAATACTCGTTTTACTCATCGTGCTAACCGCTTTAAGCGTTGCTTCATACGTCGCATTAATATAAGCTAAGTCAGAAATTGCTACTGCTAAATCAACATCTTCAATTTCTTTACGATTTTCTTGAAGCGCTAGATTTTGCTCACTTAAAATTGTCTTAAACGTATCTACAGTGTTCATCGTTGCTCCCACTTCTGTTGTACGATTAATAACACCGTCCAAGTTTTTCTTATTTTCCGTTAAAATCGGTTGCAACGCCTTTTGATCACCACTTTGCATCGCATCTTTCATCTTTACTAACGTTTGAATAACAGGAGTTAGTAAGTTCTCACCATTACGAAAAGCTTTAATTTCATAACCGTCATTTAGCTTCCACATTACATCTTTTTCGCCACCTTGGTATGTCCCATCATCCGCAAATGGAGGTTTCTCTGCACTATCTCCACCAAAAAGATAACGACCTTGCTCTTTCGTATTCGCTAAATATACAACTTGTTTTAAAATTTGATCGATTTCGGCACCAATTGCCTTTAATTCTTTTTCACCATTTGGTCCATTTAATGCTTGTATTGTTAATTGATCCGCTCTCGTTAAAGATTTCACAATACCTGACAATGTATTTTCCGTCTGACTTAACACATTTTTTGAATCCGCTATATCCTTTTGCATTTGTTCAATATTCGCCAACGAATGTTGAATTGCAAATGATTTACTTGCTGCAAGTGGATCTTCACTCATAAGAAGATTTTTCTTCCCTGAAGTTACTTGATTTCGATGATATTGCTGTTGGGCATTCAAATCCATTAACTGGTTCTTTGCCCAGTTTGCATTTTGAAATGTAGATACTCTCATTTATATCTCCTCCTTTATCTATTGAAAATTGATTGGAAGCTGAAACCAGAACTATACTCCGCTGGCTCTTTCTTCAAACATAAAAGAAAAAGGTTTCGCTTTTACCTCTCATTCATCGTTATACAAAAGGCGCTACAAAGCGTTCCATTCTCAAATCAAGGTTGTTTCCTCTTCTACTTTATCTGGCACCCGCTCCATATCTCTGGTCTCACACCGATAGGTCCTCTATTAGGCACCGACCGCTTCTACACTCTGCTGGCCCTCTCTTCAAACATAAAAGAAAAGGGTTTTGTTTTTACCTCTCATTATCTAATGATTGAAAACAGACTATCAAACACTTCATTCATTGTAGTAATAGCTTTAGAATTCGCAACGAAGTATTTTTGGAAGGCCATTAAATTAACCATTTCTTCTTCCATATTCACGCCTTCGATACTCATCTTTTCTTGCTGAATACCTTCTAATAAGTCTCCATGAATTTTTTGATAACCGTTCACTTCACTTTTATCAGATGCTACCTTCACTATGAATTGGTCTAATGCTTTTTTATATGAAAGACCATCTTTATAATCTTCATCTGTAATTCCTGCCAATTTATTTGCAGTTTCAGCAGATATTTTCATTTTCGAAAAATCATTCGCAAATTCTGGATTTAATTTCAACTCTTTCGCATAATCTCCAACGAAGAAGTCTTTTCCCATCACTGTATTTACTTGATTTTTCACTGAACCCATTAACTCTTCAAGATTTTTCTTATAACTAGCAATCTGCCCTTTCGTATCGATTGCAGATTTTATTGCCCCACTAGTTAAAGGAATTTCCGAACCGTAAATTTCAACAGACATAGGTTCTTTCGTTTTATTTAATTGCAATGGATATGTATCTTGTCCATTCACTGTTAAAACGCCATTCATTCTAACACTTGCGATATTAGGATTCATAGATTCATAAGATACTTCTATATTGGCATACTTAGACATTTCTGTAACGATACGGTCACGTTCGTCTAAAAGTTGATTTGGCACTTGTGTACCAGCTTGCCCAATTTTTTGATTCGCTTCTGCTAAACTGTCAGCAAGACGATTAAATTCATTGACATGCGCTTCAATATCTTCTGTCGTCTGCGCTTCTACTGAATCTAAATTTTTCGCAAGTTTATTTACCTGACTTGTAAACTTCCCAGTTTCAGAAATTAGCGTATCATAATAGTTTGATTGATCTGGATTTTTTGCAACTTCTCGAAAAGCATTAAAGAATCCATCCATTAAACTAGATAGTGAGTTTTTGCCTGTCGTTCCTACCATAGACTCTACTCGTGATAAAACCGAGTTCTTATAATTATAGTAAGAGAGCTGAGATAATTGGTCGTTAAACTGTTTCGTCTTCACTTCATCTGTAATACGATCAACACCTAACGTTTGTACACCATAACCAATTCTCTGTTCTGGCGTATGGCCATTGCTCGCTCCAACAGATCCGTAATTCACCATTTGGCGCACATAGCCAGGTGTATGAATGTTTGATAAGTTTTGTCTCGTCGTTTGTAATCCCATTTGGGCCGCTAACATACCCGATAACGGGGTATTGTAATCAGATAATCTCATAATGCTTCACTTCCCCTTTACAATAGTTCATTCATAAAGATTTGCGAATTATTGTTTCGTTCTAAGTTATATTCAGAAACTGAATCCACAATACTTTCTGTAGTTTTTAATAGTACGTTTAAGTAATATTGATTTTTCAAAAGAAGCATTTTTACATTTTCTTCTAATCTAATTAAGTTTTTTTGTAATTTTTCCATTTTCTCAATTTCTTCTTGAGAAAAATACGAAAATAACGCACTTACGCGAAATGATTCCACTCCCTGTTCTTTACAAAACTGAACAACCATTTCTTCAAATGATCTCGATAATTGTTTTAAACCTTCAATGTACTGCAATTGCTCTACTTGTAACTTTTGAACTGCATTTACATTTTTATTTTTTAAATTCTCATATATTTGTTCTCCAAGCGTTTGAATGTTTTCATATGCTTTTTGAATAATAACGAGCTTTTCATATAATTGTATATACATATAGCTTCCTTCCCTTTTACAAGACTAAATTTACAATTAAACCGTGGATTTCTCCAATTTGATTTAACATTTCTAAATGTCCTGTTTTTGTATTAATTAAGTTCATAACATCTTCTAACTCATTCAATCCCATTTCCGCCTGTTTTACAATCGTCATTTTCTGTGAATAGCCATAACGCGGATGACGAGACATGACATCTTTATATTGCAATACATTATCAACGTAAAAATTCAAAAATGATTTTACTGTATTTTTGTATTCCATTACGTTATCAAGTGTTAATTCCATTTCGATTTTTTCTTTAATTTCTCCAATATTATCAACAAACGCTTCCATTTGTTCTAACAACTTATCTTTTTTCGGATCTGCATGCAAATTATCCGAAAATGCAAGTCCAGTCCTGACATTTGCTTCTTTCGGCATTTGAGTAGCAGGCGGTATATGCGATAAGATTGGATTATGCGAGATTGAACGCAGCATATATATCACCTATTTATTTTTTTATTTCTTCCAAAAGTTAATCGTAAAATCTAGTTATTTATAATTATACTCTGAACACTAATATTTTGCAGTTATTTTTTATAGAAGATATGTTACAATTTAGCATGAGGTGGCACAATTCTATGAATATTTTTCTTTGTGGTTCAAATCAATTAACAGCATTAGATCAAGAAGAAATCAAAAAATTTTTAACTGACTATGCTCACAAACATAAAATTTACATATTATGTTATAAATCTATTGAAAATGAGGTACTTCGTTTTTTCGTTGAAAACGAAAGACTCGCTCAAAATTTATGCCTTTACACGCTCCAACCGTTACAAGCAGTAACAGATGAATTCCAAGAAATCGTAGATTATTTAAAATCACACGGAGCCGAGTATGTTGCTTTTGATCACCCTTCCGACTCTATTTATCGATCTGATTATATGTTTTTTGTGAAACAAATTATTGAAGATACCGATTTAGTTCTCTGTTTTTATAACGGAGACAAACATACATCTGTCATTCCCGTTGACATTGCAAAAGAAGCTGGGATTGATGCTGTCATTTATGATTTACCAGGTTTACATGAAAAACAAATGAAAAAAAGCTTTGAACAAAAAATTCGTATGATGTAAAGGGGGCGGCACAATATCGTTATTGTGCCCATTGTAAATATGATAATTGAACAAGATTATGATCATTTTATCGCGAGTTTTAAACAACAATTCAATATGGATATCGCTTCGTATAAACAAGATAGGATGCGCCGTAGAATCGATGCTTTTATTTCAAGAAAAGGCTTTGAAAACTACACTACGTTTTTAAGTACTTTACGTGTTGATCAAAACTTATTTTTAAGTTTTATTGACTATATTACAATTAACGTTTCAGAGTTTTTTAGAAATAAAGAACGTTGGCAAACGTTAGAATCGAAAGCACTGCCAAAATTACTCGAACAAAATAACGGAAAATTAAAAGTATGGAGTGCCGCTTGCGCTGCTGGCGAAGAACCATATACACTCTCTTTAATTTTATCGAAACATCTCTCTCCATTTCGCTATGAAATACTAGCAACAGATCTTGATTTTCATATATTAGAGAGTGCAAAACGTGGTCAATATACGGACCGTTCTTTAAAAGAATTACCTAGCGATTTGAAAGAACGTCATTTCACAAAAGAAGATGATGTATATTCATTACATCAAAATATTAAGCAACACGTCACGTTCAAACAGCATGACCTATTAATGCAATCGTTCGATACAAATTACGATTTAATTGTTTGTCGTAATGTAATGATCTATTTCACTGAAGAAGCAAGAGTCAAGCTGTATGAAAAGTTTAGCCGTTCTTTACGAAAAGGCGGTGTGCTATTTGTCGGTAGCACAGAACAAATTTTAACACCTGAACGATTCAATCTTCAGCGTTTTGATACATTCTTTTATGAAAAAATATAGAAAAAAGCAGGATTATTGCACCCTGCTTTTTTTGTATTTATTTACTAAAATCATAACGAAGAATTGCGTGATTCCGTTCGTTTCTTATATAACTCGAATTAAAATAATACAAGCAACCCATATAACGAGAAAAAGAAACGTCATTGACCATTTATGTTCTTGCACCGTTTGTTTCAACGCCTGTGATAATTGTGTCATATTCATTTCTGCAAGTGCTCTCCATACACTTGCATCCCGCTCTTTAGCTGTGCGATCCGTGACGCTAATTAAAATGGTTTCGTTAGACAATTTCGTGATATACGCAGTAATAACCGTTACCATTAAATTTATATTTCCTTCTGATGAATCACTCTCCACGCTAGAGAGGAGTGCACTTACATCTAATAACGGAATGTGTACCTTTCTACCAAATGATAGTTGTACTTCAGCGAAATCATACGTTCCATCTAACAAAGGAAGTTCTTTTATATGCGCCTGCTTAACAAGTCCTTGCAGGCTTCTCATGACTTGTTCAAATATTTTATCTGTTTGCTTTCCTTCTCCAGATAATGTATGTAACTTTTTAAAGAGTTGTAATACTGTATCCATCTCTTTAGAAAGCATTTCCTTCATAACCTTTCCATCACCTAAACTCGCAAGTAAAATCCCGATTTCATTATTTTTCGAAATAATCTTAGACTGTCCAGTAAACACTAGATTACTATACTTTCGTTCTTTCTGGATTTCATGTTCCGAAATAGCTGCAGGCTGTTTTAATGGTTGTAGCGTCTTATTTTCAATTGTCGTACGTTTAATTTCCATTTAAGCGCCTCCACTATGATGAAATAATTAGCCCCATTCTTTATTACTCTTTAACACTAAAAATAGTACGAATAAACCTGACATAATAGCAAATACATTAGAAGCTTGTATTCCATGGTCACTTTTAGTTTCTTTCTTATCTTCTGGCTCTTCTTTTTTTTCTTTCTTTTTCGAAATGACTTGATTGTTATTATCTTTATCTTTTTGAGCCTTCGTATTATTTACTTCCTTGTTGTCTGTGAGAGGCTCTTTTATAACATAAGTAATTTTTTCTTTCTCTTTCAATGGTTCTTTTATAAAGTCGTTTACTTTCGCTTCTTTTTTCGGAATTTGAACAACTGGCTGTTTTTCTTCCTGCAGCGGGATTTCTACTTTCGTGTCTTCCTGCTTCTCAGTTTCTTTCTTATCTTCTATTTTATTTTCTAATTTATCTTCTTTCTCTCGTTCTTCTGTCTTTTTATCCTCTTCTGTTTTTTGTTCCAAAACAGAAACGACATACTCACTTTCTTCAACGAGTTTATTTCCAGCCGCATCTACTACCTCTACAAGTAGCTCGTATGTCCCATTTGGCAATGCATCCGTTATTTCAAATACTTTTTGCCATTCCATGTCGCGCTTATTGTAATCTAATAAAAATGTAATCTCTTTATTTTCTTTTCCTTTTAATGTAACACGAACTTCTTTCACAACCGATTCCACGTCTGCCGCCTTCACTCTTACACGTATAGAATCGCCTCGTTTTCGTTCGATTACATTCTCCGTCGCCTCGTCAATAGTGACTTTATGCAACTTCGGCATCTCTTTATCTATTGTTGGTGTTTCATTATTTATACGAATAAGAGGAACTTTCACTTCATTTTCTATAAGCTCTTCTTTCTCATTTTCTTTAAAACTTTGAATAAGCTGAAGGTTCCAATCACCTTGCAAATCAAAAATCCCGACCTTATAGTTAGCAATCCATCGCTTCGTCTCTTCTTCATAGTCAAAAGGTATCATTCTTTCTTGCTCATACAGATTACTGTTTTTTGGCAAACGCAACATACCTTTTATACTTTGAATATTTTTCTCTTTTGGCTCTACAATAATCCGTACTTCTTCGCCAACCTTTAATTCTCGCTTATTTATTGTAATAATCCCTTGATCCGTCTCTATCTTTTTTTCGGTTTCTTGCTCATTCTTTACTTCTTGTTGTTCCTCTTTATCTTGCTTCATTTCCACCTGTTCTGGCTGTTCTTGAACTTCCTTATTCTCTTCTTGTACATTCACTTCATTTATATTTTGTTCTGGCACATTTTGCTCTTCCGCCTGACTTTGCAGCGGGAAGAGCAAGCACACATGTATGCATAGCCAGCAAATTAGAAAAAACTTTACGCTTTTCATCTACTATTTCAACGCCTTATAGTGATTTCGTCACTTTTACTCCGAAAAATCCATCTACATTTACAAGTTCACCATACGCCACCAATACATCATTTACATAAATTCGAATTGGTTCATCAATATCTTCATCTAATACAACGGCTTCATTTTCTTGTAAACTTAATATATCTTGAATCGTTTTCACTGTACTTCCAAATACAAATTTCACATTCATTTCTACATTTTGTAGAATAGATGTATCCATATACACTGGCTCAATTTGTTTCACTTCTTTAAATTCAATAGGTTGTACAACAGGTTCTACAACCTCTTCTTCCATTTCTTCCTCTGCAATCTCTTCTTCTGCTTCCACCATTGGATATAGCAGTCGTCTTACCATTTCTTTCGCTTCTGAAATCGGTAAAATTTGATACATTTTCGATTGAAGCAAGTCGCCAATTTCAAGGTTGAACGTAATTTGAACGAGTTCATCCACTTCCATTGACTCTCCCAAATATTCCATTTCTTCTTTTAACGTGACAAATTTAACGTCTGGCGGCGTCATGTCCATCTTCTCTTTAAACATTTCTGACATCGCTGTTGCCGCATGCCCCATCATTTGGTTCATGATTTCTTTAATACCACTCAGCTCTAATTCACTAAGCTCTTTCTCTGGATCAATCTCCCCTGTTCCCATCATCATTAAATCTACCATTGTCAAAGCAACATCTTTCGTAAATACGAATACGTTCTCATTCTTTAAACCTTCAACAAAATCGACATTTAAAATCACAAAGGGAACCGGTACACCGTCATAATGACGCACATTAATCGCTTCTACATTGGGTGTACTAATCGTAACCGGCTGATTTAAAAGCGTTGATAATACCGTTGAAGCTGAACCGATGGAAATGTTGGCAATTTCCCCAAGTACATCTTTCTCTTCTTGCGTTAACTGTTCTTTTTTAACATGTTCTTCTACAATTTCAGCTTCCGCTACTTCTGCTGGCTCGTCTTGCTCTTCTACGCCACCAGATAATTGTAGTAATTTATTTATCATTTGTTTCGCATGTTCAACTGAAACAATTTGTACGAGTTTAGAGTTTACAAGATTATCTATTTTAAGGTCAAACGACACTTTCACAATCGTGTTATTTCCTGTTATTCCAGAGATTTTCTCCATCTCTTCTAATAACTTTACAACTTTAATTGTCGGCGGTGACATGTCTACTGTATCTTGGAAGAATTCCGACATAGACGTCGCTGCGAATCCCATCATCTGGTTCATCGCTTCTTGTACAGCACTGAGCTCTAATTCGCCAAGTTCTTTTCCCTCTTCCACTTCACCTGTCCCCATCATCATTAAATCAGCAATAGATAAAGCAACATCTTGCTGAAGGACAAGTAGATTTTCCATATCTAATCCTTTTGTAAAATAAATATTTAATACAACATGAGGAACCTCAACATCACTTGTATCGTATAAATCCACTAACTCTACATGAGGAGCAGTTATACTTACTTGCCTATTTAAAATCGTTGATAATACTGTCGAAGCAGAGCCAAATGATATATTTGCAATTTCGCCAAGAATATCACATTCTTGAGGCGTTAAAAGCTCCTTTTCTTTTTCTAGCACAATTGTGCTCGTATCCCCTTTTGTGTGTTGCTCAGGCATTTTCCCTGCCTCCTCATTTTTGTTTTTCTATTCAATGAATACACTCATTACATTTTAACAAACTTATTACGTAAATCGTGAACATGTATTTATTTCCTGCTATATATATTAATTTTTTATATTAGTATGTAGTTAACCAAAAAGCTCCCCAATTGTATACAAGTGGGGAGCTTTCCTTCATTCCTATTATAAACCTTCTGGGTTTAAAATGAGGACCACTCGTCCATCGCCGAGAATCGTCGCGCCAGAGAAATAGTTCGAACTCTCTGCAAAGAAATCACCTAATGACTTTAAGACTATTTCTCTTTGGCCGATAATTGTGTTTACAATAAGTCCATAGCTACGATGTGTATTACGAACAATTAACACAGGAACCATTTGACTTTCATATGATTCAAATGCCTCATCTACTGTTTTTTCACCAAATACAGTACTTAAATGCTTCACTTCAATAATTTGATCACGATAGTTTAACACATCTTTTCCTTGTATGGATTGGATGTCTTCTCTCTTAATTCGAATTGCTTCAACAATATTACCAAGAGGTAAAGCATAACGTTTATCATTCGTTTGAACAAGCATAGATTGAATAATGGACAACGTTAATGGAAGTTCAATTCTAAATGTACTTCCCTTTCCTTCTTCTGAATCAATAATTAAATGTCCACCTAAACTATGAATTGTATGTTTTACAACATCTAATCCAACCCCGCGCCCCGAAAGATCCGATACTACTTCTGCTGTACTAAATCCTGGTTGGAAAATGAGATCAAACACTTCACGATCCGTTAATTTATTTGCCTCAGATTCTGTTACAACACCATTTTTAATCGCTTTTTCTAATACTTTCCCTTTATGAATTCCATTTCCATCATCCGTAATTTGAATTACGACATGATTTCCACTATGGAACGCTTCTAATTTAATTGTACCCGTCTCATTTTTCCCTGCATCACGACGTTTTTCAACAGTCTCAATACCATGGTCAATTGCATTACGAATTAAATGAACGAGTGGATCACCGATTTCATCAATAACAATTTTATCAACTTCTGTATCTTCACCCGTAATTTGTAAATCGATTTTCTTCCCTAAATCTTTCGCTAACATACGCACCATACGCGGAAAACGATTAAAGACTGTTTCAATCGGCACCATACGCATGTTTAGAAGTACATTTTGAATATCTTTTGAAATATCGCCTAATCGATTTAAATGCTCAATTAATTCTTTGCTTTGAATTGCTTGTGCCAATTCATCTATGCGACCACGCTCAATTACACTCTCTTCAAACATGTTCATTAATCGTTCAATTTTCTCTAGCTGCACACGAATGGAACGATTCTCACCTTTAGCATTTTTCGTTTTTGCAGTGCTTTTAGTTGGCGTAGTACTTGCAGGTTGCTTCGCTGTCTCAATAGGTGCTTCCACCTGCGCAACTACAGACGGCTGTATCATTTCTTCTACTCGCGTAGTTTCTTGCGTAGCAACCATCGAATCTACTTCCTGTAATGATTCTCCTTGTTTCACTACTACTTTCTCAATTTCAGAAACGTGAAGCACTACCTGTTTCAATTCTTGTTCACTACGATCCGTATTCATAAATACTGTAAACTCAAACCCGAAAGCATCCGCTTCGATTTCTTCAATACTAGGAACCGTTTTTTGTATATCACCTATATTTTGCAGTGCTTCAATACACATAATGGCACGTACTGCTTTTAAAATAGCTTGCTGTTCAACGGTTATATGCACTTCATGCGAAACTGCATCATCATTGTTTATAGACTCTTGCTCTACATGCTCCATAGAAGTTTCTGCATTTCCGTTCAATAACGCTTCTAATTTTTGCTTCGTTGCGACTACATCAATATTACCCATTCCGCCTTGCTGCACATCTGCAACCATTTTCTCTAAATTATCAATGCATTCAAAAATTACATCAATAATATTCGCATGTACTACTATATTCCCATGACGAATTTCATCTAAAACGTTTTCCATTTTATGCGTTAAATCCGCCATTTCCGTAAATTCCATACTCGCAGACATACCTTTAAATGTATGGGCTGAGCGGAATATTTCTCCCACAACATCCATATCAGTGGGATTTTGTTCTAAAGTTAGCACATTTTCATTTAGCGACTGTAAATGTTCTTCCGATTCTTCAAAAAATATATTTAATAGATCTGTTTGCATTTTCATCCCCTACCTGTCTAACAAACATTTCATTTATGTATAACAATTTAGTGTTTTAAAATGAGAAAAAAGGGGCCACACATCTATCCGTTATCACTGTTTTGATTCCTTGTGGCACCCCTTTTATATTAGCTATTTGCTACTTTTGTTAAAGCTTCGATTACGCGATCTGCTTGGAATGGCTTTACAATAAAGTCTTTTGCCCCGCCCTTAATTGCATCTAATACCATACCTTGTTGTCCCATTGCTGAACAAATAACAACCTTTGCACTTGAATCAATTTTCATAATTTCTTTTAATGCTTCAAGTCCGTCCATTTCTGGCATAGTAATATCTAATGTTACAATATCAGGTTGAAGTTCTTTATATTTTTGAATTGCCTCCACTCCATTTTCCGCTTCTCCGATTACTTCAAATTCAGAATTACTTTTTAATAAGTTTTTAATCATTGTTCGCATGAACATCGCATCATCTACAACTAAAATTTTATGTGCCATTCTTTTTGATTCTCTCCTTCTATGTATAAATATATCTTAATATTTCACCTTATCATTCTCACTCATTATACAAAATAAAACGATAAAATTTAATATTTTTTTAAAAGAATTTCTGCATTTTAGTATTTTATTACTAAAATAATAAAATACTATTCTTTAATATAAATGACAACGCGACGGTTTTTCTCCCAATTTTGCGGTGAATCATTCGGTACAACTGGCTTTGTGTCTGCATATCCTACCGCAGCTAACCTTTTATCCTCCACATTATACACTTCAATTAAATGGTGGATCATATTAGCTGCTCGTGCTGAAGATAATTCCCAATTAGAAGGGAACTTTTCATTATGGATCGGTCTACTATCTGTATGCCCCTCCACAACAATTGAGTTTGGTACGGATTGAAAAAATCCGACTAATTTGCTAATAATTTCTTTTGCTTCAGGCTTAACGTTCGCATCACCTGTATCAAATATTAAATTATCTACTATAACAACGCTTACCCCTGTATCTTCTCGATATACATTCACTTGACTAATACCGTTATTATCTACATATGCTTTTAACTTTTTGTACAAGTCGTCCATTCGCTTTTTTGAGACCATTTTTTCATCATTTTTTTCATGTGAAATATCTGGTATAGTATTTTCCATTACTTTTGCATCAACTTGCTCCGTATCACTAAACTTTTCAAGCATCTTTGACAATTTTACTGCATCCTGCTTTGAAGTAGCAACTAGTAATACAAAGAAAGTTAATAATAACATCGTTAAATCTGTAAAAGTCGTCATCCAACGAGGCGATCCCTTTTGCGGTCGTTTTATCATCACCATACCACTCCTTGCAATATTAGGCTGCTCGTTTTACTTTTTTTATCTTTGTTTCGTATACATACGTATCGAGTTTTAACTTTAATTTAGATGGAATTTGTCCACGATACAATTCTGAAATTGCTTCAATAACAAACTTCTTCTCTGTATATAAATCTTCAATACCACGATACACTTTTTCAGCAAGAGGGATTGCAATCATATTTGCAAGTACTGATCCATACAATGTCGTTAACATCGCAACTGCCATCCCTGTACCAATTTGCGATGTGTCTTGCAAGTTTTGAAGCATAATGATAAGACCAATTAAAGTCCCTATCATACCCCAAGCCGGAGCGAAATCGCCAATTTTATCTAATAATACTGCCCCTTTTCTTAATTCATACACTTCCGTTTCAACATCTTTCATTAACACTTCTTTTAATTCATCTTCATCGTAACCACTTAACATTAATCGAATTCCTTTTTGAATAAAAGGATTGTCCACCTGCTCTCCATCAACCTCTAAAGAAAGCAAACCGTGTTTTTTAGATTTTTTCGAAAAATCAACAAACAAATCCGTTAACTGTTCTAAATCTTCTTCTTTTCTATGTAAAACAGTAAAAATACTTTTCGTATATTTTTTTATTTCTCCAAATCGATATGCCACAACAATTGTCGCAGTTGTTCCCCCTATGACAATTAAAATAGATGAAACATCTAAAAAGTTTTTAAAAGCTTTTATTCCGCCTCCACCAAGCATAATTGCCGCTATCACTATAGCAAAACCTACTAAAATGCCAAATGGGCTAGAAATGTCAAACTTCCTTTTTCTTCTTTCTGGTCTAGCAAATCCTTGATTTTTGTCTCCCATATTCCTGCCCTTTCCTTTTCATTTTTATAAAACATTTTTTTATTTTAATAATGCGTTTTCACATATAATGCTTATTATACGCTCATCATCTATTTATCGCAATATACTCATAAAATTGACACATTTCATTTCCATATTAGAATTATAGTATGGAAATATGAGGAGGATCACGATGGAACATAACATTTTACAAGTCATTGCACTAGCAGAAAAACTAAAATATGAAATGCGACATAGCTGGCTTTCTAACGGACGTCAAGAAAGCGTTGCTGAACATACGTGGCGCATGTCTCTAATGGCCATTTTAGTTGAACCTTATTTAGATCAGAAAGTAAATATTGAAAAATTACTTAAAATGGTTATTATTCACGATCTAGTCGAAGCAGAAGCTGGTGATATTCCTGCTTTTGATACAATGAATAGTCATGAATTACAATTACAAAAACAAATAAATGAACAAGAAGCAATTTTAAATATTAAACGAACATTAAAAGGTTCTCTCGGCGAGGAATTATATGATTTATGGATGGAGTTTGAAGCGAAAGAAACATACGAAGCAAAAGTTGCTAACGCACTTGATAAGCTTGAGGTAAAAATTCAGCATAACGAAGCTGATATTGATACGTGGTTGCCAATTGAGCATAAAATGACATTCCAAGTAGCAAAGCATACAAACTTTGATTCTTTCCTATCTAAATTACAAAAAATCATTGAGCAAGATGGTGAAAAAAAATTATTAGCTGCCGGCATTGACGTTGAAGCTTGCAAGCAATAATGAAATAAGACACTCAGTACGAGTGTCTTATTTCATTATTGTTGATACAGCCTGCTTGTAAATAAGTTGTTGTTTTCCATCAACTAACATTAAAACGGTAAATTTGTCTATTGCAACAACTTCTCCTACTATTCTAACGCCACTCTTTAAAAAAATTGTAACAATACCTTTTTCTTCTTTTATTTGTTTATATAGCTCTTCTTGTAAATGTTCCAAATATATCTCTCTCCTCTTCGTTGAATATCTTAATATAAAAAACTGCAAATTATTTATGTACTTTATCTTTCACATTCATAAACTTATTAATAAGTATATCTAAATCTCGGCTAAATAACAAAACTTTATCATGATCCAATCCATGTCTAGCAACAAGTTGAATTAGCTCTTTCTTTTTAGTTTCTATTTTATTTTGTAGTTGTCCCATCTCCATCTCTTCACTAAAACTCCCTTTTCCCATAATATTACTTGTAAAATTATAGTACAAATCCTCTCATAAAAAAATATAAAAATGGTTTTTTTTACAATTTTTATATTTTTTATGAACAAATCGCGAAATATATAATGATTTCTTCACATACCCCTAGCTCCATATACAATCAAAATGACCATACAGGCGTTTGTCTAATTACTCAAGAGACTGGCTCCTTTTCCATACGAAAAACATACTGTATACAGTAGTCCATGAATTATATAGATTAACTTACTCAAAAGGAGGAAAACATATGAGTTATGGTGGAAGTTGCGCTGGTTTCGGCGGTGGATTTGCTTTGCTTATCGTACTATTCATCCTTCTAATCATCATCGGATGTAGCTGTTGGGGTGGCGGCGGATACGGATACTAATATATCCTATCCTTAACAAATGAACGAAAAACTATAAGAAAACAGCTCATATTTGAGCTGTTTTTTTCATACTTTCGTATGAAGTTATGTCCCTCTTTTTTGTGATTTCAACTAATAAAAAAACGTTTACTATGAAATAAGAAATATTTTTACTTAGGAGGATTACAATGATTAAAGGTCTTTACGAAGCACATTTACCCGTCCGTAGCTTAGAAGTGTCTATACCTTTTTACGAATCGCTAGGACTAAAATTATATAAAAGAGGAGACGATATTGCTTTCTTTTGGATTAAGGAAAATGAAAGTTGGCTCGGTCTTTGGGAAGGTACAGAATACAAAGTAAATTATCATCCCTCTTTACGACACATCGCCTTTCAAGTAAGCTTACATGATTTAGAACATGCAATACATTGGCTAAACCAAAAAGGCATTTCAGCACGAAAAGATTTTGGAATGGAGCCAATTGAACCAATTGTTTTTCCAGAATTAGCGCATGCCGCCGTATACTTTAACGATCCTGACGGAAATAGTTTAGAATTGATTGCACAATTACCTGTTGGACTCCCTACAGAGGAGAAAGTGTATTTAAGTGAGTGGAAAAAACAAGTTCAAGCATCATCATTACATAAGGATTAATCTTTTTATGTCAGTTTCTTATTCCGCGTTTCTTAAAACAAATGATGACTTCAAAAAACTATTTTACGGGCAAACATTAAGTGTACTTGGAGATTGGTTTCATACTGTAGCTTTATTAACGTTCGTCTATAGCATAACGGAATCTCCATTTATGATCGCACTCACTTTTATATAAGTAAAGGTTTAACTCAGCTTCTTCTTAGTCCATTCATAGGCGGAATTGTCGATCGTTTTTCTAAAAAGAATATTATGATTTTTACCGATATTTTACGCGGCATAATCGTCCTCACTTACTTATTCGCACTATATAAAATTGAGATTATTTTCATTTCTAATATATGTTTATCCGTACTTTCTTGTTTATTTGAGCCGGCTAAACAAGCAACCTTAAAAAACATCGTACATCAAAATCATTTCGTAACTGCTAATTCTCTTTCTAGTATAATAAATGGTTTTATGTCTATTATGGGGGCCTCTCTAGGCGGGATTATTGCACAATCTTTACATATTGAGTTCGCTTTTTTAGTAAATAGCCTTTCCTACTTTGTTTCAGCCTATTTTATTTATAGTATGAGTATCCCTACTCATATTAATTTTAATAAGAAAAAAGCATTTTTTACTGATATAAAAGATGGATATACATACATATTACAAACAAAAATCATTTTAATATTAATTCTTGTAGGCATTTCATGGGGGCTTATTGGAGGTGCTTATCAGCTACTTCTAACAATCTATGCCGAAAAAATTTTCCACACGAACATTGGGATTTTATATACGGTTCAAGGGGCTGGGCTTATGATAGGAAGCCTTCTCGTTACTCTTTACATATCCAGCAATAAAGAAAAAATGAAAAAAGCATTTGGTTGGGCCTATTTCCTACAAGGCATTTTCTTTCTTGGATTCATTCTATCCGATCAACTTATTTTCGGTATCATTACATTGCTCTGTATGCGCATAGCAGGAGGAATCATCGTTCCACTTGATACGACATTACTTAAAACTTACACGCACGAAAGTATGATGGGTAAAGTTTTTTCCTTTCATTACTCAATTTACGGTTCACTTATACAGTTCTCTATGTTCATTACAGGATGGCTATTAGAAATCCTTTCTCCTCAAATAATTGGTAGTTTTCTAGCTACATGCTGTATATTTGTAAGTTTTATATGGCTTTACCTGTTTTATCGCGGGAAACTTAATGAAGAATCTACTATTACTTAATAGCATGTTTATGTACATGCTATTTTTATTTATGTCGAAAAATAGAGGAAAAAGGCGATTTATTTTTCTTACATTCTAATTTTTTAGAATGTACAATAAATTTAGATTATAAGAAAGGGGATATTATAATGTTTGAAGATAGGCTTACTATTTCAGCTGAGCAGCAGAAACTTATTTCCAATGCAACACGTATTCAAATTCTTCACCTTTTAAAAGACGAAGCACTCACTGCAAAGCAAGTAGCTACTAAACTAAATAAATCTGCTGGTAGCGTACATTATCACGTTCAAATTTTGTACGATGGAGGGTTACTTGAATTAGTAGACACGAAAGAAAAACGAGGAATTATTGAAAAATATTACAAAGCAAAAGCAGCTCATTTCTATATTGAAGAAAGCGGCACAGAAGGAACGAATACAGATAGTCATATTGTATCTCATTTATTTTTAACTCCAGAGGAATTACAACAGCTTACTTGGGAAGTTACACAAGTTTTATTACGATGGGAAAACAAAACCGCTCGTCAATCAAACTCTGAAGAGGAATACGCTATTTCCTGCAGGCTAAAAAAACAATGAAAGAAAGGGCCATTTGTTCATGAAAAATAAATTATTATTATTGTCGGGAACAGGAATTTCTCGTTTAGGTGATTTTATGTATCTCATCGCCCTAAACGTAATGGTGTTACATAGCACAAACTCCCCTGCTGCTGTAGCAGGATTATGGATTGTCGGTCCAATTGCGACCGTTGTTACAAAAATTTGGTCTGGTAGCATAGTAGATCGATTAAACAAACGGTCCATTATGCTCATCACAGATATAATTCGAGCAATTCTCATTGGCTGCGTTCCACTATTTGATTCTATTTGGGCCATTTATATTTTTATCTTTTTAACTCGTATCGCTACATCATTTTTCGATCCAGCTTCATTTTCTTATAAAACAATGCTTATACCTGCTGAAGAACGCGCTCAATTCAACGCTTGGAGTAGCTTTTGTACAAGCGGGGCTTTTATTATCGGTCCAGCTCTTGCTGGAATACTTCTCACCACGCACTCAGCATCCTTTGTAATTTACTGCAACTCACTTTCCTTTCTACTTTCTACTATTCTCATTTATTTCTTACCTAATATTACGTTACAAACAAAGCAAAGCGAAGAAGTTGCAAATACTTTCGTACAAACATTACGAAGTGATTGGAAACAAGTTTTTTCATTCGCTCGAACTGAAACGTACATTATTCTCATATTCGTTTTATTTCAAGCGACTATGCTTGTCGCTATGGCACTTGATTCACAAGAAGTTGTTTTTACAAGACAAGTACTGTTTTTAACCGATATAGAATACAGTATGCTTGTTAGTATAACTGGCGCTGCTTACGTTTCCGGTTCATTTCTTGTCTCTCTATTTGCCAAACGTTTACCAATTCAATATTGTATCGGATTAGGGACAATTTTCACAGCAATAGGCTATGTAATTTTCGCCTTTTCAAATTCATTTATCGTCGCGGCAGGCGGTTTTATTTTACTTGGCATTTCTTCATCATTTGCTGGTACTGGCTTTTTTACATTTTATCAAAATAACATCCCGGTTCATATGATAGGACGTATCGATAGCGTATTTGATTCCATAAAAAGTTTTATCCAAATCTTTTTCATTTTAGCAATTGGAGCATCCGCACAATTTCTTTCCGTTCAAATGACTGTAATAAGTAGCTCGTTACTCATCCTTTTCCTTTCCTGTTTATTAGCAATCCGAGTAATGACTCCTTCACGAGAAAAATATTTTAAGGCTACAGGATCATCATTGGAATATTAACCGCAACATAACAAGCGGCGATTTGCTAGGTAGTAAGCCCTCACTGATTAAAGTTTTACTTTATGTTAAAATATTAATGAAATTTGATTATGTAGGAGGGCTTTTTTGAATACTATATTCATGTTCATTTGTATTATATTAGTAGCTTCTATTTTACAAACGAGTACCGGTTTTGGCTTTTCTATTATGGCAACACCTTTCTTACTCATGTTATTTCTACCACAAGAAGCTATACAAATAAATATCATTTTATCATTCATTATTTCTATATCACTCATTTGGAAAATAAGAATGGACATTGATTGTATTCTACTGAAAAAATTAATTGTCGGCAGTATAGTTGGTGTTCCTTTTGGTATTTTCATTTTCGTTTCCATTAACATCAATACGTTTAAATTAGCAATTAGCATCTTGCTCTTACTATTAACGTTGATGCTAATCTGTAACTTTAAGATTCAATCAACAAAATCTAGAGATTTCTTAGCGGGAGGATTATCCGGTCTTTTAACGACAAGTATCGGTATGCCGGGACCACCTCTGTTACTGTACTTTACAGGAACTGATACAAAAAAAGAGAAGCTGAGAGCAACTACTTTAGCTTTTTATCTACTTATATATTTCATTAGTCTACTAACGCAAATACTCTTTACTGGCACAAACAAAACAATTTGGGAATCAAGTTTTTACGCTATTCCAATCGTATTTCTAGGTTTGTATATAGGTCAAATTATTTTCAAATGGCTTAATCAACGGATTTTTAAAATATTTACGTACATCCTTTTAAGTTGCACGGGCATATATCTTCTTATTGAAAGTTTGCATTCGTTATAGAAGGTGCTTTAGTTTGTGTCATAACGGATAAGTTTTCAATATTTTTGAACGTGATAACAATAAAAAGCGGCTATTATGCCGCTTTTTATTTTCACTTAAACTAACGTTTCATCACAAATCTCTGTTACATTTTTAAAATATTGCAAGTTCTCCTTCGCTTCAGATCTGCCTTTTTACTCATTTCTTATTAAATCCTTTTTCACTTAAAAACTCTTTCATATGCATTCTTTTTTCTTTAGACATAAACGAACTCATCGATTCCGTCCATGTTGCGTTTTTCTTATTTGATGATCTTTCTTTATAATACGCGCTCATCGTTTCATCGTATTCGTTTAGTAATTCATCATATTTCTTTTCATCATATCCATTTTCATGAAGGATTGCTGCTACTGGTAAGCGTGGTTTTACTCCATGATCTTCATCTGATACACCGACTGTCATTCCGAATACAGGATATACTTTATCTGGTAAATGAAGCAATTCGCTCACTTCTCCCGGATTATTACGAATACCACCAATATAACAAATACCGTATCCTAACGATTCTGCTGCTAACGCCAAGTTTTGCGCAAAGAGTGAAGCATCTACCGTTGCTACGATAAAGTCTTCTACTCCTTCATGCTTTATCTCTGTACCATGTTTTTCACATGCCATTTCAAGTCGTTTTAAATCTGCACAACAAACAAAGAATGCTGCGCAGTCCTTCACATGACGATTTCCGGATAACTCTGCTAGTTTCGCCTTTAAGTCTTGATCGGTTACATATATAACAGAGTAAGCTTGTACAAAATGCGAGGAAGCAGCATGCTGCGCAGCTTGCACCATTCTTTCTACTACATCTTTCGGAATGGATTCTTCTTTATATTTACGAACTGAAACGTGTTGCTCCATTTTATGTATCATCTCATTCATGAAAATCACTCCTTTTTTCTCTTCCTAATGAAAAATTAACATATCTTTTCCAATATTCACAACTTATAAGCACAAAAAGAGCAATTCTTTTTGAATTGCTCCTTTTAAAAGATCTATTAATACGGTAAATGAAATTATATCGACGATTTTTTCAATATATCAACGATTCCTTGCACTATATCGACGATTTTTCAAATATATCGTCTATTCGAAAAAGGATATCGACTTACCGACAAATAACGACAAATTAACTCCAAATTATTCCTTATCTTATTGCGCTGTTTTCAACACTTTAACACCTTTTACAATATTCCAAATGAAGTAATAAATCCCTACAAGAATGAACACTGCATATGTGATCATGATCCCAATTCCAGCACCGTCAGATTGATTGAATCCTAAACCGTATATTCCTGATATCGCTACCCCTCCGAATAAAATTGCATACGGGAAAATATGTGACCAAAATGCTTTTTTCGCGTGATATTTCACTTCATCCTCTGCAACGAAGTACACGATAATTGGTAGTAAAAATGGTGCAAAAAAGATACTAAAGTAACATAGTGAAGATAATATATTATTTCCTTTCATCCGATTCACCTCTAAATAGTTTTTGTTATCTTCATTATGTCAGGAATCCATTCTAGAAACTATCGCTTTACCTTTCATTAAGATGACATATTTGTAAGATTCCCCTCAAAAAATCCCGCCTAGAATGCTAGGCGGGACCACGTCCACTATATTCGATTCATAAACCAATATTGCGTAATGGCTAAATATTCACGTATATTCGATGGAATGACAATTCGCTTTGGTGTTTCGGCCGGAAGACCTTCTAATTGTAAACCTTGCTTAGCTGCTATTTTTTTCGCTCTAAACATATGGAAGTCATTTGTTACGATCAGTCCTTTTTTCATATTGTCCGGAATTAAAGGTTTTGAGAATTTAATATTTTCATCTGTACTCGTTGACTTATCTTCCATTATAATGCGGTCTTCTGCAATTTTTAGTTTTATTAATTCATTTTTCATTGCTAATGCTTCTGAAATATCTTCCCCTTTTCCTTTTCCTCCAGACACAATAGCAATTGCTTTCTCATGTGCTTTCAAATACTCAGCTGCTTTATCAATACGATATTGCAATGAGTACGATGGTTTCGTTCCGTTTACTTTCGAGCCTAATACAATGATATAATCAGCTTCATAGGTGGCATTCATTTGCCCATGCTTATAAATGTTATATTGTAAAAATCCCACATAAACGGCGCAAACCATTATCATTCCTATCATATACTTCATTATTTTTTTCTTTCTCATATCTCTATACTCCTATGTTCTTTGCTTCTTTCATGATAATATCCATTTATTTGTTTGTATACAGACAAATTCCAATTCAACCTAATTTATCCTCTAGAAAGTAATATTTATATTTCTTTCGGGAACAGTAAGTACAACTTTGCACGAAGGAGTGTCTCTATTGCTTCTCTTTTTATGTAACGTATCGTTCTTTTTTATCTTATTTTTACTATCACTTAAGATGCTCGGTAAATCAGCTTTAGCACAACTAACTCCTCATGATTTTGGTGCTATTATCTTTTTATCTTATTTAGCTTTTCAGGCCATACCAGTCTCTGGTGCTTTGCAAGCTTTTCTCGGTATGGTCGTTATTACATGTTTGCATTTAATCCTTACAAAATTAAGCCTATTCAACAAACTAAATCGTTTCATTCTCGGACACCCGATTATTTTAATTAAACATGGTGATATTATTTTTGAGAACTTACAAAAAAGTAGGTATCCCATTGCTGAATTACTTTCTAACCTTCGTGTCGCAGGATATCCAAGTGTTCATGAAATTGAATACGCTATTTTAGAAGCGAATGGAGCCATTAGCATTTTACCAAAGCGTGAACTTGTCCCATTAACTCCGAAAGATTTGAACATAGATGTTAAGTATGCTGGATTACCAATTGCCCTTATCGTTGATTCACAAATTCAATACGATAACTTAAAGTTAATTCATAAGGACGAAAAGTGGTTATATAAAGAATTAAAAGAAAAAGGCATCACAAATATTAAAAACGTTGCCTTTGCGTCTGTTCAAGAAACGGATGGATCTTTTGCTATTAGTTTAAAAGAATAAAAAATCCCCTTACTTGCTCAAGGGGATTTTCTTCATCATATTGCTTCTTTCTCGCCTGCCATGTTTAATGGCACAGGATGTTTCATACGATTCATCGTAAATACGATAATCGCTGTCAATACTTCCGCTACTGGCATAACGAGCCAAATTCCGTTTATCCCAAATAATTTCGGCATAATCCATAATAACGGAATAATAAATAGCAGCCCTCGGCTCATTATAATAAGTACTGATTTTGTCGTTTGTCGCACTGATTGGAAGTACTCTCCATACACAATGTTATAGCCTAAAAATACATATTGGATAAAGAACAAGCTCATACCTGTTAATGTTAACTCCAATAACTCTGGAGATTGGACATCAAATAGACCAATAATATATTTCCCGAAGAATAATCCGACAATTATTGCAACGCCTCCAAGTACAACTGCAATTTTCACTGCAAACTGCAATCCTTCACGAAGTCTCTCTGCTAAATTTGCACCATAATGGAAACTAGCAATCGGTTGTAATGCTGCACCTACACCAAAGAATAATAGCAATGTCATTGCATGAATACTATTCACCATCGCATAAGAAGCGACTCCTACTTCTCCTGCATATTGAACGAATGCAATATTAAAACCAATCGTTACAATCGCTACTGTACTTTCTGCTGTAAAGCTCGGGAAACCAATTATCATAATTTGTTTTACTGTATCCCATTCAAAATGGAATTTCGTCCATTTTAAAATACTACTTTTTCTAAAGAAATGCGTTAATAATACAAGGAAACCAATCGCTGCTGAAAGAATAGTTGCTGAAGCAGCTCCTGTTACGCCCCATTTAAAGATGAAAATAAAGATATAGTCAAACACTATATTTAATACAGCTGTTACAACTAAACCTGCCATTGCTAAATTAGGATTTCCATCATTTCGTATAAATGTACTTAAAATATTTTCTAAAACGTATATCATTCCAAATGTTAATAATACGTGTAAATAGTCTAACGCATACGGTAAAATTACTTCATTCGCACCGAATACGTATGCTAAATCTTCTATTCTCCATAAGCAAATGGCCGCTAAAACGCCTACAATAATGACTGCTACCGTCATGGATTGAGTAAAAATAGACCTTGCTCTTTCAATTTTATTTTCACCTAATGCAATGGAATATAACGTTGCCCCGCCCATTCCAATCCATAATGAAATAGAGAAGAAAATTGAAAACGCTGGAATAGCCACGTTTACTCCTGCCAATCCATTTGCTCCAACTCCCCGACTAATCATTACCGCATCAATTACAATATTAACCGACATTAATACCATTCCTAGAACAGCTGGTATTAAATAAGAAATAAATAAACTTTTTATCGGTTTTTCTCTTAATTTTTCTGTTGCTTCCATACTATTATGCTCCTTTTTTTAACTCTCTTTTCTTAGTTTAAACCTTCAAGTAACTTGAAGGTCAATAGAGAATTTAAAAAATAGGTAACTGAATTATCGTATTTAATACCCATTTGTAATGATACGAGTGCCACAGCTTATTGTTTTATTTTTTCATGATAGGAATTTGAATTTCTGTTACTTGCTCCTCTGGATTTTCTGTTACAGACCAATCGATTAATCCAATCTCAATCGCATCTCCACTTACTTCATATCCTTCTTGATCAATGTATGCAAGTAATTCCTTATACGTTGCATCTGTTTCTTCATACGGTCCATGATGATAAGAACAAGCATATAAACCTTCCTTAATCTCATCTGAATTATGCACTTCATACGGCATATAATCCAAAAGAATAAACACGCTACTATACGCTTGAAACTCATTTTGCATGAATCCTTTTTTCGCAACTGTTACACCAATATCTCCAGAAAATAAACTATCATCCATTTGCCTCATATTTTTTTGCAACGAATGGATGTAGTACTCAAACATATCATCCGTCGTATTCGGAGCAACCGCAATGGCTGTTATTTTTCGCCGCGGGATCTCTTTTATTACCATTTGTTTAGCTTTTGCTTTTGTTGCTTCCTTAATCAAATGAATTCTATGCTCCATTTTCGCCAAAGCATACTCAATTTCTCTTTGTTTTTTCAACATCATTTCTTGTTGTTTTTCCAACAAATTGAGTGCGTATGCTGGATTTCTTTCATCAATATATTTCTTAATTTCCTTTAATGGAATATTTAATTGGCGTAAAAACTTAATCGTATCTAATAGTGAAAATTGATCGATTGTGTAATAGCGATAATTTGTTTGTGGGTCCACAATGGACGGATGAAAAATTCCTTTTTCATCATAATAACGTAAAGTAGATTCCGCTATATTATGCATTTTTGCCATTTCTCCAATTGTAAAGCGTTTGTTTAATAACATCTTTTATTCCCTTCCATTTCTATTTATTTCATTATATGTTCATTCTATCTTCAAAACAAAAAAGAATTCCCTTAAGAGAATTCTTTTTATTCATTATTACACCTCTATAATTATAGGAAGAATCATCGGTTTTCTTTTCGTACTCGTATATATATACTTCCCTAAAGCTTCTCTTACTTCTCTTTTCAAAATACCCCAGCTATTCACTTTCTCTTTCTTTACATTATTAATCGTAATAACAGCTAATTTATTTAATTCCTTCAAAAATTCTTCTGAATCACGAACATAGACGAATCCACGAGAAATAATATCAGGACCTGAAATTATTTCTCCATCCACTTTATTAAAAGTAATAACTATAACGAGCATTCCATCTTCTGAAAGTTGTTTTCGATCACGTAATAATGCATTTCCAACATCACCAATTCCTAATCCATCTACATATATATTTCCTGCTTGTATTTTTCTCGATTGAATTGCCACTTGATTACTTATATCTACAACATCTCCATTACGAACGATAAAGATATTTTCTTTTTCAACACCAATTGATTCCGCTAGCAAGCTATGGTGATGTAGCATTCTAAACTCTCCATGAATGGGGATAAAATATTTTGGCTTCATTAATGTGAGCATTAACTTTAATTCTTCTTGATATGCATGGCCAGATACATGGACTCCAGTAGAACTGCCTGATCCGTAAATCACTCTTGCCCCTAATGCAAATAAGTTATCGATAATTCGCGAAACATTACGTTCATTTCCTGGAATAGGAGTCGCAGCTATAATAACTGTATCTTCTGGTAAAACATCTACTTGCCTATAGTTTCCACTAGCTAAACGCGCTAAAGCTGCCATTGGTTCTCCTTGACTTCCTGTACAAAGTATTGCGACCTGCTTTGGATCTACATTATTTACCTCATTTGCTTCAATTAGCATACCATCTGGAATATTTAGATACCCTTTCTCTAGAGCAACTTCTACTACATTTACCATACTTCTCCCGAGCAAAGCCAGTTTTCGATTTGTTTTTATACAAGCTTCAACTATTTGCTGAACACGATTCACATTAGAAGCAAAAGTAGAAATAATCACTTTCCTATTTGCTTTCATAAATATTTCCTCTATCCGTTCCCCTACCGACCTTTCTGATGGGGTAAATCCAGGTCGTTCTGCATTTGTACTTTCAGATAGTAAAGCTAATACACCTTCACTACCTATTTTAGCCATTTTATGAATATCAGGATGTTGATTATTAACTGGTGTTAAATCAAATTTAAAATCACCTGTATGTACTATAGTACCTTCTGGTGTATGAAAAACAATACCGAGGCAATCTGGAATACTATGATTCGTTTTAAAAAAAGTTGTCTTAATAGCACCAAAATCAATTTCTGATTCTGAATGAATCACGATTAATTCTGTATTATCTTGAAGGTTATGCTCCTTTAATTTAATTTCAATTAAACCTAACGTTAACTTCGTAGCATAGATTGGTACGTTTAGTTGTTTTAAAAAATATGGTATTCCGCCAATATGGTCTTCATGTCCATGCGTCACGACTAATCCGCGAATTTTTTCTTTATTTTCTTGTAAGTAGGTGACATCTGGAATGATTAAATCAATTCCTAATAAACTTTCATCTGGAAATTTTGATCCACAATCAATAACGACAATATCATTTTCAAATTGAATAACATACATATTTTTCCCTATTTCATTTACTCCACCTAAAGCAACGATAGACACGTTGTTTTTTAATGACTTCAAACTATAAACCCTCCCTTTCACATTTATAACTCGTGAAATCGTATTTAGGCTTTATTATTTGTAATGAAAAAGGACTTCATACTATTTCATACATATATAAATTCACACGCTACTCTTATATGTATATCTCCAATTACACAGTCTCTCTCTAAAAAAGCCCCCATTTTTTCATTGATTTTTTGTAAAATCTATTATATATTAATTACAGGTTCAAATTACAAGTTCAAAAGAACTCGTAATCAGACCCTTTGTTTAATGGGTTTTACATATTTTCATTAGGCAAATTCCGAGAAATCGTATGATAAAAATAAAAATGATAAGGAGAGGATCCGATGGAATTCGAATTTTTCTTTCAAATTGCACTTATTTTATTAAGTACAAAGCTTGCTGGTGATCTTAGTGTTAGATTAGGTCAACCTTCTGTACTAGGTAAATTAATTGTCGGTATCGTTATCGGTCCAGCTGTATTAGGTTGGATTGAAAATTCAGAGCTTCTAACACAATTAAGTAATGTTGGTGTTATTCTTTTAATGTTTATGGCAGGACTTGAAACAGACTTAGAGGAATTAAACGCAAATCGTAATTCTTCTTTAGCTGTTGCACTTGGAGGTATCATTCTTCCATTCGTAGGTGGTTACGTTTCTGGTCTTATTATGGGAATGGAACAAGGAAATGCTGTATTTTTAGGATTACTTCTATGTGCGACAAGTGTTAGTATTTCCGTACAAACACTTCGCGATTTAGGAAAGATGAAAACACGTGAAAGTACAACTATGCTGGGCGCAGCTGTATTTGATGACATTCTTGTCGTTATTTTATTAGCATTTGCAATGAGTTTCCTAGGTACAGACGATGTTAACTTAACAATGATTATCTTGAAGAAAGTTGTATTCTTCGCTTCTATTATTTTAATCGGATGGAAAGGTGTTCCTGCGATTATGCGCTGGTTATCACCACTACGCGTATCTGAGTCTATCGTGAGCGCGGCTCTTATCATCTGTTTCTCATTCGCATATTTCGGCGAACTATTAGGAATTGCTGGTATTATCGGTGCTTTCGCAGCTGGTATCGCTATTTCTCAAACGAACTACAAACATGAAGTAGAAAAGAAAGTAGAGCCAATCGCTTACGCTATGTTCGTTCCAGTATTCTTCGTAAGTATCGGTATGAATATTACATTTGACGGTATTGGCGATCAAATTTGGTTCATCCTAGCATTAACAGTAATCGCTGTATTAACGAAACTAATCGGTTGTGGCTTAGGTGCACGAATGACTGGATTTGACGCTAAGTCTTCTGCAATTATCGGTTCTGGAATGGTTTCTCGTGGTGAAGTTGCACTTATCATCGCAGGAACAGGACTTTCTTCAGGTCTACTAGCACAAGATTACTTTACAGCTATCGTTATTGTCGTTATTTTAACTACAATGATTACACCACCAATGTTAAAATACACTTTTGGTGCAAAAGATAAAGCAATGAAAGCAAGTAAATAAGTTTAATAAAAAAGAAGCTTACTATCTTATAAGATAGTAGGCTTCTTTTTCGTTTTATCTTTAAACAATCCCGTTCGTTTTTAACCATTTTTCAAAAATAATTCGCGCTTCATCATCATCAATATCATTACGAAATGAATACACCATAATGCCATAATCATCTACATATTCACCTAGCTTCATTTCCTCCACTTTCTTATAAAAATCTTCTACCTCATAGTGTGGAATATAAGCATCCCAAACTGGTTCATGTATTCTTTTGTACGCTGTCACTTCTAAATCATATCCATCTTCATAATATCCGATGTGATAATGTTGACTAGGATCATATTTCTTCATAATAATTTCCCTCCCTTTGAAAACGTATCATATTTCACCTAATAAAGTGAAACTTTAATCAGCCCTCACCAATCGGACTTTAATGGGCAGCCCGACCCCCACCTAACTCCTTTGCTTTCGCTGCATTTTGAGGTGGGGGTCTTACTGCCCATTAAGTGGGATAAACAAAAGCGAGCTGTAATCACAGCTCGCTCGATTCATTAAATGCGTTCCATCGCTGTCTTCAACGTTCCAACAACAAAGGCAATTTCTTCACTTGAAATAACAAGTGGTGGCGCTAATGTTAAGACGTTATTATATCCTGCTGTTGTCATACCGTTTCTACCTATAATTAACCCTTTTTCTTTGCAAGCATTTACAACACTTGCAATTTTGTCGTTATCAATTGGCTCTTTCGTCTCTTTATCGTTTACTAGTTCAATTCCCACTAGTAGACCTTTTCCTCTAATATCTCCAACAAGTGGATGCTCCCCAATTTCTTCTTTTAATTGCTCTAATAAAAGAGAACCCATTTGCGCAGATCGCTCAATTAAATTTTCATTTTCCATAATTTCTAAGTTTTTAAGTGCTAGTGCACAAGCTGCAGGATTTCCACCAAATGTATTAATATGACGGAAGAATTCATATTCTCCCTTTCCTTTAAATGCTTCATATATTTCTTTTTTCACAGCTGTTGCTGATAATGGTAAATATGCACTCGTAATGCCTTTTGCCATTGTAATAATATCAGGCTTCACATCATAATTCATAAATCCAAATGCCTTTCCTGTACGTCCAAAACCGCAAATCACTTCATCGCTAATAAGCAGGGCACCGTGTTTTTGACACGTTTCATGAACAGCTTTCATATAGTCTTGTGGCGGCATTAAAATGCCTCCGCCTGTAATAATTGGTTCCATAATAAAAGCTGCAATCGTTTCACTTAGTTCCCATGTCATGACCCGATCTACTTCTTTTACACATTCTACATCATAAATGTTCTCTCTTTCTATTCCAGGCATACGATAACAATCTGGCGGCGTTACATGTAAAAATCCTGAAGCAAATGGCTCATATTGATATCTACGCTGTGCTTGTCCCGTCGCTGCCATCGTTGCCATTGTATTCCCATGATAGCCGCGGTAACGTGACATAAATTTATAACGATGTGGTTCACCTTTTTGCGCATAGTATTGTCTCGCTATTTTAAAAGCTGTTTCGTTCGCTTCCGAACCACTATTAGAGAAGAAAATAACATACTCTCCTCCAAGCCATTCATTTAATTTTTCTGCAAGCTTTATAGCCGGTTCATGTGATTGTGACATCGGAAAGTATGATAATGTTTGTAATTGCTTATAGGCCGCCTCTGCAAGCTCTTTTCTGCCATATCCACTATTCACACACCAAAGACCACTCATACCATCTAAATATCTTTTTCCTTGTATATCTTCAACCCAGCACCCTTCTGCTTTTGCCCCTACCATTGTACTATTTGGACTAAAGGGACGCATTCCGTGCCAAACATATTGCTCATCTTTTGCTAATAATTCATCAGTCTGTTTCGTTTTCATCATTTCTTCCACCTTCCATAACAACTTATTTTTCACAAAAGCTGCGCTGGTACCATGATGATTTAAATTTCTCCCTGCTTATTTTCATTCCACAAAATTAAGACAAATCCTACTTACAAAGCAGTATTATTTACAAGAAAATGACAAAAGAAAAAGGAGCTTTTCTTATCTATCGAAAAGCTCCTCTTTTTTAATGCGAAGACGCGTCACTAATACCATGCCCAGTATTAGATTTCACGAGAATTTCATCAAATTTCGCTGCATCTTCTTTCTTACTAGATAAAACAGTTCCTAAATACGCTGCAAGAAATCCGAGCGGAATCGAAATAATTCCAGGTGTCGTATATGGGAATATCGCTTCCCCAACAAATATAGCTTTTCCAGCTACAGGGTTCCATACATTTGGGCTTAACGCTACAAGAACAATAGCTGATACAAGACCAGCAATCATACCAGAGATGGCACCTGTTGTATTGAAGCGCTTCCAATATATTGTGAATAATATAACTGGCAAGTTTGCACTCGCTGCAACTGCAAATGCTAACGAAACTAAAAATGCTACGTTCAATGTTTGAGCAAATAACGCTAGTATAATAGATAATACAGCTACTCCAATAGACGCATAACGAGCCATGGATACTTGCTCTTTTTCCGTTGATTTCCCCTTACGGATAATTTCATTATAAAAATCATGTGCGAATGCGGATGCTGCTGTTAATACAAGGCCTGCCACTACAGCTAAAATCGTTGCAAAAGCAATTGCTGATACGAAAGCAAATAAGAAATCTCCGCCCAATGCTTTAGCTAATAAAGGTGCTGCCATATTACCAGCTGGATTTGCTTTAATAATTGCCTCATTTCCTACAAACGCTGCTGCCCCAAATCCTAAGAAAATCGTCATAATATAAAATGCGCCAATTAACCATGTCGCATATACAACAGATTGACGTGCCGTTTTTGCATCACGTACTGTAAAAAAGCGGACAAGAATATGTGGTAACCCTGCTGTACCAAGAACTAGTCCTAAATTTAAAGATAGCGTATCAAGACCATCTTTATACTTTACACCGGGATTTAAAAACGACTCTTTTAACGGAGTAGCTGTTTTCATTTGCGCGAACATTTCCGTCACACTGAAATTAAATTTGGCGAAAACGATTACAGAAATAATAAATGTACCAGCCATAAGTAATACAGCCTTAACGATTTGTACCCAGCTCGTCGCAGTCATGCCACCAAAAATAACATACACAGTCATAAGTGTACCAACGATTAATACAGATGTTGTATATTCGATTCCTAATAATAATTTAATAAGTGCACCCGCACCAACTAATTGTGCAATCATATAAAAAATGGATATCGTCATCGTATTAAGCGCTGCAACTCCGCGAACTTTTTTCGCATCAAAACGCGCCGCAATCATATCTGCTAATGTGTATTTCCCCAAGTTTCTAAGCGGCTCTGCAACTAAGTATAGTACAACTAAATAAGCAACTAAGAAACCGATACTATAGAAGAAACCATCAAACCCAGTTAACGCGATCGCTCCCGCTATACCAAGAAAAGACGCAGCAGACATATAATCTCCCGCAATGGCCAGACCATTTTGCCAACCAGTTAATCCCCCTCCAGCTGTATAAAATTCACTCGCATTTTTCGTTTTCTTCGATGCAAAATAAGTTATGACGAGTGTACCAAGTACGATGATTAAAAATAGTGCAAAAGCGGTTGTATTCAAAGTCAGCCCCTCCCTTTTTGCATCTCTTGCAGAATGTTTTGTGAGATTTTATCAAAGGATTCAGCTTTTTTGCTGTAAATCATACATAATGACCACGTCATAATAAATTGTGCAAAAGCAAATATCCACGCCCACGTAACATCACCAAATGCCGGTGTATTGAGTACCTTTGAATACGATGTTAAAATAGGTAACGCAATAAAAAAACTTAAAAAGAAAATACTCATTGGAACGATGAACTTCTTTTTCGTATTTAATAACAATTGAAATTCTTCTGACTGAACAACCTCTGTATAATTCACCTCATTTTGTAACTTACGTGCTGACGTATCATCTCGTTTCATTCTCTAATCCCCTCTCTTACTGAAAGTACAATTCCCCCTTGTATACCAAAAAACTAAATTTTATAAATATTCAGAAACTTATTTTCATTTTAGACAATCCATACATTCCTGCAAAGATTTTTCGATAGACATTTTTCGGCATTTTCCCCTAAGTTTTTAATATACTTTTTCAACATAAAATTTACGTGCCAGTGAAGCTTTCATACCCATTAAAACAAAATAAAAAAGTAGTGCTTATCGCACCACTTCTGTTTTTTTCTCTTTTTCTAAATTACGAGCTGTTTCGCTTAATTCAACGTCTTTTCCATCTTTAAGTGTTCCAAATATGAAATCGAATACTGGATTTGAAACACCAAACCAAAACTTTTCATTTTTATAATGGTGTAATATGTGCTGTTTTTTTAGCCACCTACCAAACTTGGTGACGGGACGAATTGGCTTATGTGCAATATAATGTTTCCATTCATAAACGAGAAGCATAATAATCATTCCGATTCCGAATGAAAGTGTAATGGTAACACTTTTTGTTATCACGTATGATATAAGTAAATATATAGTAAAGCTCGGTATACTAAACCATACAGGCAAAAATAAAAGTTTTAAATCATCTGGATATACGTGATGGTCATAATGTAATCTTCTTAGCATTTTTAATAAAAATACGTTTTTAGGTGGTTTTAAATGAAATAAAAAACGGTGTGTCATATATTCGTTTAGCGTATAAAAAATAATCCCAAACAAACATGCTAACAAACCGATCCATGTGAAAAATTGCATTTTTAAAATAATGATAAAAACAAATAAAATACTATACATAATAACGATATCATGTTGTAAAAAGAACTCTTTCCCCACCCTCTTCATCTTCCTTCCCCCTTTTCAAAAAAAACAGTCGCAACATATCGTTACGACTATTTCTTTTCTATATCTTATTCTATACGCTTTACAAATTTGCCTGTTGCTCTATTGTCGAGAAAAAATTGTTCGGTCCAAATATATTTTGCTTTGGAATAATATGTTCTACCGCAAACACTGTTACTTCTCCTCTTTGTACCTCTCCAATGATAAGTCCAAATATTTCATGATTTACAGCAAACGTTGGTTGCTTTGTTTGTAGTAATCTTGCTGCATTATGAAATACCGCTTCATATAGTGGATTTCTATCAGTAATTTCTTTTCTGATTTTTGGTGCTAACGTAATAATGATTTCTTTTCCGTCAATAGTGGTTCGATACATAAAAATCTCCCCTTCAATCTTATGTGAACAACTGTAAAGCTTTGTATGCAAAATGGATAGAATATCCTACTAAAATAATACCTGCTCCGGCTGTTATATAGCCAAGTGCTTTTTGCTTTAATAATGTTCTGCCAAAATGGACAGAAAAAGCAATATTTACATTCCATAAAATAATACCAACGATAATACAAAGACTGTACAAAAAGGCTTCTTGTTTCGTTACCTTCGTAAGCAATGAGCTAAGTGTACTTCCATATATACCAAACCAAAAAACAAGATTTAATGGATTGGATATCGCAATTAAAAAACCTGCCATAAACGATTGTTTAAGGCCGCCTACCTCTTCTTTTTTATATTCCATATTCGATTGAGAAATTCCTTGTTTTACACTTTGAAATCCTAAATAAAATAATAAGAAAAACCCTGTGCAATACATAAAAGCTTGTACATATGTATACATAAACAGAGAAGATAAACCGAAATAGATGAGAAGCATAAACAAAATATCTGCTGTCATTCCACCAATTCCAACAACCCACGCATGCCAAAAACCTCGTTCAATTCCTCGTTTTAACATTTCAATATTAATCGGACCTACTGGCGCAGCTAATGAAATACCTAATACAATTTGTTGTATAATTGCTCCAAACATCACTCTATCCTTTCTACTTCCTTTACTATTAAGTAATGATGTAATAATTAAAAATAGACTAGCTTTCCTCAAAATATTTACTACTAAAATACCCTTTTTTATCCAAAATATGCAAAAGAGCCATCCAGATGATGACTCTTACTTTTCTATCTTATGAAGAAAAGGACATTTTCCTTTTAACGGTTCTACATCGTCTCCTATAAAGTATTGTTTCCATTCACGATGATCCGGATCACCATAATGACTAATGTTAGGATGTTTCGGCAGCTGATCCCACTTTTCAACTCGCTCACGGACCGTTTGCCTAGAATATGCTCCTTTAGGACGATCTCCTTCTAATCCATCAAATATAGTACGTGGCTGAAATCCAATAACGAGAGAATTTCCTAAATGCCTAGTTTTTCGTTGTTTATAGGCTGGTGCGTTTCCAAATGCGAATATCGGTTCCCCGCCAAATGAAAATTCCCATAAGTAATGATCTGGGTCTTCAGGAATTTGCTTTGGCCATGTTTCCTTATCGTTTTCATGTAAATATTGTAGTACTTTCCAAAAGTAATCACGGTAATATTCCAGTGATTGCTCCTCACATTCCGGTTCTACAAAAAGAAAAAATCCTCTTCTTACAATTGGACGCTCTTTCATTAACTCTAAAAAAGATAACATTGTATGTGGCAAATGACTCCAATCATTATGAGAGAGAAATGAATAACGAAGTTCATTCTTTTTTAAAGCTGTTAAGCCGAAATAGCACGGAAAAGTTGGTTCTAGCACAACACTCGAAAAATTTTGAAATTCCTTTGCAACCCAATTCGGTATGTCGTTTCTCGTTCTCATTGCTTCATTATCTAATAAATAAGACTCATTCATTCTTTCACCTCATTATGTATAGCGTTCAATTAAGACTATTACATACTCGGCCTGTCCTATACCTATTAAAAAATTTGGCTAAAAAATTATTTAAAAATACAAAAAAATAAAATCGCTTACTTGACTAAATTCTCCCAATTCGTGTATATTTAAATTAATCATTTAGCAGAATATTCAAGATTATAGCATTTTTAGTTTATATTATCTTTTCAAATGAATTTCACTAAATGAAAAAACGTAAATGTTTTCTAGGAGGAATTGTAACATGCAAGGAAAAGTAAAATGGTTTAACAACGAAAAAGGTTTTGGATTTATCGAAATTGAAGGCGCTGACGATGTATTCGTACATTTCTCTGCTATTCAAGGCGAAGGCTACAAAGCTTTAGAAGAAGGTCAAGAAGTATCTTTCGATATCACTGAAGGAAACCGTGGACCTCAAGCTGCTAACGTAGTAAAACTTTAATCCAACATATGACAGGAGGTTACCTTACTTGGTAACCTCCTTTGTTATTCCTTTGTATATTTCCGTTTTCCAGAGCAAAAACTATGTGAAATGCGCACTATACAAAGGAGGAATTATTAATGGGATCAGAAGTAAATGATTTTGAAGAAGTGAAATTCCGTGTAGAAACAGCACAAAAAATGGTAGGATCAGCGACAATTTCAATGGATCCAGATACATTAGAGCATGCGACTACTGCTGTAGAAGCAGCTCGCTCTCAGCTTGAAATTATGAAATCTGTTGCAACAGATTTAGACGAGCCATTTTTAATAAATGAGGAAAAGAAATTAAGCGAGTGTGAGCATCAATTAAATGAAGCGAAGCACTAAAAAACATCCAGAGAGTTTTCTCTGGATATTTTTTCATGACAACTGTTCCCCATATTTTTTCAATGTTTCTCCAACTGTACATTGTCTTATACAAAAGGAATGAGCATAATACTTACTATTTGTCTTTCGATTATGTTCTCGCAAAAAACATCCTTCACAATACGTTTCTAATAAGTCATTTACCTCTGTAATGAGTTGCTTTTTATCCACTCTTGCACCTCTCTATTCGGTTATTTCTTTATGACTATCAATCACTGTTCCTTCTAATGCTTGCGTAGCTAATTGATGTGCTTCTTTATTTTGTTTTCTTGATATAGGCTCACATACAAGTTTTAATTTCATTTGCTTCGCCTTTTGCTCAATTTGATCTAAATAATGATTTAAATGTTCATCATAACAAGGCCATTCTCCAGCCAATTGCTGCAGTACAACTTGAGAATCTCCGCGAAGCGTGACCGCTTCATACTTAATCCCTAATTCCTCGAGTATATTCATGCTATATAGTAATGATGCATATTCCGCTTCATTATTATCATATATGCCTTCTATATATGCATTACGGCGAATTCGGTAGTTTTTATTTCCTTTTTTATAGTACACACATATACCTACTCCAGCTTCTTTCGTCTGCACATCATAACCACCATCAAAATAAACGAGTATTTCTTGAGGCTCATCCTCCACTTGCTTACTCAATTTTTTCATTTCTTTTAATGACCATTCTGCATCCATTTCATCATAAAATAATAGTTCTTTTACTCTTCCTGTTTTCTCGAAATCCTCTGCAAATTGAAGTACTTCTTCTATGTTCATATAATCTGTCGTTAAGTCCGTCTGCAAACCGCGCTTTGTTTTATACAACCAATGAATTTTATATTTCATACTAGATTCCCCTTATGTAAGACTTCTTATATGTAGCCAGCTAATGAAAGCCTCACTTTATTTTATTATATTTTATCAATAGTCACAGCATTATATTCAATGTGATTACATACAAAAAGAGCTATCCCTATAGGAATAGCTCTTTCATCTATTACATAAATCTTTCAAATTGTACTCGTTTATTAATCCAGTACATTACAGGCATACCAATCGCCATGACAACAAATTCACCGATTGCACATGTTAACCAAGTCAACATAAATGGTAAATCAAATGCAAGATGAAGTTCAATTGCAATCATAAACATTGTAATTGTAAAAATAACTGTATTAAAAATCATACGAGCCCAAACACCTTTAATAAATCGCATAGAAATAATCGTTGCAACTAATGCAAGAATAGATTGCCCTACTCCAAATACTAAATCGTAAGCGATCATAGGTGAGAAAAAGAGATTCGTTAAAAATACACCTAATACAATTCCGTAAATTGCTTTCTTATTAAATACAACGAGATGATTAAACATCTCTGAAATACGAAACTGTACATTCGTAAAGCCAAATGGCTGAATAAGCATAGAAACAGCAATATATAATGCCGCTAAAATACCATTACCGACTAAAGTTCTAATATTCATGACAAAATCTCCTTAGTTTTTTTACGTGGGATGGTTTCGAACCACGTTATTCGTTTTTTTAGCAACAAGATTATATTTTACGCGGTAGCCCCCCTTTCGTCAATAGATTCCTACCATGAACTACCCTTTTTCTTTTAGACAACGTATAATGAAATATATGAAAGATTTAGGAGGTTTTACTTCATGACTGCAACAATTCAAAATGAAAAAGTGATCGTTACCATCTCTGACAAAGGTGCAGAATTACAAAGCGTTCGCTTAAAAGAAGACAATACAGAATACTTATGGCAAGGTGATGCTACTTATTGGGGACGCCGTGCACCAATTTTATTCCCAATCGTCGGCCGATTAGTAGATAATACATACTACGTAGATGGTAAACCTTATTCTTTAACACAACACGGCTTTGCTCGTGATCTTACATTCTCTGTAGAAGAACAAAGTGAAACGAAAATCACCTACATTGTAACTAGTAATGAAGAAACATTAAAAAAATACCCATACGAATTCGAATTACTCGTTTCTTATGAACTAGACGGACAAACCGTTCATGTAACATACGAAGTGAATAACCCTGCTTCAAAAGAGATGTTCTTCTCAATCGGAGCACATCCTGGTTTCAATTTCCCGTTATTAGAGGGCGAGTCATTTACAGATTACCATCTATCTTTTAATGGTTCAGAGCGTTTAGAAACGAGCGTATTAGAAGGACCTTACCTTTCAAATAAGAAGCAACTAATTGCTGAAAGTACGAATGAGTTGCCACTTACATACGACCTATTTAAAAACGATGCACTTATTTTTGAAAATATGAATACAGATGAAATCTCCATCCGTTCTCATAAACATAATAAATTCGTAAAAGTAGAATTTGATGGATTCCCATTTGTCGGCGTATGGACACCAGGCGAGAATGCACCTTTCTTATGTATTGAACCTTGGTACGGAATTGCTGATGAAGTAAATCCAGCAAAAGATTTCAAGGAAAAAAAAGGAATTCAATCTTTACAAGCGCATGAAACATTTACATGTCGTTATAGTATTACAATCGGCTAAGTTACTCTATCCCCTACTTCAATGAAACATATAGGTAGGGGATCATCTTATCATTTGGAGGTTTCTCATTTTGATTGAAGTATATATTGATGGTGCATCAAAAGGAAATCCTGGTCCTTCTGGTGCAGGCGTATTTATTAAAGGGGTTCAACCCGCTGTACAATTATCATTCCCCCTTGGGACAATGTCCAATCATGAAGCGGAATACCACGCTTTACTTGCGGCATTAAAATATTGCACGGAGCATAATTATAACATTGTCTCTTTTCGTACAGATTCGCAACTTGTTGAGCGAGCTGTCGAAAAAGAATACGCAAAAAATAAAATGTTTGCACCACTATTAGAGGAAGCACTGCAGTACATAAAAAGTTTCGATCTCTTTTTTATTAAGTGGATTCCAAGTAGTCAAAATAAAGTTGCTGATGAATTAGCTAGAAAAGCTATCTTACAAAATTAACGGGGGTATGAGTGTGAAAAAAGATTGGATTGCTCCTCTTGCTTTATTATTTGTGTCTTTTATTTGGGGAGCTACATTTGTCGTCGTTCAAAATGCTATGTCTTTCGTTGGTCCATTTACATTTAATGGTATACGCTTTTTATTCGCTGGAATCATTTTATTATTCGTTCAAATGATTTTCTCCAAAAAAACTTCAAAACAAGATATAAAACAGAGTAGCCTCGCTGGATTAACCGTTGGATTCTTTTTATGCGTTGGCTATGTATTACAAACATTCGGCTTACTTTATACAACTTCTTCAAAAGCTGGTTTCTTAACAGGGCTTAGTATCGTTATGGTACCAATCTTGTCTTTTATCTTTTTAAAACAAAAAGCTACTATTTTTATCGTAATTGGCATTGCTGTAGCAACAGCGGGTTTATATTTATTAACAGCAGGTGATTCTTTTCAATTAAACATTGGAGATATACTCGTTCTCGGTTGTGCAGTTGCTTTCGCTGCTCATATTCTCGTTAACGGCTTCTTCTCTAAAAAAATATCACCTTTATTGTTAAGCACATCGCAAGTATTAGCTGTCGGTATGTTTTCTTCTATTTGCGCCTTTTTGTTTGAAGATTGGGAAAAATTATTTTCAGTAGCACTATGGACGAATGCTTCCTTTTTATTTGCTCTATTTCTAACTTCCCTGTTCGCGACATCCATTGCTTTTTTCATTCAAACATCAGCACAAAAACATACGTCTCCAACGAGAGTAGCAATTATTTTCGCAATGGAGCCCGTTTTCGCTGCCTTAACAGGCGTTCTCGTTGCAAACGAACAACTTTCTATTTCCGCTATTATCGGATGCCTCTGTATTTTCCTAGGCATGGTTTTTGTTGAATTACCTTCTAAAACAAAAAAAGAAGCGCAGGCTGCGTGAAGTTACGCTTGTAACTTCCGCATAAAAGCCTTAGCGCTTTTTTTATCTGTAATCTCTTCTTCTTTCAATCGTTCTAATAACGCAACAAAATAACTGCCATCAAACTGCAATTGATGCTTAATTGTCGCTTCTATTGCTGCGTTTACAATGCCATCAGATGCACCCGTATATCCTTGTCCGAACATAATAAATCCTTGTGCTTCCTCTGATAATTTAAATCCTTTCGTATGTAAGAATGAAAGATAATCTTCTACTGTTTGCATGTTATTCCCACCTACTCAAAAATTCTCCACTTCCTATCATACATGTTTTTATACGCCATGAGAATGAAATTTCTTTGACAACTTTGTAAATCAATCATCTACTTCGTTTATAAATGGAGGATTTCTTTACAATATGAAGGAATATGTACCGTGGAACTTATTCCATATTAAAGGGGAGACATGATGAAACAAGCACTATTAATTATCGATGCGCAGCAAGAATTAATGGATGGAAATGAACAAGAAAGTGAAGTTTTTCGTAAAACCGAATTATTATCTACATTAAATACAGCCGTGCAGAAAGCAATAGATTCCAATGCCCTTATTGTTTTCGTAAGAGATATCGATGTTGCTTCTGGTAGCGGCGTAGGCTTTGAAGTACATAATAAAATCCAAGTACCTCAGTCTGCAATCCTTATTAATAAAGCAGCAACAAATGCATTCTATGGCACTTCTTTACTTGAACTTTTAAAAGAAGAAAAGATTAACCATATCGTTATCGGTGGATGTAAAACAGAGCATTGTATTGATACCGCTGTAAGGACAGCAACTGTACAAGGCTTTGATGTTACATTAATTAAAAACGGTCATTCCACAACTGATTCTGACGTATTGTCTGCAGAGCAAATTATTGGTCACCACAATAAAACTTTACATGGGCATTATAACGTTGATCATTTTTCTATGGTGAGGGATATCGAGGAAGACCTCTTTCAGCCGACTCATGATCAATATCGTGATTAGCGAAAAAGAATCCTTCGTTCAGAAGGATTCTTTTTCACCCAAAAATTTGTGCTGCAATGCTATATAACTCATTATTCCTTTTTAATAATTGACCGCTATTTTTCATCATAATTGGTGGTGTATTCACCTTTTTAAAACCAGTAATCTCTAATACTTTCATGAAATCTTTCTTTCCTTCTAGTACATCAATTCTTAATTTACCATTATGCCCTTTTGCTAAATCATGTACAATTCTCATTGCCATCTCATCATTTTTAGCAACAACCGGTCCTATTATTTTATTTTCTGGTGTTTGTATGCTTAAACCGTAACCTAATACATTTTGTTCCTTGTCCTTTACAACGATACACTGTTCACTTTGCATAATTCTTTTCTTTAAAAACTCTTTTCTATTTGTTCCAAACGCATATTCATCTATTTTTATTATTTTTTCTAACTCATCCTCTTCATAATTCATCACATAATCTTCATTTCTTACACAATAATCATTCGCATTGTATGAGTTACATATGTATTTAGAAACATAACTTACTGCCCTAAATCCTAATTTTTCATATAAAGGTTTCCCTTCATCCGTAGCAATAAGCATAAATGGAGTTTGAGCTGATACGCTATTCATGCATGAATTTGTAATCATCTTTCCAATTCCTCTTCCCTTATAATCTGGATGTACAATTACCATTCCGATAGATGCCAACGCCTCCCCATATAATATTATTGCTGCGCTAGCAATAAGTTCCTTTCTCTCATTCCATACGCCGTATACAATACCTGAGTTAAAAATTGCTTCAACTTCTTCCCTGTTATAATCCCAACCAATATAAGATGATAATGCTACAATATCGCCTATTTGTTCTTCCCTAAGACGCTCCACGCTAAATTCCAATTCAATCATACTCCATCCCCTTATCTAGACATTTAAATCCATCTTCCCAATTCAACTTGTACATGTTACCCTTTATTTGTCACGCATATCCTATTTTGACCAAGACTATATGAGGTGACAACATACCTATAAGAATTAAGTACAATAATAATTAAAATCATGCTAATGCAACATTATTAACCATACACAAAATAGTTCTATCGCTATTTTAAACATCCCTGCTAATAGTGCTAATCTTTTTTAGGATGGCAACTATCTATCTTGTGATTAAAATAGTACAGCTTCAAATTTCACTACCTACCCATTACAGTACCCATTAGAAGTAACGAAAACATCGTCACCTTTGTTCCAGAAAATCCAGATGAAACACTTCCAAATTTGAATTGCTTCTTTGACGGTGAACGCTTCATACGGATTACTCCTCGAAATGTACGAAATTACTTTTGGGCTTGGATTTGGTGGAAGTAATACAAAAGAAAAAGCTTGTAGTTTGGATAGTCTCTAAACTACAAGCTTTTTTCATAGGGAAAATTATTATACTCAATTACTAGCAACTTGATATGCTACATGTCGTTTCTCAATTCGTTCCTCAATTTCTTTCATATTTTCTTTATTATTTAATAGTGATTGTTTATTTTCAATTAATAATTGTTTAAAAGATTTTCTCACTTTTTTTCTCATTTTCATTGTCCTCCTTGGGGGATGATTTATATAAAGTGAAACTTTAATCAGTGGGGGTTTTCTTCATCCCCCACTGATTATTAGTTGAACCAATCGGACTTTTATGGGCAGTTGATCCCCCACCTAACTTCTTTGCTTTCGCTGAATTTTAAGATGGGGGTCTTACTGCCCATTAAAGTGGGATAAAAGATAATGAATTATCTGGTTGTTCTTATAATAATTGATTGTTGTGAATTCTATTTGAACTTCATATGAAAATTCCGTTTATTTTCTGACAACTTTGTGAACAAAAAAAGAAAGACCGATTCATTTTACTTTTAATCGGTCTTTCGAGTATTTACAACATATTGATTAATATTTCAGGTCTTCCCCAATTCATTTCTTCACAAACGAATCGTAATTTTTCTTCATCTATTGTGTGTAATCCTTCTTCTAGTGAACATGAAATAGGAACTTCACAATGAATTTGTGCCAATTGTAATGAAATATTTAAATTCTCTAAATCACTTTCAATCTTCGTACGTTGCGCTTTCGTTAATGATGTTATGTTTTCTAGTACAGTTGATACTGTTCCGTGTTCTTGAATAAGCTTATACGCTGTTTTTTCACCAATACCTTTTACACCTGGATAATTATCACTTGTATCTCCCATAAAAGCTTTCGCATGAACAATTTGCCACGGTTCTACACCTTTTTCTTCCATAATTTTCCCCGGTGTGTAATACTCGTAATTTCCAATTCCTTTGCGCAGAAGCATAACTGTAACGTTCTTATCAACAAGCTGAAGTAAATCCGTATCACCTGTTAAAATATAAACTTCCGCTTCATTGCAATATTGTTTTGCTAGTGTACCGATACAATCATCCGCTTCATACCCTTTCAGACCGATAACTGGAACAGATAATTTTGCAGTCATTTCTTGCACTAGATCAAATTGCGGAATTAATTCTTCAGGCGGCGCTGCACGATTCGCTTTATAATTTGAGAACGATTCTGTTCTAAATGTTGTACTTCCCATATCCCAGCATGTTACGATATGTGTCGGTTCAATTGCTTGCATTGCCGTTAATAAATGTTTCATATAACCATGAATCCCATTTGTAGGGGTACCATCTTGTCGTTTCATAAACTGTCCATAGACACTTGTTGCATAAAAAGCACGAAATAATAGTGCCATACCATCAACTAATAATACTTTTTTCATAATTCCTCTCCTACCAAAAAAATAATAACCTCACGTCATCACGTAAGGTTATATAAATAGATTACCATTCTACGTTTTTCAACTTTGTCTATTATACATTGTTTTTGTATATTTAGCATCATTTACACATTAAGACGTTCTACTACAACAAGTATGAAGAATCCCTGTATACGTATTTTTCCCAGTTGAAACTACTACAGCTTTCGCATTTCCACCAACAATATACGTTCCTTTGAAACATACATTTTCAAGTTCAAGTGGATTATAGTCTTTCATTCTTTTTAAAGGAATAAATCGTTTGCGCTCAAGATGATAGCAGCTTTCAAACTTCTCAATACTCGCATCATTTCCTGTTAGTACAGATTCATTTACTAATAAATCATTTGCATAAATGATACGTACATCTGCTGGTACTGTGTCACCTTCTGAAAGGAAAATTATATCCCCAGGAACAAGCTCTTGTACTGGCAAATCCATCATTTTTAATTCACCATTTAAACCTGTTACACTAGAACATTCTACTCGAGACACAGTAATCTTTTCACATTGTAATCCATCTCTCACATGTTGTTTTGAAAAACCTGGGATCATTCCACTTAGCTTCATCATTACTTCCGCAATACGAGCTCTTTTTGAAGTTAATTCATTTCGGCCGTATACTTGAATACGTTTTTGTGCCTCTTTCATAGATAATCCATCTCTTGTTGTTTTAAAATACGCAAATACAGATTTTACATCTCTCGTTGCGATTTCAATTAATAAATCTTTATTTTTTTGAAGCAATGTTTGTTCTTTCATTGATTTTTTACTTAATTTATATGACGTGTTACCCACAGTTTTGTTTGCATATAACATATTATCGTCTCCTCCTTTACAACGTAGGAAGAAACGCTTTGTTTCTCAATTTATCTACTTTACTGTGAAAGTATTTAGCGCTTAAACATACATATAAACGCTACATGATGATAAATATAAAGGGAGGAACAAGTCGTTTCCTGCCTACATCATATATTTTTGATTTGAAGTATATGGGTAACGGAACCGAGTCAGAATTTGACATGCTCCTCACCTCCTCGTTTTATTTTATAGTTTATACTATGAAATTACTCATAGCTTTGCAACAAAAAGACCTTTACTCCGAAAAGAGTAAAGGCCATGACATACACAAATAAACGATTCCTAATACAATTAGAAATCTACGGACCTCTCCCTCGCCGAGTTTTAGCACTGTATAGCATAGGTACATTACCAGCTACGTTAAGAAAAACCTTAATTCGATCATTCCTGTTGACCCATTGGCGTCTCTCGACATTTTTGGGCAGTAGCATTTCTCTATACAGGAGCCTCACCTAACAGAGACTTATTTTTATTACATAGAAAATGTTACTCTTATTTAAAATAGATGTCAACAGTAGCCTACATTTTTTTCGAAAGGTATAACAAACTAACCTAGATATAATAAAGACAGAAAGTGCTATATTTATTACGGAAACTTCACAGGTGAATCGAGATAACATGGATATATGTATGCAACAAAAAAACCTTACGTATAAAACGTAAGGTTTTTATTTAGCCCCACATATGCCGTTCTCTCTAGATGTCCATAAACCTGCTCTCACAGGTGGATGCTCTCACAAATGTTTGTAACTTCCTTCTTAAAAAGATGGCATGTTAGCTACATTTAAATATTGAACTTCCATATTAAACTTATTGGTTTAAGACATGCATAAGCTACGTACACCGTAGGAATTTTATATAATGTTAGTTGAAATAAGACCCCCGCACGTGCCGCTCCTCGTAAATGTCCAAAAACCCGCTACTCGCAGGTGGATGCCCTCACAGTTACCGTACATCTTCCTCCACAAGGAAGGCTTGATGATGGTCGCTAAATATTGAGCTTCCGTATAACTAACATCGGTTTTAGACATAAATAAGTTACGTACACCGCAGGATGTATTATTTACTTGTCGTTATATTATCACATTGTTTCCAATGTGTAAAATACAAAGTTTTTCGAGCAATCTCTTGCTTGTGACCTTATTTTAATACAAATTATTTTTGCATGCAAGTGATTAATCTTCTTCTTTTGCAATTTGATTTTCTGGATAAGAAATCCAATCACTCCAGCTACCTGCATACAATTTAACATTCTGGAATCCAGCTAATTTCAATGCAACGATATTTGGACATGCTGTAACACCAGAACCACAATATACAATTGTTTCCTTATCTTTCGAAAGATTTTGGAATCGTTCTTGTTGCTGAGCTTCATTCTTAAATTGTCCTGATTGCAGCATTCCATCCTTCCAAAAATAATTTACTGCTGTTGGAATGTGTCCTGCTTTCGGATCAACAAGTTCCTCTACACCAGCATAACGTTTTGGCTCTCTAGAATCAATTAACGTAACATCTGCACCTGCATAAATATTCTCTCTCACCGTTTCCATCGTTACAAGCATATGATTTTGTACATTTGCTTTGAATGCTTTTCGTTTAGCAACAGAAATTTCCGTTGTTACCGGTAGTCCATTCTCTTTCCATGCTGGAAATCCGCCATCTAATATATATACTTTCTCATGTCCTACATAGTTTAATAACCACCAAAGACGAGAAGCATTTGCACCCGCTTCACTGTCATATGCAATCACTTTCGTGTGTTCATCAATACCAGCTTGCGAAAGCTTGTCTGCAAACTCCTCAATATTTGGTAACGGGTGGCGACCACCATGTTCTGTTATAGGACTTGATAAATCTACATTCAAATCAAAATATAATGCATGAGGAATATGTTCTTCCTCATACTTTTCTCTACCCCAATTAGGATTCGCTAAATCAAAACGACAATCGATTATACGGACGTTCTCATCTTTTATATGCTCACGTAACCATTCGACTGTAACTAACATCTTTAACGACCTTCTTTCTCTTTCAAACGACTTACATACTCCATAACCATTTCTTTTGTAACATATTTACGCTCTAGTGTAACACCATTTTTTGCAAGAGCATTAATTTGCTTCGTTACAACATTAATGACATCAACCGAAAATTCTTTCCCATTTGACGCAAGAGATACGGCTGCTTCAATAGCTGCTTCACGCTGCGCATCTAATTGTAAACATGCTTTTACACTTTCATTTTGTTTACGAGAATGTGCTGTAATTGCTTTATGTACTTCCATCTTCTCTTCCCCCTAAATAAGTTATACGTTCTGATTTAATTCCATTGCAAGCCGAATCATATCACGGCATACAATCCCATTTTCAATAATCTCTTCTTCATAATGCTTCGAAAAGTAATCAAAATCAATAGAAAAAATACGAAATCCACATTTTTGATATAAAGCAAGTTGTGAAACACTAGAATTGCCTGTACCAACTTCAAGTTTTGACATACCATATCCTTTAGCAGTTTCTATAGCATGACTTACTAGCTTCTTTCCAATCCCTTTTCCTTGCAAATGCTCTACAACCGCAATATTCATAATTTCCATCGTCTTCGGCCTTGTTTCCAAAATCACATATACACCGATTACATTATCCTCTTGCTTAGCTACGTATGTTAATCCTCTTTGTACATATGCATCAATTTGCTGTTCACTTGGATCAGCAAGTAGTAATAAAGACTTCGGTATAGCTTCTTTTGAAATACGTTCTATTACAACAGTCATAAAAAATTCCCCCTTCTCTATTGTTCTAAACCCTCCTTGTCTACCATAAGTAATAGAAAGGAGGGATTCACCATGGACAACAATGAGAAAAAATGCAACGTCATCTCTATTGATGGAAAGAAGAAGAAGAGCGACACGTATTCCTATCCAAAATTAGTAGTAGAAAACAAAACATATGAATTTTCTTCGTTCGTCTTATGCGGTGAAACACCAGACGGCAGACGACTCGTTCTTACTCATATGATTTCTACCGATGAATTTGCTGGGTTTGTCAAATCTTTAGATACTGTACTACAAAAGAAAATCGAACGAATCTTTTTCTCATAACGACTACATCACATACATTTCTTTTTCAATCTCTACTAATTGCTTTTGCAATTGTTCTTTACTTTGTTCATATAGTGATACATCAATTGTTTCAGCCAATGCAAATAATACACTTTCATAATAATTCATCACATCTTGCTGCATCACTTTTTGGAATAAGTTCCATTTCAAATCCCACTCTTGCTTATAATGATGAACAAATAAATCTTTTTCATCAGCTACATAGTTTGATACGAGAGGTTCTAATACAGATTTAGCGTCTTCTTGCATAAAGGCTTTGTCATTCTTTTCAAAAAAGCTTTTCTCGTTTTTAAAGTGTGCCAATGCTTTTTTGAAATCTTTTATTTCAACTGAAGGGAACGGTTCTTTATGTGTAATATCTTTATATTCATATTCCACTGTTCCATTCATAGAAATTGATTCATTTTCTACTTTACAGTTCACCACAATTTCATTCTTTGCACGCTTCATCGCTTCATCTATCCATTTTTCAAGGCGTAATGATGTCGCACGCATTTCTTGTAATAAATCATGCTGAATAAATGCTACTAATTCCATAACACACTGCTGCAACTGCACTTTCACATTTCCATCCGTTCGAAGCGATGCTGGATTAATAAATTCAGTAAACACATCGTTATAGCGTAGGAATAGACGTTGTTGCACGTAATAAAGCAATTCTTTCACTTCATTTTGCATCGCCTGTTCTTCAGCAAGCACACTATATGATGAAATAATATGAAGTAGTTGATCACGCTCTGCTTCATATTTTTTCGTTTGCTTCTCTTTCTCTTCATTCCCCTGCTTTGCACCATTTATCATATTTACTAACAGCTGATCTGCCCCTTGCAATGCACCATATAAAGCATGAACAGATACGAGCATTAAATCTCTCATCATAAAGGATGTAAATGATTCCTCGAACTTAGCAATCCCAGAGTTTTGTAAAATACCGTACTTCTCTTTTTCAATATTTTTCCCTTGTTTCTCTTCAAGCGCACATAAACTTGAAATTGCAAATAAACGCGGATTCCTAATACCGTATTGCAGTAGCTGATCTGCGATATAACCTTTTACCATTTCAAGCTCTTCTTCAGACTCTGCTAAATCGGCCGCATTAATTAAGAAGAACATTTTATCAAGAGCAAAAGTATCCTTTACACGACCAAGCTGAATTAAAAATTCACGGTCGGCACGAGAGAACACGTGATTATAATACGTGACAAATAAAATAGCATCTGCGTTTTTAATATACTGGAACGCAACGTCTGTATGGCGGGCGTTAATAGAATCCGCTCCAGGTGTGTCTACAAGCGCTACTCCTTGCCTTGTTAATGCACAATCATAATAAAGCTCCATGTACTCAACAAAACAAGATTTTTCTTCATTCGCTACATAATCAGAAAACTCATCTAATGTAACTTGTACTTGCTCACCTAAATGCGCAGAAACCGTATCATACCCTTTTTGTACCGCTCGTAAAAAGCTAAATGTTGTTTTTTGCTTTCCAGTTGGTGAAGGGTATTTCATAACTTTATCAATCTGTGCTAACGCTTCATCTAACGTAGTAATCTCATAATGAAACAGCTTATAAACAGCTTTCATATCTTCTAATAAGGCTTGCTTTGATTTAAATTGAACCATTACTGTTCCGTGTGGTTTTTCCTCTGTAACTGGCAAAATTTGATTAATCGTTGCCGTCGTCGGATTTGGTGACACAGGAAGTACTTTTTCACCAAGCAATGCATTGGCAAATGATGATTTCCCAGCACTAAAAGCTCCAAATAATGCCACTGTAAATTGTTTCGTTTCCACACGGCGCCTTTTTTCTATTACCTCTTGCTGTACATGTTTTAGCGCTGGCAATGGCTCTAATATCGTTTCAGCTTTCTTCACTTTCTCTAATATACGCTGAATATTTAAAGCTGCCGTTCCTTTTATCTCTTCCTCACGAGCCGCTACGTTATCATTTACAATTTCCTGCTCTTGTAGTGTGAATTTCTCACTAACAATTTGTTTTTTACTTTGCAATATTTCCTCTACTTGCAATCCTTCTGGTGTAGCAACACGATCATGCCAAATATTTTGTAAATAGCCTTCATATGCCTCCAAATTGTTACTGTATTGCAATTGTGTTTCTTTCGCAGTTTGCAACATCGTATATGTTTCAATCTCTTCTTCAACACGATCAACTGCTTCTTTTACCTTTTGCTTTAAAACGACTGCACTTTTATCAAAAATTTGCTGTGCTTTTGTAAAATAGCGTTTCTTTAATTCATTCGCTACATCCGCTGTATAAAGAAGTAAGTAATCACCTGTGAAACCTGCACCTTGTTTAATTACTTCCGCTAACATTTCTGGTCCAAAAGCAATTTCTAAAGCATATATGTCTTTCCCAATCTCTTCTGTAAACAACCCTTCTTCTTTTAAGAAGGCAACAATAAATTCTTTCACATGAAAATCAAGTTGCGTTTCGACAGTCTTTTGCAAAGCAGCATAAAAAGCATCTAAACGTCTCTGTTTTTCTTGCTCAGTCTTTCCTTTCGCAAATAGCAAACCAACTTTAAATTTTGTTAATTTCGTTTCTAAGTACGCATTTGCCAATTCTCTCATTTCAAATGGCATTAAATACGCGTTATCTAATATAGCTTGTAAACCTTTTATAAATTCATTTCTCATTTGAGACTCTTTATTAGCCTCGCGATGTTTCATTTCCGTTAGCTCTTCTTTCTTTTCAACTATTTCTGAAATGGAAAGCGGTGATGCTAACTCTTCCTCATATTTCAAAAGAGCTTTTTCATTTTCAGAAAGAATAAACGAGAAATGTTCCCCCATTAAATATTCTGTTTCTCGCTCCATTCCATCTCTTACATACTGCTCTTTTTCTTTCATAATAGAAGTAATTAACGTTTCTAGGTTTTCAATTTCATTATGTGGATGGTTCATCATTCGTAATGATGTATAATAAACTCCATCTACTTCAATATCCCAGTTAGAGAATGATTGTTTTACACTATCTCTATAATCCGCAAACGATAATTCATTTTCTTTATGTTTATCTATTTGATTTACAACGAGATAAACCGTTTTATTACGTTGTTTCAATTCTTTAACAAATTGTAAATTCACTTCCGATTGGACGTGATTATAATCCATCATATAAAAAATCACGTCTGCTAGATGCAGCGTTGATTCTGTCGCTAGTTGATGGGCATCATCTGTTGAATCAATCCCTGGTGTATCAACTAACATAACACCTTCAGGAATTGGCGCATCATTCCGATAAATATGAACACCAATTACTTCATCGCCATCTTTACAAATTTGTTTTAATTCTTCTGCTGAATATGCACCGTCATATTCGTACTGCTCTCCAGATTTAATCGTTACAACAACACGATCAAATCCCTTTTCAATTTTAACGACGTTAGCGCTTGTCGGAATTGGACTTGTCGGTAACAACTGCGCTTTATATAGATGATTCATCATCGTTGATTTCCCTGCTGAGAAGTGACCGCAGAATGCTATCATAAGCTGCTCTCGTTTATATTTTTGAATTACTTCAAACAACTTTAAGCTATTCTCTGCATCGCCGTGTTTTTGCCACTCTTCATAAAAACAAACAAGTTTTTTCATACCGTTTGTCTGTACTATGTTTGTCATCCCCTTGTTCCCCTTTATCCAAGATGTATATGCTATTTGCAAGCCAATAACCAGTGAGAAATGCACCTACTCATTGATTATCTTTTCACTTTACTATCATACTAAATTTTCAGCATATTCTCATTAAAAATAAAAAATCCCTTTCATTCTTTTTACAAATGAAAGGGATTTTATGTAATATCACTCATTTTGCTGTTCCTACTCCATTTAAAACATACTTTGCAATAACTGCATATACAGCGACTGTACCTGCTACTAATGCATATACCATACTCATGCACCAACCTTTTTTGATAATGATTATCACTTTTGAATACATTTTATCATTAAAGAGAATCATTATCAACACTTTTTCATAAAGAAAGCCCCTTATAAGAAGGAGCTTCACTGCCTGTTTTGAAAAAAGGTAAAACTTGTTGTGCACTCTTATTATATCTCATCTTACATAACTTAATAGTTAAAAAAAATGGAAATCCACCCTATACCCTCCATCTTACATTTTGTATAATAAAAGGGAATTACTTAACAAGGAGGAAAATAATGACACAAAATATTTCACAAGGCGAGAGGATACACTCCATCGATATTATTAGAGGAATAGCTGTACTTGGTATTTTTCTTGTTAACTGGCCTGTTATCGCCGGGATTGACTCACGTGATATTACAGGAATTTACGAAGGGATAGACAGCTACATTCGCCTATTTTACGATATGTTTATTCAAACAAAGTTTTATACTATCTTTTCATTTTTATTCGGCCTAGGATTTTACATTTTTATGACTCGTGCTGAAGCGAAAACAGATCGACCAAAAACTTTATTTGTTCGTCGCTTACTTATTTTATTATTATTTGGTTTCTTACATTACGTTCTTTTATGGGACGGAGACATTTTACATACTTATGCAATTACTGGTTTTTTCTTATTTTTATTTTATAAGAGAGAGCCACGAACTATTTTAATTTGGTCAATTGTACTATTAAGTTTCATGCAACTGTTCTCATTATTAGGTTCTCTTCTCATGTTAATCGTGCCAGTAGAGGAATTAGGCCTTTCCACAGCAATTATGCCGTTAGAAAACTGGGGCTTACAAATCACAGACCGATTCCATTCTTTCTATTCTGAAGCAATTAGTAACAGTCTTATTATGCTTCCTGAAACACTAGGATTGTTTTTACTCGGATTATATGCCGGTAAAAAAGACATTTTCCGCCGTGCTAAGGAATTAGATCCAAAACTTAAAAAATGGCAAATCATTATGTTCATTTTAACATTACCGATGTGGTTTATTATGGTTTACTTCTTTATGAACAATCAACCATACACACCATTTTCACTTATGGGTATTACGATGATAAGCGGAAAGACATTATTCATATTCTACATTTTCACGCTCATGCGTTTATTACAAAAAGAAAAATGGCAAAAGATATTACGTCCGTTCCAGTACGTTGGTCGAATGGCATTAACAAATTATATCTCGCATACAATTGTTACGTTGCTTGTATTCGGAATATTGTTCAAAAATGATTATCTTGCTCCATTATGGGTAGGACCACTATTTTGCATCGGTTTCTACACGCTGCAAATCTTTATTAGCCGCTGGTGGCTGTCACGTTACCAATACGGGCCACTTGAGTATATATGGCGCCTTGGTACGTACGGAAAGATGATGCCACTTAAAAAGAAAAGCAAGGTCTCGTAAGCAACACAAAAATAAAAGGTTCAAATCGCATGCGATTTGAACCTTTTATCAATTTTACGCTTCTCTTACCGCACTTTGTATCGGAACTGGTTCATCCTTTACTTTCACTTTACGCTGGGGCACCATATTAAATACGATATTTAAAAGGACTGCTGACGCACTTCCAAGTACGATTCCGTTATCTGTTAAAATACGAATGCTTTCTGGAAGTTGTGAGAATAATGTAGGAACGACAGTAACTCCTAGTCCAATTCCGACAGAACATGCAACGATTAATAAGTTTTCTTGTCTTCCAAAATCAACGCTACTTAACATTTTAATACCATATGCCATTACCATACCGAACATCGCTAACATCGCACCGCCAAGTACTGATTTCGGAATGATTGTTGTAATAGCGGCGATTTTTGGAATGAACCCAAGAACGATTAACATACCACCACACGTGTAAATAATCACGCGATTTCTTACTCCAGTTAATTGAACAAGCCCTACGTTTTGAGAGTATGTTGTATACGGAAAAGCGTTGAAAATACCACCTAACACCATCGCTAATCCTTCTGCACGATAACCTTTTGTTAATTCTTTTTCACCAATCTTTTTATTGCAAATATCAGATAATGCAAAGTAAACGCCTGTCGCTTCTACAATCCCTACGCAAGCAACGAGAATCATCGTAATAATTGGCGTTAATTCAAATGTTGGTGTACCGAAATAAAATGGCTGGATACCATGGAACCAATCCGCTTCTCCAACCGCTTGCAAGCTTACTTTCCCCATAAATGCTGCAACGATTGTACCGAACAATAGACCTAGTAAAATAGAGATTGAACGAATAAATCCGTCAAAGAAACGATACATAATGATAATAAATAGTAACACACCAAATGCTAATGCTAAATTTTCAAGACTACCAAAATCTTTACTTCCTACTCCACCAGCCATATCATTAATAGCGGCAGGAACAAGTGTAACTCCAATTACGGTAACGACAGATCCTGTTACAACAGGGGGAAACAGCTTTACAAGCTTTCCAAATAATTTCGCAAAAATAACAACGAATAACCCCGCAGCAATAATCGCTCCATAAATAGAGGATACGCCGTATTGTTTCCCGATTGCAATCATCGGGCCAACCGCTGTAAATGTACAACCAAGTACAACTGGAAGTCCAATACCGAAAAAGCGATTTGATAATGCTTGTAAAATTGTCGCAACGCCGCACATTAATAAATCAATTGAGACTAAGTACGTTAACTCTTTTTGATTTAAACCAAGTCCGCCGCCCACAATAAGCGGAACGATAATTGCACCAGCATACATTGCAAGCATATGCTGCATACCAAGTGATGCGATTTTAAATGGATGTTGCTTCATCGCTTATTTCACCTCCGCAGTTTCATGCTGTACAAATGTAACTGTGCCGTTATCAAGTGATGCAATTTCTGCTAGTGATTCAACACGAACTCCTTGTTCACGAAGCTTCTTTCCTCCATCTTGAAATGCTTTTTCAATAACAATACCAATACCTGCAATACTTGCTCCGGCTTGCTCTACTAAACTCATTAAACCTAAAGCAGCCTGACCGTTTGCTAAAAAGTCATCAATAATTAAAACGCGATCACTTTCATCGATATGATTTCGAGATAATGAGATTTCATTCGTTTCTTGTTTCGTAAATGAATATACGTTTGCCACATACATATTATCTTGTAACGTTAACGATTTACGCTTTCTAGCAAAAATTACTTTTACACCAAGTTCTAATGCAGCCATAACCGCTGGTGCAATACCTGAAGATTCAATCGTCACGATTTTTGTAATGTTCTCTTCTTTAAAACGTTTAGCAAATTCTTTTCCGATTTCTTGCATAAGTACTGGATCAATTTGATGATTTAAAAAAGCATCTACCTTTAATACGTCACCAGATAAAACCTTTCCTTCGTTCAAAATCTTTTCTTGTAATACTTTCATGTTTGTTCCCCCTCTTATGCAATAAAAAAACTCCAAAAGCCGCCACCACTCGTTACAAGTGAGAGACGCGCTTTTGGAGTTTCGCAAAAAAAGAATGCTAAACAAGCAAATATATTCGTCCTCACTCATAGTCAAAGTATTTACGGTACTTCGGTAGAAACTTGCAGGCCATATCCCCGCGATTATATGAGTGTAGCTAACTATTTATTTTATAGAAGGATTATAACGTACTTTTTATACTTTGAAAAGCTTTTATTAATAAAACACGGACAAATTTTATAAAATCATCATTTTTGTTCGAGTTTTATAAACTCTTTCATTCCAAATTACAACTTCGTTAAAATGATCGGTCCATCTTCTGTAATCGCAATTGTATGCTCATATTGAGCTGATAATTTCCCATCCATCGTTTTCGCAGTCCATCCATTTAAATCTACTTTCGAATATCGCATACCTACATTGACAATTGGCTCAATCGTAATTACCATTCCCTCTTGTAACTCAGGCCCTTGTCCCAGCTTACCAAAATGAAAAATTGCTGGTTCTTCATGAATCTCTTTACCAATTCCATGTCCCGTAAAGTCTCTTGCGACAGAAAAACCTTCACTTGCTACATAACTTTCAATCGCATAACCAATATCTCCTACATGATTACCAATTATCGCCTGATCAATGCCTTTATACAAAGCATTCTCAGCTACTAGTAACAACTTTTCTGCTTCATCAGAAACTTTTCCAACTCTATACGTCCAAGCAGAATCTGAAAGACCACCATTTAAGTTTACTACCATGTCAATTGTTACAATATCACCCTCAGTTAAAGGAACATCGGCCGGAAACGCATGACACATTTCATCATTTACAGATGCACATATCGCATATGGATATCCATTGTACCCTTTCTGCTCAGACGTTGCACCATGCCGTTCTAAATATGCTTCCACAAACGTATTAATTTCTTTTGTTGTAATACCTGGTTTCATTATTTTCGCAATTTCTCTATGACATGAAGCAAGTAACTTTCCAGATTCATGCATTACATCTATTTCATTTTTCGTTTTAATTGTAACCATTCTACCTCTCCTGACTAAACTTCACATTTACTACTGAAATTCAATCATACACATCCTCTATCAAAAATTCAAAGCACCCAATTACAAAAAATATTATTTATTTCTGCATCAAAATAAAAAACAGAGGAGATTCTTCTGTTTTTAATCATTTTTACATATATAATTCATTTTCAAAAACTCAAAACAACTACCATTTGTCTTCTGTATAAACGTTCCAACTGCTTCAAATCCTGCCCTTTTATACACTTTAATTGCTCTCTTATTAAATGTAGCTACTGATAGTGTTATATACTTGCATCCATATTTTTCTTTACTAAAAGCTAGTATAGCGTTTATGAACTGTAAACCAAATCCGTTTCCAGTTATATTAGGTTTCATTCCAAGACCTATATCAACCGTCCCATCATTTATTTTACAAACAGTAAAATAACCAATGAGAGTGCCATGTTCCTTCACAGAAAAGATATGATCCCCCCTACTCTCATCATGTAAAAATTCAGCTAAATCTTCTTCATCTGCCTCTATATCATAAAAGGAATATTCCCCTTCATAATGCCAGTTGTATGCAATTTCTTCTGCTTCTTCTTGCGTCATTACTGTATATGTATAATCCATTTTTCTCCCCCCTTTAAAAAAAGAGCTGCAAGTAAGCAGCTCTTTTTATAACTCGTAAATTTCTTTATACTTCGCTTCTAAATAATCTGCTAAGTAATTTGCATTTAATCCTTCACCTGTTACATCTTCTAAAATTTCAAGTGGCTTTTTCGTTTTACCGTATTGGTGAATATTTTCTGTTAACCATTCACGAATTGGTGTTACGTTTCCTTCTTCTAATAATGCATCAAAGTTCGGAATGTCTTTTAACATTCTTTGCTTAAATTGCGCTGCATACATATAGCCAAGCGCATAAGATGGGAAGTATCCAAATGAACCACCAGCCCAGTGAACATCTTGTAATACGCCTTGTGCATCGTTAGCCGGGCGAATTCCTAAATATGCTTCCATCTTATCATTCCAAGCGGCTGGTAAATCCCTCACTTGTAATGTACCATCAAATAATTCTTTCTCAAGTTCATAACGAACCATGACGTGAAGCGGATATGTAAGCTCATCTGCTTCTATACGAATAAACGACGGCTTTGATTCATTAATCGCATCGTAAAACTCATCTACTGATAAATCATTGAATTGACCATCGCTATACTCTTTTAATAAATCATAATTTTTCTTCCAGAATGATTTATTACGACCGATAAAGTTCTCAAAGAATAATGATTGTGACTCATGAATACCCATAGACGTTCCACTACATAGCGGTGTACCTTCAAATTTCTCTGCAATATTTTGTTCATATACAGCATGACCACATTCATGAATTGTGCCAAACACAGCCATACGGAAATCTTTTTCGTCATAGCGTGTCGTAATACGAACATCCCCTCTATTTAATGTGATCTCGAATGGATGTACCGTTTCATCAAGACGACCTGCTTCAAAATCATAATTTAATTGCTTTAATAGCTCTAATGTAAAGTTTTTTTGTTTTTCTTTTGAAAAATGCTCTGATAAAGCACTTGTCTTTAATCTCTTTTGCGACTCTGATATTTCTTTTACGAGCGGAACGATACGCTCACGAAGTTGACCAAATACGTGATCTAACACTTCTACCGTAATACCCGGCTCATACATATCTAATAATGTATTATATTTATATGTTTCGTAACCCCAATATGTAATGAACTTCTTTTTAAATTCAACGATTTGTTCTAAATACGGACGGAACATTTCGAAATCAGATTTTTCGCGAGCTTCTTCCCACACACTTTCCGCTTTCGCTTCTAATTTCACATATGCTTCGTATTCCGCTTGTGGAATTTTCTTATTTCTATCATATTCTTTACGACACTCTTCCACCATTTTCTTCGTCGTTTCAGAAAGTTTGTCTTCACTTATTAAAGCTTCAAGCTCTGTTAAATAGTTCCCCATCTCATCTGAAGTCGACATAGCAAATACTTCTGATGAAAGCATGCCAATTACTTCTGAACGCTGGTCTACACCTTTTTTAGGCGCACCTGTTCTCAAGTCCCAAAACATTAAGCTTAATGCTTCTCCATAATTCTGTATCTTCTTCACATATGTTAAAAATTGTTTTTCCACTTCATATGTAGCTACTGTCATCCTATAAAAACCTCCTTTTTCTACCTCAAACTTAATTCGACACGAAAATCCAAATTCCTTTTATAATAGAAAAAAAGCTTGGCAAGCGCCAAGCTTTCTCCTTATAATTCTTTACCTTCTACTGGTAGTACGTTTTTCACCGCTTCTACCACTTTCTCATCTTCTGTATCAGATAAGAAGATTGATATAGCACCTTTATCCTCGCTCGTACGAATTAAACGGCCAATCCCTTGACGAAGACGTAAAATCATATATGGTACATCTACATCCCAGAATGGATCATTTACGTGTTTACGCTTCGCTTCAAACACAGGATCGTTTGGAGGGAATGGTAATGACCAAATAATAACATGTGATAATGATGAACCAGGAATATCTAAACCTTCCCATAAATGAACGGCACAAAGTACAGTCTCTTCTTCATTTTGGAAACGAGAAACGAGCTGACTAATTTCTTGGTCCCCTTCATATAAGAACGGAACTGACATTTGTTCTTTACTTACATATTCTTTAAACGCTGCAAGCTCTTGTGTTGTACGGAACAATACAAGTGTACGACCATTTGTTTTTTGTATATTTTCAAGTGTATATTGACACTTTCTTTCCCATTCGTTTTCTTTCGTATGAGATAGTAAGTTTACTGCCATTTGCTCTTCGTAATCAAACGGTGAGGCAACTGAGAATGATAAGTAATCTTTTACCCCTAAACTATTTGCTGTAAATGCGAATGAATCGTTGTTAGATAATGTAGCAGAAGAGAAAATATACGGGATTTTCTTCGAGAATACTTTCTCTTGTAATACTTCTTCAACTGCACGCGGCATAATTACTAACGTGAAAGCTCCATCACCTTCTTCACCCCATGTAATTACATTTTTCTCGTGCATAAACAGACGAAGTGAATGCTCTAATACATCTAAATGTTCATCAACGATATTTAAATCATACGTGTTTACTGTATGCATTTCACTTTCAAATACTAATGCATCACCGACTTCACCAATTTTCGCATAAAGTCGCTTCGCTTCAGCCGTTACTTTTTCTGTCACAGTAATTTCTAAACGATCAGAACCAGCAATTTCTTTTTTATTCTCTTGTAACACATCAAAGAATCGCTCTGTTTGCCAAATTGTTTCTTCTACTAAATGCGCAAACTCCTCGCGAATATCATTTTGTAATAATCTCGTTAAAAGTTGCTCCATCATCGTTTGCTTTAAACGATATGTTAAAGCTTTTTGAGCTGCATACTCTACAAGATGTCCTTCATCAAATACAACACAACTACTTTCTGGTAATAATGGAATTTGTCCTTCACGCTTACGAGCATCATACGTCCAAATATGATCCATATAGAAATCTTGAGAGCAAATAATTAAATCTGCTGCTTTACGATAATGTTCACGTGATAGAGTTTGCCCGCAACGATGTCGAGAATCACAAGTGAAGCAATCTTGGAAGTAATCCCAATTTACTTTTGACCATTCCTCGTCATTTAAAAGCGGAAATTCTTTTCGGTCACCATAGTGAGTAAAGTTTTGCATCGTACCGTGGTCAAATACAAACTGCGGTAATTCGTAGTATACATCTTCAATTACTTCTGGAGCTCGTCCACTCATAACATCTTCAAGTTTACGTAAACATAAATAATTATCCATCGATTTCGCAAGTCTTACATCTACCGATAAGCCTAATGCCTCAGATAATTTAGCAATGTCCCCTTCTTCTTTCACAAGCTGCTCAATTAATGTTTCATCTGCACAAGCGATAATCGCTGGCTTTCCAGTATAACGTGCATAACAAATTGCATATAGAAGATATACAATTGTTTTCCCGGTTCCTACACCCGCTTCTGCGAACATTACTTTCTTTTCTTGGAAAGCACGCTCTAATTGAAACGCCATAAAAATTTGTTCATCACGCTCTTCAAAGCCTTTTTCCGGAAGGATGTCGTAAAACACATCTCCAATCCACTCATTCAACTTATCATAAAAATTGTCTTGTTTCCCTACTTCAAATGGTAATCTCTTCTCAGTAAACATCCTTAGCCTCCAACCAAAAAGTTTTTCTATAAAAGATATAGCAACTGCTACTCATATGTGCGCAGCCACTTTCCCCTGTTGCAATACATGGAAATACACGAAAAAAAATTTTCCTTTCGAAAAAGGAAAATTTTCGTCTATATTAATGACTTTAAATACCGTTTATCTATCGCTGTTTCATGCGAAAGAGCTAACAAATATTCTTCTTGTGCTTTTTGTATTTCATCTACAATCGCACCTTGGTTATCCACTTCTTTTCCGAGCTCATCATACGTACGGTGAATAGCTTTTTGAATCATTGATAATTGGAAACTATCCATATCAGTTCCTCCTTTACGCATTACATAATAGCCAGTATATGCGCGCTAAAGGAGTTTTATACTATGAATTACGAGGTGGACGTTTTCCGAAGTATTGGTAGTAATCTGTACGGATAAATCCATTAAACAGTTTACGTTTCTTCGATGCATCTTTTCCGTAGCACTTCTCAAATGCTTCGTAACTTGTTAATACATACGTCGACCATGTGTCTAATGGACGGAATACTTGTCCCATTTCTTTATACAGTTGTTCAACAAGTGCTTTTTCACTTAAACGTTCTCCGTATGGAGGATTCGTTACAACATAGCCATAATCCTCTTTTGTTGTGAAATCTTTTACTTGCATTTGTTTAAATGTAATTAAATCACCTAAACCTACTTCTTCTGCATTATCTTGAGCAACACGTATCATACGATGATCAATATCTGATCCAATGATTTGCAATGGTTGATCATAGTTCGCTAAATCTTCTACTTCTTGACGAGCTTCACGCCAGTTTTGTTTACCAACCCAGCCCCACTCATCCGATGCAAAACCACGGTTAAAACCTGGTGCGATATTTTGTCCAATTAATGCTGCTTCAATCGGAATTGTACCTGATCCGCAGAAAGGATCCACGAAAGGACGATCTGGCTTCCAGTTTGTTAATTTAATTAAAGACGCAGCTAATGTTTCTTTTAAAGGAGCTTCCCCTTGATCCACACGATATCCACGTTTATGAAGTCCAACACCGCTCGCATCGATTGTTAATGTTGCGATATCTTTTAACATTGCAATCTCAATACGGAATAACGGGCCATCTTCTTCAAACCAAGTTGTACGTTTATATGTTGTTTTTAATTTTTCAACGACAGCCTTTTTAACGATACGTTGGCAATCCGAAACACTGAATAACTCAGATTTTAAAGATTTACCGATAACAGGGAACTCACCGTTCTCTGGAATATAATCTCCCCAGTTTAATGCTTTCGTTTTCTCAAACAGCTCATCAAATGTTGTCGCTTTAAATTCGCCAACTTTAATTTTCACACGGTCCGCAGTACGTAACCATAAATTCGTGCGACAAATCGCCTTTTCATCTGCTTCAAATGTTACTTTGCTGTTTTCTACTTGGCATTCATAACCTAGATCACGAACTTCTCGGGCAACTAAAGCTTCAATACCCATTGCCGCTGTTGCGATTAAAGTAACTTTTCCCATTTGCATTCACCTCTTATGTATATTCAAACAATAATTAATAGCTATTTCTCCTATTAATTATTACATTTTACGAAGAATTTTCTCATTAACCATTTTAACTCATCATTTATAACTTCATACAAATAAAAAGCCCTCCTCTAACAAAGGAGAGCTGAGTTATTTCATAGTTGGTTCATAACGTTCTGTAAGCCATGTTCTGTTCCTTTGTACTGCAAACGGCCCACGCCTCGTACTCCGGTGGCAATCATCTATCTACAGGTTATACAACCTGTCCTTTCCCATCGTTCATTTCCTTGGAAAAGATTCCCCTACCATTATTTGGGTTTCTCGCTCGTGGGGTTTACCTCGTTCCACTCCTATCATTTCTTCAAGGACTTCGTCACTGTGGCACTTTAAAGGTAGTCAAACCATATCCGAAAGGACTTAGGTTTTTTCCCTGCCGTTAAACCAGCCTTACAGCCAGAATACCCTAGCTTATGAATTGGCTAGGCACGAACACTACAGCCATCTCAGGCCGTGCGAGCATGGACTTTCCTCTACAACGTTGGCGTTGCAGCGATTACCCAAACGTTATGACATCCATTAGTATAGTGGAAACAAAAAGATTTTGCAATGTTTTTTTCTATGTAAAATGCTTTAACCTTTTTATCACCAGAAATTATTCGTATAACTTGCTTCCAAATACAGCTTTTTCTAAATTCGATAGACGTTTTAAAATGTCCGTATTCGTGTTGTTATATACTGGTTGCGCAACTGGTGTTTGTACAGGTTGTTGCGGAACTTGCGTTGCTGCTAGCTTTTGTTCTTCTAGTTCACGCTTTAAACGAGCATTTTGTTGCTTTAATTGCTCAAATTCCTTGTGGAAAGCTTCATAATCTTTAATGATCATATCAAGAAACTTGTCTACTTCTTCTTGTTGATAACCTCTCATACCTGTTTTAAATTCTTTTTCTAAAATATCTTTCGCCGTTAATTTAATTTTATCCGAAATCATTTTCTTCACCTCAAATTTTTGCCAAAACTTTCATTAACTAAATTTTTTCAGAAACAATGCTTTTTGTCAATCATATATACGAGTACTATATTACATATTACTCAGCATTATTCCACTGTTCCTCTTCTATTATATCTTGTAAATCGGAAAAAAGAATGAAATAACTGTGATAATTTTCTATTTCTCCTTTTTTCTTTGCTGCTTCTACAATATATTTAGGACTCCCTGGTTTTTCTTCATCATATACAGCTAAAAGCGCATCACTTTTTTCAATAAAAAATTGATTTTTTAATTTAAATTGCTCTGGGCTTTCGTACTTACGTTTCGTGATACTATCAACATGGTCTGCTTGAGAGAGAATAAACTCGTAATATTCACGGTTATCTTCCTTCCAACCCTCTTCTTGTTCTAAAAATGGAGTAAATACCGCTAATTTTAAATCTGGATATTCTACTTGTATTTCAAAAACAACTTCAGCAGCCCATAATTCTACACCTAACTGGCCACTTATTATAACCCACTCTAAACCATCTTCTACAAAAGCAGTTAATTTACGACGCAACGCCTTTTTTATACATTCTACTCCTGGATGATCATTTTTAAATATTCCAAGTTCAAATGGCTTATATCCTGTTACTGCAATAACTTTCATATCAACACTCCAATTACAAAAAAAGAACTAGCATTTCGCTAGTTCTAACATATCATTTACTTTTTAAATATTCCACCAACGTTTGGTCCAATATTCGGACCTACTGGTGATACATTGTTTGGTAAAAATGGTGATACATTAGGTCCTGGTCCAAACGGTGATACATTCGGCCCTGGTCCAAATGGAGATATTTGATGACCGTGGTGATGATGTCCATGACCACACGGTCCACATCCGCCGAACCCTGGATCGATTGGGTCTACAACATTTACATTTGAGTTTGTTTGTGGGAAGAAGTTTTGGTTTTTAATTTGTTGATGGTGTACATGTGTTGTATGCGTTGGGAAAATGTGTGGCACCACCGTTGTTGAAAAAGAATGTGTTACGCATTGTTTCGTCGGATGAATGACAGGAGCAGTCGTACAAATAGGTCCTGTAGGCTTATGCCCTCCAAAGCAAGGATGACAATGATGCATAGTTTTTTCTCTCCTCTCTCATAAAAAAAATCTGATTACACTTTACAATATGAGAAAAGAGGTTAAGCCGCTTGTTATATATACCCATTTATTCTAAGGAAATTTGTCTAGACCTTTATTTCGTATACAATGTTTTTATAGCCAACCCTCCAAAATTACTTACCAAAAAAACCTCCCACTTGCTTTACAATGCCTGTTACTTGATTCATTGCATTCATCATTTGTCCAGCTGTATTCATCATTTTATTTACATCATAGTTACCATCTGAATTTTTAAATTGGGAAACGAAACTAGAAAATTGACTTGGTTGTTGCTGTTGCTTTTGTTTATTTTGCGTCGGGTACGGTTGTTTTGGTGGATAAAACATCGCTTGTTGATTATAGGGAGATGGCGGTGGCATATAGTATTGTGAATTCATATAAGGTTGCGGTTGGTGATCCATATAAGGCTGTGGTTGTTGGTTCGTATAAGGTTGCTGCGGTTGATTCATAAACGACACTTCAAATGGCTGGTAATAATTTTGATTTCCATAATGAGGCTCGAAAGGATACATATTATAACGTAAATATGTATCCGTATTATATTGGTACATATTTTGCTGTGCATATGGATTAGATTGCTGATATACGTTAGATTGTTGAAACATGCATTCTCTCCTCCTTCACATAAGTTTCTACATATATAATATGTACTTGTAAAATAATTTGTGTGACGGAGTATCTGTCTATTTTTGTCGGAAGTTTAAATTTTTAAAAAATTATAAAAGAAAACCCTTCCATGCTATGATAAAAAAGAAGAAGATTCTCATGGGGGAGGAATCAACATGGTATTAGGGGATTTAAAACAAGCGTTTTCTCAAAAAAAGGGGTATTACACAGAGAATGTAAATGAATTGTTAGACTTTGCGAGACATTGGTATCTCGAAGGAAAAATATGTATTTCAGATTACCGAACATTAATAAAAGAATTAGAGATAAACGGCGCAACAAAGCCTACAACGATGACAGAAGCATAAAAAACAAGAGGGTTTCCCCTCTTGTTACTTACATTGCTCAATTATATTTTGCAAAGTATACGAAATGGCTTGATGCGTTTCAAAGAATCGCTTACCTTTTCCTTTATTTACAAAACATTGCAACACATTTGTTTGTAAATTATCGTACACTTGATCAATTTGCTGTACATGTATATACTTTGGTTTTTCTTCCTTAATCCATTCATAAGCTAATTCTTTCCACACTTTTAATTCCTCATCTACCATATCTACAAACGGTTTCATATCCTTATAAAAATCGTATTCAATCATTTCTCTTTTTTTCACATTTGCTTCATTATTATGTTGCATAAGTTTTTCCGAAGACTGTATTAATGCTTCATACTTCATTTTATTCCCACCTTATTATGCACTCACTACGACGTTTTGAAATGCCTTCACCCAATTCCCTTTTTCTTCGTGATGCACTAATTTATTTTCCATATGCTCAATATGCATTTCTGTTATTTCTATCTTGTTGCATATTTTTTCACTCTTATCCTTTAATGCATGATTCATTCTAATCCCTATATTCATTTCCAGCAAATCGAGAGAACTTAACATTTGATCCATTGTTTTCATTACATCTTCCTTCTGAACCATCGCCATATACAAAACGCCTCCTTCTTTGCTTTTCCTTTGTCATGTAATTTCGCCGAATGATTTCACACTCCTTCTCACATGACAAAACTAGTTGTTATTCGTCAAAGAAATCATTTTGTATGTCATTTATAGAAATGGTAACAATACAAAAAGGAGGTGCATGAAAATGGCAAAGAACAAAAACGAAAAAAAGAAAAAACAAAATAAACAAAATAAACCCGAAACTGGCAACCCAAAATTAGATGGTCCAAACTTCCCTGCTACATAAAGTGAAACTTCTTTAATCTCTTATATTCATTACGTTTTGAGATTAAATGTTTAGCACGCATAGCAGGGTTACTTCACATTAAGAAGTCCCGTCTTCATAAATGAAGACGGGACTTCTTTTTTATTATATCACGAACTCATCTATCCTTTTAACAAAACGATTTACGGTGGAAGCAATATAGATTTGCTCCCTCTTTCTTTTATACCATTCTGTTATATCAACTTCACCCTTATACTCTTCTGGTAAAAATAGTTCATTTATTTCCGTATCTCTACAAAACCAATCTCTCATACTTATTTCATCATGTGCAACAGCAGGATAAACTTCTCTAAGAGCTGGTGTACAAGATTTTCTAGCTTCTCTTACATAACATTCATAATCTGCTCTTGATCCTGTGTGTATCGTTCGCAATGCAAACCTATGGAATAAACTTTTATACTTCCAATGAAATAGTAACGCTGCTAATTTCTTCCCTAGTTCTATACGCTTCTGTAACGTTTCAAATTGATAAACTGAAAAACCATACATCTTCCCTTCAACGGTTGGGAATATAACGGCACTAATATGAAGCATTTCTTGTAATTTAAAAAGTGCTGTATGGAATACATGTTTTTTAAAATATGCATTCTCAATAACTGGTTTTTGAATTTTATTTTGTTCATTTATAATAAGCGCTATCATAAGTCTATTTATATCTTTTTTCTCCCAAAAATATATCCATTCCTTTTCCATAAAAATGGATACGTTAAAATATTGTAACAAATGGAATAGTGGCACCTGCCTCCTCTTACTTTCTTCATATAACAACAGCTGAGGAAATGCATCTAAAAAAATAATCCAATTCGCTTCTTCATAAGTCAAAAATAAATGTTTTTTTACTGTTTGAGGTAAAACAGTAGCATAATACCTCCCTTGTAAATCAGTCATATTCCATCCCGCATTTCTCGAGACCATACTCGCTAAAAAAGCCCACCTAATTTCACTATTTCTTACATAATATTCTTGATAACACTGCGTTCGAGAAATGTTGTCCATATTAGCTATTTCTATTTCCCTCTTCATGTTGTAAACCATTGTTTTTTCTTCCTCTGTACAGACCGTATTTTTACGATATTGTTTAATTTTTTCATAATCATTCCATGTAAACATGAATAAGTCATCATACCTTTCTTCAAAAAGGTCACATCTTTTTTCATTTTTTGTTATAATCACCTTTGTAAGTAATTCTTAGCAAGTTGGGAGTGGACACACTATGACCATTCGTTACCCAAATGGAAAACGGTACAATCAAGCTTCACAACCTCATAAAACACCAATAAAAAAACATACTTATAGTAATAGAGGTATGTCCCTTGAAGAGGAATTGAATGAAACGAATGAATATTACTTAACCCATAATATTGCATGCGTACATAAAAAACCTACACCTCTTCAAATTGTAAAAGTAGATTACCCCGCTCGAAGTGCTGCAGTGGTAAAAGAAGCGTATTTTAAACAACCTTCTACAACAGATTACAACGGTGTATATAAAGGGAAATACATCGATTTTGAAGCGAAAGAAACAAAAAATAAAACGAGTTTTCCACTTCAAAACTTCCACCTTCATCAAATTGAGCATATGAAGCAAGTAATCGCTCATAATGGAATTGCATTTGTTATTATTAAATTTACACTTTTTGATGAACTTTATTTATTAGATGCAAAACATATTATTGCATTTTGGAATCGTCAAAATACTGGTGGACGAAAATCGATTACGAAAGAAGAAATAGTAGAGCATGGATCTTTATTATCATGCGGTTATCACCCTCGGATTGATTATATCCGTGTACTAGACACGGTTTATTTTTCGTGATAGAGTCATCACTAAGGCTCTTTTTTCGACTTTTGGGGAGAGAATGAAAGGTAGGAGAAAGTATAATGTCAGATAATTATCGTTCTCGTACAGAACGAAATCATGTAAAAAATCAAAAGCAAGAAACAAATACAGAGAAAAAACCAAAGAAAAAAGGCTCCTTTTTTAAAAAATTCCTTATAGGTTGTCTACTTCTTGGTATCGTTGGTCTTGTAGCTGGCGTTTCCGCTTTCTTTGTTATGGTGAAGGATGCTCCAAAATTAGACAAATCAAAACTTGTCAATCCTTTATCAACAAAGTTTCTTGATAAAGATGGGAACTTTTTCTATGAATACGGTGCTGAAAAACGAACCCACGTTACGTATGATCAAATTCCAAAAGTAGTTGAAAATGCATTCCTTGCAACTGAGGACTCACGTTTCTATGATCATAATGGAATTGATTTGAAACGAACTACAAAAGCAGTTATGGAAAATGTCACTGGAGGTTTCGGATCTCAAGGTGGTAGTACGATTACACAACAAGTAGTCAAAAACTATTTTCTAACGATGGACAAAACTGCAAAGAGAAAAGTACAAGAATGGTACCTATCTTACAAATTAGAGCAACAATACTCTAAACATGAAATTTTAGAAATGTACTTAAATAAGATTAATTTAGGTAACCGTTCATATGGTATTGCGACAGCAGCGCAAAAATATTATGGTAAAGATTTAAAAGACTTGCAATTACATGAAGCTGCTATGCTCGCTGGTTTACCCCAAGGTCCAAACATTTATGATCCAACCAAAAAGGAAAATGTTGAACGAGCAACAAATCGTCGTAATGTCGTATTGTCATTAATGAATCGACATGGTTATATAACAAAAGAAGAAATGAATAACGCAGTTAAGATCCCAGTAACAGAGGGTCTTCAACCGTCTTCAGAAATAACTGAGATGAAGTATCAAGCATTTTTAGATGCGGTTGTAAAAGAAGTTGAAAAAGAATATCCTGATGTAAATATTGGTTCAGATGGTTTGACGATTCATACAACACTTGATCAAGATGCTCAAGATTATGCTGAAAAAATTATGGATGGCAATCTTATTAAGTATCCGAACGATCAATTCCAAGGATCATTCGTATTTATGGATACACAATCTGGAGAAGTTCGAGCAATTGGGGCTGGGCGCAAAGAAAGTAAGTCTACTTTCAAAGGTCATAATATGGCCACTGATTTAAAACGCCAAGTTGGTTCAACAATGAAACCAATTTTCGACTACGGTCCAGCAATTGAGAATTTACAATGGTCTACATACCATCAATTAAATGACTCAGAATATACGTATTCCGATGGTAAAAAAATACGAAATGCAACAAATAGTTACAAAGGTGACGTTTCACTACGTGAAGCTTTGAAAAAATCATTAAACATTCCGGCTTTAAAGACAGCTCAAGCGGTTGGTCTTCCTAAGTCACAAGCGTTTGCTGAAGGTTTAGGTATGACATTTAAAGACGGCAAAACATATGAATCAACAGCAATTGGTAGTAACGATAGTTCACCATTACAAGTAGCAGGTGCATATGCAGCCTTTGGTAATGGTGGGAACTACAATAAACCGCACTTCGTAAAAGAAGTTATCTTCCCAGATGGGAAAAAGAAAAGTTTTAAACCGAAAGAACAACGTGCGATGCAAGACTACACAGCTTACATGGTGACTGACGTTCTTCGTGACGTCGTAAAACCTGGTTCTGGCGGTACTGGTCCAACAGCATACGTTTCAGGTGTTGATGTTGCCGGTAAAACAGGAACACAAAACTTTGATGCAGACGTTATAAAAGAATATGGTATTCCAGCTGATGCAAACAGAGATAGCTGGTTCGCTGGATATACACCGCAATATACAATGGCAGTATGGACTGGGTACGAAAAAAATGGCCCAGAAAACTACATTAGTGATCGTTATACTAAAATTGCACAGCAAATGTTCCAAGTAATGATGAGCAAATTCGCTACAGATAAAACTCGTTTCGAACGTCCTTCTTCTGTACAAGAATTAAATGGTGAATTGTACTTAAAAGGCGCTAAAAAAGATGCAGTGAAACAAATTAAAGTAGATGCACCTAGTGGTCTTAATGTCACTTTCGATGGCGCTAGCACAGTTACACTAAACTGGTCTGGACCAGCAGAAGTTGATGCGTATGCAGCAAGCTATAAAGCGACTGACGGTTCAAGTGGTAGTTTATCAATAAAAGGTACGACAGCTACTCTTGGTGGTATTAAACCGGGCGTTACTTACAGCTTCTCTGTAGTAGCGAAAAAAGGTACTGGAACAAGCCCAGCAGTTGGAGCATCCTTCACTGCGCCTGGAGGAACTCCAGACGCGAAGAAAGCTGAAGATGAGGCTGCTAAGAAGAAAGCTGAAGAAGAAGCTAAGAAAAAAGCTGAAGAGGAAGCTCAGAAAAAGGCTAATGAAGATAAATTAAAACAAGAAGATGCTAAGAAAAAAGCTGAGGAAGAGCAGCGTAAACAACAAGAGCAACAGCAGCAAGAACAACAACGTAAACAACAAGAAGAAGCTCAAAAGAAAGCTGAAGAGGAAGCTAGAAAAAAAGCTGAAGAAGAAGCTAAAAAACAACAAGAACAACAACATAAACAGCAAGAAGAGGCTCAAAAGAAAGCTGAAGAGGAAGCTAGAAAAAAAGCTGAAGAAGAAGCTAAGAAACAACAAGAACAACAACACAATACCGGTGAAGATACACCACACGCAGACGGAAATGTTGTTACAACAGAGTCTTAATACAAAAAAGAAGTCCTTTTCTCTTAACGAGAAAAGGACTTCTTTTTTGTTATCATTTTCTTTACATATAACTTTTCTATTTCAATATACAACTGCGCTAACTGAATATAAGAATGATAATTATTCGGTTTCTTTATAATGAACGAATAGCGCTCTATAAAATTCACTGGTTGTACTTCCAACATACTCGTGTAATCTTCCATTTCGTTCAAACTATAAACAGGTTGTTCATTTAGCCAATATACAATTGATAACAAATGTGCTGCAAAAAGAATCATTGGGCCTTCAGCTTCTTGCTTATTTCTGTTTCGAAAAAGTGTCGCAATGTCTTCATGCTTACTTTTCCATACATTCAATAATACTGGAATACTATTTTCAATTTCATTCCACGGCTCATATTGTCTTTCCATATCATATATAAAATAAGTATTTTGTATTGTTTCTTCAAAAGACTGTTCTGTATAATACACAATTGAATTTTTACTTTCTTTAAAAAATGGTAAGCATCGAAATTCTTTCGGTATTTCTATCACTCGCTCCATCCTTTATTTCCCCTTCATTCGCTTCTTTCCTTCACGACATACTTCTAGTAAAGGGCACTCCTCACATTGTGGTCGCTGCGCTTTACAGTGATAACGTCCAAAGAAAATCATACGGTGATGTGTGACGCTCCATTCATCCATCGGAATTTTCTTCATTAATGTCTTTTCTACTTCTAACACCGAATCTTTCCATCTACAAATCGCTAACCGTTTACTCACTCTTTCTACATGCGTATCAACAGCAATTGCCGGAATACCAAACGCTACCGAAACAACTACATTTGCTGTTTTTCTCCCTACTCCTGGCAAGTTCGTCAACTCGTCACGGTCTTCTGGAACTTTTCCGTTATAATCATCCAGTAACATCCGGCACAATTTTTGAATGTTTTTTGCTTTATTTCTATACAAACCAATAGAACGTATATCTTGTTGTAATTCTTCTAGCGAAACACTTAAATAATCTTCTGGTGTTTTATATTTTTGAAATAAATTTTTCGTCACTTTATTTACAAGTGCATCTGTACATTGTGCAGATAACGCTACCGCTATTACTAGTTCAAACGGATTATCATGAATTAATTCACAATGTGCTTCTGGATACATATCCGCCATTGTGTCTAAACAATAGCGAATTTGCGTTTTATTTAACATATACTTCCTCCTACATTACTGCTCCAACCAATTATAAAAAGGCACTTTTCCAGTAAATTTCGTCTCTTGTTTTGTCGTTTGCTGCGTTCGTTGTTGATTTGCTCTAAATTTCCGTCCTTGGTTTTGGGCTTGATCTACTGTTTTAATACCATTCTTTTTCCACTCAAATAAAATACGATCAATATATCGGAAATTAAGCTTACCACTCATTACAGCTTCCCTGAGGGCCGCTTGAATTAAATTCGGATGATGTTGATCTTGATCTTCCCACATTCCCAACGTTTCACATTCAAATGGAGAAAGTGGTCTTCCAAATTCTTTTTCAAATACTGTATATAAATTTACTTGCAGTTGCTTTATTTCTTTTTGTTCTTCCTCTATTGATTCATTCATTAAGAAATGCAATATTTTTTCCCATAGCGGTTGTAAAGAATAACTTTCACACATCATCGCTTCTGATTTTTGTCCACCTTCTAGTGATAAAAAACCTTTTTGAATCAATGCCTGAATGACTTCCATACATTTCATTTCGGTAATCGTCATCCGTTCTGAAATCTCTGACGGAGTCGGAAACGAATTGCCCGATTCTAAAAATGTATGTACATGAAGTACAACCATAAATTCCGTTTCATTTAACCCTAATTTTTTATAATGCATCATAAGTAATTTTGGAATTGCAATGCTTCCCTGCTCAAACCACTGTAACATCATTTTCTTTTTCATCACCAAACACCTCGCTCTCTAGTATAACACACCTTTCGCTATTTCTTTTTGCCACAATTCGTCAAAAAAACCTCCCTATTATGTAGGAAGGTTTTTTTGTATTACGTTAATAAAATATACAATTAAGCTTGCACTTTACTTTTCATAAACGTATGAATACGTTCTAATGCTTTCTCCACTTGCTCAAGAGATGTCGCATATGATAAACGAACGTTATTTGGAGCACCAAATCCTGTACCTGGTACAAGAGCTACTTTTTCCTCTTCTAATAGAGCTTTTGCCCAATCATCAACAGTTTCGTATCCTGATAAAGCTACTGCTTCTTTTACATTAGGGAATAAGTAAAATGCACCTTGTGGTTTAATGCAAGTAAAGCCAGGGATTTGAATTAATTTATCATAAATAATGTTTAATCTCTCTTCAAATGCTTGACGCATTGTTTCTACAGGTTCTTGTGAGCCTGCATATGCCGCGATTGCGCCGTATTGAGCGATTGAAGTAGGGTTTGACGTACTATGACTCGCTAAGTTCGTCATCGCTTTAATAAGCTGCTTATTTCCTGCTGCATATCCAATACGCCATCCTGTCATAGAATGAGATTTAGATACACCATTAATAATAAGTGTTTGTTCTTTTAATGCATTAGAAAGCTGGGCAACCGAAGTATATTCTGCTCCACCATAAATTAATTTCTCATAAATTTCATCTGAAACGATTAAAATATCGTGTTCTAAACATACTTCTCCAAGCTGTTGTAATTCTTCTTTGCTGTAAATCATTCCTGTTGGATTGCTCGGTGAATTAATAATAACTGCTTTCGTTTTCTCTGTAATTGCCTCACGCAGCTGCTTCGCTGTAATTTTGTATTCATTATCTTCAAGACCTTCTACATAAACTGGCTTACCACCAGCAAGTTTTACTTGTTCCGGATAACTTACCCAGTATGGCGTAGGGATGATAACTTCATCTCCTTCATCAAGTAACACTTGGAATAATGTATATAATGCATGCTTTGCACCGTTACATACAATAATTTCAGACGGATCATACGCAATTCCTTGATCGCGAGTAAACTTCTTCACAATTTCTTGTTTTAACGCTTGTAATCCACCTGTTGGTGTATACTTCGTATGTCCTTCTAACATCGCTTTATGTGCAGCATCCATAATATGTTCTGGCGTATTAAAGTCAGGTTCTCCTGCCCCTAATCCAATTACATCATGACCTTCTGCTTTTAATGCTTGTGCCTTTGCTGTAATTTCTAAAGTTGCAGATGGTGTTAAAGCAGCTACTCGCTTTGCTAATTTCATTTGTAGTTCCCCCTACATCTATTTTTCAATGCTGTAATGACCAGCATAAGCCCCATTTTGAAACTCTAAATAATAATACGTATAACGATCTTCCTGATCAATATATGTAATTTCCCACAACGGAATATCATTTTGAGCACCTAATTTTACTTTTATAATTTCTTTTGGCTTTGGCTTCGGCTCATCGCCTTTTCCTGTAGCTTGTTCAGCCAACTTTTGCAAAGCTTCTTTTTCAGGAATACCTTCACTCTTTTTCTTCACAAGGACATTCCCTTTTTTATTAGGCACCCAAACAATAATTTGTTCTCCTTTTTCGTCTACACCTTGTACGACTGTATATGAAGAATTTCCGTTATAATAATCCACAGATTTTACTTTTACAAGCTTTGCTTTTTCTTTTGCAATTTCTACAGATTTTGCCTCTTTAGGGATTTTCTTTTCCATTGCTTTATTATAAACATACGCCCCATATATTCCGCTAGCAACGATTACGATAACGATTGCAAAGATCCACTTTTTCATTGTATCACTACGTTCTGTAAATCGTAAATACAGCTGTTTCTTTATCTTTTTCGTCTAATGCTAATCCGAACATGAGGTCCTGCTCTTTTAACGTACGATTCAAACTATCAACGATTTTATACAAGTCAGACGAATATTTAATACGCGTCGTTGATAGGACTTCGATTTTCTTATCCATGAAAAAACTCCTCCGTTACACAAAAATTTCTAATTATAGAAGAACGCAATGCGGTTACAATAAGAGTACATTCTTTACAACCCCTGCTTCATCACCCATCTATTATAGCAGGACATGTACAGCAAAAAAAGGTTTCAAGTCGAAAACCAATACATTTTGTATACAAGAAGTAAGAAAAATAAAATTCCTCCTACCCACATTTTTTACGCCTGAAGTTTACATGCACTTCAGGCGTATTTTTTCTTCCAATTTTATTCAATTGGCCGTTCCTTTAATTGTTCTAACAATTCTTCTAGAGGGCCTTCATAAAGCGGAACAGTTGGAATTGATTGTAAAAAACGTTTTCCATAGGAAGCGCTTGTCAAACGACGATCTAATACAAACACCGTCCCGGTATCTGTACTTGTTCTAATAAGACGACCAAATCCTTGTTTGAAACGCAGTATTGCTTGCGGGAGTGCTAACTTAGCGAATACGTCCTCTCCTTGATTTTTTAACCACTCTCCTTTTGCTTCCATCATCGGTTGATGAGGAGGCGTAAAGGGAAGGCGGACAATAACAAGACAACTAAGGGCATCTCCAGGTATATCTATCCCTTCCCAAAAACTACTTGTTCCTAATAAAATTGATTTATCGAACTCTTGAAACTTACGAATGAGGCGACTTCTGCTCTTATTATTCACACTTTGCGTTAATAATAAATAGCCTTCTAATTCCTCATCATTTTTCAAATTCGTATACGCTTCTTTCAACATTTCATACGAAGTGAACAAAACAAGCATTCTACCTTCTGTAGTTTTCGCTATTTTTGCAATATGAGCCGACACAGATTCAATATATTCTTCATTACTTGCTTGCTTAATAAAAGGCACATCCGTTGAAACCATTAATTTCATCTGTTCTTCAAAATGGAATGGTGATGGGACCTGTAATGTATTTGGAGCAAAATCATGTAAGCCTAGCTCTTCTTTTATATAGTCAAATGAATCGTTTACTGTTAGCGTTGCTGATGTGAAAATAACACTCTTTTTCTCTGTTAAAAATTCATCAGCAAATCTTTCACCAATACGAACAGGTTGTCCATATAAAACAGTTGAATGAATGGTTCCCTTCGTTTCAGTTTCCATCCATGTCACATATGAATTTTTTTCTAAAATGAGTACTTGTAAAGATTGCGCCATCTTTCTCAACAACTCAATTAAATGCATAAATTCACCTGTGACAACATGCATTTCCCATTCTAATTTACTTTGCAATATATCAACTTGCTTCTCAAGTGTAGAGAGTAATTTTCTTACATCATATACAAAGCGATTTGTTAACTCGGTAATACTATCCCATAACTTACCTTTCTCTACTTCCGTGTTATATCGATAAATGAGTGGCATATTGCTGATCCCTTGTTCCTGCTTTGTTTGTTTAAAGATGAATGCACGTAACATTTGGAATAGCTCATCCGCATCAAATTTCAATTCCTTCAAACTATGACTTACCATGCGGAAAGTAGAACGGGAGGCTTGCTCTGATTTTTTCATCATTTTATATACTTTAGAAAGTACATCATCTGTTTCTAGCGTACCAAGACGAGATAAAACTAGCTGGAAATACATACAGGAGAACTGTTCACCTAATGTTCTACTCGCTGCCTCCTCAATATGATGAGCCTCATCAAAAATAATATGTTCACATGAGGCAAACAGTGGTTCTTCACTTGAAAAATCTTGAAATAATAACGCATGATTTGTAATAACGATATCTGCAAATAATGCTTTATTCTTTGCTCGTTGATAAAAACAACGACTATACCAGTTACTTTGCATCCCACCCGGACTATGTACATCACTACAAATCCGGTTCCAAAGTAACTTTCCGCCCTCAGGAATATTTAATTCATCACGATCGCCCGTTTCCGTTTGCAATAACCACACTAAAATTTTTGCCTTTGTGAGCGCCATATCATAATTTTTCTCTTCCTCTTGCAAAGCATATTCAAATTTATGTAGACAAAGATAATGCTTTCTTCCTTTCAAAAGAGCTACTTCAAATGAAAATGGCATGATTTTCTGTAATAATGGAATTTCTTTTTCTAGTATTTGTTGTTGCAGTTGTACAGTTTGGGTACTTATGATGACAGGTTCTTCTTTTTTCTTTGCAAAATAAATACTTGGAAGCAAATATGCAAGAGTCTTCCCTGTTCCTGTTCCTGCTTCAATTAGTGAAAACCTAGAATCTCTTAGCGCTGTATATATTTCCTTCATCATACTCTGTTGGCTTTCTCTTTTTTCAAACTTTGGCATATTCGACTCAAGTTTATCAATTGTCTTATGCAAGAAAGCATCAAATTTAAATGCACATGTTTCACTTAAGTTTAAAGAATAATTCCGTTTTCGAAGTGCAATATTTCGATACACTTCATATCCCTCTGCTCCTTTTTTACCATGCATCATTTTCTTTAAAATATTTTCAGAAAGCACATCCGCTATATCACTTTGAAACACATCACTCAATTCATAAAGCGATTGCAAGGTGACAAGGGGTAACTTCTCAATTTCATTTAAAAATTGTAAAAACAATTCCGCTGTTGCAAGAGCATCACTATCCGCACGATGCGGTTGATCATGCTCTAATTCGTGTTGTTTAGCTAAATCACGTAATTTATAACTATCAGCCGTTGGCAAAAGAATTTGCGCCAACTCAACTGTATCAACTTTTGGACAATGTATTTCTGTATATCCAGCCTGCCTTAATTCTTCCGTTAAAAAATTCCAATCAAAATGAACATTATGTGCAACGAAAGCTGCACCTTGTAATAGCTCAACAACCATCGGGGCTACATCTTGAAATAACGGGGCTTGCTTAACCATACTCTCATCAATCCCTGTTAACTCTGTAATAAATGGCGGAATCTCTCTCTTCGGATTAATAAAAGATGAAAAAATCTCTAATATCTCTCCATCTTCCACTACAACAGCTGCAATTTGGGTAATTTTATCTTTCCCATCCTTCCAGGAGTTCCCTGTCGTCTCTAAATCCACAACGACATAACGCTTACTCATATATGTAACACCTCAATTTCTTACCTATCAAACAGAAAATTATATAATGTTACTATACCACGTTTTATCTCATCTTAATGAAAAGATGCACAAAAAAGCTATCTCCGTAATAGAGATAGCCTTCTTACTTATAGTATCGTTCCTGCTTTTTCAGCACCTAACATTTCAATAATTTGATTATTATCGTCTAATACTGCAATTTTCGGCTCTTGTTTATGAATATTTTCTTCTGCCACTAGACCGTAGCAAATAATAATAACTTTATCTCCTGGTTGTACAAGCCTTGCAGCTGCACCATTCAAACAAACAACACCGCTACCACGTTCTCCTTTAATAACATATGTCTCTAAGCGAGCACCATTATTATTATTTACAATTTGGACTTTTTCGTTTTCTACAATATTTACTGCATCCATTAAATCTTCATCAATTGTAATACTACCTACATAATTTAAATTTGCTTCTGTTACTGTTGCGCGATGTAACTTCGCTCTCATCATTGTGCGAAACATAGATGCTCCCCCTTATTTAACCGTTAATGTTATATTGTCAATTAATCGTACATTGTCAAATTTAACTGCAATTGCTAAAATGATTCGCCCTTCAATTTTATCCACTACTTGTAGTGAAGGATACGTATATAAATCAGCATAATCTACAGTGCCTTTCGTATACGTCTCAATATACTCTTTCACAAGAGTTGTAATGATTTCTGCATTACGTTCTCCTGCCTCAATTCTTTCTTTCGCTATACATAGACTGCGGTATAAATGAGGAGCCTCTTCACGCTCTTCTTGTGATAAATACACGTTACGAGAACTTTTCGCTAATCCATCTTCTTCCCTTACAATATCCACCGGTACGATTGTAACCGGAATATTAAAATCAGCGACAAATCCTTCAATGACAGCAACTTGCTGTGCATCTTTCATACCGAAATAAGCACGTGTTGGCAATGTAATATTAAATAGTTTCATTAGTACAGTCGCAACACCAGCGAAATGACCAGGTCTTTGTTTTCCGCATAACACATCGGTACGCTTCACAACTTCTACTGTTGTCGTTTGTTCTGCTGGATACATTTCTTCTACGCTCGGATAAAATAAATAATCTACACCGTTTTCTTTTGCTACATTTTCATCTCTATCAATATCACGAGGGTATCGATCTAAATCTTCATTTGGTCCAAACTGTAGCGGATTAACAAATACGCTTAAAACTACAATTTCATTTTCTTCTCTTGCCTTACGTAATAAAGTCGCATGACCTTCATGTAAATAACCCATCGTTGGGACAAAACCAATACTTTTTCCACTTGCACGTAGTTCGTTTGTAATTTGCTGCATCTCTTGCACTGTAGTTATGATTTTCATTATTGTTTTCCTCCGTATAACGCTAAACATTCTTCCTCTTTCATTGTGAATGAATGTTTTTCTTCCGGAAATTGCCCTGTCTTTACTTCAGTTACGTATTGTGAAATCCCTCGCACAATCTCCTCTTGAACAAACGTATATTGCTTCACAAATTTCGGAACACGATTTACGCCATATGAGATAAGATCATGATAAACGAGTACTTGCCCATCCACTTTTTGTCCTGCTCCAATTCCAATCGTTGGAATTGTTAGTTGCTTCGAAATGAATTCTGCTAGCTGCATTGGCACACATTCTAATACAAGTGCTATCGCACCAGCTTCCTCACATCTCTTCGCATCTTCTATTAATTTTTTTGCACTTTCAGCATCTTTTCCTTGTACTTTATAGCCACCTAACACTCCTACAGATTGAGGAGTTAAGCCTAAGTGTGCCACGACAGGAATTCCCGCACTCGTCAAGTAATGAATAGTTGATATCACTTCTCCTGCACCTTCTACCTTCAGTGCATGAGCACCACTCTCTTGAACGATGCGGCGTGCATTCACCATCGTATCTTGAGGCGACACATGATACGACATAAATGGCATATCAGTTACAATAAACGTCTCTTTCGCTCCTCGGCGTACAGCTTTCGTATGATGAATCATATCCTCTACTGTTACAGGTACTGTTGAATCATAGCCGAGCACAACCATCCCAAGGGAATCTCCAACTAGAATCATATCAACTTCCGCTTCTTCTGCTAACTTAGCAGATGGATAATCATACGCCGTTAGCATTGTAATCGGCTCACCTTGCTCTTTCATTTTCAAAAAATCTGTTTTTGTTTTCAAAAACTACTCCTCCTTTATACAGGAGAGAGGAGATGGCCGAAATCATATAAAAAACCCCTCTGGCCATAAAAGGGCAGAAGGGTTGTGTGTTAGTCGGCATTATTCATCCCTCTGTCCCAGTCCGTTATTGGATCAAGGCAGAATCCAAGTTATTATTTTTCGTATTGCATCGAATCATGGTGCAGTTCGCTCTGATACTGCCCACATTCGAACTAATTATAGCAAACTCTAAAAAGGAATTACTACATTTTTTTGAAAAAATAATTTTTATCCTTATTAAGGTATGTGAAATTTTTAAATAACGTATGCATAGAAAGATAAACAAATTTGTTTACATGCATAGTATAACTCTTAAAATAATGATGCAGGTTAATTGAGGAAACATACTTACAAAAGGAGAATTGCTAATGTCTATAAGCACATGGTTATTTCGATTCATCGGTTTTCTTGTGATGCTTGTGGGAGTAACAACTTTAAATTCCCTCAATGTATTTGCATCAATTAACGTCGTAACACAACCTGTTGAGTCTGCCAAAGTGATTGAAGTCGAGCTAAACGATGATTACTTTAAACCGAACGTCATCACGATTCCAATTGAAGAATCAACAACATTGCTATTGAAAAATAAAGGCAAGAGCGAGCACACCTTTACAGTAAAAAAGCTCGGCATTGACGTCGTAGTCGAGTCAGGACAAGAAAAAAATATTACCGTGAAACCTAAAAATACTGGTACATATGAATTAATATGCCGGTATCACCTTCTTAAAGGAATGGAGGGAAAAGTAATCGTCAAATGACAAGTAAATACTAAAAAATTCATTATCGTACCGCAAACTCATTTCAAAAATATTAAAATAAAAAAGAAGTTCCAAAAGAGGAACTTCTTTTACTTAATTTCGATATCCGCAGAATGAATGTGATGTACTTTTCCTTCATGATCTTCTAGAAGCAATACACCATCCTCTGTAATTCCTTTTGCTATCCCTGTAATTGTCTCTCTCATCGTTCGAGCGTTAATTTCTTTCCCGATGCTCACAGCGTAACTTTCCCAAAGAATTTTAATGACAGAGAAACCATTTTGTAAATACTCTTCATATAATTTTTCTAGTTGTAAAAAGATTTGTTGCATAAGCTCCGCACGAACAATTGGCTTACCAGATTCAATCGCTAAAGAAGTAGCAATATGCTGAATTTCCTCATCAAAATGTTCTTGCTTTTGATTCGCATTAATACCAATACCCATAATGACAGCATTAATTTTATCAGGATCAGCTTGCATTTCTGTTAATATACCTACAGCTTTTTTCCCCTGAATTAAAATATCATTCGGCCATTTTATTCCTACGTTTACACCTGTGCACTTTTCAATTGCTTGCGCAACGCTAACAGCGGCTAACAAAGTAAGTTGTGGTGCATGATGAACCGGGATTGATGGACGTAAAATAATACTCATCCAAATTCCTGTTCCTTTTGGTGAATGCCATTTTCTGCTTAAACGACCTTTACCCGCTGTTTGTTCTTCTGCCACAACAATCGTTCCTTCTTCTGCACCTTCATAAGCAAGTTTTGCTGCAATATACTGCGTCGATTCAACAGACTCTTCAAAATACACTGTTCTACCAATATGTTTCGTTTGTAATCCTAACTGAATTTCATTCGCAGTCACTTTGTCTGGCTTACTTGCAATTCGATAGCCTAATCGACGCACAGCTTCAAGTTCATACCCCTCATTCCGAAGGTCCTCCATATGTTTCCACACAGCAGTTCTTGAGCAACCAAGTTTATCACTAATTGTTTGACCAGATACAAACTCGCCATCCGCTTCCGAAAAAACTTGCAATAACTGCTTTCTTATAGTAGATTGCATTCTTGCAGCCACTCCCTTATACACTCTTTCTCATTCACTACATTTCCTTGTACGATTGCTTCTTCAATTTTTTGAATCATTTCAGCAACCCACGGACCTGGCTTTTTACTTGCCCAGTTTAACAAATCATTCCCAGTCACATTCATCTCTTGTCGATTCTTGATTGGCAATGCTTGAAACAACGTTTGTACTCGTTTCACAGATGTATGATCATAGCTTTCAATCATCGCTTCATATACTCTTTCTGCCATTTCAGCTATATGAATTCCCGTTTTATAAAGAAGAACTGTATCCCAATCCTTCTCCTTTCTCTTACGGACTGTTAATAAAACTGCGACGATATCTTTTATTTTTTTATTTGAAAACTTCCATTGACGTAAAAAGACAGCTGGATGTTCTTCCCCGATACAATATAAGAAAAAGGCCCATGCCTCAATGTCTGTTTCAAAAGAATCCCAGTTATACTGCGTAGCTTTTAACAATCTCTCTTCTGACATCTGTAAATATGGTAGATGAGAAAATAGTTTCGTTTCTACTAATTCTTTGAGAGCCTTCACACAATATGTGCCAGTTAACAGTTTTTCAAACTCCACTGTAATTCTCTCAATTGCTATATGTTCCAGCAAATGTCCATATGTTTCAATTGCTTGTTTCGTTTTCGTCTCTAAAGAAAAACCTAACGTACTTACGAACCGAATACCACGCATCATTCGCAGGGCATCTTCTTGAAAACGATCCGCAGCATTTCCCACTGTCACAATTTCTCTCTTTTGAATTGCTTCCTGTCCAGCAAATAAATCAACCATTTCGCCTTCTTCTGTCATAGCAATTGCATTCATTGTGAAATCACGACGTTTTAAATCCTCTTCTAATGAACGAACAAATTGAACACTACTAGGTCTTCGAAAATCTTCATATTCGCTCTCTGTTCGAAACGTGGTTACCTCATAAGGTTCACCATTTTCTACTACAATTACAGTTCCATGCTCAAGACCAACAGGAACATGTCTTGGAAATATAGCCATCACTTCTTCTGGTAAAGCAGATGTGGCAATATCAATATCTCCAATCGGCCTATCGATAATAAGATCGCGTACGCTTCCGCCGACAAAGTAGGCCTCATGCCCTTGTTGCTTTAAAGTCTCAATAATAGAACTAGCTTTTTTAAATCTTTTCATTTTTGTCATCCCTTAGTACATCATAGTAAATCGTTTCATATTGTGAGACGATTTTTTCAGAGCGGAACTGCTCGTAAACACTTGCTCTTGCTCGCTCTCCCATAATACGGTGAAGTTCTTCATCCTTTAATAGCTGAATAGCTTGATTGGCCACTCCTGTTGTATCGCCAACTTCACATAAATATCCTGTATCACCATGTTGAATGACTTCTGGAATACCTCCAACCCTTGTTCCGATACAAGGTACACCACACGCCATCGCTTCTAATAAAACAAGACCAAAACTCTCTTTCTCTGATAGAAGTAACATTAAATCACTCATCGCAAGTAACTCTGCAACATTATCTTGCTTCCCTAAAAATAAGACGCGATCTTCAATATGTAAATTTTTCACCAACTGTAAAATCGTGCAAAATTCCGGTCCATCTCCAACAAGAAGCAACTTCGCATCTACTTCTGTAACAATTTTAGCAAAAGCCTGCACAACATCTTGCACACGTTTCACTTTACGGAAATTTGAAATATGAATGAGTATCTTTTCACTTTCACTTATACCGTATTCTTTCTTTAATTGAGTCATATCACGCTTGAAATATACACGTTCGTCTATAAAGTTATATACCGTTTGAATGTCTTTATTTGGTTTTACAAGCTCATGCGTTTCGTTAATTAATGAATGCGAGACAGCCGTCACAACATCGGATTGCTCAATACCAAAACGAATTAAATTATTTAACGAAGGGTCGGAACCTAACACAGTAATATCTGTTCCATGCAAGGTTGTAACAATTTTAATACGCTCGCCAATCATTTGTTTTGCTAAATAAGCACAAATGGCATGTGGTATTGCGTAATGCACATGTAAAATGTCTAGGTTTTCTCTTTGTGCAACCTCTGCCATTTTACTCGCTAACGCTAAATCGTACGGTGGATATTGAAATACAGAGTATTGATTTACTGTCACTTCATGAAAGTAAATGTTTGGATACACTTTATTTAACCGGAATGGTAAACCCGATGTAATAAAATGAATTTCATGCCCGCGTTCCGCTAATTGCTTTCCTAATTCTGTTCCAACAACTCCAGAACCACCTACAGAAGGATAACATGTAATACCTATTTTTAATTTCATTTACATCCCCCTATTAAATCAGCATGTAATAAAACCGGTTTCTTACTCATAAACCCTTCGGCATATAAGACTCCAACTTCTTTTCCAAACATTTTCTCACGAGCGACTACAGTTTCAACGTAACCTTCTGTTAACGGCGTTTTCACACCATCACTCCCTGTTAAAAACTGACTTTCATACGCTTCTAGTGCTTCCACTTTTTGCGATACGTATTCACTAATATCTATACAAAAATTCGGTTTATGAAAACCATTAATCATATAATGATAAAAAGACTCCACACGATGTGGTGGAACCTCTGGCATATATTTGCGAATTCCCGCTGAAAAAATAGCTTCTTCCACAAGTTTTGCACAATTTGCATGATCTGGATGACGATCTTCATAATACGGTGCAAAAACTAGTTTTGGTTTATATGTACGAATTACCTTTACAATTTCACGTATATACTCTTCTTTCATATACAAACCACGGTCTGGCATCGCTAAATTTAGTCTCGTTTTTACTCCCATTATACGAGCTGCCGCCTTTGCTTCTTCTTTTCTTAACTCTATCGTTCCATTAGAAGAAAGATCAGCTTCTGTTAAATCACAAATACCTACTTCATACCCTTGCTTCGTATATTTAGCAATGGTACCAGCCATGCCGATTTCAACATCATCGGCATGAGCACCAAACGCTAATATATGTAATCCACTCATAATTGTTCCCCTCATTTTCTTAACTTGCGGTAATCTAAATCTCCTCGTTCTAATGCGTGCATTAACATTTCAGCACTCGCCATATTCGTTGCAAGTGGAATTGCATATACATCACATAAACGAAGCAATGCATTCACATCCGGTTCATGCGGCTGTGCTGTTAATGGATCGCGGAAGAAAATTACCATGTCTAAATCATTTTTCGCAATCATTGCACCAATTTCTTGATCGCCACCAAGAGGACCAGATTGATATCTTGTTACAACTAAACCGGTCGCTTCCATAATACGAAGCCCTGTCGTTCCTGTTGCAAATAATTCATGTTGTTCAAAAATTGGTTTATATGCGTATGCAAACGAAACCATGTCATTTTTCTTTTTGTCATGTGCGATTAAGGCAATTTTCATCCGTTGTCTCCCCTTTAGTCGATAATATTTTCTAAACCGTACACAAGATGATCTAGATTCATTACTGTCTCAATTGATAGTTTTACACCAGACATAAATGATGCACGATTGAATGAATCATGGCGAACTGTTAACATTTGTCCGTCTCCACCAAACATTACTTCTTGGTGTGCAATAAGTCCTGGTAAACGTACACTATGAATGTGAATGCCGTCTACGTTTGCACCACGAGCTCCTTTTAGTTGCTCTACTTCATTTGGATGACCTTGCTGCTTAGATTCACGATTTTGACGAATCAATTCTACTGTTTTTACCGCAGTACCAGATGGTGCATCTAACTTTTGATCATGATGCAATTCAATTACTTCAACATCTTGGAAGTACTTCGCTGCCATTTGTGAGAATTTCATCATAAGAACTGCACCAATTGCAAAGTTTGGAGCGATAATTGTTCCTACTGCTTTTTCTTTTGCAGTCTCGGTTAATTGTTTTAGCTCTTCTTCTGTAAATCCAGTTGTACCAATAACAGAACGAAGTCCACGCTCAACTGCTAGTGTAACGTGTTGTTTTCCAACTTCTGGCGTTGTTAAATCTAACAACACATCTGCTTCTACTTCCTCTAAACAAGTATGTAAATCCGCGTAAATAGGTGTATCTAACGCTGGCATTCCAGGTAAATCAGAGATTTTCTCTCCACCATGCTTATAATCCACTGCTGCTACTAAATTAAAATGTTCCGTTCTTTCCATAAGAAGAACTGCTTCATGTCCCATACGTCCTCTTGGTCCAGCGATAATTACTTTAATTTCTTTCATTATTCTTTCTCTCCCTCATCAATACGTGTCCAGCGATCTTTATCGCGAGTATTAAATTTATTCATTACAATGTTATGTGCTGTTTCTAAATCAATATTTAAACTATTTGCCATACAAATCATAACAAATAATACATCTCCAAGCTCTTCTTCAATACTACGTTCTGTTTCAGTTGTTTTCTTCGGTTTCTCACCATAATAATGATTAACCTCTCTTGCAAGCTCCCCCATTTCTTCCGTTAAACGAGCCATCATTGCAAGTGGACTGAAATAACCTTCTTTAAACTGACCAATATATGCATCTACTTCTTTCTGCATATCCTTCATCGTTTTCGCTTCCATACAATTCACCTCTAATCCTTCCTCTTTCATGTTAGCCAATTCATCGCGATTTGACAAATATTATTCCCCGCCAAACACCTATTTGCGACCCTTTTTGGGAAAGATTATAATAAAGTGAAACTTTCTTTTGCATTTTTGGCAAAAGATCAACCTAAACCAATCGGGTTCCAACGACTGGTTTTCCCTGCTTCCTTGCTTTATTCCCTACCAGCCGTTGGAACGGGGTAAAGTGAAACTTCTTTTGCGTTTTTACAGCCTTCACTATTTTCACTAGCAACTAGAAATTACTTATCATTATGTTTTACCGTTTCAGCGGAGCAATGCCATTTACATAATTAGGGGGATTTCTATATGACATCAAATTTGAAGATTCGAAATATCATTTTCATTTTAATCGGTTCCGCTATTTTTTCTTTCGGTATTGTGAATATCAATATTGAAAATCACCTTGCAGAAGGTGGATTTACCGGTATTACACTATTATTGTATTTTCTATTTAAGTTTGACCCTTCTTATTCAAACTTACTTTTAAATATCCCTATATTTTTTATTGGTTGGAAATTACTTGGAAGAACGACATTTATATATACACTAATCGGCACCTTTAGCGTATCTTTATTTCTATGGATTTTTCAGCGTTACGAAGTTCTCAACTTACATGTAAACTTACAAAACGATATGACACTTGCTGCTTTATTCGCCGGAGCATTTATTGGTATCGGTCTTGGGATTATATTTAAATACGGCGGAACTACTGGCGGTGTAGATATTATCGCAAGACTCGCTCATAAATATGTTGGCTGGAGTATGGGGAAAACGATGTTTATGTTTGATGCTATCGTCATTATCGTCTCTATCCTTACCTATTTATCATATCGCGAGGGTATGTATACGTTAGTTGCTGTTTTTATCGGAGCGAAAGTGATTGATTTTATGCAAGAAGGAGCCTATGCAGCAAAAGGAGCAACGATTATCTCAGATAAAAACGATGAAATTGCTGCCAAAATTTTATCTGAGATGGAGCGCGGAGCAACCTTTTTAAAAGCTGTTGGGTCGTATACAAAAGTGGAACGGAACGTATTGTATTGCGTTGTTGCTAAAAATGAAATCGTGAAACTAAAAAACATTATTACTTCTGTAGATCCTCACGCCTTTGTTGCTGTAACTGACGTACATGATGTAGTTGGTGAAGGTTTTACATTGGATGAAAATAAAAATCCATTACATACGTAAACACAACTAGAAAAGCTTTTTAGCTTTTCTAGTTTTTTATTACATATCGCTTAAGTTTCTCTAAATCCTCATAAATAAGCTCCAATAAACTCCGATTATAAAAAATGGAAGCAGGGTGAAATGTCGGAAAAATATAATATTCTTTCTCTGACCATGTAAACTCTGCACTTTGCATATCCTTTAATTTTTGAATGGGCTGTTTGAATAATTGTCCGTGTACGTCTGTGATTTTTTTATCTTTTCCTGTTAAACGTTGAAGACCGATATTGCCAAGCGTGACGATAAGTTTCGGATTTATTTTCTCTAATTCATAATCTAACAAAGGCGCATGGGCAACTATTTCTCCTTGATTTGGCGTTCTATTATACTTTTTTTGTATGATTTCACCATTTCGTTCTTTTTTCTCTCGCCATTTATAAGGTCTACTCCGAACAGCGCTCGTAATATATACTTCATCCCTTGTAACGTGAATACGTTCTAAAAAACCCATTAATTGTTTTCCTGCCCTCCCGCTAAACGGAATCCCATTATGAATTTCTGTTTCACCAGGCGCTTCTCCTAACAACATAAATTTAGGATTTTCAGGACCTTGTCCACTTAAAAAGCCTTCTAGCTGATAAGGAGCACTACGTTCTTTCACTTGTTTTACTAAATGACTTGGATATTTCATTTGCCCCACCACCTTTCCGCATTACTTCTATTATTGCTACTTGCCATATATTATATAATTCAATTCATAAAACAAAAAAGACTATCATAATTGATAGTCTTTAGTCGTCGCTACGCTGCATACCAGTATAAATCAATACAAGACGTAATAATTCAAATACCGCTACAGCTGCAGCTGCTACATATGTTAATGCTGCCGCATTTAATACTTTACGAGCTTGCCCATATTCATCAGTTGATACGATACCTAACGCTTCAATTTGTTGCATTGCACGCTTGGATGCATCAAATTCAACTGGTAATGTAACAAGTTGGAACACAACACCTGCTGCCATTAAAATGATACCTAATAACAACAAACCAGACATTTGTGCAAATATACCGATTAGGACGAAAATCCAAGACATATTCGAACCAAAGTTTGCAACTGGCACTAACGAATGACGAACGCGCATAAAGTTATAATCTTTTGCATCTTGAATTGCGTGTCCTACTTCGTGTGCTGCAACTGCTGTACCAGCAACTGAATGACCGTAATAGTTATCTGTTGATAATCGAACTGTTTTTGCAGTTGGATCATAATGGTCTGATAAATGACCTGGTGTTTCTTCAACGGCTACGTTGTATAATCCATTCTCATCTAAAATTTTCCGAGCCACTTCTGCTCCTGTCATACCTGATGTTGAGTAAACTTGTGAATACTTGCTATAGGCACTACGTACTTTTGACTGTGCGTACAACGGTATGATTAAAATGATCGCGAAGTAAATTAAATAAAACATCATGAACCTCCATTGAAGTTTTAATTATAGTACTTCTCATTCTATTTTCTTCTGCCACCATTGTCAATGAATAAACCTTACAATCCGTATCTTTATTTATTACATTATCTATTCTTAGAATGTACATTACTTTTTCTTTTTTCTCTCTCCCCTTTATACTTTCTCCATCCAACATAAGTTAATGTGAATAAAATAAGACCTCCAGTAATTGTCATAAACCAAATGAGAGAGGGTGCAATTTCGTCTTTTTTTACTGTATGAAATATCTTTTGTAAATCCCCTTTAATGATTCCTACTTGCATTTGCCCACCTTTCGTTTTTAACATAACGTTACGGAATTCATCCAAATAAGATAAATGGGCATTTACACGCTGCACTTCGTTTTCTGGCAGAGCTATCATTAAGCTTGGATAAATAATATTAAATTCATGTAAAAATGTGTTTAACGTTTGTTGAAACTGTCCCGTATCTTCTTTTGTCATCGCTTTTTCCATTTGAGAAAAGGCATCCATTACTTTTCCTTCTCTTTCCATCCAAAGTGGTTGGTACTTCGATACTTGTGCATCAACAGCGAGCTGCAGTGCTAGTACATTATCAATTTTAACTTGTTTACTTACCTCTTCTTCCGCGAGAGATTGTTTCGCTTTGTCGTAAGCTAAAGAAATAACTCTAACTTGATCTGGCGTTACTTCTTGCTTCTTTTCATTCCCCTTTATGACAAACTGCTCCGAGAAATGTTGTAATACTTGTACTGCTTTTTCATCTTCATTACGCTTCACTAATTGTAATGAGTCATCCAACAAGCCTGTTAGTTCACTCCACTCTTCAGCATATATACGTAACGGAAACATTATAATTAGAAATGCTATCAATCCAACTAATGTTCTCTTCATCACGGTCCCCCCTATAACTACTAGTACAAAATATGTTAATTTGGACAAGAATAGAACAGAACTGGACGGAAAAATATATTATCGTTTTACAAACAAAAAAATTCTCTTTAAACAGAGAATTTTTCTTTTGAAATCCTTTTCTTTTTTACAAAATATTTATACAAGCTATAACAAATTATGCTACCACATAAAATAAATAATAAAATAGCACACGCTGCATGCATAAAGAACTCTTCTGGTAACATTAATATAATCGGATCCGTTTCAATATCAAACATCCAATAATCATTACTGAATAAAAGCTTATGGAATAATACAAAACTCTTTTCAAAATTAATAGCGATTGGTAACACAAGCGCAATCGGAAAGATAATTGTTACAATCGATCCATGCAGTAAAAACTTTTCATTTTTCTTTTTTAATAAATACATGCCGCCTACTATTGCAATCATAATTGTCGCATACATTACATATTGTATCTTTACTAAAATATTTTTAACATCTACAAAATGAATACGACCATTTGTAGACATATCTAATGTGGGCAACTGTAATGCACCGTCATAAAACGGAGATAAATATGTGATAAGCACATCATAATTTCTTTTAATATCATCCTTCGTCATATCTGCTAAATCTGGAATGTTTAAAAAATCAATTTCAAAATAATATAGCCATTTTCCGTATACAACCGCCGTTGTTGCGAGTGCAAATATAGAAAATGCTATGCTATATGAAACAATTATCGTAATCAATCGATCCAATATTTTTGTACCACTCGTATTTTTCTTCATTTTCTCCCCCTAATGTTCTAACGATTATAAAGAAAACTGTTTTCGATTCTCACGTAAGCAATAATAATATGTCATACAAAGCACAGCAATGCTTAACCAGAACGTAAAATAACCAATTTCCCCTACAAACAAATGCATAATTCCGTATCTCGGCATTTGCCAAAACAAATAATCAATTGCATCGTTATGTAATGTCCATATAGCTGCTACTGCAAAATGCCATTTTTTTATACGGTAAAACGGTGCATATAGCACTGCTTGTACTGCCATCGCAAAATGTGAAAGCATTAACATATACCCGATAAAGCCAATAGGACCTTTTACATAGATCATAATCCCATTTACAACAACAGCCCATATTCCATATTTTATTAAAGTAACAATCGCTAGCGCCTCTATTAATCCCCAATTTCTTTTTATTAAAAAAGCAATTAAAACAAAGACAAAAAAGAGACTTGCCATAGGACTATCGGGTACAAACGGCCAAAATATAGGTGAAGTTTCTTTTAATTGATTTCCATACCATATAAATCCGTATATTGTACCTAATATGTTAACAACTAATAAAAATAATAATACGGAGCGTTGTCTTAACATTGCATACAAATAAACCAAGTTGTATGTCCAACACCTTTCATTCTTTCATCAAACTCTACTCTATTATATAGTAAACTTTCTATCATCAAAATAAAAAGCTGACTACAAATTTTGTAGTCAGCTTTTTATTATTTTTTATTATACTTTGCAACGAATTCCGAAAGCTTCTTCAGCTCCTCATCTGTACCTTTAAATACACCTTTAGGCATGGAACCTTTTCCCTCTTTCGCAATTTTAGCAATTTCTTCTGGCTTCAAAGTTAAATTTTGCAGTGCCGGTGCTGCTGCCCCGCCCTGTAAATTGTCACCGTGACATGTTAAACAAGTATTTTTTTGCATTAATTTATAACCGTCATCATTTTTATCAACTGGTGCTGTTTTTACAATTGCTCCTTGTTTTTTTGCAGCTTCCCAGTCGTGGTGTGCTACAGATTCCCAAGTTAAAAAGATAATCGATGCAATTGCTAAAAGCATAAATCCCGTTGCTACAGGACGCTTCAATGGGCGTCTTTCTGGGCCTCGATCAAGAAATGGAGCTAACAGTAATGCGCCAAACGCAATCCCTGGCATAATGAACGCTCCAATTACAGTAAATGAGCCAGAAGCATAAGAATACTTTAATAACTGATACAAGAATAAGAAATACCAATCTGGAAGTGGTATATACCCAGCATCAGTTGGATCCGCCATTCTTTCAAGCGGTGACGGATGCGCCACTGTTAAACATAAATAACCGATTAAAAAAACTGCACCAACCATCCATTCTTTTAACAAGAAGTTCGGCCAAAATGCTTCTGTTTTCCCTGGGTATTCCGAATAGTCTTTTGGAATGTTTGGTTTCCGAGCTACTGGTACCCGAGAATCTCCTACAAACTTCATCCCTTTGCCGCGATGCATAATCTCCCTCCTTTAGTTCTTTCCCCTTTAATTTAGCAATCTCTTATAGTGGACCGGAAATACCTTGTTTGCGAATCATGATGAAGTGGAAGGCCATTAAACCTAGAAGTGCTGCTGGTAAGAAGAAGACGTGAATAGCAAAGAAGCGAGTTAATGTTTGAGCGCCAACAATTTCGGAATGACCAGCGAGTAATGTTTTAATGTAAGGACCAATGAGCGGCGTTTGCTCTGCAATTTGAATCCCTACTTTCGTAGCAAATAACGCTTTCATATCCCACGGTAATAAATATCCGGTAAAACCAAGACCTAACATAACAAAGAAAATAAGAACACCAACAATCCAGTTTAGCTCACGAGGCTTTTTATACGCACCCTGGAAGAAAACTCTAAGTGTATGTAAAAACATCATTACAATTACGAGACTAGCACCCCAGTGGTGCATACCACGAACAATTTGCCCATATGCAACTTCATTTTGCAAATAATAAACCGATTCCCAAGCATTTTTAATATCAGGCACATAATACATCGTCAAAAACATTCCAGATAAAATTTGAATTACAGTAACGAAAAAGGTAAGTCCGCCAAAGCAATAAACGAATGCAGAAAAGTGATGTGCCGGGTTTACATGTTCAGGTACTTCATGATCAGCGATATCACGCCATATTGGTGTAATATCTAACCTTTCATCTACCCAATCATAAATTTTATTTAGCATCTACTTTGCACCCCCTCTTGGCTTCGCTTTTCCTAGATACAACGTTCCATCTTTCACTTTAGATTCGTATACATCAAGTGGAGCAAGGGGCGGCGTGCCTTTAATGTTAATTCCGTCTTTTGTGTAACGGCCCCCGTGACATGGACAAAAGAATTGATTCGGATGTGCTTTGTCCGAATTCCAGTTAACTGTACATCCTAAATGTTTACATACTGGAGAGAACGCAACAATGTCTCCGCTTTCATCTTTATGAACCCAAGCTGATTTTGGCTCTTCGGACTTGTACCAACCATCAACCTGCTTCACCTTAAAGTCGAAACGTTTCGGCTCTGTTGTAATATCCTTTACTTGTGCAACAGCAACCATATCCGTTCCCGCTTCTTTTCTTAACACCGGATCAAGCGCAAATCGCGTCATCGGCATTAAAATACCCGCTGCCATAAAGCCTCCTACCCCTGTAAGGGTGTAATTTAAAAACTGTCTTCTTGACACACGATGTTCTTTCTCGCTCACGAAAATTTCCCCCCTCTATCAGAAATTGTCCCCTCGTGATAAATTATATAAAAAATAAAAACTAGGACACTATCATGATATAATACGCTCATGCACAGGTCAATATCATACTACTCATAATAATAAGAACTTTCTGTTTATTATTGTTTTCCCCATTTTTCTTCTAACATTACCATTATATTTTTTATATGTGCATGAATCACTTCTCTTTTCGCTTGATCACTAAATTGTTCTAACGCTAATGAAGGAAACCAAAATAAATCTCCCTGCAATTCTTGCATATCTTCTTTCCATGAAAAATCACTTGTAACATAAGCAATATGCTTAAAACCTTGCTTTCTCAAATGATTTGTCCATTCTTGCAAACGACCTTTTTCGTTTTTTTGACTTTCTACTAGATACGTAAATGCAGGTAGTAAAAGCACTCTTCCTTTATATTCTCTTTCTAGCTCCATACTCAACAATTCGATAAATTCGCCTTGTTCTACTACCGTTTTCATTTCTTTTGCTGCTGAAATTGATAAAAGTGGTATAACACCCGTATCTACATATTCTCTTGCTTGCTCAAACTGCTCCACATCTTTTACAATCCATTTCAAATTTCTTCCCTCCCTCACCTGGAAATAACAGAACTTTCACTTTATATATATTAAACCATACTAAAAGAGGTAAAAAAAGAAAAACTACCTATATTAAGGTAGTTTTTCTTAAAAAGTCTAAAATTTGTAAAATTTTATGAATCCAAATGAATTTTATAACATCTTTAACTCCGCTGTTAACCTATGAAACGCTTCCTTATCTTGCTTATCCAGCGCTTCATCAATTTGCTTTAGAAGACGTTCTCTTCTAAAAGAAAATACACTTTCTTCTAAAAACCTTTCTGCAAGTAAACGATCTTTTTCATTTACTTCAATGTGCTTTGGTAAATACGGGTTTTCTTCTAATACAGCTACATAGTTGGCATTTTGAAACGATGATTTAAAATTGAGTTGAATATAAATATCCTCATCTCGATTTAAACGAATATCATGAAACGATTTTTCAGCATCTGTTGTCATAACATTTTGTTTAAAAAAGTGAAACGGTGTATCTTTTACACAATTCGCGGACATTACTAAGCCACGCGGACAATATTTTGCATGCTCTACGAAGTGGACTTTATGCATCAATTGGTCGTGACTCATTAAATAATTCAAAATCCATACACATTCACGCTGTTTCAGTTGGTAATTATTCAAAAACCATTTTACAAAATCCTTCTTCTCGTTTACAGAAACAGGGGTATTCATAGCAATTAAGTCCCTCCTCTGTCTTTCTCTTTTCTTTTTAGATTCAAGAAGCGGCATTCAGTTTCCTTCCAACTTATGAAAAATCCTCTAAATTATATAACAATTCTTCAATATGAATTTGTGTCGGGTCTAGTTGTATTAACTGAGTAAATACTTCTTTCGCCTCTTTTCGCATACCTTCTTCCAATAAGAAATAACCGTACTCTTCCAAGAAGTCTGGATGATTCTTAAAAGAAGTATATGCACTTTCATAGTGTTTTAATGCATCCGAATACATTTCTAATTGTTTTTTTGCAAATGCAAGATCCCAAAGTAGTTGTGTATCTGGTTCTCCGCTATCAATTGCACGCTCTACAACAGCGATTAACTCTTCATATTTTTCTTGTTCCTTTAAGATGTACGCATATTTTAATGTTGCACCTAAATGTCCTGGATCTAACTCAAGCGCTTTTTGAAGTACTTCCTCTGCTTCCGCAATTTTCCCTAATTTCGCTGCAATGTTTGCTAATTCTACATAAAATGGTACAGAAAGCTCATCTACTTTAATTCCTTCATGAAGTGTTTCATAGCTTTCTTGAAGCATCCCTTCTTTTTCATAGCTTTTCGCTAAATACATGTAAAGCGATGCATACTCAGGATCTAATTCTTTCAGTTCTTGCCAAGCACCAATTGCTCGTTGGTATTCTTCACCTTGGTATAACGTGAAGGCATATCCAAATAATGAGTGAATATCTTTTTGTTCCTCTAAACCTGCTTCGTAGTAAGAAATCGCCTCTTCCCAATTTCCAATCGCGCTTAACGTTTCTCCAAGGCGTAGCGCAATGACAACACCACCCATTACTTTATGTTCCGCTAATAGCGACTCATAATAAGTGATTGCCTTTTGTTCTTCACCTTTACTACTATATAACTCTGCTAATCCAAACGTAATGACAGGCTCGTCAGGCATCATTTCTTTCGCCTTTAATAGTTTTTGTTCTGCTACATCATCGAAACCTTGCATTTGGAATAAATCCGCAACAAGTAATAACGATTGAACATATAAATCATCATTTTCTGGAATATCATGAAGCACTTCAATCGCTTCATCTTCTTTGTCTAGATCAATATATAATTCTGCTAAAAATACAGTGAATTCACTTTCCTCTGGATACAATAAACGTAAGTCTTCTGTAATAGCTAACGCTTCATCCGTAAATCCAAGTGTATGATAATAGCGAGCGATATCATACTTCTCTTCATCATTCGCAATTTTTAATTGTTCTTTTAATAATTGTAATCCTTTTTCCGCTTCACCATTTTCAATATATGAAACAGCTTGTTCAAACTTTTGCATAAACGTCTCCTTTAATTCTAAAAAATATTCTTTTCTGTTCATTTACCCCGCTATTAACGGGCAGTAAGACCCCACCTCAAAATTCAGCTAAGGCAAAGAAGTTAGTTTTTGGGTCAACTGCCCGTAAAAGCCCGATTGGTTCAACTAATAATCAGCGGGGATAAACATCCCCCTACTAATTAAAGTTTCACTTTATCATAAGCAACTAGGTGTAAGAACGCAACCTTTAGAATGAGCATACTTCTTCTTGTACTTTCACTGATAACGATTCAAATATGACACCGATACCGCATTACTACTTTCTATTGTACCGTTTTCTTTTATGACCGTGCAAATAACTCCCCTTATGAATTATTAGCCCGCACGAACTCTTTACAGTTCTTCTTTATTTAAATAAAAAAGACTCCTATATTAGGAGCCTTTACAAACTCTTAAGAGTATGTTTCTTCTTTCTTTACTTGCTCGTTTACAAGCTCTTTCAACAGTTCTATAATTTCATCATTTTCTTCTTTCAAACCGACAGTAATACGAATGCCATCATGTATACCAAATGCAGCACCAGAACGAACGATATAGCCTTTCTTCATTAATCGTTCGAAAGCCTCATTACCAGGAATACCGAGCTTTAAGAAAATGAAATTTGTTTGAGATGGATAATAGAATACGTTATATTCCTTACAAAATGCATAATACTGATGTAAACCTTCTTCATTCTTTTTCACACATTCTTGTAAAAATGCTTGATCTTCTAAAGCAGCGAGTGCTACAGATTGCGCTACAGTCGATGTATTAAATGGTAACCTTGCTACTTCTAATTGCCCAATTAACTGCTCATTACCAACCGCATACCCAATACGGAAAGCGGCTAAACCGTATGCTTTTGAAAACGTGCGTAAAATCATAAGATTTCCATACTTTTCAAGAAGTGGCAACGTTTGCGGATAGTCTTCTGCCCCCGCATATTCATAATATGCCTCGTCCATAATAACGAGCGCTGACTTAGGAACTGATTCTAAAAATGAAAGTAATTTTTGTTTCTCTACATATGTACCTGTCGGATTATTCGGATTACAAATCCATACGATCTTCGTTTTATCATCTACTTGCTCTAGCATCGCATCTAAATCATGAATGCCATCTTTAAGTGGTACTTCACGAACTTTTGCTCCTTCAATAACAGCATGGTGATGGTATTGCGAGAATGTCGGATTCGCCATTACAACATTTGTTCCTTCGTGTAGTAATGCACGGCTAATCATTTGAATGACTTCATCTAATCCACTACCAAATAGTAGTTGTTCTGCTTTTACACCTAAATGTTCCGCTACTTTTGTCCGAAGTTCAAAGGCATATCCATCTGGATAAAGGGCATATTGGCTCGCTAAAGAAGTTAATGCTTCTGTTACACGCGCTGAGCAACCGAATGGATTTTCGTTCGATGCTAATTTCACAATTTTTGATAATCCATATTCCCTTTTTACTTCTTCGATATTTTTCCCAGGCACATACGCTCTCAAAGTTAACAATTGTTCTTTTACTCTCATTTTTCTTCCCCCAGTCGTTTTATTCAATTCGATTACAATGAGGTTATAATCTCTCACTGCAATCGTTTATCTTAACCGTCACTATTACGAGGACACCTTGAAACAAGCACTCCTTAGCTCTTAAACCATATCCTTTTGAAATGCCTCTAACGCAATATGAACAGTCTCATCTGGAATAGATACGACATTTACTACCCCATATTCCTGCATAAGTACCATATGAATTGCTCCAGCATTCGCTTTCTTATCTTGTTTCATCAACCCGACGAGGCGTTCTACATTCAAATCACTTGGCATTTTTGGATAACCGTACTTTAAAAACCACTGCTTCATCTCTTCATAAGCAAGATTAACCTTATACACTTGCTCACTTAAGAATATAGCAAATAACATTCCAACCGCTACTCCGTCACCGTGAGTAATATTTCCGTATCCTAGTTCTTTTTCAAGAGCATGACCTAACGTATGTCCAAAGTTCAAATGAGCACGTACACCTTTTTCTGTTTCATCTTGTGCTACAATGTTTGCCTTTACAGGAATCGCCTTCGTTAATATGTGGATTAATTTCTCATCACGAAGATCTGCTAATGTTTGCACTTCTTCTTTTAGCCAATGATATAGTTTTACATCACCAATTAGAGCATGTTTTATCACTTCTGCATAACCTGAGCGCCACTCTTTTTCAGGAAGAGACTGTAAAAACGGCGTATGATATACAACTGCTTCTGGTTGATGGAATGCACCTATCATATTTTTACCTAACGGATGATTGATTGCTACTTTCCCACCTACTGCGCTATCGTGAGCTAATAAAGTCGTCGGAACTTGAACAAAGCGAATTCCACGCATAAATGACGCAGCAACAAAACCAGCTAAGTCTCCAATCATCCCGCCTCCAAGTGCGATAATTAAAGAATTTCTATCTAATTTATTTTCAAGAGCTGACGTATGAGCCGCATAGAAATTTTCAAAGGACTTCTCTTTTTCACCACTCGGTACAACGAATGAAAATACTTTTTTCTCTATTTGCAACGCATCTACAACCATCTGTAAATGTAAAGATGCAACAGCTTCATCTGAAATAATCATGATGTTTGATACAGATGGCTTCATATTTTGAACAATCGTTGTCAAATGTGACAACGATTCTTTCCCTACATATACATCATATTCTTTTGATTTCGTTTGAATATGTATGTTTCCCATTAAAATCCCCTCGCATATTCATTATGTCTCTCAATATTTTCACGAATAAGGTCCATACGATCTAATCCGAATTGTTCTATTACAGCTGTAGCTAATTCCCAAGCTACAACCGCTTCTGCAACGACACTAGCTGCTGGAACAGCACAACTATCTGAACGTTCAATACTTGCTGTAAAAGGCTCTTTCGTATCAATATCGACACTTTGCAACGGTTTATATAGTGTAGGTATCGGTTTCATCACACCGCGTACAACAATTGGCATTCCAGTCGTCATACCGCCTTCTAAGCCACCCGCGTTATTTGTTCTTCTTGTATATCCATGCTCTTCATTCCACACAATTTCATCATGAACTTCGCTGCCCGGTCTATGCGCTGCTTCAAAACCAATTCCAATCTCAACACCTTTAAAAGCATTAATGCTCATCATTGCGGCTGCTAATTTTGCATCTAGTTTTCGATCATAATGCACATAGCTTCCTACTCCAATCGGCATTCCTTCCACAATTACTTCAACGATGCCACCAATTGAATCACCATTTGATTTCGCATCATCAATTGCTTTTATCATTTGATTACCAGCTTCTTCATCTAAACAACGTACAGGTGATGCTTCTGTAATACTTTTTAATTCTTCAATTGAACGATACGTAGTCTCCTTAGCCTGTACACCACCAATTTCAATTACATGGCCTGCTACTGCAATACCAAGTTCCGCCAACACTTTTTTAGCAACCGCACCAGCAGCAACACGTACTGTCGTTTCGCGAGCCGAAGAACGTTCCAGTACATTTCTCATATCTCTATGACCATATTTAATCGCACCATTTAAATCAGCATGTCCAGGTCTTGGTTTTGTTACTTTCCTTTTCATTTCTTTTTCTTCTTGTTCCGTTAACGGCTCTGCACCCATAATTTTTGTCCAATGTGCAAAATCACGGTTTTCGACAACAAGCGCAATTGGAGAACCTAATGTCTCTCCATGTCTAACACCACTTACAATTTGCACTTGATCTGTTTCAATTTGCATGCGTCTACCGCGCCCATATCCCTTTTGCCTTCTAGCTAACTCTTCATTTATATCATCCGCTACTAATGGTAGTCCGGCCGGAACACCTTCTATAATCGTTGTAAGTTGTGGACCATGAGATTCACCAGCTGTAATATATCGCATACGTTATTCCTCTTTTCGTATATGTATTTATCTCGCTATATTAAGCAATAATATTATCTTTCATTACTCTAAAAATATGAAAGAGTTATGAATACATCAGCCATTCGCTTATTCTCCGATAGGCCGTTACTTTACATATCAATATATCATAACAGCTCTAACTTCGTAACTAATAGAAATAAAAAAAGTGCAAGAAGAATACCCCTATTCTCCTTGCACTTTCTACTATTATCACAGTGATTAAAGCGTTTACAAATTATTTCAAAATAATTAGTAAATCCATTCATTCATTAATTTTGAGTAGTCAACTAATTCTTCTTCTTTAAAGAAAATAGCAATCTCGCGCTCTGCACTTTCTAACGAATCAGAACCATGGATAATATTTTTCGCAACAGTTACACCGAAATCTCCACGAATTGTTCCAGGAGCTGCTTCATGTGGTCTTGTTTTACCCATCATGTTACGAGCTGTATCTACTACACCTTCACCTTGCCATACCATTGCAAATACAGGGCCAGATGTAATAAAGTCTACTAATTCACCAAAGAAAGGTTTCTCTGTGTGCTCAGCATAATGTTGTCCAGCAATTTCCGGAGTGACTTGCATTAATTTTGCACCAACTAATTGAAAGCCCTTCTTCTCAAAACGAGCTACAATTTCCCCAATGAAGGCACGTTGTACACCGTCTGGTTTAACCATTAGAAATGTTTTTTCCATAAAAAATCTCTCCACTTCTGAATTATGTATGTAATTGTATATCCCCACACACATATTAACACCCTTATCACAATTGTGCAATAGTTTTGAAATAGAGAGATTATTTTATTTTTTAGAAAAAACACTAAAATTTTCGTTTCCCAATATACTTTGCTACATTTTGTAATGCATACTTTGCTTGTCCACGTGGGAGTGGTTTTATAATTTCTAATGCTTTATGTAAATAACGTTCACTAAACGCAAATGCTTTATCAATAGCATCACTATTTTTTACAGCCTCAATAATTTCTTTCATTTCGTCCGCTGTTGTATTTTCATGTACAGATTTGATTTTCTTACAAAGAACCGGATCTTCCATAGCATATAGAGCAGGAAGCGTAATGTTTCCTTGTAATAAATCACCACCAGCAGGTTTTCCAAGTTTCTCTTCTGTGGAAACGAAGTCTAAAATATCATCAATAATTTGATACGACATCCCTACGAAATAGCCATACCAAAACAGACGACTTACTGTATCACGATTAGCGCCAGCAGCAATTGCTCCTAATTGGCAACTTGCAGCAATTAATAATGCGGTTTTTCGCTTTATTCTTCTTAAATATGTTCTTAAATTTTGGTCATAGTCATACTTATCTTTAATTTGTTCGATTTCACCTTTACAAACTTCTAAAATGGTATGCGATAGAGCCTGATGTGCCTCTGGAATTTCAATATTCGTTATACATTCAAGAGACTTAGCGAATAAATAGTCCCCTGTATACATGGCAATACGATCTCCCCATTTCGCATTCACAGTTGCACTACCACGTCGTAAAAACGCGGCATCAATAACATCATCGTGAACAAGAGAAGCCATATGAATAAGTTCTAACGCAACAGCTACATGCTTAATTGCGTCTAACTTATAATCTCCAAATTTCCCTGCAAGCAACACAAATACAGGACGAATTCGCTTCCCACCAGCTTCAATAAGTTGTAATGCCGCCTCTTCTACTAATGGCTGTTCAGAAGCAACTGTCTTTTTTAATTCTTTTTCTATCACATTAATATCCGATCGTAAAAAAGAGTACATAAGTTGTAACTTCATATTGTTCACCTTAACCTAAAACTTCTTTTTTCTATTTTGATTCTGGTTTCATACCTAAATGCATCGCTGCTACCCCAAAAGTAAATGGCTTCACTTGCACACGTTCAAGTCCAGCTTTTTCGAACATATTAGCCAATTCTTTCATACCTGGGAATGTACTAGCAGATTCTTGCAGCCATGAATATTCTTTATAACTTTTCGCAAATAACTTTCCAAATAACGGCATGATATATTTAAAGTATAAAATATAACCTTGTCGAAAACCAATCATTGTTGGTTGAGATGTTTCTAAACAAATTACTTTTCCACCCGGTTTTACTACACGCGTCATTTCTTTTAATACGTGCATATAATCCGGTACGTTACGTAAACCAAATCCAATCGTTACATAATCAAATGTGTTATCTTCAAATGGAAGTTCCATTGCATTTCCGTGTAGAAGTTCTACTTGTTTTAATTGTAAAGCCTCTACCTTTTGCTTACCAACAGATAACATATTTTCACTGAAGTCTAAACCAACAACCTTGCCCTGTTCACCCACTGCTTCAGCTAGCGCAATTGTCCAGTCCGCTGTCCCGCAGCAAACATCAAGCGCTTTACTACCTGGTTTTACATCCATAATGCGCATCGTCTCTTTACGCCACGCTTTATGCCTTTGAAAACTAATTACAGAATTCATTACATCGTATTTATCAGAGATTTTCTCAAATACATCATGTACTCTTTCTTCTTTTGATTGTTGCATGCTCGTACCTTCTTCCAATGTAAAATTGCTTATGTCTTCGATTTATCTCTTAACACAGAGTTTATTTCGCTTATATCTGTGTGATTTTCTAAAAATTGATTTTCTTTCTTTCCGAGTTCCATCATCCATCCATTCATAACTGTTTCTGCATCCGCTTTATCGTTCAAAATCTCTTGAACCGCTTGAAAAACAGGTGAATGCTGTTTTTCAACATGTAATTCACATTCTTTTTGGAGACGATTTTTCCCTAATACATATGTTATAAACGATTTCCAATGCGATAAATGAAAATGATCACATGTTTTTTGCAAAAGTGCAGACTCAATCGTTACTACACTTTCCAGTATGTCATCCATCGTTTTATGCGCTTTTTGATATAACATTATTTTGTGTTCATTAATTTCTTTAATTCCTTCAGCAAGCGCACGAATTAAAACAATATCACGATTCATAGATAATAAGTAATAATATAACCCGCTATAATAATCACCAGCAAGCACTGTTAACTGGCGGCGCTTATGCGATTCATTCGCTTCTTCCCCTACTTTATTCGATACTCTTTCATGTGTATCAAGCGCAATTTGCACAAGCATAATCGTCACTACATAATGCTCAATTTGTTTTATATGTAAATTTGCACCTTTTAAAGCACCATATAACAATGCTATTTTCTCTTCATCAATAAATGGTTCTTCAATATAGTTTATAAAATAAGGATGGCGTAATTTCACCATCAATTTCTCTCTTATACCCGCATACCCTCCGTAGATGTCACACACAAAAATCACCCTTGTTTTCTAATTCATAAAACTTATTATAACACATACACTCTATTTTCTATAACCAAAACTTGGCTACTCTTTCCAAACTTCTATCGAACTACATAACATCTTCTATTCTTTTAAGTAGCCTTTCTATTCTCACTCTGCCTTGCTAAAACTATATCATTTATTAAAAAAAAAAAAAAAAAGAAAAGCAGTTTCCCACTTTTCTTTACTTCGTTTTAATAAAAGATAAAATTTCACTACGTGCTGCAGCATCATTTTCTAGTACACCACGTACTGCTGTTGTTACTGTTTTTGCACCTGGCTTTTTCACACCACGCATCGTCATACACATATGTTCCGCTTCTACTACTACCATTACACCATGCGGCTCTAGTACTTCCATAATAGAGTTCGCTACTGTTGATGTAATACGTTCTTGCAGTTGTGGACGACGTGCAATTGTATCTACAGTACGAGCTAATTTACTTAACCCTGTCACTTTTCCGCCTTGCGGAATATATGCAACGTGAGCAACTCCATAGAATGGAACTAAATGATGCTCACACATCGAATAAAACGGTATATCTTTTACTAGTACAAGCTCCTCGTGATCTTCTCCGAACACTTTGTGCAAATGTTCTTTCGGATCTTCATGCATACCTGAGAACACTTCTGCGTACATTTTTGCAACACGCTTTGGTGTATCAAGTACTCCCTCACGATTTGGGTCATCTCCGATTGCCTCTAAAATAAGACGTACTGCATGTTCAATTTGTTCTAAATTAACTTTTGCCATCCGCTAGCCCTCCCGAAAACCTAAAAGTGATACGAACACATTCTAGCATATTTATGTTTTTAAAAGCAAAAAGAAGAGTTTCCTAAAAGGAAACTCTTCTTCCCTGTTAATATGTAAGGATTATTTAACCGCATCTTTTAACGCTTTACCAGGTTTGAATGCAGGTACTTTACTTGCAGCGATTTCAATCTCCTCACCTGTTTGTGGGTTACGACCTTTACGAGCCGCACGCTCACGAACTTCGAAGTTACCGAATCCGATCAGTTGTACTTTATCACCTTGTTTTAAAGCTTCTAAGATAGAATCAAAAACAGCGTCTACTGCTTTTGTTGCGTCCTTTTTAGAAAGGGAACTTGCTTCTGCAACAGCATTGATTAAATCTGTCTTGTTCATGCCATTCACCTCCTCCCAAAGATAAGACTGTATAATGATCATAAAATGAGTCTTACTTTCATTTGTAGGCAATTTTTACAAATTCTATACTACAAAGATGTAGATAAATCATTATCAACGCCTATATTATACGATTCTCCTTTATAATTCAATATTTTTAAGGAAATTGTTACTCTTAAAATGTGAAAATCTGATGAAACTTGACAATTTACAACAATATATTAGATAATGGCTGTTTATTTTCCTATTTTGTATGCGAAAATTTAAAAAATCCCTCTACGATGAGAGGGATTTTTTCTTATAATATAATCGCGATTAATCCGCCAGATCCTTCATTAATAATTCTTTCTAGCGTTTCTTTTAATTTATATCTCGCATTTTCTGGCATTAAAGATAGTTTCGCTTGAATACCTTCCCGAACAATCGAGCTCAGCGAACGTCCAAATATATCAGAATTCCAAATTGATAATGGATCATCTTCAAAATCTTGCATTAAGTAACGAACTAGTTCTTCACTTTGTTTTTCAGTACCAATAATTGGCTCAAACGTGGACTCCACATCAACTTTAATCATGTGAATAGATGGTGCTACCGCTTTTAATTTCACACCAAACCTTGAACCGTGACGAATAATTTCTGGCTCATCTAAGCTCATATCAGCTAACGCAGGCGCCGCTACACCATATCCTGTTTGTTTTACCATACGCAGGGCATCCGCCACTTGATCATATTCTATTTTCGCATGAGATAAATCGAGCATAAGCTTCAATAAATGATCTTTCCCTCGAATTTCTACCCCTACTACTTCTTTTAAAATTTGATCATATAATTCATCTGGTGCATATAGATCAATCTCTGCTACGCCTTGCCCCATATCAATGCCAGCTAGGCTCGCTCGATCAATAAATTCATACTGACTAAACTGCCATACGACACGGTCTACATCACGAAGACGTTTTATATCCTTCACAGTCTCTTGAACGGCTTCTTGATAACTTTGGCGTAACCAATGCCCTTCATTTAGCACCATTACCCAGCTCGGAAGGTTCACATTCACTTCTAAAACAGGGAACTCAAATAACGCCTCTCGAAGTACATTGTATACATCTGTTTCTCTTAAACTTTCAACACTCATCGCAATGACTGGGATATCATATTCTTCAGATAAGCTTTGGCGCAATTGCTCTGTATCTGGATGATACGGCTGTACAGTGTTAATGATCATAATGAAAGGTTTTCCGACTTCTTTTAGCTCATTTACGACGCGTTCTTCTGCCTCTATATAATCTCTTCTTGGAATTTCACCAATCGTTCCATCTGTTGTAATTACAACACCAATTGTTGAATGTTCTTGAATTACTTTCCGTGTTCCGATTTCTGCAGCTTCATGGAATGGAATAGGTTCTTCATACCAAGGAGTATTAATCATGCGCGGGCCATTCTCATCTTCATAGCCTTTTGCTCCTGGAACTGTATATCCGACGCAATCTACTAATCGAATATTCACTTCAAGACCTTCATCTACTTCGATAGAAACCGCTTGGTTTGGAACAAACTTCGGTTCCGTCGTCATGATTGTACGGCCAGCAGCACTTTGAGGTAGTTCATCCTGCGCTCTTTGACGGTCAGACTCATTTTCAATATTAGGAATAACTACAAGTTCCATAAATTTTTTGATGAATGTTGATTTTCCTGTTCGAACAGCTCCTACAACTCCAAAATAAATATCACCGCCTGTGCGTTCCGCAATATCTTTAAAAATATCTACCTTTTCCAAGTGATTCCCTCCCTCAATATTTTTGGGAATAATTCCACGTTTATAGTCAACTAATACCTTCTCTAACGTTGCCTATAATATCTGATATAATATAATGGTATTCTAGAAGTTCGGACAATATATCATATAATTTTGTCCAATTTCATATGACTATTAAAAAAATACCTTTTGTTTGCATCGCAAGTTGTGTAACATAAAAAACCTTTCTTCTAGAACTTATTCACTAAAAGAAAGGTTCATGACTTATGATTTTAAAAAAATTGGTTCTCCATTCTTTACCGTATACGGTAAAGAATACGCAGGTACAAATGGAGAATCTTTCGAAAGTATATTCCGAATATCTTCCCCCTCCTTAAATTGTCCTTCGTTTTTTTTCAGCGCTTCATATAAGTCGATTCTATAATCAACATAAATTTCTCCCTTTTCGTTAATTACAAACGGAAGTCCTTTACCAGAATACGGACTTGTCACTTGCGGTACATCTTTATATCCAAGTTTTTTGAAATCTAATTCATACACACCATCTGAAATTACCTTTTTAAAAGGTGGATATTGATGTTCATCTCGATACATCCTAAGCTTTAATGATAATTGCTGAATTTGTTCAGCCATCCTCACATCAATTAACTTTACTGTCGGGTTTGTTTCAACGTCTATTAATACGTATTGATATACTCCCCCGCTTTCATAGGCATTCCCTGGCGCTTCTTGTATGTAACGCGGAGAAATCTTTTGAAAATCGATTGGATATTTTTGATAAATAGGCGTATTCATATCCCGCGTCTTAATTGGCAATATCCCGTCATTTTGCTCCTTAAATGTCGCAACAGCTTTTTGAACGACCTGCAGCTGCTCTTCATAAGGCACAGCATTTTGTTTCATATTTTCTTTTGGATACAGACATCCTGTTAAAATGCTCATACAACAAAATATTAAAATAATATGGACTTTTTTCACTAGCAATCACCTTTTCATACTAATATAACTCGCTCCGTACCATTCCCTTTACTGCTGTACAGGTCCACTAAATACAACAAGAAAAATAACAATTCCTGATACAATCATAAGGGTGTACGCTACCAACGCTGTAATCCCTTTCAAAAATTTATTCTTTATTTTATATCTGCTTAGCAAAATAAAACTTACTGCAAAAAACATAAATCCAATTGCCCCTAGAGCAAACCACATTTTTATAAGCCCTTCCGACATATACACACCCCCTTTTTATTAATCTATTTTTATACTATTTTAACAAATTAAAATCTTTAAACAAATACAAAAAAAAACATTTTACTACAAATCTAGATAAAGTGAAACTTTAATCAGTGGGGGGTTCTTCATCTCCCACTGATTATTAGTTGAACCAATCGGGCTTTTATGGGCAGTTGATCCCCCACCTAACTTCTTTGCTTTCGCTGAATTTTGAGGTGGGGGTCTTACTGCCCATTAAAGCGGGATAAAAATAAAACCGAAGCGAGTGATACACTCGCTTCGGTTGACCAAATATGCCCAAAACAGCTCTATTCCCATACTTTCATGGCTATCATATGCAATCTACAAACTCTTTGTTTCTCATATTTTATTTTTTAAACATTTTGCTTAACGAGCCAAAATCTGTCGGCATATTATTGTTAATAATCGCTTTTACAATTTGATCCTCTTGTTCTTTCGGCACTTCACGTCCTGCCATAAGAGCCACTTGATGAATCAATTGACGAAGTACAGTCTCATCACGTAAATTCGCATTTTGTACAGATGATGCTAATTTAAAAATATCTTCTTTATTCACTTTCGCTTCTTTTTCAATGTTATTAAAAATGTTGTTATCCATTCTTTTCACCCTCTCCTCAAGTTACTCTTCATCCTATGCAAAAATAAAAAAATGGTGAAAAGACCCAAAAAAATAAAAAGCGACAGAAGTACAATTGTACTTCTGTCGCTTTTCTTTAAAGTAAGTCAGGTATAGCTTCCACTTCATGTTTTCGAACACGCCCCATTAATGAGCCTACTGCATCTTTTACATTATTCCCATTGAATAAGACGTCATATAAAGCAGCTGTAATCGGCATTTCCACTTCCATTTTCTCTGCCAACTCATGCGCAGCTTTCGTTGTTCTTACACCTTCCACAACCATACCCATGCTTTCTAACACTTCTTCTAAAGAGTGTCCTTTTCCAAGCAAATTCCCAGCACGCCAATTTCGGCTATGGACACTTGTACAAGTTACAATTAAGTCCCCCATACCAGTTAGACCAGCAAACGTTAACGGATTTCCACCCATTTTTCTTCCTAAACGAGCAATCTCCGTTAAACCACGCGTCATTAATGCCGCTTTCGCATTATCACCTAATCCAAGACCATCAGTTATCCCAGCAGCTAATGCGATAATATTTTTTAACGCACCACCAAGTTCAACTCCAACGATATCTGGATTTGTGTATACACGGAAATAACTATTCATAAACAAATCTTGTACTTCCTCAGCCGCTTCCATACGCTTTGCTGCAGACGTAACAGTTGTCGCCTGACGTAACCCAACTTCTTCAGCATGACTCGGTCCAGATAGTACAACAACATCTTTAATTAAGTCCTCTGGAATTTCTTCCTCAATCACTTCCGAAATACGTTTTGACGTACCAGGTTCAATTCCTTTACTTGCATGAATCCAAGTAGTCGGACCCGCTACATATTTCTTCATATCTTGTAGTACTTCTCTATACGCTTTCGTTGGTACTACAAGCAGTACTACATTTACATCTACTAATGCTTCTTCTAAAGAAGAGTAGGCTACGATTGTGCTTGGCAATGTAATTCCCGGAAGATATCGACTATTCTCATGTTTTGTATTAATCTCATCCATAAGTTCAGAACGATTTCCCCAAATACGTACATCATGCCCATTGTCAGCTAATACCATCGCTAACGCTGTTCCCCAGCTACCTGCTCCAACTACTGTGATTTTTGTCATAAAATCACATCCTCTCCATTAGTCTCTTGCTCTAGCGATAATGTGAATCGGCGTTCCCACAAAGCCAAATGATTCACGTAAACGATTCTTTAAGAAACGCTCATATGAGAAATGCAATAGTTCTGGATCGTTTACAAACACAACAAATGTTGGTGGTTTTACCGCAACTTGTGTTGCATAGAAAATCTTCAGACGACTACCGTTATGCGTTGGCGTTGGATTCATCGCTACCGCATCCATAATTACATCATTTAATACATTCGTTTGAATACGGATACTATGACTTTCATTTACCTCATCGATAACCGGTATTAACGTTTGTGTACGTTTTCTCGTTTTCGCAGATAAGAACACAATCGGTGCGTAATCTAAAAATTGGAAATGAGCACGGATGTTTTCTTCAAATGCTTTCATTGTTTTCTCGTCTTTTTTCACTGCGTCCCATTTGTTTACAACGATAACGACAGCTCGCCCTGAATCATGAGCGTATCCAGCGATTTTTTTATCTTGTTCAATAATTCCTTCTTCACCGTCTAAAACGACTAAAACAACGTCAGAACGTTCAATCGCTCTTAGTGCACGAAGTACACTATACTTTTCTGTACTTTCATACACTTTCCCTTTTTTACGCATACCAGCTGTATCGATAATTACATAATCTTTCCCATCTTTACTATATGGTGTATCGACCGCATCACGAGTTGTTCCTGCTACATTACTAACAATTACACGTTCTTGACCAAGAAGAGCATTTACAAGTGATGATTTCCCTACGTTTGGACGGCCAATTAAAGAGAAACGAATTGTATCTTCATCATATCCGTCTTCTTCAATCTTTGGAAAATGCTGTGCAGCTTCGTCTAATAAGTCACCTAATCCTAATCCGTGTGTACCCGAAATTGGGAATGGCTCACCAAATCCTAATGCATAGAAATCATAAATATCACTGCGCATTTCCGGATTGTCCACTTTATTTACTGCAAGTACAACCGGTTTATTTGAACGATATAATATTTTCGCAACTTCTTCATCAGCTGCTGTTACACCGTCACGACCATTTGTCATAAAAATGATAACATCCGCTTCATCAATTGCCACTTCAGCTTGTTGACGAATTTGTGTCAAAAATGGCTCGTCTCCAATATCAATTCCACCTGTATCAATAATGTTAAATTCATGATTTAACCATTCTCCAGCGCTATAAATACGATCGCGCGTTACACCTGGAATATCTTCTACGATTGAAACTCTCTCTCCAACAATTCTATTGAAAATAGTAGATTTCCCTACGTTCGGGCGGCCTACTATTGCTATTACTGGTTTCGGCATATACTTTCATCCTTTCAACTTGCTTCTGTTTATTATGTAAAAAACCCTTCTTTGTGCAAGAAGGGATTTGCATTCCAGAATATTTCTCAACGTATCAAAACACCTCACATTATAACACACGTTGCTAATGTTTCACAATAATATATACATTCTCTTGTAAGCGATGCGCAATGCCATCTAGAATTGCCTCTAAATTATTTGCAACAAATTCTAATTCCTCTTTAGATTCACAAGTAAACAGAGGAGCACCACCAGCAAATTTCTCCGGGGTCGTTGTAATAACTGCAAGAATTACACTTTCTAACATCATCTCTTATCTCCCCTTCCTTTCGGGGCTTCCGATGACATATGAACAGCACTTTCTAACGTCGGCACGTTCCCTATGACACCTATCGCTTTCTCCGCATCTTGATCTTGTGGCAAGACAAAGATTCCAACCCTGCCATCCTCTAAATCACGCTTTGCTAACGGTACAAGTGCCGGCGTACCAGAATCTCTATAAATTCCTAAAGCAACAGAAACATCATGTAAAATAGCTTGTCGTTGTCCTAAGTTAGAGATTGTCACCATCGCATCAATTGATTTCGGTCTTAAAATAAAACCCATTCCATACTTCATAATTTCCTCTTGTCTTGCTGGCAATCCAATATTCATAATGTAAATATTATCAATATACAGCCCCGCTCCTTCAAAACGAAGTGGAACATGCTCGATATCAACAAGATCATGCAACCTCTTACCAGACATTAATTTTTTCGCGATAAAAAATGCGATGATAGCCATAACTACTCCAGCAATCCATGAACGGAACCCTATATAAGCAAACGTCGTTACAAACGACGTTAACATCGCCAAATAGTTGCGACTTTCAAAAACTAATGCAATTCCTTCAATATATGTATTCCCACGCGGTACAAGCTCATAACCATCTAATTGTTGCAATGTATTTCTTTCCATATTACGCACATCACGAAACTGTGTTGCTGCTAACGTAAGAAACGTAATGGCAGAAAAATCTTTTTTCAATATAGACGGAATCGCAATCGCTCCTAAAGCTGCCGCAATTAACCCCATCGCAATATGAATAATTTTCCCGTGGAGCCTCGTCGGATATTGCCGCGTATCTGTCCGGAGCATAAGCACTCTCGTTACTGTCCCTGCTATTACGCCGCATAAAATGGCCGGTGTATATTCAATCATGTATTACCCTCGCCTTTCTTTTACGTGTTTTCCTCTTAAACTGTTCCATGTGTACTGATACTTTCGCAATCCAAAATAAAATTGCCATGAATAATGTAGAAACAGCGACGATATCAAAAAACGCTAAACTACCGTAATCGTAAGGAAAATGCAGTTTCCGAAAAATAATTGTCACAAACAACTCTCCCTGCAACATTCCTATATAAAGAGAACATAGTCGTAATATGCGATCCTCATGTAATAAAACGGATGCATATACAAGAGCACTACTTAACAAAAACAACCTGTCCACCACAATCCAAATCGGATCATATACTTCTAACAAATGAAAACTTGTATATAACATTGCAATAATAAGTGCCGAAAGTAAGCTATATAATTTTTTCCAAATAGAATAGAGCGTGATTCCTATAAAAGCTATACCAGAAAGTAAAAGTGCATTTACTGATACCGTGAATGAAGCAATCGTTACATGTAACGGAGAACAAATAATAAAAATCAATATACAGGCGCTTATCTTCCACCGAATAGAGTCCTTTTTCATAAAAAATGTTACGACAATCCACCCTATCCAAGCTACAAAATAAAAAGTACTCCCTTCCATCATTTCACCTCCTATGTTTTCCATTATGGGAACTTTTTATGAAAGTTAATCCACTTTCTTCGCGCATAGTTTTTTCATATAACAGCAACACTTTTAATAAGGAGGTGCTATTCATTATGGGTAAAGATCGTCAAGAACGAAAACTAAGAGAATCTCGCCGCGTTGAATCTGATCGTGACCAATCACTACAATATCCGGGTGCAACTGGACTTGATACACCTGAGCAAGCTCGTAAGCAAAATCAGCACTAATGAATACAAAAAGACGGTTTCGATATTGTACGAAACCGTCTTTTACATATCCCTCATATTTTTTATTTATATCAAAATAACATTTCACATGCGAATCTTTCTACAATTTATTTCTATTCTTCTCTCTTTTCCCTTGGCAAAATTAAATCTTCTTCAATAATTAATTAGCAAACTTTCCACATTTTTAATCAAAACTTATTTAATAAAAAATTTATATATATTAACAATTTTATTTTTATAGAATATCAATTCTATCCCTCACCTTATATTACTAAAACGAATAGAATACAAAAAAATCAACCGTTCGGTTGATTTTTTATCTCCTACTATAATGCGTCGTATCAATACCACGCTGCGTTAACCAATGATACGTTTCGCCCTTTACAACAAGAGGTACAGATTGTAACTCTTCTATCGTCTTCGCACCGAGAGCTGTCATAATAAATTTCAAATCTGTATGTAGAAGATCAATTTCATCCACTAACTTCTCGATGCCATCTTGCATTAAAATGCGTAAAAAGTATCCAGCAAAAGCAGTTGTATTCGCCCCTAATGCGATTGCTTTCGCTACGTCAAGCGCTGTTTGTATACCCCCAGATGCAATAAAAGAGAGGTTATTATTTGTAGAGGTTGCTTCAACAATCGAGGTTGCTGTTTGTATGCCCCAGTTATTAAAATAAGAAAGCATTCGCTGTCTTCTTTCATTTTCAACAGCAGCAAAATTCGTACCACCTTGTCCGCCAATATCAATTGCCGTTACACCTATGCTCGCTAACTGTTGCATTGTTTCCTTGCTCATCCCAAATCCAACTTCTTTCACAATGACAGGAACTTTACTATTTAAAACAATTTTCTCAATGCGCCGAAGTACACCAGTAAAGTCACGGTCTCCTTCTGGCATCGTTAACTCTTGTATGACATTTAAATGAATTTGCAATGCATTCGCTTCAATCATATCAACAGCACGCTCTGCCTGTTCGATAGTTGCCTCACTACCTAAATTAGCAAAGAAAATACCATTTGGATTTACCTTTCTGATAATCTTATAAGAAGCTGCCTCACTTTCATCTTTTAACGCCGCCATTTGCGAACCTACAGCCATAGCAAGGTTATGATGTTTCGCTACATATGCTAATTGCTCATTAATATGTAACGTTTTCTCTCCTCCACCACCAGTCATCGCATTGATAAAAATCGGCGAACTTAGTGAAAGTTCGCCGATTTTTGTTTCACATGTTATTGTGTCATAATTTGAATTTGGCAAGCTTTGATGCACAAAATCAATATCATGAAAGCCATGCGTACGAGACTGACCAGTAGAAAGAGCGTATTCAATATGATCTAATTTACGTTTTGCCCTTACCACTTGTACCCCTCTTTATTTCTTTAATTTTTTCAGTTGTTCACCAATAATGTCACTTAATTGGAAAGTAGCAGAATCAGCATTCGGTTCATACTGACTATAATCTTCAGTTACATTATTTTCCTCAAACGCTTCTTTTATACTTAAAGAAATACGTTTCTCTGCTACATGAACTTCAAGTACTTTCACTTTTACTTCTTGTCCCATTTCCAATACTTCATTTGGATTTTTTACGTGACGATTTGCAATTTGAGATACATGCACAAGACCTTCGACGCCAGGTAAAATTTCAACGAATGCACCAAATGTAACAAGACGTTTTACTATTCCCTCACGAATATCTCCAGCTTTTACTTCACCAGCAATATTTTCCCAAGGTCCTGGTTGAGCTGCTTTAATTGATAAAGAAATACGTTGTGTATCAGCATCCACAGATAACACCTTCACCTTTACCTTTTGACCTTGCTCTAATACTTCAGAAGGTTGCTCTACACGTTCGTGTGAAATTTGTGAAATATGAACTAAACCGTCCACACCTCCAACATTAACGAAAGCACCAAAATCCGTTAGTCGTTGTACTGTTCCTTCCACAACGTCTCCTTCTTTTAATGAAGAAATTGCTTCTTTCTTCTTAGAATCTAGTTCTAATTCTACTACCGCTTTATGCGAAAGAATCACGCGATTTTTTTCACGGTCCAATTCAACAATTTTCACGGCTAATGTTTTCCCTTTATAGTCAGTAAAATCTTCTACATAATGTACTTCTACAAGTGAAGCTGGGATAAAACCACGAACACCAAGGTCCACAACTAATCCACCATTCACGATATCTTTTACGGTAACATCAAATACGTGACCAGAAGTAAATTTCTCTTGTAATTCTATCCATGCTTTTTCTGCATCAACAGCACGTTTAGATAAGACAAGATCATTTTCTTCTAATTTAATAATCTTTAATTCTAGTATTTGATCTAATTCTACAACATCGCTTGCTTTTTCAATATGAACGTTAGCTAATTCACTAATTGGAATTACGCCATCTGTTTTGTATCCAACATTTACAAGCACTTGTTTCTCTTCAACTTTCGTTACAGAACCTGTAACAACGTCACCAACTTGTAATTCTTTTGAATCCATAACTTCTTCATTCATTTTCTCTACCATGGAAATACCTCCCTACAGAATTGACAAAGCATTTTTTATGTATATACGAAATGAAAACAATTGTTTTCATTTGCATGTTTAAGAATTTATCATCACATACGTAAGCTTCATACATTTCACTAGAAAATATATTAAACCTATATAAATAGTATACAGCAAAATCATCTTGAAGAAAGTATGTTTTGAAATATAATAGCGAATATATTCTGAAAGTTTTATCCTTCTTTTATTAACTTCTTACAAATCTGATTATTTGTCAAGGAAAGAGACTCACAATTCACGTATCCTTTACATTTCATAAATAAAAAAAGAAAGGGGCTATGCCCTTTCTTTATTTCGCAAACACTCCTGAAACAATACTCATAATCTTTTGGACAACTTCTTCAATTGATAAAGAAGTTGTATCTAATTCCAATGCATCATCAGCTTTTTTTAGAGGAGAAACTTCACGTTCTGAATCTAATTTATCACGCTGAGCAATTTCTTCTTTTAACTGCTCTAAATTAGAATCGAAGCCTTTATTCATATTTTCTAAATGTCTTCTCTCTGCTCTTTCTTCAACAGAAGCAAGCATAAAGATCTTCACTTCAGCATCTGGTAACACATGTGTACCAATATCACGGCCATCCATTACAACGCCGCCTTTTTCTGCTAACTCTTGTTGACGACGTACCATTTCTTCACGAACAAGGCGATGTTTTGCCACAATTGATACTCGATTCGTCACCTCAGGTGTACGAATGACTTCCGAAACATCTTGTCCATTTAAAAATACAAGTTGTGTATTTTCTCCTTGCTGAAACTCAATTTTTACATTTTTTACAACTTCCATTAACTGCTCTTCATTTTCAATGTCCACTTTTTGCTCAAGGGCTGCATATGTAATTGTACGATACATTGCGCCTGTATCAATATAAACGTAAGAAAGCTTCTTCGCTACAACTTTTGCAACTGTACTTTTTCCAGCAGCTGCTGGACCATCTATAGCAATTGAAATTCGTTTATCCATTGTAACACCTCATTTTTTCACTTGTAAAACAAAACGAAAAGCAGGTATTCTCCTGCTTCTTCTCATTTGCTTCACGTCATTAAATCCTCAATTATTGTAGCATAATCCTTCATAGAAGAAAATGAAAACTACCTATTCACCAGTAAGATTTCTGCTTTGTTTTTTACCATGACACCTTCATAATAAACAATTTTAGATAAATATTTCACTGATGACTTATGTATAAATAACAATTGCACAACAGAAAGACAAATGAATTGTATTATTAATATACGAATAAGCATTCTCTCCATCTTTTTCAACGTAATGGCTCCCTCCTATACTGTATTTGCACATTTCGTTTCGTAATTTTATACATCGTACATATAGCATTTCATTTTATTGTCATTTTCGAGGCATACTTTTATACATTTCCATTGTCGAATTTACTCAAAACATGTTATGTTCTAAATGTATTTTTTTACTTGAAAGGGGTATAAGCATTGAAAAGAATCCTAGTTTTACACACAGGTGGAACAATTGCAATGGAGGAAGATAAAGAAACTGGGGTCGTACAACCAGGTGAAAAAAATCCTCTTTTAAAATTCATTCCGGATTTAGAAGGCGATGTTGATTTAATCGTTGAAGATGTGTTTCATCTACCATCTCCTCATATGACACCGAGCGAAATGTTACAATTACAAGTCATCATTGATGAAAGAGTAAAACAAGACAACATTCATGGCGTAGTCATTACGCATGGTACGGATACATTAGAAGAAACAGCCTATTTCTTAGATTTAACAGTACAAGCAACTATTCCGATCGTTGTAACAGGCGCAATGCGCTCTAGCAATGAATTAGGTGCTGATGGTCTATATAACTTCTTATCAGCTGTAAAAGTCGCTAGCAGTAGTGAAGCTGCCGAAAAAGGCGTTTTAGTCGTATTAAACGACGAAATTCATTGCGCTACAAACGTAACGAAAACACATACAAGTAATGTAGCAACATTCCAAAGTCCACAGTATGGACCAATTGGTATGGTAACAAAACGTGGTGTTGTATTCCACCATGCTTTAGTACATCACGAAACATATTCAGTAAATAAGGTTTCTAAAAATGTAGTCGTTCTAAAAGCGTACGCTGGTATGGACGATACATTGTTAGCAGCAATTGAAAATCTTCCGGTAGATGGGATTGTTATTGAAGCGCTTGGACAAGGTAATTTACCTCCAAGAACACTTCCTAGTCTAGAGCGACTAATAAATAAAGGAATTCCTGTCGTATTAGTTTCTCGCTGTTTCAATGGCATCGTTCAAGATGTATATTCATATGAAGGTGGCGGCAAACAATTAAAAGATATGGGTATTGTATTCACATACGGTTTAAACGCTCAAAAAGCACGTATTAAATTATTAGTTGCATTAGAGAATACAACTTCTCATGAAGCAATCCAAAACATGTTTATGCACGATTAAAAAAGAAGCTGTCGAAGTTTATTTCGACAGCTTCTTTTTATATTTCTCTTGTTGCAATGGTTTGCGCAATCGCATCCCCATGAAATCGACCGTTCTCAATAAATATTTCATTTGCATTATTTCCAGCAGCAATTACACCTGCAATGAAAATATTTTCAGCGTTCGTTTCCATCGTATCCTGTGCATAAATTGGACGTCCTGTCTCTTCATCAATCCGAACACCCATCTTTGTTAAGAAACTATGATCAGGATGGTAACCAGTCATCGCAAATACAAAATCATTTTGGATTGTATATGCTTCGCCATCAACTGTATACGTTAATGTATGTTCAGTAATTTCTTTCACATGAGCCCCGAAATGCATGTCAATTATACCATTTCGGACTAACGCCTCAAACTCTGGCAAAATCCACGGCTTTATACTTGGTGAATACTCACTTCCGCGATATAAAACCGTTACACGCGCACCAGCTTTCACAAGCTCTAAAGCGGCATCTACACTCGAGTTTTTCCCACCTATAACGACTACATCTCGATCAAAATAAGGATGTCCTTCTTTAAAATAGTGAGCTACCTTCTTCAATTCCTCACCAGGAACATTCATATAATTTGGATTGTCATAATATCCAGTTGCTACTACAATATATTTCGCTATATATATTTCTCTACTTCCGTCACGCTTTGTCGTCTCAACCTGAAAAGCTTCTCCATCTTTTTGAACGTTCTCCACTCGTTCAAAAGCATTTACACGTACAGATTTACGTTTTACTACTTCGCGATAATACGCAAGCGCTTGATTTCGAACAGGCTTACGATTTTCTGTAATAAAAGCTACATCACCAATTTCTAATTTTTCACTAGAGGAGAAAAATGTTTGATGAGTTGGATAATTATAAATTGCATTTACAATGTTTCCTTTTTCAATTACTAACGGATTTATCCCTACCTTTTGCAACGAAATTGCTGCTGCTAATCCGCACGGACCGCCTCCAATTATAATAGCTGTTTCTTTCTGCATACTCGGTTCACTCCTAGTCTTCTACCAATACACTATTTATAAAAACAAGAAAAAACCTACTTACAGCAGTAGGCACCTATCTTTATTGTATTCATTTTTCATATATTTGTCATCTAAACGAAACGTACATCCGATAGACATCTGCTAAAAACTGCTGAAATTTAATACCTTGTTTCCCTAATACATTTTCAGGATCAATCTTTCTAGCTGGGTCAAGTGTTTTATGTGATACGATATCTTTTTTCGGATTCAAGCCGAAGTTTTGACATAAATACGCATGATACCACGTAAAACGGGTATATGCTTCCCAAAAGTTAACATCACCGCCATAACAAAGCTCCACTCCAATGGCAGCCTTATTGGCATCATATCCATATAAGTCATTATCTGTCGGCACACCATATCGAACATGGTAGGCAACTTCATTTATAGGAATAATTTCTAATATCGTTTTGTCATCTATAAATGTATGTGCCGAAGCTTTCGGCTGTATTTCATTAAAATAATCCCGATTCCCAATCGCATTGCTACCAGGATTCCCCGTATCATGACTTACAATAAACCTTACTTTAGAAAGAGGAATACCCGGTCGTGAACTTCCATATCCAATATAGTTACGCTCTATAGGAAACATCGCCATTACTACCAACTCCCGCTTCAGAAGATTACCTTACTTCTTTATATATGTATTCGGTAGCAATGTCCTTATAGCATATTTCTTACGCGAAGAGAAAATCGAAAATATTTGATGTGAACACCATAAATAATAAAATACTTACAGCAACTCCATAAAAACCGTAAAACCAAACACAATCTTCTTTCGTATCTAAACCGAAAAATTTATTTACTGATTGTAATAATGTGCCGCGCTTACTTTGTTTGTTTCTTAATACTTCCACTCGTTCTACAACATCTGCTGGCATCATAAATCTTTGGTCTACTGTCATTTTCATCATTTATCTCTCCTTAAAATCATTTCCGTTTTGTTTATCTAAGGAGAGTATAGCACGTTTGTTCGTGTAGAACAAGCGTTCTTTTTGTTTTTATTTTATTTTTCAACAAACCAATTAATAATTACCAATATAAAAGCGATAATCGGCCCTACTACAACCGCACCAAATATTAAAAACAATAGTCCTTCTCCGAACACCCGAGCGGTACTTGCTTTTCGATTTTGCTTCGTTTTTACGAGTTCTCCCTCTAACCTCTTAACCCTTTCTTCTAATTGTTCTACTCGTTCCATCATTTCATTTCCCGTTTACAACACCTCACTCTAATACTTCAACAAAAAAAACGTGATTCCCTCGAAAGGAATCACGTTTTCTCACAATATAATATTATACCCAACCTCTGAAGCGACTTGCTTCAGCCATTTTACGAACACCGACCATATACGCTGCTAAGCGCATGTTCACTTTACGAACTTGTGCTGTTTCATAAATAGAATCAAATGATCTTACCATTACTTTTTCTAAACGTTGTTCTACTTCTTCTTCAGTCCAGTAGTAACCTTGGTTATTTTGTACCCACTCAAAGTAAGATACTGTTACCCCACCAGCACTCGCTAATACGTCTGGAACAAGTAAAATTCCGCGATCTGTTAAAATTTTAGTTGCTTCTAATGTTGTTGGACCATTTGCAGCTTCAACAACAATTTTTGCTTTAATATCATTAGCATTTTCTTCTGTAATTTGATTCTCAATTGCAGCTGGAACTAAAATGTCACAATCAAGTTCTAACAATTCTTTGTTTGAAATTGTATTATTAAATAGTTTTGTTACTGTACCGAAGCTGTCACGACGGTCTAATAAATAATCAATATCTAATCCATTTGGATCATGCAATGCGCCGTAAGCATCTGAGATTGCAATAACTTTTGCACCTGCATCATGCATAAATTTAGCTAAGAAGCTACCAGCATTACCGAATCCTTGAACAACAACGCGCGCACCTTTAATATCAATGTCGCGTTTTTTTGCAGCTTCGCGAATACAAATTGTAACACCTTTCGCTGTTGCTGTTTCACGTCCATGTGATCCACCTAATACAAGTGGCTTACCTGTAATAAATCCTGGCGAGTTAAATTCATCAATACGGCTATACTCATCCATCATCCATGCCATAATTTGAGAGTTTGTGAATACATCTGGAGCTGGAATATCTTTCGTCGGCCCTACGATTTGACTAATTGCTCGTACATAACCACGGCTTAATCTTTCTAACTCACGGAATGACATTTCACGTGGGTCACAGATAATTCCACCTTTACCTCCGCCATATGGTAAGTCGACAATACCACATTTTAAACTCATCCAAATTGAAAGTGCTTTCACTTCATTTTCTGTTACATTCGGATGGAAGCGAATTCCACCTTTCGTTGGACCAACAGCATCATTATGTTGTGCACGATATCCTGTAAATATTTTAACAGTCCCGTCATCCATACGAACTGGTATTTTCACTGTCATCATACGAACTGGTTCTTTTAATAATTCATATACTTCGTTTGGATAACCCAATTTTTCTAACGCTTCACTGATAACAATTTGTGTTGAATTCAATAGTTCAAAATGTTGTTCCCTTTGTTGTTGTGTTTTTGTTTGAGTTCCCTTTTCGGCTACCATAGTAAGTAAACCCCCTGTAATTTCACTTGTTTAGTAAACCTTCATTGCCTAGTATACACCGTTAAATTTGGAATGCAATAGAAAACGCTAACAAATATATACAAAGTATTTTCTGTTGCAAGCGTTTTCACTATCATTATAGTCCTTTTATTACTTTTAGAAAAGTAAAATACTTAAATATTTAAATATTTTTTATTTTATTCATGTACAGCACTTTGAAAAGATACATTTAAGTACAATAAAAAAAACAAAACCTTAGGTTATATTAGCTAAGGTTTTGTTTTTTCACAAAGTAATTGTGTATTTGTTCAATTGCTTGAGAAGCCATTAATTCTTTACCATACTCCATTAGACGATAAATAGTTGCTGTAGACGGATTACCATATTCCGCTAAAATAGCTATAAAATCTGCCTTCAGTAATTGAATTTGCTCCTCTTCTTCCATCCAAAGATAGAAACGCCCATCCCACGTATATAATTTTCCGCCAGTTACATCAAGGTTATATAAACGATTCGACAGGTTAATTACGTCATCTAGTGTAGCAAATTCATAAAGGATATGCTCGCTTTCATCTAGAGTCACTTGCATTTCAATAAACTCGTCACGGAACTCATCATCTGTATCCGCTTCTTGATGTTCTTTCGTTACAATTACGACCATTCCTTGCGCTTGTAGAGAAAATACTTCAACTGCAATCGGACCATCCGCTTCAAATCCTAATTCTTTATTTGCTTCTTGCATCATATCACGAAATAATTGCTGTACTTTCGGTGCATTTCTCCACAAATCTTCTTTCGTTAATCCTCTTTCAGATAAATCATCAAATGTTAAGAAAATTTTTATCTTATTGTAATTTAATCGTTCCAGCCTCATATCATACCCTCCCTACGCAACCAATGAATATAATTTTTATTATATGAAATAGAAAATAGATGGTTCTTTTCAAACAACTATTCTAACATGTTTAACCAATCATCCCATTCTTCTTTCGTATCACCAATTAGGCTTGTTTGAATGTTCAACTGATCTCGAGCACCTATTTCTCCTATAATTCCAACAGAAAGGTTCTCATTTTTTTCTTGCAAAAAATCCACATAGCTCATTGCGTTCTTCCGTTCTCGTCCGTCATCAAAAGAGATTACTACATATTTAGGTCTTATTTGCTCAACAGCTAACGAAATACTATCTTCCGCTAAGCTTGCCCGAATATATATCACATCATATCCTTTTAATCGTAAATACGTTGAGAAAACAAACCCTTTCGACATATTACTTTCTAACACGACAACTTTGTGTATAGAAGAAAACGATGATGCATTATGATATACCATCCCTAGACGCGTTTTGTAAAAATGATACGACATATTGGAATTGCACCATTGTAACTTCATTATTATTTTTTAACGCTAACAATTTATTTGACACTTGAAGAACAATACTTGCTATAACTTTTTCTGTTGTATAAATACTAAAAGCCTCGTTTAACAATGCAGAAGTTGTAATTTCATCAAATTTTAACAAAGCTTGTAGTATATCGTCCACTAAAACAACTTCTCTATCGTAATGTATTTCATTTTGAACATTATTCTGCAAACGATTCCCTTCTAATAATTGAACTGCTTGTCCAATCATCATGCCGGCAGAAACCTTGTCCATTAACCATTTCAAAATTTGAATATGCTCTTCTGTATATAATCGATGCCCCGCATGATTCCGCTTTGGGGCAATCATTTGATATCGTCTTTCCCATGCACGAAGCGTACTTGGTTGAATTCCAATTATATTCGAAACAGCTTTTATATTATATTTTCCGTTTAGAGTTGGCATCATTTCCCTCCGCATAACGTAATAATATGTGTTTGAGCAGGTGCTCGGAAGCGAAATGGAACCAACGTTGTTCCATACCCATTACTAACAAAAAGAGTCATATTTGAATGCTTATATACGCCACCTTTTAAATATTTTTTAGATGGGAATAATCGAATCTGTCCTCCATGTGTATGTCCACTTAACACAAGTGAAATTTGTTCTTTTCCAGACATTTTATTTATTATATCAGGGTTGTGGCTAATTAATATGCGAAAACCATCTTCCTTACAATCAGCCAACGCTAAATCTAAACGATCACGTTTCAAGCCAACATCATCTACACCGAGCAAACAAATTTTCTCTCCTAATTCAGACTCAAATACAACTCTTGTATTATCTAAAACTTTCACATTATTTTCTAATAATAAAGCATCCAATTCATGATATTCAATTTCATAATCATTATTTCCCCATACAAAATATACAGGAGCTATCGCTCTTAACATTTGTATATTTGCAGAGATTTTCGATAAAGGGACACCTTTTTCCGCTAAATCACCACCAATAATTACAAGATCTACTTTTCCTTTTACTTGTTCAATTAACGAATTCGAAATGCCCCTTCTATGAATATCTGATATAAAAAATATATTTACTTTTTGAAAACTTTTCGGAAATTCTTCAAATATTAAAGTATGTTCTAGCACCGTATTACGCGTTGCTTCCGTATACATTACAAGAAGAAATATAATACCAATACAAACGAGAGTACTTAATAAGATAATCCATATCATATATTTTTTACTCCCTTCCTCATAAAGATAATTCCCAGTTTTTATAGTAAGTATTTTACTAACTCTCTCGCTTCGTGGACTTATCTTTTATCGGAATTTTTAATTCTTGACCTACATTCACTTCATCTTTTTGTAAATCATTATACTTTTTAATCACTTCGATCCCAGTTTCATCTGAAAAATATTGCTTCGCTATACTTTCTAAGGTTTCTCCCTCTTTCACCGTATGTGTGACAACTTTCTCAGATGATGCCTCGGACTGAGATTTAGCTGAATCAAAGAAAATGACCTCAAATGCACTTTTTCCAGCGTTATTACCATCACTTTTCACCTGAATATATTTATCCGTATACCATAAAATACTAATTGGTAGTAATATGAATAGAAATGTTAAAACTCGGACGAAAATATGATTCATTTTAAACTTTTGTTTTTTCTCTTTATTTCTATGAATTTCACTACGCGGCGGTAAACCTTCTTTTTCTTCCACTCGCTCAACTTCTAATTCCTCTTCAAAATCAGGAATTCGTCTTCTCATGTTGTTCACCACCACCTTCCATTTATTTTCTTAATTGGAGCCCCATTATAAAATCAACAAGAAAGTGTGCAAAGATTGTTATAAACAAATTTCCTGTCCATTCAAATACATAGCCAAAAACAAAACTAATGAAACAGACGAAACAAAACAAAAATGGCTTTTTTATATACCGAATATGTAATACTGCAAATACGAAACTCGCTATTACAATTCCAAAGTGCGTCTGCACTACACCTCTAAATAAAAATTCTTCTGCAAAGCCGATAATGAATGTAATAACAAGTAGATGCATAACTGACATCCCTTGAAACATCCTATCATTAATACCACCATCATCAAACCAAGACTCTGGAAATACTCGCATTGCAACATAATCTAATAACACAATACCAATCGCTAACAAGCCACCTATTATAAGTATAGACACCGGTTCCCATTTCCACAGACTATACACCGACTTTATATCTCGGAATAGTATATATGCTAGTAAACAACCGATACCGATAATAATGAACTGTGTGATATACAGATTCAACCTTATTTCTTTCGGACTCATATCTTCAATATTATGCCTTTGAATGTTCATCATTCCCCCATCTTTTCTAGACCGAAAAGCTTTTGTAACTCTGTTTCCCAATTATAGTCGAAATCCGATTGTTGCGCTTGTCTTTTTTTATAATCTGTTTTTGTAATATGACAATAGTCGCAGCAATTCTTTAACTCGCCCTCTTTTCTGTAACCGAACTGTCGCAGCAAATATTCACGTCTACATTCTTTCACTTGTATCCATGATTTCATGTTTTCTAGCTCACTATATTTATTACGTAGCCTGATTTCTACTTCAGCTATTAATCTTGTCATAATTTCATCTGACAAGCTCTCTAATATTAATTTTCTCTGTTGTATGATTCCAAGCTTTTCAAGATGATAGCGGATGAAACGCCAATATTGTTCATTAAATCTTGCTGCATTATAACAAATTTCTTCTACCTCTTCTATTGGTAATTCTTTCGTTTGAAACATTCTTTCCTGCAGTAAAGAAAATAAAAATTGTATTTGTGACTGGCTTGGCAATTCATCTTCAATGATTGAAATTGGTAAATCGTGATCTAACGGACTGCATAGTAAAATAGCTATACTAGGTTCACCATCTCTTCCAGCTCTTCCGATTTCTTGTAAATAAGAAGCTATATTAGTCGGATAGTGGAAATGAATAATATATCTCGTATTTGATTTATTTACTCCCATACCAAAAGCACTTGTACATATTACAAGCTGCAACTGGTCATTCATAAACTGCTGTTGAATTAACATGCGCTCTTCATGTTCCATACCACCATGATAGAAAGCGACACCAGTAACGCCTTTTCCTCTTAAATATTCCGTTAAACGTTCTGTCCATGCTCTGCTTGAACAATATACAATCCCCGGCCCTTGTAAATACATCACCTGTTCCAAAAGCGCCTCTTTCTTCTCTTCTATCGTCTCCACAAATTGTACTTCCATTGCTATATTTGGACGATCAATAGAATACACATGCTGCGTCACATTCTCCAAATTCAAACTCTCTGCTATATCTCGGAGTACATCTTTCGTCGCTGTTGCAGTTAATGCTAGCACCGTAGGAGACCCGATATTTTCAATAACTACATTTAGTTTTTTATAATCTGGTCTAAAATCATAACCCCATTGCGAAATACAATGAGCTTCATCCACAACAAATAATGAAATATGAACTTTCTTCAATTCTCTTATTAACAATTCCGACTGCAACATCTCAGGTGAAACAAAAATAAATTTATAGGAAGCTAACCTTTTCATTGCTTCTCTTTTTTCATGTAATGTCCGAAAACTATTAAATGCTATCACTCGGTTTTTCACAACATATTTTAATTGTGTAACCTGATCTTCCATCAAAGATAATAATGGTGATACAACAAGTACTGTCCCTTCTTGCATGAGCCCTGGAAGTTGATAGCACATAGACTTCCCTCTTCCGGTCGGAAGCATCGCTATAACATCTTTTCCTTCCAATAAATCTGTAATTACCCCTTTTTGACCTGGACGAAATTCAGAATATCCAAACCACCTATATAAATATTCCTCAAGTTTCATTTATACCCTCCATCCGCGCCAATACAAGACGAACTTCAAAATAAGAGATATCCTCTCCAACAGCTTGTTTCAACTCACGCAACTTACGTGTTTGTAATGCATCAATTACTTCTGTTACTTTATCTATTTTGTCTTTTTCCATAAACATCTCAATAGAAAAATCTCTTTCCCGCAAAGCAATTTCAACAAAATGGTCTTCTATCGTTGCAACCTTTAGATTTCTAATTGTCGCTATTTCTTCTAATGAGCGCCCTTGTCTCCAAAAATTATATGTTTTTTTCGTTGATAAACTAAATAATTCAGCTCCCTCATTTGGATAAGAGATAATCTCAGCTAATAACGGAAATTCATTTTCTTTATCGCGAACTTCTTGTATAAGGAAATGAATTGTACCCCAAAATAAGAAATATACCCTGAAAATATCTCGTTTCGTAATTTCCGCTAACTGCTGCAATGTACAACCGATACGTTCATATCCTGTTAATCTATATGTTACAATCGTCGCTTCTATCACATCACATTTCCCTAAAAGATTATGTATTTCTTTCCATAATCTTTTCGCCAATTCACTTCGCCTATACGGCATACCTGTTAAAAATCGCTTCACCCACACCATTATTTCTGTATCTTGTTGAATAGGAATAAACTTCGTATTATTCTGTTGTAAATTAGATACAGTTTGAATAATTAAAGATAATCTTTTCCAAAACGTTTCACCTAATTCACCATAGTGCAAACCATGCAAATGGGCTGGAAAAGCATACCCTTCCTCCCATGTATGTAACTGCATTTTACCTTTAGGCGTTAACAAATATGTATTTTCATGTATTTCTTGAATCAAATCTGCTTGCAACAACTTTGCAACTTCACGATCATATTCATTTCTATTTAACGATTTATATATTCCAAACAAAAAAGAAATTCGGAACATATTTCCATCTTGTAACGTTTGCGAAGAACGTTTTCCCTTTAATAAATAATAAATAGAAGAAACGGTTCTTTCACCATTCAATTGTTTTAAACAATACAATACAGTATATTGTAGTTGCATTACCGCTTCCACCTTTCAATCTAACTTAATTACTTTTGATATGATTGCGCCATCTACCGTTACTCATTAAACTTATCATATGGGCAATATATACCTGTATATATTATATTGTACCAAACGAAATAACATTTACGTATTTTGAAAATCTTATGACATAATGCAAAAATTAGTTGACACTCTAATTGATAAGGATTATCATTATAATTTTATGTTGAAAAGTTTTAAAAACCGTTTTACAATAAGGTTATAATTTTTATGGCGAGCTTTTCACATACATATTATCAGGAGGGAAAAAAGATGGCAAAATATACAATCGTTGATAAAGATACTTGTATTGCATGTGGTGCTTGTGGCGCTGCTGCACCAGACATTTATGACTATGATGATGAAGGTATTGCATTCGTAACATTAGACGATAACCAAGGTATCGTTGAAATTCCAGATGTATTACTTGAAGATATGATGGATGCATTCGAAGGTTGTCCAACTGACTCAATTAAAGTTGCTGACGAATCATTCGACGGCGATGCTTTAAAATTCGAATAGTCTTTTATTAACTTCAAAAAATACCTCTCATTCATTTGAGGGGTATTTTTTGTTTTCTATTTTCAGTCTCCTTAATAAAAAACCATTAGTAGTTGTATACTACTAATGGTTTTATTTTATATTTATGCATTTTTCATTTTTGCAAATACCCATACTTTCAGGCGTGAGAATAACGCTACAAATACAATTGTTACAACAATTCCTTTAATCAAATTAAATGGTAAGATTGCCGTTACAACCGTTGTTTTTATCGCTTCGCTAGACATAGCTGGTGAATTTAAAAACCAAGTGTAAGCTGGGAATATGATGATGTAATTTAATACACTCATAATGAGCGCCATTGTAATTGTCCCTAGCATTAATCCTGTCGTTAAACTCTTAACAGTACGATACTTCCTAAATAAGAAAGTTGCTGGTCCAATAAATAAACATCCTGCAATAAAGTTAGCAATTTCTCCAACTGGTACTCCCGTTAAACTCCCTTGAATCCCGTAATGTAAAATATTCTTTATCACTTCTACAATTACCCCTGCAACTGGCCCGAAAATAATCGCAGCAATTAGAGCTGGCACATCACTAAAATCAATTTTTAAAAATGGCGGAAGCCCTGGGAACGGGAAATCCAACATCATCAGTAAATATGCAATACTACTTAGCATTGCTACACTCACCATCTGCACTACACTGTTTTTTTGTTTCATCTTTCTCTCTCCTTTTCCATCGATCATCTCATGGAAAGTGGAAAGGTTCTGCTATGCCTACTTTTTCATAGAACGAAAAAACCCTTTGTGTTTTACACAAAGGGAGAATTTAAGGCACATCAAACAGACGTTCAAATACCTATCTTTTTTGAACGCTTGAACCTCCATCTTCTCCCATCCAGACTGTACTGTCGGCTTTGGAATCACACCAAATCCTGCCTTAACGGCTCGCGGGCTTAGAACAAAATCACATATAGTTCATCACCGCCGGTCGGGATTTTCACCCTGCCCCGAAGATAGACCGATATTCTATTTTCTACTTCATTATACAACAACATGATCGTATTGTGAACAAAAAAATCGTAACTTATTAAAAATAAGTTATTAATTTTACATAATCAAAATCATTCATTATATTTTACAATACACTCCATATTTTTTAGTATTCGGCATTTCTCCTATGAATCCCCTAGTCATATATAATTAAAAGTGATAAGATGTTGAATTGTTAAGATAAGAACATTTTCTGGATTATGGAGGAAATGTCATGAAGAAAGAAAAGAGACACTCTATTCGAGAAACAATGAAAAAAAACTTAAGGAAAGAATACTTTTACTTAAAAAAAGAATTACTTTTCTACTGTCCAATTGATTTAGGCACATTCTCAAGCGAGACATACTATGCTGCTTTCGATGAAGATGGCATCAGTATTTATCAGTATGATAAAAAGTCAGAAAGTAAATTAAAATTATGTGAGCGTCATCCATGGAAGAGTTGGAATAAAGTAAAGGTTGATCATTATTTGACAACTTCACAATTTATTTTTCAAGGTGAGCGAAACTGGATATTATCCCTTTTCCAAAAAGGAAAAGAAGCTCAAAAAATAATAGAAGAGCATACACCTTTACAAATTGAAGTTGTTTCCCGCTCTTTCTTAAAAAAGCTTCCTGGTTTCCGTTCTAATGCACCGTTGAATAAATACATCGGCAGCATTTGCTATACTGCACTCATTGCATTTTTATTAAAATGGATGATTCCATTTCAAGGGCCACAAATCGCCCTGTACTCTATTTCAATCGGTTGTATGCTTCTTGGTTTACTTTGTTTGACAATTGGTTTAATTGAACCGACTATTGTACTATTTCGAACAAACGAAAAAACAAGAGCGAAAGTATTTTACTTATATAGCTACTTAGCTATTTCTGGATTTATATGTGTCTTTATTTTTTGGTAAAAAAGAGCTAGTTTTAACTAGCTCTTTTTTTACTTTACATATAATTGTTGATTTGGATAAATCAGCTCTTGTTGCAACCCATTTTTTTCTTGAATTTCCTTAACTGACATTCTAAATTTCCGCGCAATGCTAACTAGAGTGTCGCCTTTTTGGACGACGTATAACGATGAAGAAACTGCTTCATTTCTTTGTTCATGTAAAACAAGCAATGGATTCATCGCATTCTTTTTTGCCATCGTCCATCTTCCTTGATGAACTTCTAAATGTAAGTGTGCACCTCGGGATTCTCCTGTATTTCCTACTTCTCCAATTATTTCTCCTTTTGAAATATAATCCCCTTGAACTACATATCTCTTATTTAAATGTGCATACACAGCCTCATATTCTCCATGTTTAATAAAAACAACGTTTCCATAACTACTTGAATAATAAGACTTTGTTACCTTACCTTCTTGAATAGCTGACACAGGCGCGCCGATCGGTGCCGCTATATCTATACCGTAGTGTTTTCCGTGCCTTGTTCCAAAATAATCACTTATCTGTCCTTCAACAGGCCATGCCCATTGATTTCCCTCTGCGTACACATGTAATTGAGATAAAAATAGTACTGTCAATAACATAACGCCATATTTTAAAGCTTTCATATACATCCTCCGTTTTCTAATTACGACCATACCTTCTCTATTTTGGTATATTACAGAAAAAACTATACAAAAAAAGAAAGTGAATCACTCCACTTCCTTCTCTTTCTTATCACGAAAAACGATTGCACTGCGATTATACTCTACATCTTTTACTTGTAATCGAGCGTTTATTACTCTAGCTACTGCAAATAAATAATCAGATAATCTATTTACATACTTTAGAACAACTTCATTTATTTCTCCTTCTTTTTGCAGGGACACGATACATCGTTCTGCTCGCCTTACAACTGTACGTGCAATATGAATAGCAGCTGCCGACTCGCTTCCACCTGGTAAAATAAACCGTTCTAGCGGCGGTGCTTCTTCTATATACGAATCGATCCTACTTTCTAAGTTTTCGACCATTTCAATTTTTACTTTATAAGGAATTTTCTCGCCTACTATCGCCAAGTCTCCCCCGCAATCAAATAGTTCATGTTGAATCGTTTCAAGTTCATTGTAAATATCTCCGAAAGACCCGCCTTGTAGTTTAGTCATCGCATATCCAATATGAGAATTCGCCTCATCTATTGTGCCATATGCTTCAACTCGGATATTATCTTTATCCACTCTGCCTCCTATTACACTTGTTGTCCCTTTATCTCCTGTTTTTGTATATAATTTCATCGCTTTACGACACCCCTCTCATCATTCTTCATTCGACTAAGTTAGAAAAAAAGTTCTACTATTATTTATTTAATTGATTTTACAAAAAAATAAACAACAGTAGAACTTTATTCATTATCAACTTTAAAAACGTATATCTAAATTATACGATTCGGTAAATATACAGAGAATGTAGTTCCCTCTCCAACGACACTTGAAACAGCAATTTTCCCATCATGGCCTTGCACAATATTTTTTGCAATCGCAAGCCCGAGTCCTGTTCCACCTTTTTTCCCACGTGTTCTTGCTTTATCAGCTTTATAGAAACGATCAAATAAAAATGGAATATCTTCTTCTGGAATACCAGCGCCCGAATCTTGTACTTCAAAAATAAGACCATTATTTTTCGTATCAATTACAAGCGTTACATGTCCACCTGCGTTCGTATGACGTATTGCGTTATCAATTAAATTCGTCAATACTTGTTCCATACGATCTGCATCAAACGGGTATTGCTCAATTGGATTTTTGAAATCAACCGTTAACGCGACTTCTTTATCCTTTGCAATTCCCTGGAATTTACGACCTATTTTTTCAACGAAAGGATGAATATCAACTTCACCTATATGTAACTCTACATTACCACTTTCCATACGCGCTAAATCTAACAATTCATTTACAAGTTTCCCTAAACGAACGGATTCATCATAAATGATTTGAACAAACTCGTTAATTTCTTCTTTTGTTTGCACAATATCATCTAAAATTGCTTCACTATACCCTTGGAGCATGACCATCGGTGTACGAAGTTCATGTGATACGTTCGCAATAAAGTCTTGGCGCATTTTCTCAAGACGGCGTTCTTCCGTCATATCACGCAATACAGCTACAGCCCCACGAATTTTCGTTTGATTGTAAAGCGGCGTCATAAGAACTACATAGTTACCTTTTTGTAAATTAATTTCAACCACTTGTTGTTGTTCGCTTTCTACAACGAGATGGAATAGTTCAACAAGTTCAGAAGGTAGTTTTTTACTGAGCTCTATCTCTTTTTCTTCTTGCCAAACTTGTAAGAAATGTTCAGCCGGCGGATTGATTACAACGACTTCACCCTCTTGATTTAATGTAATAACCCCATCTGCCATACTACTTAAAATACTAGCTAACTGTTCTTTCTCTTGCTGCAGGGCATTCATATTAAACTTCAACTGTTTCCCCATTTGATTTAAGGCTGTTGCAAGCTCACCAATCTCGTCCTGGGATACCATAGGAGCTTTTGCATCAAACTTCCCACGCGATACCTCAAAAGCAACCTCACGCATTTTACGAAGCGGTGCTGTAATTCGAGTAGATAAGAAGAATGCAAAGAAAGTTGTTAATATAATCGCAATCCCTGCTGATAAGAATATAAAATCAGTCGTTCTTTCCATACCTTGTATCGGCACTTGTAAAGATTCGTATACAAACACTGCACTTTGATTTTTTGACTGTACTGGTTTTCCAACAATCATAATATCATTTTCAGTATTTTTATTCTTTCTACTATTAGAGGCTTTTCTAATGTTATTCTTAATTTCTTTTTTGTCTGTAAACACAGCCGCTAATTCTTTATCTTCTTTTAAGTCATCCATTGTAAGAGTGACTAATCCTTCTTGTTTCGGTGAAGAAGATATTTCTTTTCCATCTTCTACAATAATGATCCTTGAAAGTGGATCAGAGAATTTGTATGCGATATTCTCAATCGTTTTTACATCGGCACCTTCTTCAATTAACTCTGAAACACTTGTTGCAACTTTTTGAAGCCTAGCTTCACTCATATCAACATAATATGTTCTAAAAAACTGTGAAAGTAAAATCGCAACAAATCCAAGCACGAACGAAACGAGAAGTAATATGGTCATCCATAACTTCCCTACTACACTTCTCCAAAGCATCAGTCGTTCACAACCTCAAACTTGTAACCTACTCCCCAAACGGTAACAATCATCTTCGCAGCATCGGGTGATTTTTTACTTAACTTCTCACGTAAACGCTTTACATGCGTATCAACTGTACGTAAATCTCCGAAGAATTCATATTGCCATACTTCTTTTAGCAATTGCTCACGATCGAATACTTTATCAGGCGCTTTCGCTAAGAATAATAGTAATTCGTATTCTTTCGGTGTTAAGTTCACCTCATTACCATCTGCTGTAACACGGTGTGCATCATTATCAATTGTTAAATGAGGGAATACAGTAACATCTTTTGTCGTTGTATCTTGTGTAAAGAATGTTGTTGGTACAGAACGGCGTAAGACCGCTTTCACTCGAAGCACTACTTCACGTGGGCTAAATGGTTTCACAATATAATCATCAGTTCCTACCTCAAACCCTTGTACTCGATTTACTTCTTCACCTTTTGCTGTCAACATAATAATTGGCGTCGCTTTCTTCTCACGAACCCCTTTACATACTTCGATACCATCTTTACCCGGCATCATAAGATCTAATAAAATTAAATCATAATCATTTTGCAGCGCCATTTCTAAAGCTGTATCACCATTGTCTGCTTCTTCAATTGTGTATTGTTCTCTCTCTAAATACATTTTCAACAAACGACGAATACGATCCTCATCGTCTACAATTAAAATTCTTGATTCATTTTCCATTTCTACCCGTTGCGTACTTTTACCACAACGGTTCACACCTACCCTTCTATACTATTATGTTGCGCTATTCTCGTTTATTTAAGCAACCTTCTAAATGTTTCACTTCCCATATTATGCTTCACAAGAATAATAAAGTTTGTTCAATTTTTTTCCAAAACTATGTATTTTTTTTGAACAGTATATAATGTCCTCGACATCATTTTACAAAATCAACCGCTACTTTGTCATGTTTTTCTCAAAAAAGAAGAAAAGTTGACAAAAATAAAATAGGAAAGTGACATACACTCTCCTATTTTATTTCTCTATGCGTATGAATGTAAACCCGCGATAATTAAGTTTACTACAATAAAGTTAAACATAATGATTGCAAAACCAATTACAGCTAACCATGCTGACTTCTCTCCGTGCCACCCTTTTGATAAACGTAAATGTAATACTGCCGCATAAAAGAGCCACGTTATAAGTGCCCAAACCTCTTTCGGATCCCAGCCCCAAAAACGTGTCCACGCTATTTGAGCCCAAATCATGGCGAAAATTAATGCACCTAATGTGAAAACTGGGAATCCAATTGCAATAGAACGATATCCTATTTCATCTAACAAATCGCTATTCGTATTTTTCACTAACGGCTGAAGTGCCGCTGATACTCGTTTACGTAAAATTAGCCTTAATACGATATAGAGTAACGTTCCGACTAACACTGACCAAATAACAGTATTTAATTTTTTCGCATTTACAATCGCCGGAACTTCAACTGTCGGCTCTAATTTATTTTCTGTCAGTAACTTCCCTTCATGCGGCCCCACTAAAGCCGGAAGATTGTATTTCATTTCCACTTGTTGTTCATTTTTATCAATCCATTGAAACTTCGCTTCATATTTCATACTAGAAAATACCGTTGTCACTCCAATAAACCCAACTGTACAAACAAGTGTGAATACTACAGTCTCTAGCCAAAATGTACGTTTACTTTTCACTGATTGATCTACATTTTTCAATAAATACATAACGCCCGTAATAAAACTAATTGCTAAAATTGCTTGTCCTGCAGCCGCAGTCGTCACGTGAATATGTAACCAATTACTTTTTAAAGATGGAATAAGCGGTGATATTTCCCTCGGAAACATACTTGCATAAGCAATTAATAAAAGCGCAACTGGTAATGCAAATAGTCCGATTATACTTACGCGGTACATAAAGTACATGACAATAAATGCTCCGACAAGCATCATGCCGAAAAACGTACCAAATTCAAAAAAGTTACTAACTGGCGCATGACCTGATGCGATCCACCTTGTTACAAAATAAACTGTTTGTGCAATAAACCCTAAAATTGTAATCGTTATTCCTACGTTTGCCCATTTATGACCCTTTTCTTTAATTGCTCCCCCAAAAAATAGAGTGGCAATTAAATATAAAATAAATGCGGTAAAGAGAAAGTTACTACTTATTTGCACCATATCGTTTCCCCACCTTAACTAATTTTTTTATCGACTACTTTATCATTTGGTTGCGGAATTGCTGTACCTTCTAGTACTCTTTCAATATCTTTCTTTAAACCGAACCAGTTTTTATTCGTATGTCCTGCAATCCACCATTCATCATTAACGCGTTGTATCCAAATACGGCGATGATTCCAATACATTCCTTGAATGACACCAACCATAAATATAAATCCTCCAATACCGAGAATCCAAAGCGTTAAATCTTTCCTTACAGTAAGTGCTGTTGCATTTTGCATTTCCACGCCTGCAAACGACATTTTATATTTATTATTTCCATCAGGTTCTATATTTTGCTGAATACCAACAAAACTCACTTCACCATCTGGTGTTTCAGGCGTAAACATTTTAAATACAAATGCAGGGTTGTTTGGTAATTTTGTTTTTGTATTTGGCCTTCCATTCTCATCAAAATAAAAATCAGGGAAATAGCTTAATAGTTCTAAAGAATAACCATTTCCTAAATCATATTTTTCTGCAGGGTTTGTTAAATCAACTTTAATCGGTCCCCACTTTTGATTATTTTCTTTATTTTGCAAACGGAAGGACATACTTTTAAATTCATTTTCTCTATAACTCAATTGATAAACAGCAAATTGATCAAATTTCAGCGGTTCATTTACTCGAATTTCAACTTCTTTTACTTTTTCCAATTTTGGTTTTTGTCCAGCTATCTTTTCACCTACCGCTTTATATAATACGGCATTCGTTTGGAAGTTTTTCGCAATCATTTTATCACCTACACGGTCAATTGCTTCATCAAAAACTTCCTTGTCCTTACTTTTATCATAAACTTCCTTTATAAACTTCTCACTTTTTAAATAATATTGGCCATCCGTCCCTGGTATTTCTTTCGTTTCACCATCACGTAACCAAAGCGTTTCATCTACATACATACTCGGTAAAAAACGAAGCATCGCACCGAATAAAAAGATAATAAGACCGATGTGATTTACATATGGACCCCAACGCGAGAAACGTCCCTTTTCTGCTAAAACGTTTCCGTCTTCCACTTTCACATTATAGTTCGTTTTCTTTAAATTCTTTTGAACTTTTTCAAAATCTCCCTCTTGCGGTGTACCAGTGCCATATAATCTTTGTCTCTTTAAAAAACTAGGGTGTCTTTTTACCCCTTGCTTCTTTAAAGCTTTATAAAGTGGAATGACACGGTCTAAGCTACATATCACAAGAGAAATACCAATTGAAGCAATTAACATCATATACCACCATGAACCGTATAAATTATTAAAGCCTAATTGATAGTATAATTGCCCTAAAAATCCGTATTCTTGCTTATAATATTCAGCTGGTGCAATTCCTGGAGTTATGTACATTTCTTGCGGAAAAATAGTCCCTATCGCCGATGCAGCTAAAGTGATTACAATGAGCCATACACCTACTTTTACAGAAGAGAAAAAGCTCCAAATTTTATCAATAATCGTTTTTGTTTGCGTGAGAGATCTCCGAGCACTCCCCTCATAGCGCATATCCAATAGTTTTGTATTTTCATTGCTTTCAAATGGTTTCCCACAAGCTTCACAAAAAACAGTTCCTATCGGATTCACATGTCCACATTCACATTTAACTTCTTTCAACACTCTCACCGCCCCTGTATCTATATGTACTATTGTATATTCTAACCTCAAGTTACCACAATACTCAGAATTTTTAAACCAAAGGCACTATAGGTAAGCGCCTTGTATGTAAAGGTTTTCTTTATTACGGAGTGATTTTCTTTAAATACTCCTCCAATTGTTCCTTCGTTTGTTCACCTTTAATCTCTTGAATCACCTTACCATCTTTATCAATCAAGAAGCTTGTTGGTAATGGTATTACTCCATACGTTTTTATAATTTCTCCACCTTTATCGATTGCAACGGGGAACTTAAGATCGTATTGTTTCACAAAATTCTTAACAGCAATATCCGTTTCATCTGCATCTAAAGCAATGATTTCAACGCCTTTTTCTTTATACTTTGGATATAGTTCATTCATATAAGGCATTTCTTTCTCACAAGGTTTACACCACGTACCCCAAAAGTTTAAAAATACACCTTTTCCCTTAAAATCTTTTAGCTCAATTTTCTTTCCTTCTAAATCTGTCACAACAAAGTTAGGTGCTTCTTTTCCAATTTCCATTTTCTCTTCTTTAGAGAAATATCCTTGATAAAGTGTAAATCCTACAGCACCGCTTAAAATGAGCAGAATAATAACGCGAAATAATAAGCGATTTTTTTTCATATTGTTTCCCCTCTCTTCGACGAGTGATGAATATATGTATTTTTAATAAATCACCAGCGGAGCATTCCACTGGTGAAAGTTTCACAATATCGATTAGCGAGGCTTTGTAGAAGCCAATGCACGTAATTGTTTCACCTCATGCGGTGTCAATTCTCTTGCATCACCAGGTCGCAAGCTACCCACTTCTAAAAAGGCATAGCGTTCACGCTTTAGTTTCACTACTTTACAGTCTAAAGCTTCAAACATACGACGTACTTGACGGTTACGACCTTCATGAATTGTTAATTGTACAATCGCCATTTCTTTACGCTTGTCCCAAGAAATGATTTTCACACGCGCTGGTGCTGTTTTTCCGTCTTCTAACATAACACCGCGTTCTAACATGCGAATTTTCTCACCTGTTAGAGGACCTTTTATTTTTGCAACATATGTTTTTTCAACTTTATATCTAGGGTGCATTAATACATTTGCGAAGTCCCCATCGTTTGTCATTAATAATACGCCAGACGTATCATAATCTAATCGTCCGATTGGGAATAAACGTTGTGTAATTTCCGGGAAAAAGTCTGTTACAACACTTCTTCCTTTATCATCTGATACACTTGAAATTACGCCAGTTGGTTTATATAGTAAAAAATAAACAGGTTCTTCTTTTTCAAGAGGGATGTTATTTACTTCTACTTTATCTTGAGGAGTTACTTTCGTTCCCAACTCCTTCACTATTTTTCCGTTAACTTTCACTTTTCCTTGCTGAATTAATTCCTCAGCCTTTCTTCTCGATGCAATACCTGCTTGCGCAATCACTTTTTGTAATCGTTCCATTTCTTTTTTTCACCTCGAATTTATCTTACCTTACATTAGAAAGACTTGGCAACCGCATACGCTTAACGGCTTTTCGCTTCCTCTTACTTAAACAACATAGCGATGATAATAAACATATAAAGGTCAAATCATGGTTTTACCTTTTATTATTGTCCATATTTTTCATATTGCTCACAATAAAAGTTCATTATTTTGTCAAAAATACCGCATAAAAAAACCACTATTAAGCAACACCTTAATAGTGGTCGTATACGTATTATAAGCGAAATAGCATAAAAAATGAATAGTATTACTTAAACATTAAAGAAACAAACACAATCGAACAAATAATTCCGATTAAATCAGCAAAAAGTCCTACTTTTAATGCATCTCCCATTTTTCTAATTCCAACAGCTCCGAAGTATACTGTTAAAATATAAAAAGTCGTATCTGTACTCCCTTGCATCGTAGAAGCCAATCGCCCAATGAACGAGTCTGGCCCATATGTGGCAATTAAATCGGTCGTAATACTTAAACCAGCAGAGCCCGAAATAGGGCGTATAAGTGCCAGTGGAACAATTTCTGCTGGGACATGAATTAAATCTAACATCGGCTTCATTACTGATATCATTGCATCCAATGCACCTGAAGCTCGAAATATAGAAATAGATACGAGCATTCCAACCATAAACGGTAAAATAGAGATTGCAATTTGAATTCCTTCTTTTCCCCCCTCAACGAACGATTCATACGTCGGCACTTTCTTTATCGTTCCATATAAAAGAATAAAACCAATTACACAAGGGATTACCCATAATGATATCGTATTAACAATACTCATTTTTTCCGCCCCTTCCTACTCCTTCTTCGGTAAAAATAGCGATCAATCCAAATCGCTCCGATCATAGAGAGTACTTGTGCAATGAATGTTACCCCAACAATTTCAGTTGGATTCGCTGATTCATACGTCATTCGAATCGAAATGACAGTAGTAGGAATTAAAGTAATCGCTGATGTATTTAACGCAAGAAACGTCACCATAGAACGGCTCGCCGAATCCTTTCCCCCATTTAACTCTTTCAATTGTTCCATCGCTTTTATACCAAGAGGGGTCGCAGCATTACCTAACCCAAAAAAGTTAGCCATCATATTCGATAAAATAAATCCCATTGACGGATGGTCCTTTGGTATTTCTGGAAACAATCTTTTTACTATCGGCATAAAAAGTGACACTAACTTTTTTAACAACCCTGCTTCCTCTGCAACTTTCATTAAACCGAGCCAAAATACTAAAACACTAATGAGCCCTATACAAATTGTTACTGCGTCTTTTGCTCCATCAAATACTGCTTTATTGATTGCTTCCATCGTTCCATTTATCATGGCATATACAATCCCTATGACTGCCATCGCTACCCATACGAGATTAACCATCGCTTCCAACACCTATCATATGAGAAAAAATTTCTTTCACATTATTCCAATACACTCCCGTTGTAGCTACTAACTTTCGTTTACTATAAAATAAATTTCGTTCTCCAACTTTCTCATTGCCAACATAAATTTCTGTCTTTCCAACCTTTACTCCATCCTTAAGTTTCGCACTTTTATCGAGTTCAACTTTTAATACGACATTCTTTCTTTCCTGCTCAGTTAAAGGTACCGCAAAACTATTTTTCGTATAAACATGATTGGCATATTTCTTTTCAGTTATTTCAGCAAGAGCTCCTTGTCCTACAACGTTTGTTTGTTTGAAACGTTCAAAACCTTTATCAAATAAATTCATATGATCATCCCAATCGCTAGAAGCGCTCAAAGTCACGACAATTAAATCTAGTCCATCTTTTGATGCTGTTGTAACAAGCGTCCGTCCTGCTTTCTTCGTAAAACCCGTTTTTCCTCCTGTTGCAAATTCATAATAAGACGTCACAAGTTTATGTTTGTTTTTCCACGGATAATCCCACGAATCTGATTTATACGTTTTTGTCCCAAAAATCTTCTTAAAGGTTTCGTTCCCCATTGCATACCTTGTTAAAAGTGCCATGTCATAGGCCGACGAATAATGGGATCCATCTCCATCCAAACCATGTGGGTTTGAAAAGTGAGTATCTTTCATTCCAATTTGTTTCGCCTTTTCATTCATTAAATATACAAACCCTTCTATACTCCCTCCTACATTTTCAGCAATTACTTGTGCTGCATCATTACCAGATCTAAGCATGAGTCCGTATACTAAATCCTCTAATTTTACTTTCTGTCCAGGCTTTAAATAAATTGCTGAGCCTTCTACTCTCACTGCTTCATTACTAACCGAGACCATTTCTTTCATTTTTCCTGACTCAGCAGCTAACAAGGCAGTCATAATTTTTGTTATACTAGCAATCTTTTGCGGCTCATGTTCTGCTTTTCCGTATAATACGCGACCTGACTGTTGCTCCATTAATACAGCATTTCGAGCACTAACATTGCTGGTCATCTTTGCATATGTAGGAATTGGTATAACGCTTGCGTACATAATAAGAAGCGTAATGATTACACAAATTCGTCTCATATTTCCCCCCACGTCCTTTTGGCACTTTTTGTACAAGTGTATGCTTGGCCTTTTAAAATATGAACGAAATCTCCCTCTCCTACCAATAAAAAAGACGCAGAGAACCTGCGTCTAATAAGGTGTCCATTCTATTTGTTTTGCACTTTCAAATCTTTTTTCTACATCCGGCCAATTTACAACATTCCACCAATTTTTAATATATTCATCTTTTCGATTTTGGTATTGTAAATAATACGCATGTTCCCACACGTCTAGTACAAGGAGCGGTATCGTATCCCATTGTGTAAATAATTGATGAAGTGTACTCTGTAAAATTTCTAATCTTCCCGAGCGCGGAACCCAAACGAGAATTGCCCATCCTGAACCTTCCACTTTAGAGGCTGCTTCTGTAAAATGTTTTTGAAAACGCAAGAAACTTCCAAAATCTTGTTCAATCCGGTGTGAAAGAGCCCCTCTTGGACTTCCGCCGCCACCTTTCTTCATGTTATTCCAAAATATTGTGTGCAAGTAATGACCTGATCCATGAAAAGCAGCTTCTCTTTCCCAATGCTTAATTAAATCAAATTGATTTGTTTTTCTCGCTTCTTCCATCATCTTCTCTGCCTTATTTAATCCTTCCACGTAACTACGATGATGTTTATCATGGTGTAACATCATAATTTCTCTAGAAATATACGGTTCTAACGCATTATATGGATATGGTAGTGGCGGGAGTGTATGCCCTCCAATTGGAACAGCTCGTTCACTATCCCCTCTTTCACATAGTTCATATTCCTCTTCTCCCTGCACGAATACTTCCTGCAAATGATGCTGAATATGTTCTACATCATCACTTATTTCATACATAAACTCTGCATCTGTATCATACTCATGCTCTTTCATACGATCTAATAACGTTTGAATTTTATAAGCAAGCATATGGACATCATACACTTCCATTGCACGGCTATCTAATACGTGAAGAACACTTTCACACCAGCTTTCTACTTCATGAAAGTAATCTGTGAATACACCTTGCTGACTCATGTTACACCTCCTTAATGCTATCCCCTTAAATATATTCAAAGGAAATCCCTTATATAACTGTGCAAAAGGAAAAGAAGCTAAGTACCCTTAGCTTCTTTTTCACAATTAATATTTGTGTAACATCTTTGTTTGGTAATCCGTCTCATAATATTCTAGTTCTTCACGCATCAATTGAAATTTACCTTCTAAATTCTTCATTACTTGCTCTATAGATGCAGGTGGCGTTTGTTGAAAAACGATGGAGTTTTTCCCTGTATAAGCAGATCGACTATTTTCATACCAATGATCACTCTTTGGTGAAAAAAACTCTGCAATTACTTGATGATAAATTTTATATAAAATCTTTTCAGCTGCTGTCTTTCGAAATGGCTGGCTATTTAACAAAACAAAACACGCATCATGCCCTTCTTCACAAAAAACGAGAAGACGTCTTATTGACGCTAATAACCCTTTATAATATTGTTCGTTTCCTGCCGGTGTCTCTTCTAATAAAGAAGGCAACGTATGATAATTTACATAATTGGTTATCAAATGAATAACATCTTCTAAAAACATAGAAACTTGTTCTGTTTGATTTTCCACCATTAGATTAGACATTTTTCCCTCTCCTTTGCCAGTTCACGCTATTTCTACTCTTTTATTTTTATGTAATTCAGCCAATATTTCTTGTACTTTCACGACTATTTCCTCATCAAAATATTGTTGGAATTCTTCTATATTATTTAAATACAAACGTTTTTGCATGCGAAGCTCATTCTCTTTCAGTAAACAACAGATCGCTACAATATCCCGCAAATATATGTCTTGATTTTCTACTTTACATACCGGATTTCCTTCAAAAGGAGTAATTTCTTGTAAAACTTCTTCAAAATATCGAACATATAAAACAGAAAAGGTTCTTTCTTTATCATTTAATATATATGTCACTTCAGATCTATTAAAGAAATCTTCTGATGTATTAGGTTTTGCTTTCTCTAGCTCATATCCCGCATAACCTATTATAATCATCTACTTCCCCTCTCTTCCTTCTTTCAATTTATTTTAACTTAATTTTCTGACAAACGAAATACTCTTTTAAATATAATCCCTATAAAAAAATAGCTTCCTCATACAGGAATTTACCTTTTTATTTTTCTTGAAGTTTGTCATAATAATATTATTGTCTCAGTTTTCTTATACAAGGAGAGTTGTATTTATGTCGTTTTCATGGAAACGTTTCTTACAAATCGGGAAAATTATCTTCCCATTTGTTGTATTAACTATTGTATTCTTTCAAGCAAAAAAAGAATTAGCAGGCATTTCTTTTTTAGAAGCAATCAATACAATTAAAAACATTCCAACCGGAGGAGTCTTTTTAGCAATTACACTTGGTGCATTTGCCGTATCAACAATGTTCTTTTACGACTATGTTATGCTTCGTTATTTAAAAGCTGATATACCTGTCCAAAAGATTTTTCGTATCTCATGGATTGCTAATACCTTAAATGGATTTATTGGATTTGGTGGTCTCGTTGGAGCGGGTGTACGTACGATGCTTTATCGTCCATACATAAAAGAAAATGGCAAGCTGATTAAAAGTATCGCCTGGATGACAACTGCTTTTATTAACGGACTCGCTATTCTTTCATTCCTCGGCCTTATTGGAATATTAGACACAAGTTTTATTTTGCATGAAAAACCGTGGCTATGGCCTGTTTTGATCTTCTTCGCCCTTTTCGTCCCTATATACATCGGCTTTTCTAAACTAAAAAATAGAAAACCAAAGCAAACCGAAGGACAAGATGAACGAGAAGAAGAGAAAAATCCAACTGTTTTATACTCATTAGTTTCATTAGTTGAGTGGGTATCTGCTGGCATTGTTATGTACGTCATACTAATATTATTTGGCATTGATATCGAATTTCAAAAGTTTTTAGGTGTGTATGTCATTGCTGCTTTAGCTGGTGTTGTTAGTCTTGTACCTGGTGGACTTGGTTCATTTGACCTTGTCTTTTTAACTGGGCTCGGACAATATGGCATTGATACAGGCGTATTACTACCTGCTATGTTATTATATCGCCTCGTCTATTACATTTTACCATTCTGCCTCGGTCTTATTTTTGCAGCTTTTGAAATGACAGGCGTGGCCATTAAAAAGTTTGAAGACAAACCTTTTATTGCGCCTGCATTAGAAACAACTGGTGTTATATGGACTTTGCAGCGTGATTTTCTAGGAAAACTAGGTTCATGGGCCTCTGCTGCTTTAACAGTATTTGCTGGATTAATGGTTATTTTATCGACCATTCTACCGACAAGTATAAACAGAGCACACGCCTTACATATTCTAGCTCCAAAACATCTTATTCAATTTTCTTTTAGCTTATCACTAACATTCGGTATTCTCCTCCTAATCCTTTCACGAGGCATATATTATGGAACAAAGCGTTCTTACTATATGACGATTGTTTCTTTAATCGGAGCAGCTATCTTTAATACGCTAAAAGGGATTGATATTGAAGAAACGTTTATTTTATTAATTGTACTCGCTGTATTATATATGCTTCGTAAAAGATTTGTACGCGAGAAAATGGAAGTCTCACTTTCTGATATCGTAAAAGTTTTTATATTCTTACTTATAACTTTATATTTATATAAAAACTTAGGGATTTTATTTGCAGGTGCAAAAGAAGCTTTTAAACCTGATTTTGTCGTTCGTAATATTACGCAAGTAAAACGAAGTGCATTAGCAGCTGCCTTTTTCGTTCCTACATTTTTACTGATTGGCTCACTCATTGCTAATCGTTATCGAAATGAATTTCCCGGGCAACCAGCTAACGATAAAAGATTGCAAAACTTTTTAGATGAACATGGTGGAAATGTACTTAGTCATTTAGGTTTTTTAGGTGATAAACAATTCTTCTTTAGTAGTGATGGGAAAGCGCTCCTTCTCTTCTCTATAACTGGAAAACGTCTTGTTGTGCTAGGTGATCCAATTGGAGATCCTTCCTCCTACCGTACTGTGTTACAAGAGTTTTTAGCTGAAGCTGACCGATTTGGATACATTTGTGTATTCTACCAAATCGAAAGTAAATGGATGAGTTTATATCATGATTTTGGTTACAACTTCTTTAAGCTTGGTGAAGAGGCTGTCGTTGACTTGAACACATTTACAATAACAGGAAAAAAACGTGCCGGTATGCGAGCAACTTTCAACCGTTTTGAACGAGAAGGCTATACATTCTCTATTCACCAGCCGCCGTTCTCAGATGAACTATTTGAAGAATTAAGAAAAGTTTCAGATGCGTGGCTCGGTGGAAAAAAAGAGAAAAGTTTCTCACTCGGATACTTTGATCGTGAATATATTAGCCGTGCTCCTATCGCTACATTATCTGATGCAGATGGAAAAATCATTGCATTCACGACATTTATGCCCGTATATCAAGACGGATCATTGTCTGTTGATTTAATGCGCTATTATCCAGATGCGCCTAGCGGCATTATGGATGCAATTTTCATCCACCTATTCCAGTGGGCAAAAGAAAATGAATACCACTCCTTTAATATTGGTATGGCACCACTTTCAAATGTAGGTTTATCGACACAATCTTTCTGGTCTGAACGGGTTGCTGCTGCCATCTTTAATAATGTTCGTTACACATATAGTTTCAGCGGGTTACGACATTTTAAAGAAAAATATAAACCAGCATGGAGCGGTAAATATTTAGCATTTAGAAAGAATCATTCTTTACCAATTACAATGCTCTCTGTAACAAAATTAATAGGAAAAAGAAAAAACAGCTAAATAGTTAGCTGTTTTTCCTTTTTTGAACTTGTACAATAAATTCTTTTTCATATTTCTTACCATTTATATAGAAATCTCCCCATATTTTGTACGTTCCTTCAGCAGGAAATGTAATACGGTATTGTAATTGTCCATCTGTATCAACAGGGATTGCATATAAAAAATTTTCTCTCGTTTCGTCCACAATATAGAGCGCCTCCACTTCTCCTCTCTCTGAATGTAATTTCAATTTTTCACCCTTTTTCGCTTGAAATTGAAATGTTAACGTCACTGGCTCATTCGGATGCAGTGCACCGAATAAAAGAGAAACTTCATACTCCCCTATTTTTTTTGTAAGTACACTATCGATTGGAAATTTTACTTTTTTCTTATTTTTCTCCTCTATTTCCTTCCCAAAATCTTTCTTCGCAAATGATTGCACAGACTTATTTTTGTCTTCATATAAAAATATTGTATATCCTTCATCTTTCGCTATTTTAGAAGATACCTTATATGATCCATTTCCTGCGAATGTAGGTTTCATTTGTTGTACATGTTTTAATTGTCCGTCTACAATAACTGCCCGAATTTGATCATTCACACCACGCACTTCGCTACTTTTATTATTTAATAATTGAAACACAATATCTGCTTTCTCATTTCCTTTTCCATTTGCCACATCCCATTTTACTTCCTGAACATCACCTACAGTCTCTGTAGTTTCTTGATACTTTTTTATGTAAAATCCGCCTACTACAACAAATAGCAAAGCAACGAGTCCAATGACAAGATTTTTCAAAACATCACCTACCATTTTTATAGTCTCTATTCATACAAAACTTCTTACATATATATTCTAGATGACAATTTATGAAATCCTTCTGTTTTGCACATATTACAAATAATAAAAAGATTTTAATTGAAAGGATTCGTAGTGTATAATGCAAATGATATTGATTTCTATCAATACATTATAAGGAGGACTTTTCATGAGTGTACATATTGAAGCAAAACAAGGCGAAATTGCTGAATCTATTCTATTACCTGGTGATCCATTGCGTGCAAAATATATTGCTGAAACATTTCTAGAGGACGTTACTTGCTATAATAACGTGCGTGGTATGTTAGGTTTCACTGGAACTTATAAAGGAAAACGTGTATCTGTGCAAGGTACAGGTATGGGTGTTCCTTCTATTTCTATTTATGTAAACGAATTAATCCAAAGCTACGGAGTTAAAAATTTAATTCGCGTTGGAACTTGCGGTGCCATTCAAAAAGACGTAAAAGTACGTGACGTTATTATTGCAATGACAGCTTGTACGGATTCTAATATGAACCGTTTAACATTCCCAGGATTTGATTTTGCACCAGCTGCAAACTTCGATCTTCTAAAGAAAGCTTACGATGCTGGAACTGAAAAAGGCCTACACGTTCGTGTTGGTAACGTTTTAACAGCAGATGTATTTTACCGCGAAAGCATGGACATGGTTAAAAAGCTTGGAGATTACGGTGTACTAGCAGTAGAAATGGAAACAACTGCGCTTTACACATTAGCAGCGAAATACGGTGTAAATGCGTTATCTGTATTAACAGTAAGCGATCACATTTTCACTGGTGAAGAAACAACATCTGAAGAGCGTCAAACTACATTTAACGAAATGATTGAAATCGCTTTAGATGCAGCAATTCAACAATAATACATTAAAGAACTCGTCATACGTCTGTCGAGTTCTTTTTATGTGACTTTTTATTAAAAACTACTTCCAGAAGAGACAGATTTTCTCCTCTACTTTTTTGTAACGTTTGTTATAATAAAGAAACCATTTACAGTATTTCTCACAAGAGGTGACGCAGTGAAAAACAGAAGTATCGTCTTTAAACTATTTCTATTAACATCAACATTATTTACAATCATATTCCTCCTATTTTTCCTAGGACAATCTCTATTTTTAGAGAAATTTTATATTAATAAAAAAGTAAAAACAGTTCAAACTGCTTTTGAAAAGTTCGTAGATACGTACGAAAAAAGTGGGAAAACTTATGAAGAAATTCGAAAACTAAAACAAGAATTTCATGATAAAACAAATGCTGACATGCAATTTTTAAATACGAATGGCATTATTAAAAGCGACAACAATTACTATATTGATGTATTTAATCCTAAAAATAATGAGACATATTCTATTCCTCTCAATAATCTTTTAACACCCGAAGAATATAAGAAATTCGAAAACTTAGGATTGAAAAAAGACGATGTGATAAACGTCGTCGGTTTGCTACAAAACAAAACAATAACACCAATAAAATTGACAACAAATTATAATCGATGGCAAAACGAATATACCAATTCAGATTTTTCATCTATTAATGGTAACCCTTCTAAAAATAGACTTACAAACCGATACAAAACTGTTACTCAAATTGAGTTTACTGGTACGATCTCTAAATTACAGCTTCCATCGAAAGCGGAGGTTCGTCTTGCAAATGATATTGAAACATTGCAAGCCGTTCAATATTTTGCAGAGCTTATTAGAAATGGCACTGCTAACTCGCAGCAATTAAACACTTATATAATAGATAGCGGGGAGAATATAAAGAATAGTATCTTTGTAAAACCTATTATAGAAAATGGAGAGATTACAGAATATGCTTTTGCGATAGCATCTTTGCAACCTGTTAATGAAGCGATGCTCGTTTTGAAAGATTATTATGTCTATGCCTTAATCATCGTATTTCTCGTAATTATTTTGTTATCCTTCTACTACTCAAAAATCATTGTAAAACCATTAATTAAAATGAATCGCGTTACAAAGAAAATGGCCAATTTTGATTTTAGCGAAAAATTACCTGTAACAGCAGACGATGAAATTGGAGGGCTTTCCGGTAGTATTAATACGTTATCTGTAAATTTAAAAGACCGAATCGATCGATTAAATGTTGCCAATACAAAATTACAACAAGATATTGAACGTGAACGTCAATTAGAAAAAACGCGAAAAGAATTCATTTCTGGTGTATCACACGAATTAAAAACACCGCTCAGTGTAATTAGAAGTTTCGCTGAGGGAATTAAAGATGGCGTTAGTAAAGATACGACGTATTACACAGATGTTATTTTAGAAGAAACTGAAAATATGAACAGACTTATTGTTGAAATGTTAGAATTAGCAAAATTAGAATCAGGTACGTACAAACTAGATATGACGACGTTCTCAATCGGTGAATTAATTCAACAAGTCTATACAAAGTTATTATTTAGCATGGAGGAAAAGCATTTACAAGTGAATATAGATGTAGACCCTTCTATATTTGTGAAAGCGAATCGTAGTCGTATTGAACAAGTAGTTGTGAATTTACTTAGCAATGCAATTCGCTATACACCAGATGGAGAAAAAATACAAGTCTCCGTTATGGAAATGGAAGATACAGTAAAAGTTGAAATCGAAAACACAGGAAACCCTATTCCAGAAGAAAGTCTTGAAAAAATTTGGGATCGTTTCTATCGTTTAGATGCATCGCGTAGCCGTCATACTGGTGGTACTGGTCTTGGATTATCTATTGTTAAAAATATTTTAGACCTCCACCATGCCGAGTACGGTGTATATAATACGACTAATAGTGTTGTATTCTACTTTAATTTACAAAAAGTAAAAGAAGTCAAATAATTTGTCTTAATTTCACTAGGAGTTCACATGAAATTCACACTCTCCCTTTATAGTAAGAAACAAGTTAATCCTTTCCTTTACACATATAAAAGAGGAGAGTGCGTGAAATGAAACAAGCAGGACAACCTATTCAAAACGAAAAACAATTAGAAACTATCAAAAATATACTTTTACAATCTTCGAAACGTGATGGCTTATTATTCGTATTAGCTGTAAATTCTGGCTTAAAAGTAAGCGAAATCTTACAATTAAAAGTTAGTGATGTAATCGATGAAAATGAAAATGTTCGCCATTCCATTTTATTTTACAATGAAAAAGTAAAGAAACATAAATGGTTCGCTGTAAATGAAGACTTACAGCACGCGATCGAAGACTATATGAAAGAACGTAAAACTTGGAAACGTAATGAACCATTGTTAAAGTCTCAAAAAGGAACAAAATCTATTACGAGACAACATGCGTGGTACATTTTAAACAAAGCTGCAAAAGAAGTTGGATTAGAAGGGATTAGCTCACATACACTTCGAAAAACTTGGGGATATTGTGCATACAAATCAGGTGTTGATATCGCATTTTTACAACACTTCTTTGATCATAGTACTCCATCAAAAACTTTAAAGTATATCGGTATTGCTTAATAACTCTTATACATAAAAAAGGTTACCATTTATAAATGGTAACCTTTTTTATGTTTCACATTCTCTTTTCTTGTCTCTCCTATATTGTAGTGGTACTCTAATAGTAAGGGGGAGAAATTATGAACACTTTAACAATTGAATTACCGAAAGAAACGGCTGAAAAACTTGATTTATTAAAACAAGCTTATGAAAAGAAAACAGGTGCTTCTATTTCTGAGAGTACTCTTGTTCAAACACTTATCTCAAAAGAATTTATCCAAGCGATAACTCCTTTTGATTTACAACAATTCATCACTAGCAAAGAACAGCATTAATTGCTGTTCTTTTTTTATACTTTATCAGGGGTTTGCCGGAAATCTACCTCGAAACAATTCCTTACTTTAGCCAAACTTCTATTAGGCATCTCCCTATCGTTACTACCTCACAAAAAATTTTTTATTTATTTTCAGGAAAACCATTGACAATGATAATGATAACCATTATCATTTATTACGAAGCCAACAATTGATGAATCAACCAAACGCTCAGTAACATTGTTACCCCTCTTTTTCATATAGAAAGGCACTGTACATTCCCCCTGTTTGTACAGTGCCTTTCTTGTTTATTATCACTCAAACAAATTTAATTGCTCAGGCTTTGGCTCACCATATGTAATGTTCATCATTTTCATAAGCTGTTTCGCATTATCAGCCGCATCTCCGCCTGAATTATTGTTAAATAGTACGTATATGTCCTTTGTCTTCTTTTTTAATTGTTCTAGTCTTTCTACCCATTCTTCTAATTCTTTATTGTTGTAGCGATATAAGCAACGAACCGCTCTCCAATTTTCCCCTTTATCAAGCCAGCCATGAACATTTCGGCCATGAAAACGTATTAACACCATCTCTGCATTCGTTACTTCTAATACGAGTGGTACTGAACCCATCCCTGCTTGTGGCTCATCACAAATTGTATGAATCCATTTCTCTTGCTCTAGAAACTGTAACGTCTTATCTCTCATTTCTGGATAAAACCATGTTTGATTTCGAAATTCTATTGCACACGGCAAACCTTCCATTTTTTCTTTCGTATATCGGAGAAAATCTACATTTTTCTTTTTACAATCAAACCATGGTGGATATTGAAATAAAATCGTTTTTAATTTACCAGCTTCAATTAAAGGAAGAGTAGATTGTTTATATACATCAAACATCTCATCGAACGTAGAAAAAGGAATTTCACCTTTCATATGTCCTGTCATTCCTTGATATGCTTTGACGATAAAAGAAAAATCTTTCGGTGTTTCCATTGCCCATTTCGTATAGTTTCGTGCAGGTTGCATCGCATAAAATGAACTATCCACTTCTACTATAGGGAAATACTCACTATATGTTCGTAATTTATTTCTATTTTCATAGGGGTCTATATATAAAGAATCATGATCTCCCCACCCTGTTACTCCAATGAAAAGCAAATATATTCCTCCCTTTTTAACTTCACCTACTATCCATTCTACTCACTTCCTGAACACTTCGACCAATCAATTTCATTAAGTAGTCCCTTCTTTAAGAGTATCCGTATAAAAATATGATATACTAGATGGAAGAATTTTTAAATTGAGGGGTTATTTATTTATGCTTCCAAAAGATGATATTGTGTCTCATGAAAAACGAATAGAAGAATTAGAAAATAAAGTACGTTTTTATGAAGAACTTGTGAATCAATTACCACATCATTTCACATATAAAAATCCACAGATTGGTTTACAAATAAAGAAAACGAGATCAACTCATTCTATTCAAAACATACAAAAAGAGAATAAAGAGGCTGATTTTCAGCTTACTTGCGATTCATTATTTTTATTTAAACAACTTGAAACATACTTTGTTCATATTTTTGATGCTTTTTCACATCATGTAACCTTTGTTGATAATAAAGGAAATATAACCTTATGTAATCAGGCTGCGGCAGATGATTTTGGTGTAGTCCGAAATGATATAATCGGAAAGCCAATTCAACAATTACTAAAATTACCTGAAGAAAAAATTAAAGCTCTTGAAACATTAAGAACAGGCACAGAAATATATAATGAAGAAGTTTTAGACAAAAACTATGGCATTTTAAATAACCGGATTATTCGTGATTATAACGGAGAAATTTTTAGAGTTATTAGTGTCTTTCATTATTTAAACACAGAACGTGATGCAGAAAAATTTTCGTTAGCAGGGCGAATTGCAGCTGGTATTGCACATGAAGTACGTAATCCTCTTACAACCGTACGAGGTTATTTACAATTTTTACAAGAAACTGTTTCTCCATCTAATAAAGAACTATTTAAAAACTTACTTATTCCTGAATTAGATCGCGCAAATAGTATCATTACAAAATTTTTATCTATTTCAAAAACACGTGAATTTACAAGAGAACCCTTTCCAATTAATACATTTTTACGTGATTATATTCAACAGTTACTAGCTAGCGAAGTCTTTTTACATAACATTTCAATTGATTATAATTTTTCTACCGAATTAGATGATATTTTAGTTCATATTGATCGTCATGAACTTGTGCAAGTTTTTTTAAACTTATTCCAGAACGCTGTCGATGCTCAAGGAGAAAAAAAACTTTCTATCCAAATTACTAGTTACCGCCTAGATAATTTTGTTCGTATTACTTTCACTGATAATGGAACTGGTATTCCATCAGCGATTCAAGAATATATATTTGATCCATTCTTCTCAACAAAAGATTCCGGTACAGGACTCGGCTTGGCAGTAACGAAAAAAATTATTCAAAATCATAACGGTACATTAAAAATGACTAGTAATGAAGATGGTACTACTTTTACTATTTCAATTCCAATCTTACCTAAAACAGCCCTTGAAAGATTAAATCAAGACAAATAAAATCCAATCCACGAACTGCATGTCAATTGTTAAATCCCTTAACAATCGACATGCAGTTTTTTATGTTGAACTTTTCTTCTTTACATTATATGAAACCTTCTCTATATCTTACTTATTTGTTTGCCAAGCGGGCCAATTTCTTATTTTTTTAGAAATGGTAGTTTGTCCATCACGGATTTAGTATAAATTTCATTTTAATATATAGTAATGACTATTGATTCTATGAAAGAAAGGAATGAAAAGATGAACAATAAAAATAAAGGAAAAGTATTTTATGGTAATGACTGTTGCGAAGTCAGAGCTTGTAGTCATATTAACATCTCTAAGTCCGAACTTACAGAATTCGTTAGACTTCTTCAAGCTCTTGGCCAAGCTATTCAAGCTGTCTTTCAAAACCCTTCTCAAAATAATATCGATAACTTGATCGCTGCCCTAAATAACTTACAAAAATTTCTCAATTGCTTAGATTTATCTCCAGCACAAAGACAAATTGGAAATTCTATCATTGCTAATCTATTAACTATTTTAAGAACAACACCTTTCTCATGCGGAGCGTTGTACGTTGAACTACAAAGCCTGCTTAATTATTTATTGTATATCGCTAAGTTATTCAAAGTAGATTGTTGTACGACCGACAAACTAGTTAAACTCATAACAGAGATCCAAGCTATCCTAGTTCAATACGGGTCAGGATGCCTTGGAGGAGGAGGAGCAACTGGTGCTACCGGTGCTACTGGCGCAACAGGTGCTACTGGACCTCAAGGACCGGCGGGTGCTCAAGGTGCTACTGGGCCTCAGGGACCGGCAGGCGCTCAAGGCGCTACTGGACCTCAAGGGCCTCAAGGCGCTCAAGGACCTCAAGGTGTTCAAGGGCCAGCAGGGGCTACCGGCGCTACCGGGGCTCAAGGACCTCAAGGCGTTCAAGGACCTGCAGGCGCTACTGGCGCTACGGGGGCTCAAGGTGTTCAAGGACCTGCAGGTGCTACTGGCGCTACTGGGCCTCAAGGACCTCAAGGTGTTCAAGGACCTGCAGG
>NZ_DALYZR010000001.1:0-182011 GCF_031983925.1 Bacillus sp. (in: firmicutes) | reverse complement strand
GTGCTACTGGCGCTACTGGGCCTCAAGGACCTCAAGGTGTTCAAGGACCTGCAGGCGCAACAGGTGCTACCGGGGCTCAAGGACCTCAAGGTGTTCAAGGGCCAGCGGGGGCTACCGGCGCTACAGGGGCTCAAGGACCTCAAGGTATTCAAGGACCAGCAGGTGCTACTGGTGCTACGGGGGCTCAAGGTGTTCAAGGACCTGCAGGTGCTACTGGCGCTACTGGGCCTCAAGGACCTCAAGGCGTTCAAGGACCTGCAGGTGCTACTGGGCCTCAAGGACCTCAAGGCGTTCAAGGACCGGCGGGCGCTACCGGCGCTACCGGGCCTCAAGGACCTCAAGGCGTTCAAGGACCTGCAGGTGCTACCGGCGCTACCGGGGCAACAGGTGCAACAGGTGCTACCGGGCCTCAAGGACCTCAAGGTATTCAAGGACCGGCGGGCGCTACTGGGGCTCAAGGACCTCAAGGTATTCAAGGGCCGGCGGGCGCTACTGGCGCTACTGGGCCTCAAGGACCTCAAGGTATTCAAGGACCGGCGGGCGCTACGGGTGCAACAGGACCGGCGGGTACTCCAATTCCTGTAACTACGGCTGTATTAGGAAACACAAATGCACAAACTGTATCACCGGGAAGTAATATACAATTTAATGAAACATTTGAATTGTCAAATATATCCTTTAATGGTTCTGATACTCTAACTGTTTTAGAAACTGGTGTATATGATATTAGTTTCTCTGCATCTACAACTTTCCCAGGTTCTTCACCATTTGGCTTCGGTCTTTCATTTAACGGGCAACCACCTACTCGTAATTTCTCAACTAACGTTATCGGTAGTGCGGTTTCTTTCTCAACGATTGTTACTTTAACAGCTGGCACAACAATTTCTGTACAGCCTACAGCAAATACTATTTCTATTCCTAATACAGGCGAAACAACTGCTATACTTTCCATCTTCCGAATTTACTAACCACAATTTCCAATACTATTTTGGAGTTATCAAGCACATTTATAAGTACTAAGTTTTTGATTGTCTATTAAATCTCTCTTTGAATAAAAAGGAGCACTTATTTGGGAGGATAGGTGCTCCTTCTTTACGTTTCTTTACTTCAAATTTACTCTATCTTAATCCTCATTTTGTATGATAAATAGTGAAGTCAAAGATATGAAAGAGGGATGAAAATGAGAGTTATGTCACTAATACGCATTTGGTTTGCACTTATGGTATGCATTATTTTATGTGTAGGATTTTTTTTAACTCTAAAATATTCCACTATATCAAAAGCAGAGAGAAAAACTGCTCCATACAAACTTCTATATACGAAACAAAGCAACATCCCTTATTCCAATGCCACAAAGAATGAAAAAAAAGTTATAAAAGGGATGCTTATTACGAAAGCTTCTAGTTCCGAGGCGTTACTCCAAATTGCTGAAACGATTAAAGATCAGTATACAAATAAAAAAGTCGATGAAATTACACTTTCTATCCACAATGAAAATAGCGGTAATTACGAAGAAGAATTACCTTACGAACCTATTAGTAAAGGCCAAATAATCGTCACATACGATTCCGAATCCTTTGGCAGTACGAATATTATACTTAACGAGTAATATCATGTATCTCAATAGATATGGATTAATAGCTAATGAAGATAGACAAAACTCTCTATCGATTAAAATTTTATGTTGTTTTTATACAAAAAAAAAGGCGAATTTCGTTATTCGCCTCTTTCTTTTACCAAAATGAAGGAATCCATTCTTTCACTTTATCAAGCCACTCTTGTTGCTCTTGTTTTCGTTGTTGTTCCTCTTCTTTCCTTCTCTTCTCTTCTTCTTTTCTTCGTTTTTCCTCTTCTATTGTAGTCAATTGTTTTTTATAATCAGCCTCAGATATGAGCGATAACTGAAATGCTTTTTGAGCTGGATTTGCGTTCGCTTTTTTCATAATATCCCGGAACATTGTCGTCGTAATTTGACTACCACCCGGAACATAATGATCGCTATCGGTTTTATCATATCCTACCCAAATCGCACCTACCAAATCTGGTGTGTATCCAACAAACCATGAATCCTTTGCACCGGTGCTCGGGCCATTTACAATTTGAGTAGTTCCTGTCTTACCTGCCGTATCAACATTATTAACTTTCGCCTTTTCGCCCGTTCCCTTTTCGACAACACCTTTTAATAAATATGTCATTTTTTGAGAAACTTTCTCGCTCGTCACTCGTGTCTCTTTCTTATACCACTTTCCAAGCGTTTCACCTTCAGCATTTTGTATCTCCCTAATTGCATGAGCTTCCACTTGGACTCCGTCATTTGCAAATGTACTGTATGCTTGAGCCATTACAAATGGAGATGTTCCCACATGCATACCGCCTAAAGCAATTGGATACGTACGATCTTCTGGCACTAATGGAATACCAAATCGCTCTAAAGATTTCAATCCTTTATCTAATCCAATTTGTTCTAATAGCCACACAGCTGAAACATTATACGACTTTGCTACGGCTTCATACATTGTCACATCACCGTGAAAAGTATGATCGCTATTTTGTGGTTTATATTCTTTAATGTTAAATGGTTCATCTTTTAATATATCGTATACTTCATATCCTTGTTCTAACGCTGGTACATATACAGCCAAAGGCTTTAACGTTGAGCCAGGTTGTCTTTTTAATTGGGTTGCATGGTTAAACTGTAAAAACTGATACGGCCCTCTGCCTCCAACTAAAGCTGGTACACCACCTGTTTTGGGATTCATAAGAACTACACCCGTTTGCATGAGTTGGTCTGAGCCACTATCTTTGAAATAACTATCATTATTCACAACGTCTTCTACGGCCTGTTGTTTTTTCGGGTCAAGCTCTGTATAAATACGATAACCACCTGCTAAAATTTCATTTTGTGTTAATTCGTACTTGTCCATCGCCTCTCTAACAATATAGTCTACATATTGAGAGTATTTTCCCTTGTATTTATCATCAACGCCACGTTTTAACACAAGTCCACTCTCTTTTTCTTTATTATACTGTTCGTCCGAAATATACCCTTGCTCTTTCATTAAACTTAATACGACATTACGTCTTTCAATTGACTTGTTAAAGTTTTTATAAGGTGAATACGCAGATGGTGCTTTAATCAAGCCCGCAATCGTTGCTGCTTCTGAAATTGTTAAATCTTTTACATCTTTATCAAAATAAGATTTAGCTGCCCTTTTTATACCCCAAGCACCTTCACCAAAATAAATTTGGTTCATATACATTTCAATAATTTCATCTTTCGTATACGTACGCTCTATTTTTTTTGTTAAAAAATATTCCTTAATTTTTCGAGAGTATGTGCGATCCTGTGTCAGAAATACATTTTTCGCAAGTTGTTGTGTAATTGTACTTCCCCCTGCTACAACTTCTCCTGCTGTAATATTTTTAAAAACTGCACTTATAATTCCACTATAGTAAATCCCGTGATGGTTAAAAAATTCCTTATCTTCTACTGCAACAATGGCCTGAACCATAATATCAGGAATATCTTTCTTTTTTACGCCTTCTGTTTTAGAAGAAGCTAATTTAGTCGCAACTTCATTATTTGCATCATAAATTAAGGTCGGCTGCGGAACAGCTTGCTTTAATTCAGATATGTCTTGAATAGAAATTATTATATTTATAGCAATAAATAGAGTAGCGAGCAAACTTCCTAATACAATTAATGAATTACGAAGCTTCTTCCTCTTGTTGAACCACTCCTGCATTTTTTTTAAGTGAGTGTTCTTCAATTTCATTCGTTCACTTCCTTCGTTTGTTTACACTCTTCTTTTCAAAAGGAAGAATATACCTCCTTTTAAATTTATTATAATAACGTAGTCTTTCCTGTAGTGTAAAGCTTTTCTTTCACATTCATACTTTTTGCAAGAAAAGGACATTCTACAAGTAAGATATTCAATATCGATTATTAATATTATTAATACAACAATAAGAGTTATGTTAAGTTTTTGTAAACTTTTCGATAAAATGTTTTAAAAAACGACAGTTTTTTGTTAGAATTGACTAGCCAATATATTTTACATATATTACTTTTGTGGGGGTAACTAATAATGGTCTTTAAATCAAAAAAAGATAAATTTTCTGAAATGTTAATGAATGTTTCCGAAAATTTAAAAGAAGGCGCGCAGTTTTTCGTGGAGTATAAAATTAAAAATGCTAGCGATTTAAAAGAGTTTTCTATGCGCATGAAAGAGTATGAGTCAAAAGGTGACTCATTTATTCACGAAATCATTATGGAGCTAAACAAAGCGTTTATTACTCCTATTGAACGTGAGGACATCCTACAGCTTGCAATGAGTATGGATGATGTATTAGACGGATTAGATCATAGTGCTGGTCTATTCGAAATGTATTCTATTACAGAAGCTGATGAATACATGATTAAATTCGTAGAAGCAATTAATCAATGTGCGATTGAAATTGCAAACTCTGTTGAATTAATGTCTAACAAAAAATTAGTCGACATTCGTACAAATGCGATTAAGATTAAAGATTATGAATCACAATGTGATGATATTCGCCGTCATGCGATTAAGCACTTATTCTCTCGTGAAAAAGATCCAATTAAGATCATTCAATACAAAGAGATTTACGAAGAGCTTGAAGAAGTAGCGGATAGCTGCCAAAGCGTTGCAAACGTATTAGAAACAATTATTATGAAGAACGCGTAAGGAGTTTGATCATGGATACACTCTTGATACTGACCGTTTTAGTAGTCATTTGCGCTTTAGCTTTTGACTTTATTAATGGATTTCACGATACAGCAAACGCTATTGCAACGGCTGTTTCAACGAAAGCTCTAAAGCCTAGACATGCAATTATTATGGCAGCTATTATGAACTTTTTAGGTGCGATGACATTTACAGGTGTAGCAAAAACGATTACGAAAGATATTGTTGATCCGTTCGCTTTACAAAATGGTTCTCTTGTAATTTTAGCTGCTTTACTTGCGGCAATAGCATGGAATTTGATTACTTGGTACTACGGTATTCCAAGTAGTTCTTCGCATGCAATCATTGGCTCCATCGCAGGTGCAGCTATCGCTGCTGCTGGTTTTAGTTCATTAAACTTTAAAGGATTCATAAAAATTATTGAAGCTTTAATCATTTCACCAATTATCGCATTTGTTATTGGTTATATCGTATACAGTATTTTTAAAGTCGTCTTTAAAAACTTTAATTTAACGAAGACGAACAAAAACTTCCGTATATTCCAGATTTTCACTGCTGCATTACAAGCTTATACACATGGTACGAATGATGCGCAAAAAGCAATGGGAATCATTACAATGGCTCTTATGGCGAATAGTTATCATACTTCTAGCGATATCCCGTTCTGGGTACAATTATCTTGTGCCATTGCAATGGGTCTTGGTACTTCTGTCGGCGGATGGAAAATCATTAAAACTGTCGGTGGACAAATTATGAAAATTCGTCCTGTAAATGGTGTAGCTGCTGATTTATCATCATCTCTTGTTATTTTCGGGGCAACATTCATTCACTTACCAGTTAGTACGACGCACGTTATCTCTTCTTCTATTTTAGGGGTTGGTGCTTCTCATCGTGTGAAAGGTGTAAAATGGGGAACTGCAAAACGCATGTTAATTACTTGGGTTATTACACTTCCTATTTCAGCTTCTTTAGCTGCTTTATTTTATTCTTTATTACACTTAATCTTTTAATTAAAAGTCGTCTTCCTTATTTTTCTAGGAAGACGACTTTTTTGTGAACAAAGCTTTTTCCCATGAAAAAGCGTGTATAATAATTGGTGGATAAGTTATATAGAGGAGTTGGCAATTTTGGAATACATCATGTTACTTTTCATCGGGCTAATCGCCGGGACAGTCGGGAGTCTAGTCGGACTTGGCGGCGGAATTATTATTGTTCCGTTATTAATCGGATTACACAGCCTATCACCACAACTTGCAGTAGGAACCTCAATGGTAACAGTCGTTTTTACAGGACTATCTTCCACCCTTACTTATATGAAGCATAAACGAGTAGATTACAAAAGTGGACTTATTTTATTTATCGGGAGTGGCCCTGGTGGTATCATCGGCTCGTGGGCGAATAAATTTTTAAACCAAGATACATTTTCTTTATATTTTGGGATTTTTCTTATTTTTGTCTCCATTCTTCTTATGTTACGAGACAAATTAAAACCCCTTTCTTTATCAAATATGACTGTAATCAAGCGCTCTTTTACAGATAACGAAGGAAACACTGTACACTATCAATTCCCACCGCTTCTCGCTATCTTTATCGCCTTTATAGTTGGTTTTATATCTGGGTTATTTGGAATTGGTGGCGGTGCTTTACTTGTTCCAGCAATGATGCTACTTTTTGCATTCCCAGCACATATTGCTGTAGCAACTTCGATGTTTATCGTATTTCTATCAGCAATTGTAAGTTCTGCAACTCACATCTCCCTTGGAAATGTCAGCTGGATTTACGCATTAATTCTTATTCCTGGTGCATGGATTGGTGGAAAAATCGGGGCATATATTAATACAAAATTAAGCGGTAACGCCGTAATTAATTTATTGCGTATCACATTAATTATTCTTGGGACTAGATTAATCATTACTTCTTTTTTATAACGTGTTCTTTTTAGAATGCGTTTTTTCTTATACACATGAATATAAAAATCCTCCTAAGAGAACAAATAAAATTAAACAAACACATAATAACATGTAATTGGAAATATGTACTTTCTTCACGTTGACCACTCCTATAACTGCGACTGTTACCTTTATGATAGCGAAAAAATAATTTACTTGCAGTTACAAAGTGCTAACAATGCAAAATCATTTATTACAAATTTTATCCTTATATTTCATTTCTTTGTATATTCTATCGTTTTAATAAAAAAAGATGTCATATTGACATCTTTTTAGTGAAGAAGTGACCATCCCATAAAGTCTTCATGTACTTGGCACGCCCTCTTATCGTTTCGATCATACAATTCAGCATAACTATCTGTTTCTTCATCATAAGCCATCGTATAAATAATTTGGCCATCCACTTCAACGGATAACACGACTCCACCTTTCATCTCTTCTACATGAATGATGGCATTTGCCGGAATTCTCATATCCGTCATTTTTATCGCATCTAACAATATACTAAACCCCCTACAGCGTATTCATTGCTAGTACTATTACACACTAAATAGTATACTACTGTAATAGCATATATTTCGTCAATGAAATTGCTGTTTAAATAGCATATTGTCTTTATACATATACACTAAAAGAAATAGAAATGTTTAATAAACGGGGGGCTAACATTGATTCTACACAAAGGAGATGTACTATTCCGTCAAGGTGAGGACGGTCCTTTATATTTTATAAAAACAGGTTTATTAAAAGTAGTAAGGATAGAAGAAGATGGAACACCATTTCTATTCAACATTATCGTTCCAGGAGAAACGATACCTCACCATTCCTTAATTTCACCGAAGGAATATCACGGTACAGCAATCGCTTTAATGAAAACGGAAGTTGAACCTATAATTAGCAATGAGTGGTACAATCAACTTCAAGCGGATCCTGCATCATATGCAAATATCGCTATGCAATTACAGTCAAAATTAAGAATGATGCAGCAACGTATCGACCAATTGACGACCGTCTCTCCAAAAGAACGTCTTCATCGCTTACAAGAATGGTTCACACTATATTTAGGTGACATTCCTATATATGAAATATTAACACAAACTGAAATTGGTCAGCTCATCGGTATACGCCGCGAAACGGTAAATCGATTATTGCGAGAACAAATAAAAAACGAGGTGAAATAATACCTCGTTTTTTTGCTTTTTCAAACTCCATCTATTGTAAGCTTGCTGCTGGACCGAAAAATTCATAATGAATATGCTCTTGTTTCACACCTAAATCAGTTAATGTAGCATTTATATGCTTCATAAATGCTACTGGACCACAGAAATAAAATTCTGCTTCCGTTGTCGGAATAATCGTTTGCAGCCATTCAGCCTCAATCAAACCTTCTTTATCAAAGTTTTTCATTTCCAGATCTTTTTCAGTCGGCGCCGAATAGCAAGTGTATGCTTTCACTTGTTCGTATTCATTATCTAATGCCTCAACGTGTTCTTTCATTGCATGTGTATTACTATTTAGTGCTGCATGAACAAAACATACATTACGTTTTGAATCTTGTTCAATTAACGTATTTAGCATACTCATCATTGGTGTAATACCTACTCCACCACTAATTAGGACAACTGGTAATGTTGAATCCATATTTAATACGAAATCTCCCGCTGGTGCACTGACTGGTAACATATCGCCTTCTTTTACATGATCATGTAAGTAATTAGATACTTTACCGTCCGGTGTATCTACACCTTTTTCTTTCTTGACACTAATACGATAATATTCTTTTCCAGGAGCATCTGATAAGCTATATTGACGATTATGTGTATATGTTTCACCTTCAATATTGATTTGAACCGTTACATATTGTCCTGGGATGAATGAAGAAACTTTCCCTCCATCTTCAGGTTTCAAATAAAATGACGTAATAACATCGCTTTCCTTCACTTTTTTTACAACTACAAAGTTACGGAAATCTTTCCATCCACCTTCTTTATGTGCCGCTTCTTCATACATCTCTGCTTCAATACTAATGAATGCATCAGCAATGACACCATAAGCTTCTCCCCATGCGTTTAAAACTTCATCAGGTGCACCTGCGACCTCTTTAATTGCGCGTAGTAAACATGTACCTACAATCGGGTAATGCTCTGCTTTAATACCTAAACTTCTATGCTTATGACCAATTTGTTTTACAACTGGAATAATAACTTCTAAATTATCAATGTACGTTGCAGCTGCATAAACAGCATTCGCTAACGCTTGTTGTTGTCTTCCCTTTTTCTGATTTGTATGATTGAAGATATTCAATAGCTCCGGATGTTCCGAAAATAAAATTTCATAAAATCTCGTTGTAATTTCAACGCCTTTTTCCTGTAATAATGGTACTGTTGACTTTACGATTTCAATTGTTTTTTCACTTAACATTGTATCCCACTCCTCTATTTCCTTAACTGTTTTTAGTTTAACCGAATTGTATAATACAGATTGTGATTTTAATCACTATTAACACGGTGTTTTTGTGAAAAATATATGAACATTGCACTTACAAAAGAAAATAAGCTAACTAGAATGCTAGCTAGCTTATCATTTCGACAATATTTTTCTATACATTCCTCGTTGGCAAATGTTCTTGTAAAACCATATACCCTTCATAAGCTGCGTAACCGAGTATAGCCATTAATCCGATATAACAAGCAAATGCTGTCCATTTCGTTTTCGTATCCACTTTGTAATAGTTTTCCTGTTGTCTCTTGTCTGCATCCCATTCCTGTAATTTTCTTTCTGACATTTCAAATGCTTCTCGTATATGAATTGTATGTGTTTCTTTTTCATCTTCATATGGGACGTAATCAAGTGGCTCAAACTTTGGTAAAAGATATTCTAACACTTCAATCTTTTGAAGTTCTCCTGTTTTTAATTCTTTCTCTCTTTCTTTTTGCCTTAATACATTTATTTCATGTTGCATCATATATATATTCCGATGCACTGCACCAGTTTCTTTTAACTCTTCTTCAAGCCTTGCAACATATTCTTTCATTCCATCAATTTTATATCCTAATTCCTTAATTGGCTCATCTCTCTTTATTACTCTATACAATTCCATACAGCCGATAATAAAAATAAATCCGCCCAAAATACTTTTAAAATAAATTGAATACCCAAGTAGTAAAACAAGCCCCGCTCCCCAAATTCTCGTACTTACAACTGAAATAATCCGTCCCCCGTCTAACGGAGAAACCGGAATTAAATTAAAGAAATTAATCATACTTCCGAGTAAAATAATGAGCGCCCAAAACGGCTCTTTCGTTATCATATAAAGTGGAATAGCCGGTAAAAATGAAAGTAATCCGAAAAGAGGTCCCATATAGGCAATATATGCTTCATCTTTTGCATTTTTAGGCATCTCTTTCATCCCAATAAGAGCGCCCATAAATGGAATAAATATTGCTGGCGATGTTGGTATACCTTTTCTTTTCGCAGCCCATAAATGGCCCATTTCATGAATAAACAACAAATAAATGAGCGCTACCCCAAATTGCCAACCATATATAACTGCGTACGCACCAAGTGATAGAAACATACTAAATACCGTTGAAAACTTTGCTAATTTAAAAATTGCAAATACCCACTTTAACTTAGAAAGTAAAAATAACCCTATTGCAACAATAATTCCCCATAATCCTTTTTTATTATTTTTCATATTCCTCTCCTTTATCTTTCATTAATGAATGATATACATTCATTAAAGCTTGTTCTTTTTTCTATTATGACATATTTTTTTCTATTGTTAGAAATAATGTTTATATAATCCATTTTTAGCCAAAAATATAAATAAAAGGAGGTGCGCACAATTGAATTTACAATCTCTCATAATAGGAGCTCTATCTTTTTTAGCCTCAACTCTTATTTTTTATACCGTTAGTTACGTATTACTATTAGATTTGTTGCCCAATCACGTATTTATTGCTCTTATCATCCTTTCCGCTCTTATGATTTCTTTTCTTATTACACGAAAATCAATGAATGAGCCATCTGCAAAAGCAAAGTAATAGAGAGGGGGGGGTTCCCCTCTCTATTATCATTTCCTAGGAAAGTTCATATAGAATTGAGGAGTTTATCTCGAATAACGTTTCACCTTATCTTTGTAAATTCATTTTTTCACCATAATCTTTAACAATTTGAATAATATTTTGAAAAACACCTATTTTTTCTTGTTTACTATTTAATATTTTCAAATCATAATTTTCATAATATGTTTCTAATGACTTTAATTGTGATTCTGAAGCACCTTGTACCGGAACAGTAGCATGCAATTCATACTGTTTATATCCTTCCTTTACCTTTTCTCCTAAGATTTTTCCACTCTCTTTTGCTCCAATTAATTTTTGAACTTTTTCTGGAAAAATGACCTGCAAATAGTATTCTTGTTCCTTCTCTAACTTGTTGTATAGTGATTGTGAAATCGTATACCGTACTGTATAATTCACTTTTTGATCGCCCGCTTTAATATGGAACGCGGTAATCTGCAAATCTTTTTTTGTTACTTCCGTTAAAGGACCTGCCTGTGTTTCATCTTCTTTTTGTTCTGATACATTTGGAAATATAGCCAAAAGCTTTTCTGTATCTTTTTTATTCAGCATATACATAGCTTTCTTATGTTGTACCCATCCTCGTCTGTCTTCTCCTCTTAGCCATGCATAATACGTTTCTTTCTTCCCATCTCTACTAATTTGTATTTCATATTCAGGTTCACCAAAGCTACCTGTTATTTCTTGTTTCTCAGCTTTATCTATAATGTCTATTACTACCTTAGCTTCTGATTCCTGTAACTTTTTCTCTTTATGTTTTTTTTGTATAACGGTTACCTCTATTGTTTCTTTCACTTCATTCACCGTCTCTTCCACTTTTTTTGTTTCTTTTTTTTGCTCAACTTGACTACAAGATGCTAGTAACATAACAAATAACAGCAATACATATTTCATTTTCAACTTAATCCTCCTTTTACAATAAGAAACTCTTATAATCTTCATACAAAAAACAAAAACGTGACACACTATAAAATACGCTATACTAAGCATTGAAAGGAGGTCTTTTTCATGTCCATTAATTTTCACGATGCAAATAATAAATACACATACGCACAGCGAAACGCCCATATTTCTTGGAGAGAAATGATAAAAAATATTACAGACGTACAAAAGAAACGAATAATTGATATCGGCTGTGGTGGCGGGATTTATACGAAAGAACTTGCTCTTATGGGAGCAGAAAGTGTTGTTGGGCTTGATTTTTCAAAAGAAATATTACAGGCTGCAAAAGAAAATTGTAGCGGATTTTCAAACATTTCTTTCATTCAAGGTGATGCACATAGCGTCCCATATCCTAATGATACATTCGACATTGTTATTTCGCGCGCAGTTATTCATCATTTACAAGACGTTCCTACATTTCTACGTGAAGCTTCTCGTATATTAAAGAAAAACGGTGTACTTATTGTACAAGACCGAACTATTGAAGATTGTACGATCCCTGGAAGTCCCGAACACATCCGTGGATATTTTTTCTCTATCTTCCCAAAACTCATTGAAATAGAATCAAAAAGACGTCCAAAAACCACCACGATACAGCAAGAATTACAAAAATATTTTCTTCACGTTTTCCCGACTCAAACACAATGGGAGATACGAAAAATACATGGTTCTGTACAGGCATTATTGCAAGATTTATCACCTCGAACAGGCCGATCCATTCTATATGAACTAACAGATTATGAACTTTCTCAACTTCTACAACAAGTAAAGACCGCCTTACAAAACGTCTCTCCTATTATCGAAAGAGATCGTTGGACCATTTGGAGCGCCATGAAGTTGTAAGGAAGGAAGCCTCACAAAATAATGTGAGGCTTCCTTCTTTCATAATCTAATTTTGCAACACTCTTGATATCCTCCACTTCTGGCCTGTGCACTTCCACACTTCGGACATACTAAATATCTAGACTGATTTGTCAACAAACTACCTTTTTGAAAGAGTAAAACTTCTGCTTGTTTAAACGAACGCGAATAATATAACCACATAAAACCAATTATAGCAATAATGCCAAATAATACTCCCATCGCAAGCATTTCAGTCACCTCTTTTGGTTTGTTCTTTCCAGCAAGTGGATTGTTGTATTATTCTCTCTAAATTCAAACAATCCCTTCTTTACTCCTATAAATATCAACTTTCTCTATAAATTTTACAATTCTCCGCAAATTTTTACTTCTGTTTTACAATTCAATTTACATCAACTATTCATTCCAAAACAAATAACATTTCCGCATATATATATTTTATTAAAAAATATATTGACTTTCTAAAAAAAAAATGTAACAATACTTTCAGAATACTTGAATAAAAATTCATTGACGAGAACGAGTACGTTATAGGACTGTCCCCCAGAGAGTTGGCGATTTGCTGAAAGCCAACGTTCAGTGCGTAGCCGAAAATCATCTCCGAGAAGTAGAACCGAATGTTATAGTAAGTTCTTACCGGCTGTCCCCCGTTACAAGGAACACGTATCATGTTGTACGTTGCAGAGCCGTATACATATAGAATTATTTCTACATGTATAAATTAGGGTGGTATCGCGGGTAAATATAACTCGTCCCTTTCTTTAGGGACGAGTTTTTTGTGTTCTTACAAATGAATTTTAAAAAAGGAGGAAAAACAATGAACACTGTATCAAAAAAACATATTTTTTTCACGGGTCTTATGCTATTTTCTTTATTTTTTGGGGCAGGTAATTTAATTTTCCCTCCCATGCTTGGACAAAATGCAGGCGAAAACTTTTGGCCGGCAATGATTGGATTTTTACTAACAGGAGTGGGTTTACCACTACTAACAGTTATCGCAATTTCTTTATCAGGAAATGGTATGCAGCAACTTGCAAGTCATGTTCACCCCTTATTCGGAATATTCTTTACGGTAGTTGTATACATCGCCATTGGTCCTTCTATGGGTATTCCACGCGTTGCAAATGTCGCTTATGAAATGGGCGTTAGTTCTTTCTTACCAGAAACGATTCGCTCTAGCAGCCTAGCACTTTTTGCATATACAATCATCTTCTTTGCTATCGTATATTGGCTGAGTTTGAATCCATCTAAACTTGTAGATCGTATCGGAAATATATTAACACCTATTTTATTACTCTCTATTTTCTTATTGTTTGTTAAAAGTGTATTTACACCACTTGGACAATCAGGACCTGCAATGCAAGAGTATCAAACTTCTCCGATTTTCAAAGGCTTTATGGAAGGTTACTTAACGATGGATACCATTTCAGCACTTGCATTTGGAATTATCGTTGTAAATACCATTCGCTCTAAAGGTGTGAAGGATCGTAAATCCATTGCCATCGCAACAGCCAAAGCTGGACTTATTGCTGCTATTGGCCTCGTACTTGTATATGGTGCGCTTGGCTGGCTCGGTGCAACTAGCGTCTCGCTCGGATATGCAAAGAATGGTGGAAAATTACTTACTGTAATCGTACAACAATTATTCGGTCCATATGGTCTGCTTTTATTATCTCTTATCGTTACACTCGCTTGCTTAACAACATGTGTTGGACTTGTATCTGCATGTAGTCAATATTTCTCAACATTATTGACTAAATTTTCATACAAAACATTCGCAAGTATCATTTGTGTATTGGGATTATTAGTTGCCAACTTAGGTTTAACAAAAATCATTTCCATCTCTGTTCCAATTTTACTTGTTGTATATCCAGTTGCGATTGTACTTGTTCTACTATCGTTACTGCATAAATATTTCGGTGGATATCGCTCTGTTTATGTAGGTGCTTTAATTGGCGCAGCAATCGTAAGCGTATTTGATGGATTAAAACAAGGTGGTATTTCAGTTTCATTTATCACATCATATTTTGAATTTATCCCTTTATATAATGAAGGAATAGGTTGGCTAGTACCTGCATTAATCGGAGCTCTTATCGGCCTTACAATCGCTAAGCTAAGCGGCGCGAAAAAAGTTCCCTTACTCACCGAATCTCGTGAAATAAAAGCATCCTAAAAAACTCCCGAAAGGGAGTTTTTTTACATTTGATAAGCAGTATGATTAAAACTGCTTATTTTATACGCTTTCGTATAATAATCGATATTTGTATCCACTGTTTCTACTTTGACAACATCGTAGCACTCTTCTTGCTTTATTAAAAATAAATAGTACTCTTCTGTCGCCTCAACAATTGCAATTTTATCTGTTTCAACATTATATTGTTCACAAAGCGCTTGTAATGCGTTCACATAATCCCCTAGTTTTTTAGACTTATCCATACCGAATATAGTTTGAACTAGCATATACATTCTCCCCTTTGTATGTACTGTTAACAACTTAATGATAACGCTTACATTTATTGGCGTCAATAAAAAGATTTTGTACAAACTAATAACCAGTGGGGACCACCCCACTGGTTAAAATTTCACTTTATCATTTCGTCAATTGATGTCGAAACGCATAAATAACCGCCTGTGTCCGGTCACTTACATTTAGCTTATTTAATATATTGCTCACATGTGTCTTTACTGTTTTGAGGGCAATAAACAACTCGTCTGCAATCTCTTGATTACTTTTCCCCTCTGCAATTAATAACAAAATTTCAGACTCTCTTTCTGTTAACTCCTCATGCAAAGGTTGTTCTTTCTTCTGACGCATACGAGACATCATTTTACCAGTAACTTTCGGCTCTAATACCGTTTCTCCATCATAAGTAGCTCGTACAGCGTCTGCTATATCACTCGCTCTTGATGTTTTTAATAAATAACTTGTCGCTCCGGCCTCAATAACAGGATACAATTTCTCATCATCTAAAAAGCTCGTTACAACTACAATTTTTGCTTCTGGCCATTCTTGAATAATAGCACGTGTTGCTTCAACACCATCCATCTCATCCATGACAAGATCCATCAAAATAATATCCGGCCTTAATTGCAAAGCTAACTCTGAACCTTTTCTTCCATTTTCAGCTTCTCCAACTACTTCAATATCTGGCTGCGTTGATAAATATGCTGATACACCCATTCGAACCATTTCATGATCATCCACTAGTAATACTTTAATCATGATTCTCCCCCTCTCTCAATCATAATCGGTACTTTTACTTCTATTTGTGTACCTTTATTTGGAAAACTAAGTACCTTTAATGTCCCACCAATTTCATGAACACGCTCTTGTATTGACCTTAATCCGTAAGAACCAGCCTTATTCACTCCTACTTTAAAACCTACACCATCATCAATAATTTTCAATATTGCATATTGATCAATTTTTCGAAGACGCACTTCCGTTTTCTTTGCCTTCGCATGACGTAAAGTGTTAGATAGCGCCTCTTGTACAATGCGGAATAAGTGATCTTCTACACCTTTTTTTAATTGAATCGGTTCAATTAACCATTCAATTTTCATATGTTGCTTTCTAGATAGTTCTGTTAATAATTCTTCTATACCTTCTGTTAGTTTCTTACCTTCTAACTGTACTGGGCGTAAATGAAGAAGCAATGCTCTCATTTCTGACTGTGCATTTACAACCATATTTTCAACGAGCTGTAACTGCTTTTTCGTCGTTTCTGGAAATTCAGCTACTTGTTCATTAATAGCCGACATCATCATCGACATTGCAAAAAGCTGCTGACTTACAGAATCATGCAGCTCCCTCGCCAATCGATGCCTTTCTTGGGAAATCGCTTCTTGTCTCATCTCTTCATTCCAATGAGCTCGTTCATTCGTTACCTTTTGAAAGAGTCCAGCTTGCTCCTCTAATCGACGAGCCAGACCGATTACTTTTCGTTCCACTTCATGAAATTCATCATCTGCAGTAAACGAAACATCACTCGGAAAATTCCCTCGCTCTACTTCAAATAGAAACGTATTTAATCCTTGTATACGCTGCTCTATATAGTAACCGATTGCATATCCTACAATCCCCCCGATAAGTAAACTTGTAGTCATAATAAACAAGCCAATTGGAACAGAAGCGATGGATTCCTTCCATAATAAATCATATACTTGTTGCTCGCTTTTCCATACATATACAATTGTACAAATGAGTGCGATACTAACTGAGGACAACATAGAATAACGAATATACATCCACGAAATATTTTTTTGTTTCTTCATTATACTTTCCTCACTTCCGTATCGCCTACGACAAGCGAAGAAATAATTTTAATACGACGAGGAGCCTCTTTATACTGCTCTGTTCTAAATGTAACATTGCGGTTAAACCCTGTCTCCTCATGACCTGGCAAGAGCACACGTCCGACAATAACAGAATGATTTAAAGACAGTTCAATATCATATGGCACATATAAACGAATATTACCAACGACACCCCGAATAACAATTACCGTTTCTCCTTCTGGAATCATAGCAGTTGTTAAATCTATTTCCACATCACAAGCACCATATTGAACATTAATATCCTCAAGTTCATAAATATGATCCATCATTCGTACATTGCCTACAAACATATTTTTTAAATATGGTTCTGTACGATATATTTGCTTCTCTTCGTCTATAATCCCTTCTTCTTTAATTTCAACCTTCATTGCTTTTTGCTGATGCCCTTGTTGAATCAATTGATAACCAATTAAAGCTAAACAAGCAAATACGACAAGAACAAATGCTGCTGATGAAAATAAGAAGAATAAAAATACGATACCACCGACAAATAAAAATACATTTCCCCGTACATAACGATTCTTTTTACGATAATGCCTTCCAAACATAAGCATAATAAATGCAAAAATGAGACCACCTGGTTCAAAATGTCCAAGTATCATATCAAGAAAAAGACCGAATCCAAATATGATGAGGAGCATCCCCATTAATTGTGTCTTTGAAAAATGTTTCTTCATTTCAGCTCCCCCCTTCTTGTCACATATACATAGAAGAAAAGGCATTGCTTTCCAACACCTTTTCTCCTATCACTATATCATAAGCCTGTTTTATAATATACTACTATTATTTTGTTAACTCTTTCGTTAACGATACATCATTCTTTTCTTTCATTTCACGCTCAAGCTTTGCAATCTTCATATCAAATGTGTCACGTTCATGCTCCTCGTTCATACGAGTTTCTAAGTCGCGAATATGATCTTCAATTTCTTCAAAGCGTAAGAATGGATTATTTTCATCCATTTTATGCATCGCAGTATTCATACGACGATTTGCATGTGCCATATTTTCACGTGCCATTAATTCCATACGTTTTGCGTTCATTTCTTTTAATTTATTTTTCATTTCAGAAAGACGACGCTCTAGCTCATCAATTTGTTCTACAACACCTGCATACATTTCTTCTAATCGAGTTACTTGCCCTTCATAATAAGCTACTTCTTCTAATGCACGCTCATGTAGTTGTAGTTCGCCTGCTTCTTGAGCGATGATCGCTTGCTTAGATCTTTTATTCACGAAATAACGTGCTTGCTCAAGCTCACGAGCAAAGTTAGATTTTAATGTTTTATGACGCTGAATTAACTTCTCAATTTTTGTTATTTCACGCTCACTATCACGTAAATATTGGTTTAACATAGCAATTGGGTTTTTTCTTTCTTTCTCATCTAACACATTATGAAAATCTGCTAAAATTGCATCGCGTACACGTCCGAATAAAGATTGTTTCATTATAATCTTCCTCTCTTCTACTTTATAAATTTGATTTGATTGATTTTATATTAGTTTTTCATTAACTTGTTCCACTCATCTTCAAAGTTGCTATATGGTTTAGAACTTTCTGGAGCAGAATCAACAACTACATCTTTTTCTTTTTTCCACTCACGGTATCCGTAGTATAAAACTACTAATGCTGCAATACCGATTAATGCTGGGGAATGAGAAAGGGCGATGGACAAGCCGATCAAACCAACAATACCCCAAGCTAACTTTCCAAAAAATGATTGTGCTCGCACAAATGATTTATAGCTCCAGTACACAACTCCTGCTCCGATTGCGAATCCTACAATACCAGCAAGACTACCAAGAGCAATTAAAGCTAAAATACCAGCCGCGATAAACGCTAGAAATTGTTTCATCTTGTGCTTGCCTCCCTTCGATTTGATACTCTTATCTTAACTATTTTTTCTTTTTTCCATAACGAGCTTAAGAACCGTTTTTAACTCAGACTTAAGACCGAGTTGCATTCAGCCTTTTGTAAAAACATACGGTAGCATGGGATCATTCACTCTTTTCCCGCACATAAAAAGCCGTACAGAGAATGTTCTCTGTACGGCTTTCGTTACTTTTCATACACTTCATTTTCATTATGCTGTTTTATGATACTCTTTTTTTTCCGCTACTTTAGAAAACCTCGGGAAACCAATTAATATAGAAATGATTCCACATACGCCAACTAAGATTGGATAAAACGCATATGGTAACAGTTCAATTGGAGATAACGCCGCAAATCCTGCTGCTGTTAACATTTGCGCACCATACGGAATTAACCCTTGCACACAGCACGAGAAAAGATCTAATACACTCGCTGATTTACGAGGATCAATTTCATATTGATCTGCAATGTTTTTCGCAAGCGGACCTGTAAAGATAATAGAAATGGTATTATTCGCTGTACACATATTCGTCATACCTACTAAACCAGCGATACCGAACTCTGCTCCTTTTTTTGAACGAATGTTACGCGTTAAAATATTCATTAAATATTGAATGCCACCATTATATTGAATCAATTCGACCATACCGCCAATTAAAATAGCAAGTAATACTAACTCCATCATACCGCCCATTCCAGTCGTTACACTTTTAAAGAAACTCTCTAACGTATAACTTCCATCTAAAAGACCGATAACCCCAGATAGTACAGTTCCACCAGTTAACACGATAAGTACATTCCAACCAAGTAGCGCTGTAATAAGTACTCCTGCATACGGTAAAATCTTTATCCAGTCAAAGCTATGCGTTTTAATCTGCGTATCGCTTCCTAAAGTAATGATTACTAATAGTACAATTGTAATAATAGCTGCTGGTAATACAATTAAAAAGTTCGTTTTAAACTTATCTTTCATTTCTGTTCCTTGTGAACGTACAGCTGCGATTGTTGTATCTGAAATAAATGATAAATTATCACCAAACATCGCTCCGCCAACAACAGTAGCCATCGTAAGTGCAATTGAGATATCAGTTTGCCCACTAATACCTACAGCAATTGGTGCTAATGCAGCAATTGTTCCCATTGAAGTTCCCATCGCTAATGAAATAAATGCTCCTATAACGAAAATGCCAGCTACGATAAATCCTTGTGGTAAAATCGATAACGCTAAGTTAACTGTAGAATCAACGCCACCCATCCCTTTTGCTGTTTCAGAAAATGCTCCTGCCAGTACAAAAATCAGAACCATAATCATAATGTCTGGGTTCCCTGCACCTTTAGCAAATCGTTCCACTTTTACATGAAAACTTTCTTTACGATTCATTGCTAAAGCGACTCCTACAGCAATTGAAATTGCTACAAGTATCGGCAATTTATAGAAATCACCTGTAATAATTCCAGAACCAATAAATAGCGCCAAAAATATCCCAAGTGGTAATAATGCCAAACCATTTCCTCTCGTTTCTTTCAAAGTACCATCTCTCCCTAGTTTCAACCTTTTTCTAATGAATAACAAAAGACCTCTTCCATCGAGAAGAGGTCTTATACATCTATAAGAAACGCTCTTCTCATCTTTCAAGCATATGCTTGCTGGATTTGGCACAGCACTCTGAAATCGAGTCCGCTGCCGAGGCATCGTAGGGCCAGTCCCTCCGCCTCTCTTTATAAGAAGGTTTCATATTTATTTTTTAATAATAATTTCTTCCCTAACTTTACTCGCTTACAAAACAAAAGTCAATTATTTTTTGTATAGATTTTTTTGGTAATTATACAAAAATTTGAATACAATAATCATTTTAACTTTTTGATTTCTTCTTCCAATATTGAAATCCAATAAAATTCACTATTTTTTATTGCAGCTATGATCCATTTCGTAGTGTACCAAGCTAACTCATACTCTTCTTTTGTAACATCGCCACTTTTATAAGCATCCTCTAGCTCATCTTCATCGAGTACATACATTTTACCATTCGGTAATAACACTACATCTAAATATAAATCATCAAAATATGGTAAGCCACAGTCATCTATTTCATATTCTTTCGCCACATCGATATAATATTGCACTAATTTTTTCTGATCATCTAACATAGCTGTAATCGCAAAGTTTTTCCCATCTATGAAATATTGAATCCACGTATACTGATTACCAGCAATACAAAGTTCCTTACCATCATATGCTTTAAAACTAGGTTCTCTCACCTTTTTTATTTCCAGTATTCCTAGCATTCCTTCTTCTATTTGCTTAACAGTATAATCCCTCTCTATTAGTCGCTTCCACGAAGAACCGTCACCATATTTACGTTTCATTTCGTCTGCTCCCTTTCTATATAGAAAAGCCCCCACATATTATGTGAGAGCTTGTTCAAATTATAATTAAGCTGCTTGCTTATTAGAAATTTCTTTCAAGTAGGCTTGTCCTTTTTCAGCGTCATATTGACCTTCCCATTTAGACATAACTACAGCTGCTAAAGAGTTACCTACAACGTTAACTGCTGTACGGGCCATATCTAAAATACGGTCAATACCAGCAATAAAGGCTAAACCTTCAGCTGGAATACCTACTGTACCAAGTGTCGCTAATAATACAACGAATGATACGCCAGGTACACCCGCAATACCTTTTGATGTAAGCATTAATACAAGTAATAATGTAATTTGTTGTGTAATAGATAAATCAATACCATACATTTGTGCTAAGAAAATAGCCGCAATTGCTTGATATAAAGTTGATCCATCTAAGTTAAATGAATAACCTGTCGGAATAACAAAAGATGTAATTGCCTTTGGACAACCAAACTTCTCCATTTTCTCCATGATTTTTGGTAAAACTGTTTCTGAACTTGCTGTAGAGTACGCTAAGATCAGTTCATCTTTTAAAATCTTAAAGAATTGGAAAATGTTAATTCCAAATATTTTCGCTGTAATTCCTAATACGACTACAACGAAGAAAATCATTGCTCCGTATACTACAATTAATAATTTCCCTAATGGAATTAATGAAGAAAGACCAAATGTAGAAACTGTAACTCCAATTAACGCAAATACACCAAATGGTGCAAATTTCATAACTTGGTTTGTTACGTAAAACATTGCATCAGCTACACCTTGGAAAAATTGAAGAACCGGTCTTCCTCTTTCACCAATTGCCGCTACACCTAAACCAAATAATACAGAGAAGAAGATAATAGCAAGCATATCTCCGTCAGCTAATGACTTTACAATGTTTGTTGGAACAATATTTACAAATGTATCTGCAAACGAATGACTTTGTACTTGCTCTGTCGTATGTGTATATTTCGAAATATCTGTCTTTGTTAACTGCTCCATATTCACGCCTTTTCCCGGTTGGAAAATATTAGCAATTAATAGACCGACAATAATTGCAATTGTTGTAATAATTTCAAAGTAAATAATTGTTTTTCCGCCTAGTCGACCTAATTTTTTAACATCGCCAACACCAGCAACCCCAACAACAATACTCGCTACAACAATCGGTACAACGATCATTTTAATTAATCGGATAAAAATATCACCAATTGGTTGTAAATAACTCACCACTGCCGGATTGCCAAAGAAAATCGCCCCAACTGCAATACCTAGCGCAAGACCAATTAAAATTTGCCATGCAAGTCCTATTCTTTTCATATTTGTTGTAACCCCCTCTTCGATGTTTCACTCTATCTCTCATTCTATCTATCTCTATAAAACTTGAAATTAAGAGTATTACATATTATTCGACAATTCACTACATTTTGTCCCTGTTAAAAATCATAAATCAAAATTTAAAATCTGACAACAAAATAAGTTTGCCCGAACGCAAATAATTTTCTTGACAAAAATAAAACCCATGTCAGAAAACCTAACATGAGAACGATTCCTTACCAGTGTTTTATTAAATGTATAACTAATATTTCACTACATAAAACAATTTCACTTTTCCCTTTATTTTACAAGGAACTCTAAAAATACACCCTTGTTACACAAATATAAAAAATGCATCTGCAGTGAAATTTATCGCTGAAAAATGATAAATTCCGACAAAACTTAGTAATTTTATAAAATTTTCTTTACATTATGGTTACAACGATAGACACTCTTCTTCTTATGATATATAACATTCATAGGGAAAGGAGCTAGACAACCATGAAAAAGAAATTTGTAGCGTTCAGCGTTTTAGCAGCAGGAACGATTTTCGCTTCCCCGTTACTTTCACCCGCATACGCTGAAACGAATCAAGATAAATTATCTAATATTCAATCTGAATTAGAAGGAAAACAAAATGACTTACAAAATAAATCAGCCGAGAAAGAACAAATAGAAAAAGAAATTCAAGAATTACAAAAGAAAATCGACGATTTAACTACTTCTATTAATAAAAACGAAGCTGAATTAAACGATACAAAAAAAGAAATTAGTAAAACACAACAAGTAATTACTGAAAAAAAGAAACATATAGAGCAATTACAAACAAACATAGATACACGTCAGGAAGTTATTAAGCAACGACTGCAATCTATGCAAGAAAAACCTCGCACAAATATCATTACGGAAGTATTAACAAATTCTGCAAACATTGCTGATCTTGTTGATAATATGTACTCTGTCAGTTTAATTTTAAACAACGATACTGATATTGTGAAAAAACAAACAAATGACCAAGATGCTGTGACGAAAGAAAAAGAGGCTGTTGAGAAAAAAGAGCAACAACTGAAAGAATCCGAGCAAAAATTAGAGCAAAAACAACAAGAATTACAAAACAACCAACAACAGCAACAAACTCTTATTAGCGATCTACATACGAAAGTAGCAAAAGTAGATTCAGAGATTGAAGGATTAGAAGAATCTAAAGGAATTTTAGAAAATCAGCGTCAAGCTGTTCAAAAGGCAATTGAAGAAGAAAAACGCGCAGAAGAAGCTCGTAAAGCCGAGGAAGCTCGCAAGGCGGAAGAAGCTCGTAAACAAGCTGCTACATCTGCTCAAACAGCTCAAGCGGCCCCAACACCACACGATACAAACATCGGTGGATTTATTAAACCAGCAGCTGGATCAAAAACTTCTGGTTTTGGCGTGCGCTCTATTGATAACCATAAAGGAATCGATATCGCTGCTTCAGGAACTGTTCCAATTATTGCCGCTGCAGATGGCGTTGTTATTCGCTCAGAATTATCATCTAGTTACGGAAATGTTGTGTACTTATCTCACCGTATTAACGGAAAAACATATACAACAGTATATGCTCATATGAGTAGCCGTTCTGTATCGAATGGACAAACTGTAAAACAAGGAACTCAACTTGGATTTATGGGGAATACCGGCCAATCATACGGACAACATTTACACTTTGAACTTCATCTTGGAGAATGGAATGTCGGTAAGACAAACGCAGTTGATCCATCTCCTTATATCGGATTATAAAAAAACTCGGTGCATACCGAGTTTTTTTATTTCCCCTTCACACACTATAGGCATTCCACATAGACTACAACTAAATGCCTATAGTTTACGGGGTGAATTATATGAATACACAATTACAACAAGAAATACAAGAAGCTAGAGAGACTTTTATTGGCCGGATATTTACATTTGGCGGCTCAGTTTTATTTTTAATCGGATCATTCCTCGCAGTCGTCACAGCCTATAAAGCATATAATCGTTTATTAAATACACCTACAACATAATAAAAAGACGGAGAAATCTCCGTCTTTTTATTATGCAAACATTTTAAATACGCCTATCGCATTTAAAAATACAATAATTACAGTTACTGGAATAACATAACGAAGTAAGAAGAACCAAATATTAAATAATGTTTTCCCTTTCGTTTCCGTAACTTCTAATTCTTTCATTAACATTTCTTTACTCATTTTATTTGGTACGAATAGCGAAATAGCTAGTACCCCTAACGGCAGCAATACGTTACTTACTGAGAAGTCGACTAAGTCAAAGAATGTTTTCCCAAATATTTTCACATCACTCATAATTCCAAACGATAGAGCTGACGGAATTCCAACTGCAAAAATAAGAATACCAATTAATAACGATGCTGACGGACGCTTTTTCTCGTTATCTTTCGCAACAGATGCTACTACAATTTCAAGCATGGAAATCGCAGATGTTAACGTTGCAAAGAAGAATAACACCAAAAACATAATGAAGAAAAATTGTCCAAATGGTATTTTCGCAAATACTGCTGGAAGGACGATAAATAGTAACCCCGGTCCTTCAGTCGGCTTAACACCTAATGCGAAAATCGCTGGAAAAATCGCTAATCCTGCAAGTACTGTAATAAAAACAGTTAAGCTTACAATAGATGTTGCTGATTTTGCTAAATGTTCTTCTTTCTTCAAATAGGAACTATACGTGACCATTACCGAGGCCCCAACTGTTAGCGAGAAGAATGATTGTCCCATCGCGTATAAAATCGTATCTGCTGTCAGCTTTGAAAAATCTGGTTTTAAGAAGAATTCTACCCCAGCAAAAGCACCATCCAGTGTTAACGCACGAACAATAATTGCAATAAACAAAATAAATAATAGCGGCATCATATACTTACTTGCTTTTTCTATCCCTTTCTCTACACCTTTACTTACAACAAAAATCGTAAAAAGCATAAAGACAAATTGCGCTCCAATCGCGCTTACTGGATTTGAAATCGTCTCACCGAATAATTGCCCATAATCAGTCACTCCATTCCAGAAACTTCCTGTCACACTATAGTATAAGTAAAGTAAAATCCATCCACCTACAACACTATAAAAAGATAGTACACTAAAACAAGTAACAACTCCCATACGACCAATCCAAGGATATAACTTGCTATTTGGCACCAATACTTTATACGCTGTAACTGCCTCTTTTTGCGTACTACGTCCAATAACAAATTCAGCTAAAAGGAGTGGCATACCTATAAATAAAGTTAATAGTAAAAATACAAGGAAGAATGCGCCTCCCCCGCCATTACCTGCAACATATGGAAATTTCCATATTGCACCAAGACCTACTGCGGCTCCGGCTGCTGCGAGTACAAAGCCTATTTTCGACGTCCATTGCTGTGTTTCTTTCATCATAAATTCTCCTTTTCTGAATATTTAAACTTTTGTTAATTATACACTTTCATTTCATACTCGCACACCTCCTTTAGAAAATAAAAAAGTCCCCTACACGCAAATATGCATGTAGAGGACGATATATGTAATGTTAATACCGTGGTACCACCTCAATTGGATTGATAAATCCCACTTGTTCAAGTACAGGAAAAACTCCGATACTCTATCCTTTTAACGGCGGAACCCGGGTTGCCTACTACAATGTTCAACATACCTCTCGCAAGCCCATTCTGTATATCTTATCGTACCGGGCTCACACCTTACCCCAGCTCTCTGAACGTATCAAATATACATACTCTTCTTGCTCATCGATTTCATCTATTGAAGTTACTTGTGATTATAAATTATATTTTTATAGTTGTAAAGTACAATTTATTTATTATCCTATATGAACTCTTCTCTCTAATTCTTGTAAAAACAATTCTCTTTTTTGTTCATTTTGAACATATATCGACTTCAATACCTCTTGCAACAATATATTTCTCTCTCTTTTCTCTATTTGTAATTCTTTCACCTTTATTCTAACTTCGTATAAAAAATCAAGATACGATTCATACGTCTCATCATATTTATTTGCGATATCATCTCGAATTTTTTTTGCAAGTTTCGGACTCGCTCCTCCAGTAGAAACAGCTATATTAAGTAGCCCACGATGAAACGCCGCCGGAAAATGAACATTACCACTTTCCGGATTCGTAATAACATTTACTAATTGATTCTCTGCGACATCTTCAGCAATTTGTTCATTCAATACAGCATCACTACTCGCTGCAACAACTAAAAAGGCGTCTTTAATATCACTTTTTTCATACTCCCTTTGATACCAACGAATTTTCTTTTCTTCTACAAGTTTCACTAAATTTGCATCCAATTCAGGACTTACCACAACTATATCTGCACCTTGTTTGAGTAAAGGAATAATTTTGAATCCCGCGACTTTCCCTCCACCAATGACAACAACACGTTTCTTCTCAACTCGCACTGTAAGTGGATACATATTGATCTCCCTTCAATAATTTCTTCGTTTTCTGAATTAATATATACTGAAACGCTTCATTCTTCCCTAAATATGGACTTATTTTTATCTCATCTAGCTCATATTGGCGCACTTCTTTTTCAATATGCTTCATAAGCAAACCTGTAAATAACAAGTAAGGCAGTACAACGATATTCTTTTCTTTTCGTTCTACAACTTCCTTTAACTTCTCCTCAAATTTTGGCTCTGCAGCTGCTAAATAACAAACTTCTACTTTCTTAATCTTCTCTTCCATTTGAAATAAAGAAGCAATCCAGTTTATATCTTTTAATACTTCAGGATCGCTACTCCCTCTTGCAACGAGAAGTAACGTCACTTCATTCTTATCTTCCTGTTCAATACCACTTCCGCTATATACCGATTTAACAAGTGATTCTGATACACCAAACGGATTACCATAGGTCACTTTTATACTTGGATATTGATTATTTAACTTTTCCAATTCAAACGGGATATCTTTCTTCACATGACCTGCCGCTAATAAAAAAACAGGAATAACAATAATCTCTGTAGCACCACGCTTCACACATGTACGGAACCCTTCATCAATAGTTGGACTCGCTAACTCTAAAAAACAAATTTCTTGAATACTTGCCTCTACACGGTTCATACATGACGTAATAAATGCAACCGCTTCTTCTTTCGCCGCTTTCAAGCGACTTCCATGACATATATATAAGATGGCTTTCATTTTATAACACTCCACTTACTTGATACGTACTTTCTATCTGTTTCTCAAACCAATGGATTTTTCCTCTAAAACGGACGACTTCTCCAATTACAATCATGCTCGGATTTTGAATTTGTTCTTTTTTCGCAACATCTACAATTGTTCCTAACGTCCCAACAACTGTGCGCTGCATAGATGTCGTTCCCCGCTCAATAATAGCAGCAGGCGTACTTTTATCTTTTCCATGCTTTATCAGTTGCTCACATATGTAGGGTAAATTGCTAACCCCCATATATACAGCTAACGTCTCTACACCTTTCGCTAAATTTTCCCACTTCACTTCCTCTTCAGCATCTTCTTTTCTATGCCCTGTCACAATAGCAAAACTTGCACTTGCATCACGATGTGTCACTGGAATACCAGCATAAGCAGGAGCAGCTATTCCAGCTGAAATACCAGGAACGATTTCAAACGGTACACCTTGCTTTGCTAACGCTTCAGCTTCTTCTCCTCCTCTACCAAATACAAATGGATCCCCACCTTTTAGCCTCGTTACAACTTTTCCTTTTTTCGCATATTTAATAAGAAACGTGTTAATTGTCTCTTGCTTCATCGTGTGATAATTTGGTAGTTTTCCGCAATAAATTAAATCCGCTTCAGGCTTTGCATAAGAAAGCAATTCTTTATTCACGAGACGGTCGTATAAAATAACATCTGCTTTCTCAATGCATTTCAATCCTTTTACAGTAATTAAATCTGGATCACCAGGGCCCGCTCCAACGATATATACTTTTCCCATCATCTCTCCTCATTTCTACTATTAAAGTGAAACTTCCATCCTTATATAGGAATGGAAGTTTTCATTTCTTCATATTTCAATGTTCCTTACTCATGAATAACAAAGGCTGCGCTTTTTCGAATCTTCTTTTTTTCAAATAAAGCAATCTCCTTTACTTCTGGTAACGGTAAAAAATGTTTTTCAAGCTCAATCTCCGCCATCTTAAATGCCTGTTCTTCACTTTCAGCAACAACAACAATCGGAACAATGCTATTCACTAATACCGCTTCAAATCGATATAAATCCATATTGCCCCTCCTAAGACGCTATTACTTCTTCTAACACGTTATTTAACGCTGTTTGTAATGTCTCTACACCAACACGGCCTACAAAATCATAAAACGTTTCAGCTGGTAATTTATTTTCTTTGAAATAACTTATAAATGATGCGAGTACATCAGGTAGATCCTCGCCATCTATTTTTCCTTTTAACTTTTGATTATAAGCACCACCATCTAACAGCGTTCCACCTACATATATTTCAAATGCTTCAACAATTCCTTTTTCCTTCGTTTTCATTTTTACACCTTGTAATCCAATGTCAGCAATTTGACGTTGACCACATGAATTCGGGCATCCTACCATATGAATACGAACCGGAACATCGAGTGCAATTTGTGTATCTAAGTATTCGGCAATTTTTCGTAATCTTTCTTTCGTTTCTACTAATGCAAGATTGCAATATTCAATACCAGTACAAGAAACCGCGTGACCAATAAACGATTTCGGATTTGCTGATATCGCTTCAAACAACGGCTCATTTAGCAAGCCAGTTACATTTTCTGGCAGAACATTCGGAATAATGAAGTTTTGTGAATTACATGTACGAATTTGTCCATTTCCATATTGTTTAGCAATTCTTGCAATCTCAAACATTTCTTCTGCATGTAGGCGTCCTACTGGCACATTAAAACCTACATATTTTAGTCCATCTTGTTTTTGGTCTTGGACACCATAAAAGTACCCCGCATTCCAGCCTTTAAGAGCACTTTCTCCTTTACTTTGTAATGGTCCTGTATATTCTATTAGTTTCTCTTTAAACTTCTCTGCTCCCCAGTCTGCAACAAGAAATTTCAAACGAGCTAAATGACGTTTTTCACGATATCCAAAATCACGGAATATCGTAGCAATCGCAATTGCTACCGCCTTTACTTCTTCTGGTAAAACGAATACATCTAATTCATCAGCTAAATACGGACGGGCTGATAACCCACCGCCTACTTTTATATGAAAACCAACTTTTTTCTCACCATCTATTTCTTTCGTTGCAGGTGTAAATGCAACACAGTTAATCTCTGCGTTTGCTGAATTATAAATGTTAGAACTAATAGACATTTTAAATTTACGCGGTAAGTTAGAAAACTCTTCATTATGTTGGAAATAATCATATACCTCTTTTACAATGCCAGTTGTATCAAATAGTTCATTTGCATCAATACCAGCAAGTGGATTCCCTGTAATATTACGCGTTATATCACCACAAGCCCCAGCTGAAGATAACCCAACCTTTGCTAATCTTTCAAAAATATCTGGAATTTGATGAATTTCTAACCAGTGAAACTGAATTGCCTGTCTTGTCGTAATATCTATTACGTCACGTCCATAATCCTCAGCGATAGAAGCAAGCACTTCTGCCTGTGCATTCGTAATAATGCCAGAAGGGATATTTACACGCATCATAAAATAACCAGCTTCCTTCGGTCTTTGTAAATACAACCCTGCCCATTTGAATGCGTCCCACTCTTCTTTCGGAATAGATTCGAAGCCATTCTCTGCATAGTAAGGAATGTCATTAAAGATTTCCAATCCATCTTTTTTTAATTTATTTTTCTCAGTTTGATTTAATTTTTCATTGTTAGCCCATACTTTTTCATAACTCATTTTTTATCCCCCTATATAAAACTACGCTCTTGTAAGTACTTCACGATTTGTTCTGCACATTCTTCAATAGAATACTTGTGCGTTTCTACAATTAATTCCGCTTGCTCTGGTTCCTCATACGGTGAATCGATACCTGTAAAGTCTTTAATATCACCTTTTCTTGCTTTTTTATAAAGCCCTTTCGGATCACGTTTCTCACACTCTTCAATTGGACATTTTACAAACACTTCTATAAATTCATCTGCAGCTAATAGATCTCTAACTTGTTTTCGGTCTACTCGAAACGGTGAAATAAACGCTGTAAGAACAACAGTCCCTTGATCTACAAATAGCTTTGCTACTTCGCCAATCCGTCTTATATTTTCCATACGATCACTTTCAGAGAAACCTAAGTCTTTATTTAAACCGTGGCGTATATTATCTCCATCAAGTACATAGTTTCCAATATTCTTTTCAAATAGTTTACGAGCAACCGCGTTCGCTACTGTAGATTTACCCGAAGCTGATAAACCAGTAAACCAAATGACAAAACTATGATGCCCATTCTTCACTCTTCTTTCATCTTTTGAAACAGAAGCTGTATGCCAAGTAATATTCGTATCCATCTCATTCTCTCCCTATTCTGTTACTACTTCTTTTTTCAAACCTTTAATTAGTACCTCTACTACCTCTCTACGACTAAATGTACTTGGCGGAACCTCACCGTTTCTTAATAGTTCTCTTACTTTCGTACCAGATAAGATGACATGATCCTCTTTTCCATGCGGGCATGTTTTCGTTGAAGCCATCGCTTCACATTTCGTGCAGTAAAAACTATGCTCAAAAAATAACGGTGTAATCCCTAACTCTTCTACTGTAAAGTTTGTAAAAATTTCTTGTGCTTCATAAGTACCGTAATAATCTCCTACTCCTGCATGATCGCGCCCTACAATAAAGTGGGTGCATCCAAAATTCTTTCTGACTAATGCATGGAATATCGCTTCCCTCGGCCCTGCGTAACGCATTGCTGCAGGAAATACACTTAAAAAGACACGATCTTTCGGATAGTAGTTTTGAAGTAATACTTCATAACTTTCCATTCTTACATCAGCAGGAATATCATCCGACTTCGTTTCCCCAACGAGCGGATTTAAAAAGAGGCCATCTACAATTTCAAGAGCAGATTTTTGAATATATTCATGAGCACGATGTACCGGATTTCTCGTTTGGAATCCAACTACTGTTTTCCAACCACGTTTTTTAAATTCCTCTCTCGTTTCAATTGGATCTAAATGATAAGAAGGAAACGGATTATTTTCAAAACGTTTCGTCAGAACAATAGCTCCTCCGACGTAAACGCTCGGTCTTTCGTATAATTTTTTCACTCCAGGATGAGCCTCATCCGTCGTTTTATACACTAGTAACGCTTCTTTTTCCTTATCAGGCACAAAAATATCTTCTATTTGAATGACACCATATACATTTCCACCGTTAACAAGTTTTACTTCCTCTCCAACTTTTAGCGTCTCTGCTACCTCTTCTGTTACTGGTAATGTAATGGGTATACTCCAAACACTTCCATTATTTAAACGAAGCGTTTCTACAACCGAATCATAATCTTTCTTTCCTAGAAAACCAGTAAGCGGGCTATATCCCCCTGTCGCTAATAGTTCTAAATCACTTAATGCAATGTTGTCTAGCCCAATTTCTTTTTCAATTTGCGATACGTCATATGTCTCGTCTACACGGTTTACTAATTCGTTTACTGTACTCATTTTCTATATCCCCTCTTAGTTTTATTTCAAGATTCACCTTATTGATAATGAAGGCCACATTCAGTTTTTACTTTCCCGGCCCATCTACCATCTCTCGAATCGCCACCCTCTCCTACAGGCAACGTACACTTCTCACACCCAATACTTGGATATCCAATATCATGTAATGGGTTATACGGCAAGCTATGCTTGTATACATATCGCCATACTTCTTTCCACGTCCAATGAATGAGCGGACAAACTTTAATAGATCGAAAGCGATGATCTTGATTTATAAACTTTGTATGCTTACGGGTTTCTGATTGTTCCCTCCTCAGTCCCGATATCCACGCTTTTTCATTCGCTAATGATTCTTCTAAAGGCAAAATTTTTCTAATCTTACAACAGAGATTGGGGTTGCTTTCCCATAGCTTGTCACCATGCAAGTTGGCTTGTTCATCAAGTGTAAGTTCTGGTTGTTTTTCTATAATATTTAATGACGGAAATCGTTCCCGCACTTTTTGAATTAATTCATACGTTTCTTGAAAATGTACGTTTGTATCTAAAAAAACAACTTTAGCAGATGGATTTACTTGGTTAATAAGATGCAGCAGTACCATCCCTTCCACTCCGAAGCTACATGCGTATACAATTTCACTTTTATATTCTTTATAAGCCCAACTTAATACAGATAACGCGCCTTTCGTTTCATCTTCTTCTGAAAATGAAACATCATTTTCTTCCCACGTTTCATACGTCAACATGTTTTTTCCCCCTATAAAAGCAAAAAGACGGTTTTAACCTAATGAAATAGGTTAAAACCGCCTCTAGTTTTTCTAGTCAGCGCTTTTTACTTTAAACGTACTTTTTCACTTTTCTCTAATTGAATGACTTTGCCATCTTGCACAACAATTGTAATTGAACCATATTTCATATCAGCAAGCATCGCTTCAATTTTCTCAGATACTTCCTCAAAATGTTCCCGTACGCTCACGCGAACAGCCCCCCTTTTTATTCATAAAAAAAATCTTTCCCATTTCGAAAAGACTGTTCGGTAATATATTTTACCTTATCTTTCAAAATGGATTCCATTTTGCTGGATTTAGCACCTTGCTTTCTATAAGCAGGTTGCCGAGCTTCGCCGGGCCAGTTCCCTCCGCTTCTCTTGATAAGCTTTGTATTTGTATTTTATCACAATTCTGATTTTTTTCAATCCTAGTTTTCCGATATATTTTAATTATTTTATTTTATAAAAAAGGAATTGCCCATCCGAACAACTCCTTTTTCCTCATTTAAACAAGTTCTTTAATACGTATGCGATCGTTCCCAATAATATTTTCATATGTTTCGCGCTCTACAACAATTTGTGATGTACCACCTTTCGCGAAGACGACAGCTGGTCTACGAATCCGATTATAATTATTCGCCATCGAGTACCCGTATGCCCCTGTACAAGAAATTGCTAGTAAATCCGCAGAAGCAACTTTCGGTAGATTAATATCCCAAATTAACATATCTCCACTCTCGCAGCATTTCCCTGCAATCGAAACAACTTCCTCGTTCTCATCATTCCCTCGATTCGCTAACATCGCTTCATAACGAGCGTTATATAAAGCAGGTCTTAAGTTATCAGTCATCCCACCATCCACTGATACATATTTCCGAATACCAGGAATGTCTTTCACAGATCCGACTGTATAAAGTGTCGTTCCAGCATCCCCTACAATGCTACGACCTGGCTCAACCCATATTTCTGGTAATGGATAATTACATACTGTAAATTGTTCTCTCACTGCACTTGTTACAGCTCGCACGTATGTCTCAAGAGTTAATGGTGTATCGGACTCTGTGTAGCGTATTCCGAATCCTCCACCCACATTCAGCACTTTTACTACATAGTTTGTTCGCTCTCTCACTTCTTCTAAAAATTGATGAAGAACTTCAATCGCTCGCACAAATCCAGCCGTTTCAAATATTTGTGATCCGATATGTGAATGAATCCCTAACACGTTATAATTTGATTTTTGTAAAGCAAGCTCAATTGCCTGCATCGCTTGACCATTTGACACGCCAAATCCAAATTTTGAATCATCTTGACCTGTTGTAATATATTCATGTGTGTGCGCCTCTACCCCAGGCGTTACACGAATTAATATGTTCACAAATTTCCCATGCTGCACTGCTAAATCATGCAAAATTTCTAATTCTAAGAAGTTATCTACGACAAAACAACCAATATTCGCCTGAAGAGCCATCACAATTTCTTCATCTGTTTTGTTATTGCCGTGAAAATAAATGCGCGATGCCGGAAATCCTGCTTGTAGTGCAGTATATAATTCCCCTCCAGAAACAACATCTAATGACATATTCTCTTCACGAGCTACTCGGCACATCTCCATGCACAAGAACGCCTTGCTTGCATATGCTACTTGATAAGAGAACCCACTTTCTTTAAAAGCACGATGAAACGCGCGGCACTTTCCTCGAATTGACTCTTCATCGTATACATAAAGTGGTGTCCCATATTGTTTTGCTAGCTGCGTCGTATCGCACCCTCCAATTTCTAAGTGTCCTTGCCCATTGATTCGGCTTGTGCCGTGTAAATACATTTGAATTCCTCCCTTATTTCCTCTAAAACTCATAACCCCAATCTTCTATTCATTGCAGCACGCTTTTAGATAGACAAAAAACGCGCGGAACAATGTTCACACGCGTTTCTTATTAGGAAAAATATATATTGAAAAAATAAACGAGTTGTTATCTCCTCAAAATAAGAAACCGCATCAACATCTCCAAATAGCTCTCCATAAAATAAATCTTATGACAGTACTACATTTATTCAATGCAGTCCCAATATATGAATAAGATGGTTATTCTTATATTTCGGCAATAGTCCCTTTCAACCTATGATCACAGATCCCATTAAATCTCCCATAGCTTACTCTTTCCTATCGCGGCCTCTACCTTTGAGAGTAGATGAGGTAAGTCTATTTAATTTTCAAACATCTAATTGTTGCTATTAACAATACCAAAGGACCATTTTATTTGTCAAACAATTTTTTATATTGCTTTTTTACAGTTTAGTTTCGTATCGTTTGGTAAGCGCTTTACTGAAACCTTTGTCACTTCCCATTCGCCTTCTTCGTTATTAAATGTAATCGTTACCTTCTCAAATGGTGGCGCAATTTCCCCTGCAACACGTTCATACTTTGTTACTTCAATAACTGCTTGAAATAAATATGTACCGGTATACACTTTTTTTAAACTAATAATTTTCGGGCATTGATAAGGCTTCAAGCTTCCATATTGTTTTTCGATTGCTTTATTTATTTTCGGAAATAAGACAGAATAAAGGGCATCTTCCATAAGAGGTGCATCATATTGAGCTACCGACACACTTGGTGAAGCAAAAAGTATAACACTACTGCATACTATAAAATATAATAATTTTCGCATTATAACCTCCGTATTGTTACACGATTCTTTCCGCGCACGATAATAATCATACATAGAAACTCCATTTTATTGTCTCCTACTGCCCTTTTTCTACTCAATTATTATAAAAAAGTCCACAACTCTCTTTTATTTTCGTATAATGATACTCATAGTATAATAAACATAATAATAAAGGACTGTTCGTATATATAAAATGAGGCGCTAATCAAATCGGCCCACAAGAACCGTCATGCTTTTTAGGAGAGGAGTATATTATGCTACAACGTCTGTTTCCAAAACTGCGATTCGCACTCGTTGCAGTCGTTTTATTATGGATAAAAACATATATTGTGTACAAGCTAGCGTTTGATATTAAAATTGATAATTTCTTTGAAGAATTTATGCTTTTTATTAATCCACTAGCTGCGTTACTTTTATTTTTCGGTTTTGCATTATTTGCATCTAAACACCGAAATCGCATTATAGTTGGAATTAGTTTTATACTGTCATTCATTTTATTTGGAAATGCAATGTTTTATGGGTTTTATAACGATTTCGTTACGTTCCCAGTATTATTTCAAACAAATAATATGGCTGATTTAGGGACGAGTATAAAAGAACTCTTTACGTATAAAACATTACTGTTATTCGCAGATGCGATCATCTTAATGTTTCTTTCGCGTAAATTCCCATCATTTTGCGACAAAACGCCGCTTTCTCGCTCTGAAAAGAGAACTTTCTTTAGCGGTGTAACAGCTCTATTAGCACTACAAATTGTTGTTTCCATTATTTATAAACCACAAATGTTCTCACGCTCGTTTGACCGTCAAACTGTCGTGAAAAATTTAGGTTTATACACATATCATCTATTTGATATTACACTTCAATCTAAATCTTCAGCTGAACGTGTATTTGCGAGTGGGGACGGGTTCTCTGAAATTAAAAACTATACAGACTCAAAAGATAAGCAAGTTGATAAAAACTTATTTGGAGCTGCAAAAGGTAAAAATGTAATTTTGATTTCAATGGAATCTACACAAAGTTTTGTTATTAATAAAAAAATAAATGGAAAAGAAATTACTCCATTTTTAAATGCATTTATTAAAGATAGTTTTTATTTCGATAACTTCTATCATCAAACAGGGCAAGGTAAAACTTCTGACGCTGAATTTATCGTTGAAAATTCACTTTATCCGTTAGACCGCGGTTCTGTATTCTTTACTCATGCAACAAATGAATATACAGCTACACCAGAACAATTAAAGAAATACGGATATTCTTCTGCTGTCTTCCATTCAAACGATAAAACGTTTTGGAATCGTGATGTAATGTACCCTGCACTTGGATATGATCGTTACTTTAATTTAAATGATTATGTTGGCACAGAACAAATGTCTGTCGGTTGGGGGTTAAAAGATAAAGAGTTCTTTGAACAATCTATTCCAAAGCTAAAATCTTTACCACAGCCGTTCTATACAAAATTCATTACTTTAACAAACCATTTTCCATTCCTTCTAAATCCAGAAGATCAATATGTTGATGAGTTTAATTCAGAAAGTGGTGTTGTAAACCGTTACTTCCCAACTGTTCGTTACACGGATGAAGCTCTTAAACAATTTATTAAACAATTAAAAGAAGAAGGATTGTATGATAATTCCATTATTGTCATTTATGGAGATCATTACGGTATTTCTGAAAACCATAACGCAGCTATGGCTCAATTCCTTGGGAAAGACGCTATTACACCGTTTGATTCTATGCAATTACAACGCGTCCCTCTCATCATTCACGTGCCTGGTCAAGAAGGAAAAGTCATTTCTAAAGTGTCTGGTCAAATTGATATTAAACCAACGCTACTTCATTTACTTGGTATTAAAACAAATCAATCAGTTGAATTTGGAACTGACCTATTTATTAAAGAAAAAGACCCTCTTATGGTAATGCGTGATGGTAGCTTCGTTTCGGAAGATTATGTGTATACAAAAAACATGTGCTATAAACGAAACACAGGTGAAGAAGCAGACATCTCATTATGTCAACCGAATATTGAAAAAGCAAAAACGGAATTGAAACTTTCCGACAAACTCATTTATGGAGATTTGTTACGTTTCGATCCTAACAATCGGTATAAAACTGGAACTATGACAACGAACTTTGAATAATACACGAAGCAACTTTATAAAAGTTGCTTCTTTTTTCACTTATTTTTCAAATCATTCTGCTATGAAATCTTTCACAAATTGGGAATTTCTTTCGTATGAAGAAGAAATTTATGGTATGATAAAATAAGTAAACTTTCATAAACTAATTAAGAATTTATTACAGAAAGCAAGGGATCAGATTTTGTATAGAGCAGCTATTCCAAACTTATTTACGCTCGGAAATTTATATAGTGGATTCTTGTCAATCGGCTATGCATCTTTAGGATATTATAAATCAGCTGCTATTTTAGTACTTATCGGGATGATGTTAGATAGTCTTGATGGGCGTGTTGCTCGTTTATTACGTGTTGATTCACAAATGGGAAAAGAGCTTGACTCGCTTGCGGATGTCGTAACATTTGGTGCAGCACCTGCTGTTCTCATGTATTACACATCTTTCTCTAATTATGGAATCATCGGACTATACATAGCGGGGCTATTCCCTCTTTTCGGAGCATATCGTTTAGCACGATTTAATGTAACACCATCTTCTACTTCAATGAAATATTTCACTGGGGTACCGATTACAGCAGCGGGAGGGCTTGTTGCTTTCTTAACATTATTTTCACATACCATTCCAAAAATCGTTCTTATTACAGTATTTGTAACGTTCGCATTTTTAATGGTGAGCCGCATTCGTATCCCAAGTTTAAAGGATGTACCAATTCCACGATATAGCATCATTATTACACTATTTTTAGTGGGCATCATTATCACAATGTACCAAACAGGGTTCGGTAATTTTTCTGTTTTCTTATTCATTGCTATTCCACTATATATTTTGTACATGCTATCTCAATTCCTTAGACAAAGACCATCAAAAAGAGCAAATAAAGAAAAATAAAAAGAAACCTTCCGATTCCGGAAGGTTTCTTTTTATTTTGTAACGAATACTTTTTGATTGACAGGCGTTACAGGTTCTTCGCCATTTAATACAGCTAAAATATTTCTTACCGCCGTTTCGGCCATCGCATCACGCGTTTCGAATGTTGCATTTCCTACGTGAGGAGCAAGTACCACATTCTTTAATCCTTTTAGCTCTTCAGTAATTTTCGGTTCAAATTCAAACACGTCAAGAGCTGCCCCTTCAATTTCATTCGTTTTTAAAGCATGAGCAAGTGCCGCTTCATGCATAATTGGTCCACGTGAAGCATTTATAATATACGCTGTTTTCTTCATCATTTTGAACTGTTCCTCATCAATCATATGATGCAATTTCGGATTATACGCACAGTTAATTGTAATAAAGTCTGCTGTTTGTAATAATTCTTCCAATGTTACATATGTTGCTTCCAGTTCACTTTCAGCTTCGGGCTTTCGATTTGGTCCTGTATATAAAACATTCATTCCAAACGCTTTTGCACGCTTTGCAACTGCCTTTCCAATTTCTCCAAGGCCGATAATTCCAATTGTCTTACCATGTACTTCGCGGCCTAAGAAAAATAACGGTGCCCATCCGTTAAATCCAGTTGTACGACATAGCGTATCACCTTCAGGAATTCTACGTGCCGCCGCTAAAAGAAGTGCAAATGTTAATTCTGCTGTCGCTTCCGTTGATACTTTCGGTGTATTCGTTACCGCAATCCCTTTTTCTCCAGCATATGAGTAATCAATATTATCGTAACCAGCACCGTAGTTTGCAACAATCTTCAAATTAGGTGCCGCATCAATCACTTCTTTTGTCACCTTTGTAGAAAGTAGGCTTAACAATGCATCTTTATCTTTTACACGTTCTGTTAATTCATCTAAAGAAATTAACTCCTCTTTATCATACATTTCTACATCATGATCTTTTAATAGTTCTAATCCGATTGCTGGAATTTTTCCTGCTACTAATATTTTTGCCACTATACTAACACCTCTTCTATACAAAATAGGATAGCTCTTATCTTTCATTGTAAGAAATCCACATATAAAAACCAAGGAATTTGATTATAGTTTTGAAAATCGACACTTTTCCACAAAAAAAGAGGAGATGCAAGTCTCCCCTCTTTTTACGCTTTTTCTTGCGATTGTTTTCCAAGCTTCACATCAATTGTTCCTTCTGCAACTGTATCACTAATTTGCTCCTCAATCACTGATTGAGATGTAGCATTCGTATCAGAAGTATACGCTTGTTGCTGTGCATCTTGTACATTTTGTTTATTTTGTTGTTTCACCATTTCTTTACCCTCCTTTTTATTCTTTCTTATTTTGAACAAAAAGATGGGTTTTCATGAAAAAATCATGATCATTTTGAAATTGTTACTTCTTCTAGTAATCTCATCGTTCGGACTCGTTTCGTAAATGTAGCTAAGTGAGCAATATCATGATTACGTAACGTCTTTATATTCTCTTCCACATATTTCCCTAAATCATTCGGATAATGAGCATCTGAAGAAAGTGTAATCGGAACTTCGTGTTTAGCTAATACTTGTAAATATAGCGGACTCGGACACATTTCGCGCACAGGATAGCGATAGTACAATCCCGCATTTATTTCCGTTGCTGTATTTGTTTCTACTAATGCACGCGCAATTTTCTTATAATAAGAAATTTGTTCATTCTCATCTAACCGATAATTAAATACTTTTATGTTGTCAAGATGAGCAATAATATCAAATAACTCAGAACGAACTGCGCACTCAACCGTTTTGAAAAACGTATCATATAAAGCATATAAGTCATGTTCCTTAAAATATTCTTTCGTATCTGGATTATCAAATCCCCAGCCATTTAAAAAATGAACAGAACCAATTACATAATCAAAATCTCCTAATGCAAGTAAAGATTGTAATTGTTGTTCACCACCAATAAAATAATCTGCTTCAATTCCAAGTTTAAGCGTAACACCTCTTTTACTCCACCGTTCTTTCGCCTCTTCAATTGCCTTTGTAAAATCATGTAGTGAAGCTACCCTTACTTGGTCTAACCATTCCTTTTGTAAACGTCCAAGCCCCGAATCACTAATATCAACATATTTTTCATAGTATTCTTTCGCTTCATAAAAACGGTATAAATGATCGACAATACCAACTTCTTTTATCCCTTTTCGCAAAGCTTCTTCTAAATATAAATCAATCCATTTCGTTGTAAATGGTCCTTCATTCACACGTCTTTGCAGGCGTTCTTGTATTTTTACAAGCCATTCCATAGAATGTTTTTCTTCTTTTAGCGGTTCATAATGTTGTAATGATTCATTTATTTTAGCTAGCCATCCTATTGAATATGGCCCTTCTTCTAAATGAATGTGATAATCCACCTTCATACGTATTCCCCCTATAATGTATCTATTTCTCTTCTGTCCCCTACTCTCGAAAGCTTCCCATTTCTTTCTGTCACTTCCTCCATAATATCTTCTAATGATATATTTTTTTCGGCTAATAACACGAAGCAGTGATACAATACATCAACTATTTCTTTCACTAGCTCTTCGTTATCATTATTTTTGGATGCAATAATTACTTCCGTACATTCCTCACCAATTTTCTTTAAAATTTTATCTTCTCCTTTTGAAAACAAGTAATTTGTATATGATTCAGGAAGTGGATTTCTCTTTCGTTCTTCAATTGTTTCAAATAGTAATGTAAAGGCGTTTTTCATATGTATCCCCCTATATAATTTTGTAATGAAAACATGTTTTTTCTCCCGTATGACATGCAGGTCCTACTTGCTTTACGACAACAACAATTGAATCTTGATCACAATCTAAATAAAGAGATTGCACATGTTGGACATTACCTGATGTTTCTCCTTTATTCCATAACGACCTTCTTGAACGAGAATAAAACCATGTTCTTTTCGTTTCTATTGTTTTTTCATATGCCTCTTCATTCATATAAGCTAGCATTAAAACTTCTTTTGTATCTTCTTCAATTACAACTGCTGGTAATAGTCCTTTTGAAAAGTTAGGTTTCATAGCCGCACCTCAACATTTGCATTTCTTAACTTTCTCTTTACGTCCCCTATTGTCGCCTCACCGTAATGAAAGATTGATGCCGCTAATGCTGCATCAACTGCTGTCTTTTGAAACACTTCTATAATGTGATCAGCATGACCGCACCCGCCTGACGCGATGACAGGTACGGAAACACTTTTTGAAATTTCTTCTGTTAAACGAAGGTCATATCCGTTTTTCGTTCCGTCTGCATCCATACTCGTTAATAAAATTTCGCCTGCGCCTAGCTCTGTAACGCGCTTTGCCCACCTGATTGCATCCATTCCCGTATCAACTCTTCCGCCGTTCACATATACATTCCACTTATCTTCTGCTACTTTTCTAGCATCAATTGCGACGACAATACATTGTGAGCCAAAATGCTCTGCCCCTTCTCCGATTAATTTTGGATTTCGCACTGCTGCTGAGTTAATTGAAACTTTATCTGCTCCAGCTCTTAGTAAATTGTACATATCTTTCACATTTGAAATTCCTCCGCCAACTGTAAGAGGAATAAATACTTTTGAAGCCGTTTTTTCTACAACATCTACAATCGTTTTTCGTCCTTCATGAGTTGCCGTAATATCTAAAAATACTATTTCATCTGCTCCCGCATCATTATATAAAGCTGCTATTTCAACAGGATCCCCGACATCTTGTAGTCCTATAAAATTTACACCCTTTACGACTCGCCCTTCTTTCACATCTAGACATGGAATAACGCGTTTTGCTAACATAACTTTGTTACCTCTAGCACTTCTTCTAAATCAATCGTTTTCTCGTAAAGAGCCTTACCAATTATGACGCCGTATATGTTCATATCATTTAACTTTTTCACATCTTGAATAGATGCAATTCCTCCAGAAGCAATAAGTCGAGTAGAAACGCTTTTTTGTAGTAACTCCAATTGTGCTATATTCGGTCCTGCAAGTGTCCCGTCTTTCGAAATGTCTGTAAATACAATTGTTTGAACACCTATATTCTCCATTTGTTTTGCTAAATCAATGTAAGAAATTTCAGATACATCAAGCCAGCCTCTCGTTGCGACGAAACCATTTTTCGCATCAATTCCGACGATGATTTTTTCTTTATATAGAAAAACTGCTTCTTCTAAAAATGGCTTATCATAAAGAGCAGCTGTTCCTAAAATCACTTTATCTACCCCTACTGAAAATAACTTCTCTACGGCTACAAGTGATCGAATTCCTCCGCCAACTTGCACTGGAATACGTACTGCCTTGCAAATTCTTTCAATGACGGACAAGTTTAACGATTCACCAGCAACTGCACCATCTAAATCAACAATGTGCAACCGTTTCGCTCCAAATGTTTCAAATATAATCGCTTGCGCAACCGGATCTTCATTCATTACTGTTTCTTTACTAAATTCCCCTTGATACAGTCTAACGCATCGTCCCTTTTTTAAATCGATAGCTGGGAAGATTTCCATGATTCTACCACTCCTTTAAAATTTTTCAACATTTGCATGCCTATATCACCACTTTTTTCAGGATGAAACTGTGCGCCATATATATTTTCTTTTGCTACAAAACCAGGTACTTTCACTCCATAATCACTTATTCCATACACAATTTCATTTGGACAATCTGCGTAATAAGAGTGGACATAATATACGAAAGAACCGTCCTCTACTCCATTCCAAAGCGCTATTTCTCCTTCTTTCTTTAACTCATTCCATCCCATATGAGGAATTTTATAAGGAACCTTTAGCTTTCGAATAACGCCTGGCAATAAACTTAGCCCGTTACAGTCTTGTAGTTCCTCACTTTTTTCAAATAAAAGCTGCATTCCTAGGCAAATACCTAGAAGTGGTTTTCTTGAACGCCCGATTTCTTGTAACACACGCACTAAATCTTTTTCTTCCAATACATCCATCGCTTTTGGAAATGCACCTACTCCTGGTAAAATCACTCCATCACTTCTAAAAATCTCTTCTTTATCACTCGTTACAATGTACGCTGCTCCAATATGCTTTAATGCTTGTTCTACACTACGAATATTTCCCATTCCATAATCTATAATGGCAATCAATTACAACATCCCTTTCGTTGAATTTACACCAGTAATGTTGGCATTTCTTTCGACTGCTTCGCTAAGCGCTCTACCAAACGCTTTAAATAAGGCTTCAATTTTGTGATGTGTATTACTTCCGTATAAAATACGAGCATGTAATGTAATATTAGCAGCATGAGCAACTGCTCTAAAAAATTCTTCCGTTAGTTCTGTATCAAAATCCCCAAGCTTCGGATTCGTTAATTCTCCTTGAAATACAATATATGAGCGTCCACTTATATCAATTGCAACAAAGCCTAAAGACTCATCCATCGGTACATATGCTGAGCCGTACCTGTTAATCCCCTCTTTACTGTGCAATGCTTCTTTCAAACAATTTCCGAGTACAATTCCAACATCCTCAACTGTATGATGCGCATCAACGAATACATCGCCTTCTGCCTCCACTTGCAAACCGAATCTTCCATGCCTTGCAAATAAAGTTAGCATATGATCAAAAAAACCAACTCCCGTTCGTACAGAAACATTCTTCCCATCATCAAGCTGTAAACTTAATTTTATTTTTGTCTCTGTCGTCTCACGTATTTGACTAGACTCACGCATTATTCTTCCTCCTCAAATCTTATTTGAATTGCTCTCGCATGCGCATGTAATCCTTCTTTATTGGCAAGCTCTACAATATGATGTTGGACATCTCTTAATGCTTCCTCCGTATAAGACAGAAAGCTTGATTTTTTCACAAAATCATCGACTGATAACGGTGAGAAAAACCTTGCCGTTCCACTTGTCGGTAACACGTGATTCGGTCCTGCTAAATAATCCCCGAGCGGTTCTGGTGCATATGGTCCAAGAAAGATAGATCCTGCATGTTTCACATAAGCTAAAGCATTCATCGGTTCTTTTATATGTAACTCTAAATGTTCCGGGGCAATTTCATTCGATAACTGTAGTGCCTCATCTATAGAAGGAACGATAAAAATGGCTCCATTTCTATTTATTGATTCACGTGCAATTTCGCTTCTTGGTAATGTTTCTAACTGCCTTTCTATCTCTTTTTCTACTTTTTTTGCTAACTCTATATTTGTTGTAATACAAATTGCTGTCGCTCTCTCGTCATGTTCTGCTTGTGATAATAAATCAGCCGCAATATATTTTGCATTGCCGGTTTCATCCGCAATAACTACAATTTCTGACGGTCCAGCAATCATATCGATATTTACTATTCCGTATACTTCTCGTTTCGCTAGAGCGACGTACAAATTTCCTGGTCCAACTATTTTATCCACTTTCGGAATCGATTCCGTACCGTATGCTAAAGCAGCAATTGCTTGCGCACCACCTATCGTATAAATTTCATCTACTCCCGCAAGGCTTGCAGCAACTAAAATATGTGGATCAATTCCTCCTTCTCTTGGCGGTGTTACCATTACAATCTTTTTCACACCAGCGAGTTTTGCTGGCAATACATTCATTAATACTGACGAAGGATACGAAGCAGTTCCGCCTGGCACATATACGCCTACATTCTCTAACGGCCGAATGATTTGCCCTCTAATGATGCCTTCACTCGCACAATCGAACATCGATTGTCTTTTTTGCTTTTCATGGTACGAAATAATGTTTTTCTTCGCCTCTTGTAACGCTTCTAAAAATGAATTCTCTACAAACATACTCGCTCGTTTTTCTTCTTCTTCACTTACACGAAACTCTTTTATCTTTACACCATCAAACTTTTTTGTATAAAAAGATAAGGCCTCATCCCCACTCTCCCTTACATTTCGAACGATTTCGCTTACATTTCTTTGAACAGTTTCTTCTATTATATTAGCGTTTTCTCGTAGCAATTTTATTTTCGATAACGCCTTTTGAAAATCTTCAAAAACGATCTCCATTACAAGTCCCCCTATTTTCCTGACAAAATTTCTTGCTCCATCACATTTATAATACTGAATATTTCGTCTTTTTTAGTTTTTAATGCAGCCTTATTCACAATCATTCGAGCAGATATAGAATACATTTCCTCAAATACAATGAGTCCATTTTCTTGTAATGTTTTTCCTGTTTCAACAATATCAACAATCGCATCTACCAATCCAAGAATAGGAGCGATTTCTACAGACCCTTCTATTTTTATGATTTCTACATCCTCTCCTTTATCATGAAAATAGTTAGAAGTAATATGTGGATATTTCGTCGCAATACGTTTCTTCCGGTAGCTCTTCGGATTATAAGTAGGAATAGAAGCAACACAAAACTTACACACACCTACTCCTAAATCCAACATTTCATAAATATCTTTTTCGTTTTCCATTAAAACGTCTTTTCCAACGACCCCGATATCCGCTACTCCATGTTCTACATAAGTAGCAACATCTACTGCTTTCACCAAAATAAATGAGATATCTGTATTTTTACTTTGAAAGACAAGCTTTCGTCCTTTATTTTTAAGCTCTGAACAATCGATTCCAATCTGCTCAAAGAGTGGAATCACATGTTTTTCTAATCTTCCTTTCGTTAACGCAATTTGAATGTTACGCATGAAGTTTCTCCTTCTTTCTGGACTACCCATTTCTCGTTCCACACATATTCCACTAACGATTCGTTCTTTGCCTCAACAACCGTCACTATTTGATTTTTTCTTGCAAATTGAAAGGTGTCATTTAAATTAGAACATAAAGATATCTCTACTTTTTTCCCGTCCTTTTGAAGTAAATTTCGTAACCGTTCCGCTTCTGCTAATCTATTTAACTCGTAATGAATCATAATATCTATTCTCTTTCGTTCATACGGTTCTTGCTGCTCCTGCAGCGCCTTCACAATTTGATTAACTTGCACCGCGAGTCCAACAGCCGGCAACATTTCTCCAAAATTTCCAATTAACTCATCATATCTTCCGCCACTAACAATTTCTTCTCCAATTTCATATATATACCCTTTGAAAATAACACCCGTATAATAGTCCAAATGTTGAATCATACCTAAATCAATTGATATGTACGATCCATAGCCTAGCTTGTCAATTGCTTCATATATTTCTTTCACTCTTGCAATGGCCATTTTCATTTCATTACTGGAGGCGAGTTTTTCTGCTTCCTCAATCACTTCTAAATTCCCAAATAACCTTGGTAATTTCTCCAGTAACCTTACTGTTTCATCACATCGATCAAAATTTTTTTCTCTAATAAAATTTGATAGAGCAGCATAATTTTTACTTTCAATATATGTTCTAAGAACTTTCTCTTCTTCCTCATGAATGGAGAGCTTTTTGACAATACATTTATATAACTGCACTTGCCCAATCTCTATTGTAAAAGATTGCACTTTCAACTTTTGAAGTGATTGAATGACACTTATAACACATTCAATTTCAGCTCTTACATTATCAATACCGATAATTTCAATACCACTTTGCACGATCTCATTATATTTTCCAGTAAGGGACTCATTCGCTCGAAATACATTTCCGCTATACGTCACTTTAAGTGGTGTATCACACCTCTGCGTTCCGATCACTCTCGCTAAAGGAATTGTCATATCTGGACGCAATACGATAATCCTTCCCTTTTCATCAAAAAATTTATACATCTTTTCTTCATCTATCGGCCTGCTTTGAAAGGCGAACACATCATAAAATTCAATTGTTGGTGTCCTTATTTCTTCATAACCTCTCTCTAAAAAAGTACGCCTTAATTTTTGCTCCACTTCTTCAATTAACGTACATTCTTCGAATAAATAATCTCTCGTTCCATTTGGATTTGCCCGTTTCCATTTTGTCATCGAAATTCTCACACCTTTCCCTTTCTAATGTATGCTTATTTCATGCACCTAAACCGAAAATAAAAAGAGCCTTGTAGATAAAATATACCTACAAGGCTCTTTAGTAGCGTGTAGGTACAACGGGAATAACCCTTGCACCTACACGTTTTCACGCTAGGTTCAAGGGCTTTATGTATGATGATGTAGTTGTGTAAGCATTTTAATAGATTGCATTGTTTTCATAATACTTACTCCCTTTCTCCTCTAATTTTTACATAGTATATAATACTTAATTCTGAATGTAAATACATTTTAAATATTCCGTTATCTTTTAATATACAGCTACCATTCTTTCATACTCCTTTATTTCTTGTTCATATTGCATTGTAATACTAATTTCATCTAAACCATTTAATAATTTCTCTTTCCACATTTTCTCGATTGTAAAATGAAACCTGTGCGTACTTGTTGTAATTACTTCATTCTCTAAATTTACTTCTATTTGTTCTCTTGCATCCGTTTTGGCAAGCTTTTCTCGCATTTCTTTATCCATTACAATTGGTAACATACCATTCTTCATACAATTCATATAAAAAATATCTGCAAACCCTCCTGCGATAATTACGCGGAAACCATAATCAGCAAGTGCCCAAGGTGCGTGTTCTCTTGAAGAACCACATCCAAAATTATCACCTGTAATTAATATACTTGCTCCTTTTCTATCTGGTGCATTAAGTGGGAAATTAGGATTTTCGTGTCGTTCATTATCATACCGCCACTCATCAAATAAATATTTCCCAAATCCCGTCCTTTCAATTCTCTTTAAATATTGCTTCGGAATAATTTGATCTGTATCAATGTTATCATTCATAAGTACTGCGGCAGTACCTTTATGAATACGAAATGGCTCCATCATAACTCTCCTTTCTAATATCAACAAAATGACCATATAACGCAGCTGCTGCCGCCATTGCCGGGCTAACTAAATGTGTTCTTGCTCCTTTTCCTTGTCTTCCTTCAAAATTACGATTTGAAGTGGAAGCGCAATGCTCTCCTTCAGGTACTTGATCTGGATTCATTCCAAGACACATGGAACATCCAGGTTCTCTCCATTCAAATCCTGCTTCTTCAAATATGTGATGTAGTCCTTTTTGCATCGCCGCGTCCCTTACTCTTTTCGATCCAGGCACAACGAGTGCTCGCACACCTTCTTTTACCTTTCTCCCTTTCACAACAGATGCAGCAATTTCTAAATCTGAGAGCCTGGAATTTGTACAAGATCCAATAAAGACATGTTGAACTGGAATGTCATACGTACTTTGTCCAGGGCTTAATCCCATATAAGAAAATGCTCTTTCGTCATTTACATCATGCTTTTCTGGCAATTTCTCATCAATACGAACTCCCATACTCGGATTTGTTCCCCACGTAACGTATGGCGCTAAATCCGTAACGTCTATCGAAATATGTAAATCATACATTGCATCTGCATCTGTATAAAGTTCAGACCATTTCTTCTCGAAAGTTTCATAGTCTTTCGGTGCATATTTACGTCCTTTTACATAAGCAACTGTTTTTTCATCTGGCGCGATAATACCCGCTTTTGCTCCTCCTTCAATCGCCATATTACAAAGCGTCATTCTCTCTTCCATCTCCATAGCCTGAATCGTCTCTCCGTAAAATTCCATTACATATCCCGTTCCAACTGCTACACCGTACTTTGAAAGGAGATGCAAAATAATATCTTTTGCGTAAACGCCTTTCTGTAATTTTCCTTTTAACTCAATGCCCATCGCTTTCGGTTTTCTTTGCCACAGCGTTTGCGTTGCCAATACATGTTCCACTTCACTCGTACCAATACCAAACGCTAGCGCGCCAAACGCACCGTGCGTTGCTGTATGACTATCACCACAAACAATTGTTTTGCCTGGCTGCGTGAGCCCAAGTTCTGGTCCGATAACATGAACGATCCCTTGCTCTTCATCTCCGATATCCGCTAACGGCACCTGAAATTGTTTACAATTTTCCCGAAGTGTATCTAGTTGCTGCTTCGCAATGCGATCGGTAATATTCCAAACATCTTTCGTTGGAATATTATGATCCATCGTTGCGAATGTTAAATCTGGTCTGCGTACCGTTCGATTTGTAAGCCGCAAGCCTTCAAAGGCTTGCGGTGACGTTACTTCATGAACAAGGTGCAGATCGATATATAATAAATCTAATCCATTTTCATTTGTCGCAACTACGTGTCTTTCCCAAAGTTTATCTAGCAACCTTTTCCCCATTATCTTCCTCTCCCTACTAGTGCTTGCTCTTCCATTTCTTGCATTACTGCCTTCGTAAATGAAGTTGTCGTTTCAGTCCCGCCAATATCTGCTGTACATTTTCCTAATTTAAGGACTGCTGAAATCGCTTCTTCAATTGCACACCCCTCTCTCGTTAATCCGAACGATTGCCCAAGCATCATGGCAACAGAGCGCATCATCGCAATTGGATTTGCCTTATTTTTCCCGGCAATATCCGGCGCTGATCCGTGAATAGGCTCGTATAGCGAAGGGCCCTTTTCCGCGTGACTTGCTGATGGAAGCATTCCTAATGATCCAGCTAATACGGAAGCTTCGTCACTTAAAATATCCCCAAATAAATTTTCTGTTACAATTACATCAAACCGTCCTGGATTCCGAATTAACTCCATAGCAGCTGCATCTACTAAAATATGTTCTAGTTCAACATCTGGATAACGAAGGGCTACTTCTTCTGTTACAGTTCTCCATAGTTTACTAGATTCTAAAACATTCGCCTTATCAATAGATGTTACTTTTTTCTTCCGTTTACTCGCTAATTGAAAGGCATAAGAAACGATACGTTCAATTTCATGGCGATGATACGTAAGTGTATCTGTTGCTACTTCGTCGGTTCGTTCTTTCGGATAAGAAAAATAAATCCCACCTGTTAATTCACGAACGACAACGAAATCAATTTCATCAGCCTTTTTTAATGGCGATAAATGTGCCGTCGCACTTTCTACCGTTACAGGGCGAACGTTCGCAAATACACCGAGCCCTTTTCTTAAAGCTAATAATCCTTTCTCTGGTCTTTCTTTCGCACTATCCCACCTTGGTCCACCAACTGCTCCTAGTAAAACCGCATCACTTGCTAAACAAGCGGCAAGCGTTCGTTGTGGTAATGGTTGCCCATTTAAATCGATAGCACTCCCGCCAAAGTACTCATCTTGCAAATGAAAATGATGACCATATAACCTTTCTACCATATGCAATACTTCCTTCGCACTTTCCATAACTTCCGGTCCAACACCATCACCAGCTAAACAAACGATACGTTTTTCCAATTTCAACACTCCTTTTTAACTGAATTTTCAGAACATTAATTTGACAGGTGAGAATAGTCCCTCTCACCTATCAAACACTTATTTCACAAGCTGGATAAAAGATTTCAATTTCCCCGCTGCGTGGACATATGCTCTCGCCGACGCTTCCAATACGTCTTGCGCAACACCAAAACCTGATACTTGATGTGTTCCTTCTTTTAATTCAACATGAACATGAGCCAGTGCATCTTGACCTTGCGTAATAGATTGTATGCGATAATCCGCCAATTCACATTCTAATCCTAAAATTCTTTGGATTGCATTATAAATTGCTTCAATACTACCAGAGCCAGTAGCTGCATCTTCGAATACATTTCCTTCCTCATCTTTTAGTACAACTGTCGCACATTGTGTACTATTTGATACGAAATGTACTTGCAGTTGCGTAATATTATATTGCTGAGCCGCAAATGCTGCTTCACCAAGCATAAGTGCTCGTAAATCTTCCTCAGTAATTTCCTTCTTACGATCAGCTAATTTTTTAAACGCTTCAAACACTGCATCTCGTTCTTCCGTTGTAAATTCATAGCCAAGCTCTTTCATTTTTTCTGTAAACGCGTGACGTCCAGAATGTTTTCCAAGTACAAATAGGTTTTGAGATTCGCCTACTAACTCTGGTTCAATAATTTCATACGTTGTCACTTCTTTTAATACACCATCTTGATGAATTCCGGATTCATGAGCGAATGCATTCGCTCCAACGATTGCTTTATTTTTCGGTACAACCATACCTGTTAATCTGCTTACTAATGTACTTGTCGCTTTAATTTCTTTTAGCGTCATAGAAGGCTCTGCTTGATAGAAATCTTTTCTAATATGAAGAGCAACTGCGACTTCTTCTAATGCCGCATTCCCTGCTCTCTCTCCAATTCCATTAATTGTTCCCTCTACTTGCAATGCTCCCCCTTCAACCGCAGCTAGCGAATTTGCTACAGCCATCCCAAGGTCATCGTGACAATGACAAGAGAAAATTGCTTTTTCATATGAAGGAACGGATTCTTGTAAGTACTTAAAAAGAGAATAATATTCTTCTGGATTCGTATATCCAACTGTATCTGGAATATTAATTACATTCGCTCCTGCACGAATCGCAACTTCTACTGCCTCAGCTAAAAAATCTCTTGCTGTTCTTGTCGCATCTTCTGCAGAAAATTGTACTGTTGGAAATAATGATTTTCCAAGTGTAACAGAACGATGAATACTATCTAATACATCCTCTTTTGACATACAAAGTTTATATTTCATATGAATATCACTTGTAGCTAAAAATACGTGTAAACGAGGAGATACCGCACCTTTCACAGCTTCATATGCTCTTCGAATATCGCTTTCTTTTGCTCTAGCTAAACTCATAACTGTAGCATTTTGAATTGTATTCGCGATGCGTTTTACCGATTGAAAATCCCCTTCGGAAGCTGCTGCAAAGCCAGCTTCCATAACATGGATCCCTAGTCTCTCTAATTGCCTTGCAATTTGCAATTTCTCTTGTTCATTTAAATTCACTCCTGGTGATTGTTCGCCATCACGTAGCGTCGTATCCATGAACAAAATCTGCTTCATATTATTTCATCCCTACCTTTACTCGCGGCTGTACGAAAGGCATCATTTCACGTAATTTACGTCCAACTACTTCGATTTCATGTTCATTCTCTTTCTCATTTGTCGCATGGAAATTCGGTCTTCCTGCTTTATGCTCTGCAATCCAACCTCTTGCAAATGTACCATCTTGAATTTCTGCTAGCACTGTACCCATCGCTTTCTTCGTATCTTCCGTTACAACGCGTGGCCCTGATACGAAGTCACCCCACTGCGCTGTATCTGAAACTGAATATCTCATATTTTCAAGTCCACCTTCATACATAAGGTCAACAATAAGTTTCAGTTCATGTAAACATTCAAAATATGCAAGTTCCGGCTGATATCCCGCATCAACTAACGTTTCAAATCCAGCTTTTACCAGCGCAGTTACTCCGCCGCAAAGTACAGCTTGCTCTCCAAATAAGTCTGTTTCTGTTTCTTCTTTAAATGTCGTTTCTAATACACCAGCTCTCGTCGCTCCAATTCCATCGGCATAAGAAAGTGCCTTTTCAGTCGCAACTCCTGTTGCATCTTGGTATACTGCAAATAATGCTGGAACAGCGCCACCCTCACTAAATGTACGGCGTACAAGATGTCCTGGACCTTTTGGCGCTACTAGAAATACATCTACATTCGCTGGTGGTTTCACTTGATCAAAGTGAACATTAAATCCATGTGCGAAAACGAGAGAATTTCCTGCCTGTAAATTTGGCGCAATTTCCGCTTCATATACTTCTGGTTGCAGTTCATCTGGCAGTAAAATCATTACTACATCAGCCTGCTTTGCTGCTTCCGCTACTGTATATACTGAAAATCCATCTTCTTTCGCTTTATCCCAAGACTTCCCTTTTCTTAAACCTACTACTACATCAAATCCGTTATCACGTAAGTTTTGCGCATGCGCATGACCTTGCGAGCCGTATCCAATGATTGCTACTTTTTTTTCCTTTAATACATTTACCGTTACATCTTTTTCATAATAAACTTTTGCCATTTTCATTTCCCCCTATATTTAAATGATTATTGAATTAACATAACTTGCTTATCTTGTTTTTTCATACTACGCGTAAAGGCTGTTACCCCTGTTCTTGCAATTTCTTTCAAACCGTATGGACGAAGTAATTCAATTAATGCTTCTACTTTCTCCTGTGTACCTGTTACTTGCACAACTATGGAATCCTTTCCAACATCTATTACAGCGGCTCGAAACGGTTCAATTAAACTGTATAATTCCGCCCTCGCTACCGAAGTGGCTACTTTAATAAGTGCAAGTTCTCTTGCAATCATCGCTTCTTCTGTAATATCTGATACTTTCAAAACATCAATTTGCTTATGCAGTTGTTTAATTAGCTGCTCAACTTGCTGTTCATTTTCAACGTGTACAACAATCGTCATCCGCGATATGTCCGATGATTCCGTATGACCTACTGAAATACTTTCAATATTAAAATGTCTTCGTGTCATAACACCTGTAATTCGGTTTAACACACCACTTTGATTTCGAACTGTTGCTGTAACAATTCTCTTCACCTTTTTTCCACTCCCTCCATTTGGTGAACACCTTTCCCTGGCGCAACCATCGGCATTACCTTTTCTGATTGAAGTACACGGCAATCAATTACGACCGGTTCTTGTAATTCAATTGCATGCTGCAATTGTTTCTTCGCAAGAAGTGGATCATCTATGCGAACTCCTTTTATGCCATACGCATTCGCAAGAGCAACGAAATCTGGTTGGCAAGGTAGTAAAGAGTGCGAATATCTTTTGTTATAAAATTCATCTTGCCATTGTCTTACCATTCCTAAAGCTTCATTATTTAAAATAAATACTTTAACAGGTAAAGAGTGTTCTTTTAACACACTTAATTCTTGCAGTGTCATTTGAAATCCAGCGTCACCAACAATTGCAATAACTAGTTCTTCAGGCTTTGCAATTTGTGCACCAATTGCTGCAGGAAATCCGAATCCCATCGTTCCTAATCCTCCTGAAGTTACCCATTTATCTGGATTTTTTAGCGGATAATATTGGGCTGCCCACATTTGATGTTGCCCCACATCTGTTGTTACAATCGCTTCTCCTTTCGTAATTTCATATAACATATCAATTGCATATTGAGGCTTAATACTTTCAGAATTTCGTTTATAAGAGAATGGATACTTTTCTTTTCTATTCTTTAATAAAGAGATCCACTCATGATGATTTTCTGTCCTTCCTTCTGATTGAAGTAATACTTGGAGCGCTTGCTTAGCACTTGCAACAATAGGAATTTCAGTCGGCACATTTTTTCCGATTTCTGCTGGATCAATATCAATATGCGCGACAGTCGCCTCCTTAGCAAAATAAGCTAAATTTCCAGTAAGACGATCATCGAATCTCGCACCTATATTAATGAGTAAGTCGCATTCATATAACGCCATATTCGCTGTGTAAGAACCATGCATTCCTCCCATCCCTAGAAAAAGCTCTTCATCTGGTGGAAAGCCACCAAGACCAAGTAATGTATGCACAACAGGAATTTCGTATTTACGAGCAAAACTTGTTAATTCTTTCGAAGCTTTCGCATGCAATACACCTGCTCCAGCTAAAATTAATGGCTTGTTTGCAACTCTAATTGCTTGTAATAATTTGTTTATTTGAAGTAGATTCGGTTCATAATTCGGGTTGTATCCTGGTAAATCCATTTGCGCATCACTACATCGTTCGCCTTGCTCTACTACCATATCTTTCGGAAGGTCAATAACGACTGGCCCTGGTCTTCCTGTTCTCGCAATATGAAATGCTTCTTTAATAATTCGAGGTAAATCTGAAGCCTTTCGCACTTGATAATTATGTTTTGTCACCGGCATCGTAAGCCCCATAATATCGGCTTCTTGAAAAGCATCACTTCCAATTAATGTTGTCGCTACTTGCCCTGTAAATACAACAAGTGGTAACGAATCAATCATCGCATCTGCTAGACCAGTAATCACATTTGTAGCACCCGGTCCACTCGTTGCAATGACAACCCCTGGATTGCCAGTAATTCTGGCATATCCTTCAGCAGCGTGAATAGCACCTTGTTCATGCCTTGTTAAAATATGCGGAATTTCACAGTCATAGAGTGCATCATAAAGAGGTAAAACAGCACCACCAGGATAACCAAAAATCACTTCTACTCCTTCCTTTTCTAGCGCTTCTAACAATAGCTGTGCACCAGTTGCCAGTTTCTCTTCCGTTTTTGAAGACATTGTTCTTATAAGCCCCCTTTTAAAAACTTTTATCAATAAAAAAAATCCTACGTCCACACTCCAGCTATGTGCTGAAGGGACGAAAGATTTCGCGGTACCACCCTTCTTTGCAAGAATACTCTTGCCTCAGTGACCCATAAAATGAGTCTAGCTAGTAACGGAGCTACCGTCTAAGCCTAGACAAATGCTTCAGCTTAGCACTCAAGGGCGATGTTCGTCGACGTGAACCATCGGTTTCCAGCAACCACCGACTCTCTGTGAGGCTTCACAATCAACTACTCCTCCCTATCAACGCTTTCTTATGTTATAAAAAGTTGTTATCCAACTTTATTTTCTTCGTAAATTTTCTCTCCATCTTCTATAACTAACTTTCGAAATTCTTCTAGTAAACGATTCGTATGTGGACCCGTTTGCCCTAAACCAATCGTTCTACCATCTACTGTCGTAACAGCAATTACTTCAGCTGCTGTTCCTGTTAAAAATACTTCATCAGCTACATATACGTCATGTCTTGTAAATAACTCTTCTCTAACGTCATATCCAAGTTTTTCACCAATTTCTAAAATAGCGTTTCGTGTAATGCCTTCTAACGCTCCAGCAGAACTTGGTGGTGTAATTAATTTATTTCCTTTTACAATAAATACGTTATCCCCTGAGCCTTCAGCTACGTATCCTTGATCATTTAACATAAGCGCTTCTTGTACTCCAGCCAATTTCGCTTCGATGCGAACTAAAATATTGTTTAAGTAATTTAAAGATTTTACTTGAGGCGACAATACATCTGGACGGTTTCGGCGCGTTGCAACTGTTACAACTGGAATCCCTTTTTCATAATATTCTTGCGGGAATAAAGATAGTTGCTCTGCAATTACTACTACATTCGGTTTTTTACAAGAATCAGGATCTAACCCAAGATTTCCTGCTCCTCTCGATACAACTAGGCGAATGTATCCATTAGATAATTTATTTTGTCGAATCGTCTCAACAACAATATTCGTTACTTCATCTAAAGAATATGGAATTTCTAACATGATGGATTTTGCTGATTCATATAACCGGACAAGATGCTCTCTCAAACGGAAAACATTACCGCTATAGACTCTAATTCCTTCAAATACTCCATCTCCATATAAATAACCATGATCATATACTGATACTTTTGCCTCGTCTTTTGGAACAAATTCTCCATTTAAGAAAATCCATTGCTCGTTCACTGGAAAGCGCCTCCTATGTTCTATGAATTTTTTATTGTTTCCTAGTTTACTCTCCTTTCTAAATAAATCAAGTGAATTTTTAGAAAATTTATAATTTTTATTCGTACGTACATCTTTAATTATATTGATTTAACAACATTGTTAACGTTTACAAAAAGTCAAAAAATTTTTTTCGTCAATTTCCATTAAAAAAATATTTGTTTAAAAGAAGGATTTTCGTCAATTGATACGAATCTATTGTATTCAATAAACGGACGTCCGTTTTTATAAATTCGGGAATATACAACGACTTTTGCTGAAAAAGGGGGGAAATAATAAAAATAACGCTGTCTAAAAATAACATTCATATTTTTCATTTCGGAATCATAATCCTATTTTTAAAAAACAATTTGTCAAAATGAAGGAGGAAATCAATATGGCGTGTGTACAAATTAAAGGAACGAGACAAGAGGTAGTAGAAATGCTTCAACTATTCGATCTAATGGATACGAAAGGTTTTTGTAAATTCGATAATTATGTAGAGGTAGAACCAAATAATAAAGAACATAACAATTTTATTGCTTCCATCGACATCCATTCAAATACTTCTTCCGCCCAAGATACTTTAAACGATCAATTCGTAAGCCAAATGCTTACTGGTGTATATAACGACTAAATAAAGTCGTACTTTAATCAGACTACCCGTAAATAACAGATAAATATATGCTTCCTACCGTCTTTGTATAAATATATACGATGAACTTGAGCATACTAACAACTAGATGGTAGGAGGTGAGAATTATGGCTAAAATTGGTGTTGAAAATTCGTTAACAGATGTCCAACAAGCTCTTCAGCAACAGGGGCATGAAGTCGTTACAATTAACTCGGAACATGACGCACAAGGATGCGACTGTTGCGTTGTAACTGGGCAAGATTCTAATATGATGGGTATTGCAGATACATCAATAAAAGGATCGGTAATTAACGCCCACGGTTTAACAACAGATGAAATTTGCCAGCAAGTTGAGAGCCGCATTTAAATTCCATACAAAAAAGAAAGAGGACTCCTTCTGAAAAGGAGTCCTCTTTTTTATATTCACCTAACGGGAAAGTAACATATACTGGATGAAAGCCCTACCTCTCTCTCATCATTACGGTTCCACTGACCGCTCCTTGATTCACTAGTATACCTATAAAGCCTATAATTATAATTTATAGGGTTTGTTCACAAAAGTTGTTGGTAAAACTACCCGATCTTTCGCAAACTTTTCGTATTATATTTATAAGATTTATTTACTTTACACTAGCTGTAACCGAGACACGAATTAAAATTTTAACATCAATATAACAACTTGTCAACATTTTTCACAAATTTAAAACAGACAATAACGGTTTGTCTGTTTTAGAATGGAGCTTTTTCTTTTATTACATATACAACAAAACCGCTTACTAACATACATAAGCCAACTACTAAGTTTTTGATATTAATCATAAATTCCTCTCCCTTATTCCACACATCATATATATTTACAGTTCAATTATTCCGATCATCCTAAAGCGCACTTTTTCTAATATATCATAATTCCTAAAAAATGCAAGTTCACTTTTAGCGACCATTTACAAATTTATCTACAGTGCTTGGTACGGTATTTAAAGCTTTTTCAATTAAATGTGTACTACTATTGAGATGTAATACTTGCACACCGTTAGAACCAACTACTAAAAAAGCAACTGGGCTAATAGAAACCCCAGCCCCGCTTCCGCCTCCAAATGGATGACTTTGCTTATTCTCTTTATGCTGCCCTTGTCCATTATTATGTTTTTCGGAAATAAATTCACCTTTAAAGTCACTTCCTCCAGCTCCAAAACCAAAGGCCACTTGAGATACTGTTAATACTACATTTCCGTCAGCTGTTGAAACTGGACTTCCAACAATCGTATTTACATCTACCATCTCTTTTAAATTTGTCATTGCTGTTTTCATTAAATTTTCAATTGGATGTTCCATTATGTATTGCACCCTTTCCTCATTATTCTTTTTTATACTTTCCAAAATAGAGGAAGTCATACTAACTTTTCCTATTTCAAAAAAACAATCTTCACCTTTTAAATGGATATTACTCCCTGTACATACTCGGATAAAAAGGAAAAAGAGATACATACTACTATTGAACCTTGTTATGAAAGGAGTCATGACTTTGACTGAGAAATTTGATGAGTATAAAAAAAGAGATAGAATAGATAGTGATTATAGTGACTATAAAGAAGAATATGCAGCTGAGGTTGCACCACAGCGCATTGATTATGATTACGATGAGAAGGAACATAAAGATGATGTAAGATCGTCCGCTGCTGGATCAACGGCTGGCTTTATCGCTCTTGCCTTATCTATCTTATCACTTTTCACCTTCCCAACATTATTCGGTCTTGTTTCTGTACTACTAGGTATTTACGCTTATAATCGCGGAGCTACTGTAACTGGTGGTATCGCTGCGATTGTCGGCGGAATTGCAGCACTCATTGCAATTTTATTCCGAGTAGCGCTTATCGGCTTATTGTTCTCCCTCTTTTAAAAAGAAAAAGGTATCTCGCTTATGCGGGATACCTTATCCTGTAAATACATCTTCTGACGGATATTTAATTTTTTGTTTTGCTGGTCGCGCTAAAGAAAATACAAGTGTTAACGGTCCGATTAATCCACAAAACATAACAAACATAATCATACATTTTCCAAACGCTGATAACTTTGCAGTAATTCCCATCGTTAATCCTACCGTTCCAAACGCTGAAATTGTTTCAAATAGTAACTGAATAAAACTGAAGTCTTCTGTAAGCATTAACATAAATACTGCTGCAAAAATAAGGATTTGACTAGCAACGGCAATTGCTAATGCTCTCGTTACTGTCGACATTTTAATTGTGCGCTGAAATAATACGATTTCCTCTTTCTTTCTAAAGAAAGAAAGAACAGATGTAACTAAAATAACAAACGTTGTTAATTTAATCCCTCCACCTGTTGATACACTTCCTGCACCAATAAACATTAAAACCATCGTAAATAATATAGATGATTCTTCCATTCCCCCGTAGTCAACTGTATTAAATCCAGCCGTACGAGGAGTAATCCCTTGGAAAAAAGAAGCCCATAACTTTTCATTTAACGGTAAATTCCCTAACGTCTTCACATTATTATATTCCAATACAAAAATCACAATCATCGCTATCACATTTAGCGCTACCGTTCCAATAATCATGATTTTGGAATGAAGCGATAGTTTTCGAAAACTCCGGCTATACCATATATCAATTAGTACGGTAAATCCGAGACCACCTATTACGATTAAAGAGCAAATCCCAATATTAATAATCGGATCGCCTACATACCTTGTTAAATTATCCGGCCATAGAGCAAATCCAGCATTATTATAAGATGCGATCACGTGAAAAATACTATAGTATAAACCTTTTCCAAAGCCAAACTCTGGAATAAAACGAAATGATAAAAAGATGACTCCAATAAACTCAATACAAATTGAAAATATAAAGACACGTTTTACTAATTTTACGAGACCACCTATATTTGTCTGATTAAACGCCTCTCCAATTAATAAGCGATGACGTAATCCGATTTTTTTACCTAATACCCAAACAATTAAAATGGCAATTGTCATAAGACCTAAACCGCCCGTTTGAATTAAAAACATAATTACAATTTCGCCAAACATCGTAAACGTACTTGCAGTATCTACTACTCCCAAACCCGTTACAGTTGCTGCTGATGTTGCCGTAAAGAAAGCATCTACCCAACTAATATGTACTTTCGTTGCGAATGGTAACTTTAATAACAAACCGCCAACCACAATTAAGCAGAAAAAACCTAATGCTAATATTTGTGGTGGATTTAATCGTATAAAACGATTATACAGCCTTTGTCTTTTTGTTACTTCCATATTCACTAGCTCCCTTTTTTCCCTCATAACTAAAGGCTTATAAAAAACCTTAAATAGCAGGATAAACCTTATATTCTTATAATATAGTTGAGCATAATCCTTTTTTTCATAGTTTTCAACTGTTATTTATACTCGAACTTCACTTCATTTATGAAAAGACTCTTTCTATTATAAGTATCCTTACTCTATAACTCTCACAACAATCATTTTATATGTATCATTGCTTAAATCCTCATATCTTTCACTCTATGTTCACATAGGGGTCACATCTATCTTTTATAGTATATGTATCGGAGCTGTTCCTCCCTAATTTATAAGACATTCCCCAGTGTCTTGAACAGCTTTCCATCCCTAATTAAATTGACATAAATTGTCCCCTTCCTTTGGCCATCCTGTGTGATGGTCTTATTTTTTTGTCTTTCTATCTTCTATTTAAAACTCCCTCTCTCTTTCACTCTATGTTCACACGGGCGTCACATCCACATTTTATAGTATATGTATCGAAGTTGTTCCTCCCTAATCTATAAGACATTCCCCAGTGTCTTGAACAACTTCCATCCCTAATTAAATTGACATAAATTGTCCCCTTCCTTTGGCCATCCTGCGTGATGGTCTTATTTTTTGTCTTTCTATCTTCTATTTAAAACTCCCTCTCTCTTTCACTCTATGTTCACACGGGCGTCACATCCACATTTTATAGTATATGTATCGAAGTTGTTCCTCCCTAATCTATAAGACATTCCCCAGTGTCTTGAACAACTTCCATCCCTAATTAAATTGACATAAATTGTCCCCTTCCTAGACCATCCTGTGTGATGGTCTATTTTGTTTTCTAAATAGTTTATTTAGCTTTTTCTGCTTACTTTCGTAAAAGCAATCTATATTTAAATAGATACTTTTCATGCAAAATATTCAGAAAATATTGTCAAAATAGGTAGTTTTTCGGTACAATTAATGTAGAAAGTAATTTCACAAAAATAAGGAGGGGGTTTTATTGAAACAAACAAAAGCAATCTTAATTGCATTATTTCTCGGTTTAGTTGTCGGACTCACTTTAAATTTAGCTGCACCATCCATTTTTGAACCATTAAATCAATATGTGTTCAATCCACTTGGTCAATTGTTTATTCGCCTCATTAAAATGCTAGTTGTCCCTGTTGTATTCATTTCTATCGTACTTGGAGCTGCTGGTCTTGGGGACCCGAAGCAACTTGGAAGAATCGGTTTAAAATCAATTTCATTCTTTCTTGTAACTACAGCCGTTGCCATCTCTATTGCAGTTACATTTGCACTGATTATACAACCAGGATCTGGTGGTAATTTTAAAACCGAAGGGCTTAAATATGAAGGTGCAAAAACCGAAACATCTTTCGTCGATACATTGCTAAATATCGTACCAGATAACCCAGCAAAAGCGATGGCTGATGGAAACATGTTACAAATTATTGCCTTTGCCGTATTAATTGGACTTGGTATAGCTATTTTAGGAAAACGTGTCCAAAGTATTCATTCATTACTTGAACAGGGCAACGAATTAATGATGTATCTCGTTAATCTCGTTATGAAATTAGCTCCAATCGGAACATTTGGGTTGCTTGCTTCATCCGTCGGTAAAATGGGTCTTGCAGGCGTCGCTGCGATGTTCAAGTATATGATTGTCGTTATGCTAGTACTTATTATTCACGGCGTCTTCGTATATGGTGGCTTATTAAAAGTATTAGCAAAAGAAAGCATTGTCCGTTTCTTTAAACATTTCGGACCAGTAATGGCGATTGGATTTAGTACATCTAGCTCTAATGCATCTCTTCCATTTGCAATGAAAACCGCACAAGAGAAGCTTGGTGTTCCAAAAGCAATCAGCTCTTTTGTACAACCACTAGGTGCAACAATTAATATGGATGGTACTGCCATTATGCAAGGTGTAGCAACTGTATTTATCGCTCAAGTATACGGCGTTGAACTTACTATTTCCCAACTAGCTGTAGTCGTATTAACTGCTGTACTAGCTAGTATCGGCACTGCTGGTGTACCAGGTGTTGGCCTTGTAATGCTGACGATGGTTTTAAATCAAGTCAATCTACCGGTAGAAGGTATTGCCTTAATTATCGGTATTGACCGCATTCTAGATATGTCAAGAACAGCTGTAAATATTTCTGGTGATGCAATTTGTGCAATGATTGTCGCAAAATCAGAAGAAAAATATAATACAGATCAATCTGCCGCATCTTAAATCAAAAAAAGGAGTGAAATGATTCACTCCTTTTTTGATTTACTTCCCTTTTTCGAACGATATTCTTTTCCTTTATTATCGTTACCAGTTTCAAATTCTGCACTAAACTCTTGTTGAAATTGCCCTGATTTCGGTGAGCCTTGATTTCCGCTCCCTTTACTACCATTTCGATTTGTCATATTTCTGCCCCCTTCCTTTATTAGTAGTATGTTACATATTTTCTTTTTTATAATCTTTTACATACGAAAAAAGACCTTCCTCATATAAGGAAAGTCTTCTTTTCCGGAGTGTAAGCGTTTTCTTACTTATAATAACTTAAATAAGTTTTTTAGAAATAGATATCATTATATTCATTTCTTCTTCTGAGAGCGTAGAAAATCTTTCTTGCAAATATTGTTTTTTTGCACCTTCCATTTTTGCAACTAAATCTTTTCCTTGTTCAGTAATCTCCAAATATACAACTCGGCGATCTGACGTAGAACGTGAACGAGTTACAAAACCTTTATTAATTAATTTTTCTGTAACAGCTGTAATATGACTATTCGACACATTTAACTCATTCGCCACACGTGATACCATTTCTTTATTCGTACGATTCAATATTCTAAGAACGATGAACTCATTCCACGGTATGTAACCACCAAATATTTTTCCAATATCATTACGCAACGTGCGGAACATAGCAAAAACATTTGTCGATAGTTCTTCCATTAATTGCTCTCGATTTTGAGACAACTTTGACAGCCCCTTTTATTTCATTTGATTAAATAAAAACCTTATTAATAATTTTACATGAAATCTTACTTTTTGTCACCTTATTTTCCCATAATTCGTAGTTTTTTAATAGATATTTCATGATAAAATGAAGTTGAATTTCCAAAAAAAGGAGTTAGGATAATGGGTGAAGAAGACAAATTTTCGAATTTCAATCTAAAAGATAAAACTTTGATTATTGGTTTTGTTATTCTGTTCCTCATTGTAATTTTTGCATTTATATTTTTTGTATATGTAGGAATCTTTCATATTACTGGTGTAGAGTATAGGTCGCGCACTGCCTTACTTCTATTTTTTTTATTAATTACTTTCTTAGACGGTATTACATTTTTCATCTTCGGTTTCTTCAAGGCACTGCTATATCCAATGACACAAAACATGCCAAATTGGCTTTCTATTACTCTTTTCGCAATCATTGAAATTACGCTAGATTGGTTCGTCATTCATACCGCTGACGATTGGATAGAGAGCGTGCAACTATCCAACATAGCTGAATTATGTGTCGTACTATTCTTTTTCCTATTAAGTAAATTATTAAGTGACAAGAAAGAGTAAGAATACAAGCTTTTCTATATAAAAATTGGTACAATGAAAACAAATCATACGAAAGAGGTGTTACTTATGAACTTACAAAAATGGGCTGATAAAGGTATGTCCTTTGATACATATGTGAATGAAATGAAAGTAAATCAATACGAGCTACTGCACATTTACAATAACTTTTTAATTCCAAATGAATTACTTCCTGTATTAGAAGAACGTCAAAATGATGGCTGGCGTGTTATCGTATTAACAGCTGATTGGTGTGGCGATGCTCTTTTATGCGTGCCTGTTATGAAACGAATTTCTGAAGTTGCAAATATTGATATGTCATTATTAATTCGCGATGAAAACTTAGAATTAATGGATCAATATTTAACAAACGGAACAGCACGTGCGATTCCAATCTTTATTTTCATTGATAAAGATGGAAACGAACAAGCCGTTTGGGGACCACGTGCTCCAAAAGTACAAGAGTTAGTAACTTCAATGCGCGCTACATTGCCTGAAAAAGAAGATCCAACATTCGAAGAGAAACAAAAAGAAATGTACGCTAATTTCCGTGCCACATTAGCTGATGACACTTCTCTTTGGGAACATGTAATGGAAAGCATGATTGAGAAAGTAGTAAAATAAAACCTGCCGATTTCGGCAGGTTTTTTATTAAGCAAAATTACAATCCTTTTTCTGAGAATATGCAGCATCTACGCACTCTGCTAACCGTTCCATTTCACCCATATATACTGCACGGGTCATCCATCCAGTCAACTTATACATAATCTTATATAAAAAATTCTTCGGTTCAAATTCTATAATTAAAGTAAGTGATGTACCTTCCTCATCCTCTTCTAACATATAAGTTGCGGCTGTATAGCCTTGCTTCATTTCACATCCAATTGATACGATATAAGGTGCTTCACACTCTAAAATTTCTGCCTCAAACTCATATATTTTCTTCCCCATCTTTTGCACGGATATATATTTATCACCTTCACGAGGATTATTTACATCTACATGTGGCGGATACCTATTTTCCACCATAAAGGTACTCCATTCCATTATTTTCTCGTCATTATTTACATAATCAAATACAACATCAATTGGTGCTGGAATTACTATTTCTATTGCAAAACTCACTAAACTGCCCCTCTCAAATACACTATCGATTTCCTTAAAATTATTATATCGACATCATTATGTCATATTTCATATGGTGAAATACAAGTATATGAGAGTAAAAATTTTCTCTCACGATAAAAAACACCCTATAGAATAGACTTTTTTCAAATGTCTATTCTATAGGGTGTTACCAAGAATTTATTTCTTACATAATGAAGAAATAGAATACCGCAGCTAAAATGAAACGGTAGTAAGCAAACGGTGTTAGTTTTACACGAGATAATAATTTTAAGAATGAAACAATTGCAAGCATTGCAACAACGAACGCCGTAATAAATCCTGTTGCAAATAGCGGTATATCAGCCGCACTTAATATATCCCAGCTTTTAATTAAATCTAAGCCACTTGCAGCTACCATCATTGGTACTGCTAAAATGAATGTATATTCAGCTGCCGCTGTATGTGACACGCGAGCTAATAAACCACCACTTATTGTAGAACCAGAACGAGAAAATCCTGGCCAAAGCGCTAAACATTGGAACATTCCGATTGTAAATGCTTGCTTATATGTGATTTCATCTAATGTTCTTGCTGTACTTGGTTTCGAAAACTTCTCAGCAACAATCATTAAAATACCACCAGCCACTAAGCTAATGACAACTGGGCCTGGCCCAAATAAAACTTCTTTAATCGCACTATGGAACAATACGCCAAGTACGCCGGCAGGAATCATTCCGATAATAATATGTAATAAATTTAACGATGGTCCGTCTGTTACTTTCCCTATACCTACTAAAGACCATAGACGCTTCCAAAATATAACTACAACTGCTAAAATCGATCCCAATTGAATAACAACTTCGAAAACTTTCGCTCTCTCATCGTCAAATCCAAGTAAATGACCTGTTAAAATCATATGCCCTGTTGATGAAACTGGTAAAAACTCTGTTAACCCTTCAACAGCACCCATGATTATTCCAATTAACCAATCAGCCACGAGTAGTGCCTCCTTAATAACTAATAATATGTAATTTTTTCATACCTTACCATAATACCTTATCCCCTTTCAAAGTGCATCCTTTTTTATAGTCAAACCGTAGTTTTAATAAGCTTATTCCTTTTCTATTTTTTGATTAAATTGTATGATAGTAAGAGTTTTCTTTTTTACGTAGAAAGGGGATTTTATGAAAGAAACTAGTACATTCTCACAAAAATTAAAGCAATTTGTATTACTATTTTTCCCGATTTTTATTACCCAAATGTCATTATTTGCAATGAGCTTTTTTGATACAACAATGTCAGGACATGCAAGCCCTATTGATTTAGCAGGGGTTGCTATCGGAACGAGTATATGGATTCCAGTTAGTACGGGATTAACAGGTATTTTGATGGCTACAACTCCAATTGTTGCGCAACTCGTTGGATCCAAGAAAAAAGAAGATGTTCCCCAAGTCGTCATACAAGCAGTCTATTTAGCAATTTGCGCTAGCTTCGTCGTTATGCTTATTGGATTTTTCGCTGTTACACCCATTTTAAATGGCATGCGATTAGAAGAACCGGTAGAACGTATTGCAGCACAATTTTTAAGTATTATCGCAATCGGAATTATTCCTTTATTTACTTACACTGTTTTACGTGGATTTATTGATGCATTAGGAAAAACTCGCACAACGATGATTATTACGTTACTATCATTACCTATTAACGTAATATTAAATTATGTATTAATTTTTGGGCATTTCGGTTTTCCAAAACTCGGTGGTGTCGGAGCAGCAATTGCTTCTACAGCAACCTATTGGTGCATTTTAATTATTACCGTTATGATTATTCGTACGAAAGAGCCTTTTGCATCTTTCCATATTTTTAAACAGTTATATCGCCCTTCTCTTTCTAGTTGGAAAGAGTTCTTAAAACTTGGCGTCCCTATCGGATTTGCTATCTTTTTTGAAACGAGTATTTTCGCTGCAGTAACACTTATGATGAGTAATTTTAGTACGACAACAATCGCAGCTCATCAAGCAGCTATGAACTTCGCTTCCTTGCTATATATGACGCCTTTAAGTTTAGCAATGGCAATGACTATCGCTGTTGGATTCGAAGTTGGAGCGAAACGATATAATAACGCAAAACAATATGGGTTTATTGGGATTGGCTTAGCACTTGCATTCGCCCTATTATATTCCATTCTTCTTTACTTCTTTGATGATGAAATTGCTTCTATTTATACGACAGATATACAAGTTCATCATTTAGCAAAAGAATTTCTTATATTTGCGATTTTATTTCAAATTTCAGATGCAATTGCAACTCCTGTACAAGGGGCACTACGTGGTTATAAAGACGTAAACGTTTCCTTAATTATGACATTAATCGCTTATTGGGTAATCGGTCTCCCTCTCGGTTACATATTAGCAACGTATACGGACTGGGCAGCAAAAGGATATTGGATTGGTCTTATTATCGGTTTAGCATTTGGCGCCACCTTCCTTCTTATCCGTCTCTTTCAAGTTCAAAGAAAATATACAATAGAAAACCGCCGCTCACGATAGAGGGCGGTTTTCTTTATGCATATTTTTTCTTTAAACGTATAACATAATGAAAAAGAAAGGTGGATACATATGGACGAAAAAGAAAAAAAGCAATCATTCGACGAAGAATTCGCCCCTGAAATTTCACCTGGATATCGGCAAGATGTACATAAGCCACCTAAATATAAAAACACTTCGTTTTTAATGGGTATTACCATTTTTGCTGCTGTATTACTCGTGCTTATCATTTTCGTTTATTTTTGATGAAAGGTGGTTTATTATATGAAGAAACAAAATTCCAATCGTTCAAAAAGAATTGTGAAAACAGAAAAAGGGTATGCAGGTGATTCGGTTCTTACTCAGAAACAAGTCGAGCAAGGAAATTTATATATTGCTCAAAAAGAAATTGGTCAACAAAATGAAAACCTTTAAAATCCCTCGAAGAGCTGGGGGATTTTTTATACCGCTATTTATAGCATATTTATGGTACTGGTTCATGTTTCTCTTTATTGTACGTACTGTTTTTGTTCTAACACTTTAAATATATGATTAACCTTTACAATTTTCATTTCATAATTCAATTTCATTTCGCTTCTCTTACCATTTTCAGTACCCGCCACGTACGCTACAGTTTGATAGAGAAAACTTTCATCCGTCACTTCACGTATCTCCTCGTTTGTAAATTTATACTCTAAATCCTGAAAACGATTTGGATAATAATTTTTTATTAATTGCTCATACCCTCTATTTACAAATATTTCTTCACCTTTTCGTTTCACATCTTCTTTATTATGAAATTCAAAAACTGATAGTTGTTCTGCCGCAAAATGTTCTCCTACCTTTTTCATTTCATTATGAGTTAAAACTTCTATGCTTTTGTTCTTTAATTCCTTATTTAATCCGTACTGATCAATCGGTTTATAGCTAGCAAAAACTTCTTCTTTATATGACCAAAACAGTCCAAAAACGATACATAGAGAAATGATTACTATTCTTTTCTTCGTAATTCTCCCGCCCTTCTTCATAATGATAGTTATATTTTAACATATAGAAAGAAAATTCTGATATCATGGAGTGGAATAACTTAACTTAGAAACGAGGAACAATTATGGACTCTTACAAACAATATATTAAAGAAGCTCTACCTAATCTTTCTATACATTCCTATAAACAAAATGAGGAAGGATGGGATAATGTAGCGATTATAGTAAATGATGAGCTACTGTTTCGTTTCCCGCGAAAACAGGAATATGCAATGCGAATTCCATTAGAAAAAGAACTATGCACACTTCTCTCTTGTTCACTACATGAAATTGAAGTTCCAAAGTATCACCTATTCTATGAAAAGAATACTGATGCTATTCCGCTTTGTAGCTACTATACTCTCATTCATGGTGAACCTTTAAAAACAGAAATAGTTACTACACTAGAAAAACAAGAACGAAAAGCACTTATTACACAATTAGCAACTTTCCTTGCTGCTCTACATAGTATTCCTTTAAAAAGTGTTACAGCGTTAGGATTCCCTATTGAAAAAACACTTACCTACTGGAAAGAGCTACAAGCTAAATTAAATGAGTATGTTACTAACAGTCTAACTTCGTTCCAGAAATCAACCTTAAACCGTTTATTCGAGAATTTCTTTGCCTGTCTAGCTACATCTAAATTTCAAAATACAATCATTCACGCCGACTTTACACATCATCACATTTTATTTGATAAACAAAATAAAACCATTTCAGGGGTTATCGATTTTGGTGATGCTCAAATTGGAGATCCTGCCTTTGATTTTGCTGGGCTATATTATGATTTCGGACATGAATTTACTACATCAGTATATGAACAATACAGTACACTTACTTCACACCATGATCCATTACTCATTCACCGCATCACAAGTTTTTATCAATACAGTCCTTTACTACATAATATGATTTATAACTTTGAAACAAAGAATGAACTTGAATTTCTAGCAAGTATAGAACAACTGAAAGTAATACTGCAGGGATGAGATTACATTCTCTCCCTATATTCCCTCTCCTCATACATCATTAACTTTTTATCCATTTCAATAATGACTTTATATAGTTGAAATGCTTGTAAAATTTGCAGTTGAATCCCAAAAGGAGCATTCTGTTCTTTTAACCATTGAAATACTTGCGTTTCATCTTTCATTGATTATTCCTCCCTTTATTAAAATCTGCTACAAATATACGGTACATGATGAAAAGCTTTTCATGTCAATAACAAAAAAGAATGCAACATTGCATTCTTTAATGTACGATATTTTTCTTCTGTTTCGCTTCTTTCTTTACTTCTTCCCCTTGGCATTCACTACGAAATGCACAACTTATACACTCAGAACGAAAATGACGCTCTGTATAATGCTCAGGTTGCTGTAACATTTCTTTCATTCTAGATAAATGAGCCATTCCAGTTACAATATCTTCCGGTTTCGGAATGTAGTCATACGTAGTTCCTTCTATTAAATTAATAACTTCAATTTTCCCTGGAAGAATGCCGAAAGCTTTATAACTAAATACTGTCATTAACTTTTGACAAAGAGCAAGCATTTCCTCATCCGCATCGACAACATACTTTTTAATTACAAACGACTCAGTACTCCACTCACCAACTTCTAATGTCAATGACATGTGGACACCTAACTCTTCCATATATGTTTGAAATTTTTCATATAAAAATAACGGCGGTGTCTGACTATCATCTCTTTCAACAAACTGTAATAAGTGATCCGTTAGCTTCGCTAACACAATGTAATACTCCATCTTCGAAGCAAACATATTAATCCTTACTTTTTTCCAATACTTTTCTATTAATATTAAAAGTACAATTTTCGTTTGTTGGCCTGCCGGTAGTGTGTAATATTCGTTAATAATTCGATTCACAATCATTTGTGCGATTTGTTGCCATTCAAACGAAGAAGGTTCTCTTCTTTTTATATGACGAAAATAAAATTTATGCGGACAACGCATAAAATCATACAAATGATAATCTGTCATCGTTTTAATTGCGATTTTCTCATGCACTTGCTCTTCATCTCCCTTCTGCCATTAAGAAAGGTGTTTTACAAATTCAGCTCCAAACTGTAAACATTTCTCTACATCTTCATCTTCTGGCGTTAATTCTACTTTTAATCCTTCTAACACAACTTCTGCCCCGCGTTCTTTTAGCTTTTCTATTAAAATGTCAACTGCCACGCCATATTTTGGATAAGCCGAATCACATGATCCGAATACTGCCGCTTTTTTCCCAGTTAAATCAATAGAATCCATTGCGTCATAAAAATCTAAGAAATCATCAGGAAGGTCACCATCTCCCCAAGTGTATGCACCTAAAATAATTCCATCATACTGTTCTAACATAGAAGCTTCTGGTGAATCCATAATATCAATCACTTCAATTTCATTTTCAGTTTCACGAATCACGCCGGCAATATGATCAGCCATTTCCTCTGTATTTCCACTCATGCTTGCAAAAATCATTACTAACTTACTCAACTGAACCTCTCCCTTTACTTTGTATCTCTTGTTCTGTTTGAATGCTCTTCTTCTCATCTACATATTCAGAACGAATTACATTTCGTTGCCATTCCATATGCTGATCAACTTCTTTATTTTTATCTTTTAATCCCCTCCGTAGAAGGTGAAATTTTTTTCTCATTAACATGTCGCATCCATCCTATTGATAATAATTATCAATTTCAACTACTTTTAGATTAATTGACATTGATTATCACTGTCAACAACTTTTTTAAAAAAAATGATTAAAATGTACAAGCTTGTCCGTTAGCTATTCATATACTATAAATGAGCATAGTTCTTTCTCAGCCCTCTCTGACGGAAAGAAATAAAAGCAACTGCGATAGAGCGCAGTTGCCTTTTTTTATCCCACTTTAATGGGCAGTAAAACCCCCACTGATTAAAGTTTCACTTTATACTTTTCTATGATTTCAATAATCTCATTGTTGTCTCTAAAAATAATTCCACTCCATAAATGAGAGCTGATTCATCTACATCAAATTTTGGATGATGATGCGGGTAGCAAGTATCTATCTTTTTATTACCAGTCCCTAATTTAATAAAACAACCAGGTGCTTTTCTTAAATATGCCGAAAAATCTTCTCCTCCCATAGAAGGTTCAAGCTTCACAACACGCTCATTTCCAAACAAATATAGTGCACTTTCTTCTACTACTTTCGTAATATATTCATCATTAATAACCGGATCATATCCATATCGATACGAATATGTATACGCCCCTCCATGTGCTTCTGTAATTCCTTTCACGATTTTCTCAATTTTCTCTTCGGCTTCTATCCTTAATGCTTGATTAAATGAACGAACAGTTCCCATTAAAGTTGCTGCACTAGGAATAATATTATCAGCCATCCCCCCATGAAACTGCGTAACCGAAACGACTCTTTGCATAAAAGCACTTGTATTTCTTGATACAATATGTTGTAAATTTGTAATAATCTGTGCTCCGATAGCAATAGGATCTATCGTTTCTTCTGGCCTCGCCGCGTGCCCTCCTTTCCCTTGAATTTCAACTGTAAATACGTCTGGTGCAGCCATCATCGGCCCATACGCAATGCCTATCTTCCCGCTCTCAAGTCCTGACATAACATGTAAACCTATTACATAATCAACACCATCCATTACGCCTGCTTCAACCATTTCTTGTCCCCCGCCGGGATACACCTCTTCTGCATGCTGAAAGAATAGACGAATCTCACCTACAAAATTTTCCTTTATATTTGATAGTACTTCTGCTGTACCCAACAAAATAGCCGCGTGAGCATCATGCCCACATGCATGCATTACACCTTTATTCACAGACGTATAAGATTTACTTGTCTCCTCTTGAATTGGCAACGCATCTATATCAGCTCGAATCGCAATCACTTTCCCTTGTTCGGTTCCTCTTTTAATTGCTAGTACACTATACTTCGTCGGTCTCGTTACTTCAAAAGAAGAAAATGAGCATACTGTATCATATATAAATTGCGAAGTTTCTTTTTCATGAAACGATAATTCTGGATACTTATGGAAATACCTTCTCCATTTCACGATATTTTCTTCCGAAATTAGATTCTTCCACACTCTATCCATGATAATTTCCTCCTTTTTAAAAGGGCTAAAAATGTAAAAGTTTACTTCGTCTCGAATGACTCATAAGCACAAATACTATATTTTACGTATTCTTCTAGTCCACTTTTATGTATTCACACAATCCACTTCCTATTTACATATCAAATCCATTACAAATTGATGCTGAATGTAATATAATTGCTAAGTTAGGGATTTTCTTTTTTAGTATTTAGTGCTAATATCAGAAAAGAGCCTTTTGACTTATTTTTACCTAAAATGTGGAATTTTGTTTTTTTCACAATAATGTAGGACATGATACCTACAAAGAGCTATTATTTCATTAAGAGAGGGAAAGACATGGAAAGATTAAAAGAGATATGGTCTCGACCACTCACACAATGGGTTGCAAAGACGGTTTATTACCTTGCAATTTTATTTGCATTACTTTGGTTGTATGGATTCCATGATACAAACACAAGTACATTTATTTACAATGAATTCTAGGGTGGGAACGTTATGAAGTTATTAGAACAAATTGAAAAGTGGGCTATTGAAACGCCTGATCAAACTGCTTTTGTTTGGCGAGATGCGAAAATTACGTACAAACAATTAAAGGAAGATTCTGATGCGTTAGCACATTGGATTTCTTCTGAGTATCCAGATGATCGTTCACCAATTATGGTGTATGGCCATATGCAACCTGAAATGATTATTAACTTTTTAGGATGTGTAAAAGCTGGACATGCTTATATTCCTGTAGATTTATCTATCCCAGCTGATCGTGTACAACGTATCGCTGAAAATTCTGGTGCGAAACTACTTTTATCAGGAACTGAAGTAACTGTAACTGATTTACCAGTTCGCATTGTAAGTGAGGACAACTTAAAAGATATTTTCTTTACTCATAAAGGGAACACTCCAAATCCTGAACATGCGGTAAAAGGTGATGAGAACTTCTACATTATTTACACATCAGGAAGCACAGGTAATCCGAAAGGGGTTCAGATTACTTATAACTGCCTTGTAAGTTTTACAAAATGGGCTGTAGAAGATTTCAACTTACAAACGGGGCAAGTATTCTTAAACCAAGCACCTTTCTCATTCGATTTATCTGTCATGGATATTTACCCATCATTAGTAACAGGTGGTACACTTTGGGCAATCGATAAAGATATGATTGCACGTCCAAAAGACTTGTTTGCTTCTCTAGAGCAATCGGATATACAAGTATGGACTTCCACACCATCTTTCGCAGAAATGTGTTTAATGGAAGCATCTTTCTCTGAGAGTATGCTACCGAACATGAAAACATTCTTATTCTGCGGTGAAGTGTTACCAAATGAAGTAGCTAGAAAATTAATTGAGCGTTTCCCAAAAGCAACAATTATGAATACGTACGGTCCAACAGAAGCTACTGTCGCTGTAACAGGTATTCACGTTACAGAAGAAGTGCTTGATCAATACAAATCACTTCCAGTTGGCTACTGTAAATCAGACTGCCGCCTTCTTATTATGAAAGAAGATGGAACGATTGCACCTGATGGTGAAAAAGGTGAAATCGTAATTGTCGGTCCAAGCGTAAGCGTTGGATATTTAGGAAGCCCTGAATTAACAGAAAAAGCATTTACTATGATTGACGGTGAGCGCGCCTATAAAACAGGCGATGCTGGCTATGTTGAAAATGGTCTTCTATTCTATAATGGTCGTCTTGATTTCCAAATTAAGCTGCATGGTTATCGAATGGAATTAGAAGAAATTGAGCATCATCTTCGTGCGTGTTCTTACGTAGAAGGAGCAGTTATCGTTCCAATTAAAAAAGGTGAGAAATACGATTATTTATTAGCGGTTGTTGTTCCTGGAGAACATTCATTTGAAAAAGAATTCAAATTAACATCTGCAATTAAAAAAGAACTCAATGAGCGATTACCAAACTACATGATTCCACGTAAATTCATGTATCAATCTTCTATTCCAATGACACCAAATGGAAAGGTAGATCGCAAAAAATTATTGAGTGAGGTTACAGCATGACCGCATATGGATCATTTTATTTTTTCGCTATAGTGGGCATTTTATTAATACCTACTATCATAGCTGGATTAAAAGGTAAAATGTTGCGTAAATATAATGCAGTATTAACATTAGTCATGATCGCTATTATCTTCTCAGATAAACCGAAGCAAGCGATTATGTTAGCCGCATTTATTATTTGGCAATATGCCCTAATTAAAGGCTATTTAATTTTAAGAAAACAAAATAATAGTACATTCATGTTTTGTATAGCTGTTATTTTATCGATTTTGCCACTTATTTTGGCGAAAATCGCACCATTTGTACCTGAATTGCATTTTATTGTTTTCGCAGGTATGTCTTATGTAACATTTAGAGCTGTACAAATGGTCTTTGAAGTTCGTGATAATTTAATTAAAGAACTTTCCTTCTTTAATTTCTGGGAATTCGTTTTATTCTTCCCTGCGATTTCAAGTGGACCTATCGATCGTTATCGTAGATTCCAAAAAGATATCCAAAAGCCACCTAGTGCTGAGGAATATCAAAATTTACTATATACAGGGCTTAATCGTATTTTCCAAGGTTTTCTGTATAAGTTTATAATCGCGCACTTGATAACAACATACCTTGTAAAGGCAGTATTCGCCAATCAAGATACACTTTTATCTAATGTGATTTTTATGTACGCTACTAGCATGCAGTTATTCTTTGACTTTGCAGGTTATAGTGCGTTCGTAATTGGTATCAGTTATATGATGGGAATTAAAACTCCTGAAAACTTTAATAAGCCATTCCTTAGTCGTAATATTAAAGACTTCTGGAACCGCTGGCACATGAGTTTATCATTCTGGTTCCGTGATTTTATTTACATGCGTTTCGTCTTTTTTGCAACGAAGAAAAAGTTAATTAAGAACCGTTACACTATTTCGTATATCGGGGCATTTTTAAACTTCTTCATTATGGGAATTTGGCACATCCAAGGAAGCGCTGTTGCGCAGTATGTTATTTATGGTCTATATCATGCCGCACTGTTTATTTTATTCGATATTTTTGAACGAAAAAACAAGAAGCATAAGTTTTGGCCAAACAATAAATTTACACACGTCCTTGCGATTGTAATTACGTTCCACGTTGTATGTTTCGGTTTCCTCATTTTCTCTGGACACCTTAACAGATACTTTTAATGCACCCTTCTTATACCATTAAGAAGTTGCACATATAATATATTTCGGATATAAAGGAGATTTTAAAAATGGCAGAATTCAAAGAGCAAGTATTAGATATTTTAGAAGAAGTATGTGAAAACGATATTGTAAAAGAAAACTTAGATGTTCAATTATTTGAAGAAGGTATTCTTGATTCTTTCGCTGTAGTATCTTTATTAGTTGAATTCCAAGAGCGTTTAGATATTGAAGTTTCTATTTCTGATTTTGACCGTGACGAGTGGGCTACTCCAAACATGGTTATTAAGAAGTTGGAAGAAATCCGATGAACAAAGCAAAATTTGGTCCGATGCTTTTAGCATTGGCCCTTTTTGCTGTATTCTTACTTATTCCAACGCGCTTCCTACTTCCACTTTTAAGTGATGAAAAAGTAGAACAAGCTGCCACTTCTTTAAAAGAAGAAAAGATTCAAAGTATGATTTTACAGCAAAAGATGTTAGCAGACTCGAAATACCTTCCGATGTATGGTTCATCGGAATTCGCACGTATGGATGCTTACCATCCATCAAATTATTTCAAAGTAAAGCCTGAAGGATTCACACCATTCCTACTTGGACGTGGCGGAACACAAGACCTTGTACATGTATTAAACTTTGCATCTACGATGGATCAATTGAAGGATAAGAAAATGGTATTCGTTCTTTCTCCGCAATGGTTTGTGCCACAAGGTATTGATGAAACACACTTTGCACCTAACTTTTCAAAGCAACAAGGTTACCACTTCATTTTCAACGATGATGTAAAACCTGAAATGAAAAAGCAAATTGCAAAGCGTTTATTAAACTTTGAGATCGTTAAGAAAGAAACTTTACTTAAAATTTCGCTTGAAGGTATCGTTTACGATGATACAAAGCATAAAATAAAAGCACTTGCTGCTAAACCTTTCGCTTATATTTATCGTAACATTTTAGATCGTAAAGATTTATTTACAGCTATGTTTAATATTAAACCGCATAAAGAAAAACTTGACCCGTCATTAAAACAAATGAGCTGGGAAGAGGCTCGTAAACATGCAGATCAAACAGGTGCAGCAGAATCTGGATCTAACAATTACGGTATTGAAGATGGTTACTTCAACAGCAAAATCAAGAAGAAATTAAAGCAACGTGAAGGCTACTTAAAAAATGATGCTTATGATCAATCGCCAGAATATGAAGATTTACAAATTGCACTTGATTTATTAAAACAATCTGGTGCAAAACCACTCTTCATTTCTGTTCCTGTAAAAGGTCCTTGGTACGATTACGCTGGCTTCCCGAAAGAACGCCGAGAATTGTACTATAAGAAAGTTCATGAGCAAATTGAGAAAGCTGGCTATCCAATTGCCGACTTCTCAAATCATGAGTATGATAAATACTTCTTAAAAGATCACATGCACTTAGGTTGGAAAGGCTGGGTTTATATTGATGAAGCCATCCAACAATTTTATAAAGCAAACTAAAGAAAAGACCGCTTGAATTATTCAAGTGGTCTTTTTCTATATATATTTTGCAATTGTTCAATTACGTTATCTGCTTCTTTCATCACTCTCTCCACTACATGCTGAGCTGATTCTATTCGTGCTAATGATGACGCTTGTCCTGCCCAAAGTGACATATATTCTCCATTATTTTGCTTTGCTGCTTGTTGGCGTATTTTAGAGGTTAATACATTTTGCACCGGATACATCGGAAGGTCTTCTTCTTTCCCTTCATGCTTCTCTATAAATTCATTACGAATACCTCGTGCATATTTCCCGGAAAACGCACGAGTCACAGTTGTACTCGTATCTGTACTACGTAAAACCGCTTTTTTATACACGTCATGCGTAATACTCTCTTCACTCGTTAAAAAGGCTGATCCCATTTGAACAGCTTCTGCTCCCAGTGTAAATGCTGCAACAAGCCCTTGCCCGTTCATTACACCACCTGCTGCAACAATCGGGATATGCGGAACTGCTGCTACTAACTGCGGAATTAATGCGAACGTCCCAATCATAGCGTCCTGTTCTTTCCCGATAAACGTTCCTCTATGGCCCCCTGCCTCACTACCTTGACCGACAATAATATCTACTCCTAATTCAGCAAGTACTTTCGCCTCTGCCACATGAGTAGCTGTTCCGATGACTTTTATTCCGCTTCTTTTCAAGTCATTTATTTCTTCTTTTTCTAACGTTTGAAATGCAAAGCTAACGACTGGCACGTTTTCTTCTACTAACACTTGTAATTGTTCTTTATAACTTTTTGGAAGCTTTAACTGTTCTTCTTCCTCTATACCGAATTCTCTATTCACTCCGCTAAGTAATCCCTTGGCCAAGTTTATCTTCTCTTCTTCTATTTGTATCTCTTTCGTTAATAGTAAATTAACACCGAAAGGCTTATCTGTTCGTTCCCGTATTTTATAAATCGCTTCACGAATTTGTTCTGGGCTCATATAGCCTGCTCCAAGCGTTCCTAATCCTCCGCTATTACTCACAGCTGCAACGAGTTCTGGCGTTGTAATCGCACCCGCCATACCGGCTTGAATGATGGGATACTTAATTTGTAATGTATCTATAACTCGACTTGTAAACATCATTTCTCCTCCTATTCCCTTTATATCTTCTTTATTTGACAAACTTTCCCCTTCTTTTACAAGGATTGAACTTCCTATGAAGCGAATATATTGAAAGTGAAGGAGGCTGAAAACAATGATATATCCAAATGCATTACAACAAGGTGATACAGTAATGATTATTGCACCGTCCGGCCCACCAACAATTGAAAATGTATTAAAAGGTGTAAAGGTATTACAAGAAATGGGTTTATCTGTAGTAATCGGGAAGAGTGTCTATGAGAAATATGGATATTTAGCTGGAAGGGATCAAGTCCGGCTCAATGACATACATGAAGCATTTTCAAATCCTGAAGTAAAGGCTGTTTTCTGTGCACGAGGTGGTTACGGTAGCGCTCGTCTCCTCCCTCACATTCAATATGAAATCATTCGGCAAAATCCAAAAATCTTTTGGGGATATAGCGATATTACAGCTTTACATACTGCCTTTTCACGTTATGCAAAGCTTGTTACTTTTCATGGCCCAATGGTAGAAGAATTAGGTAAAGGTGTAGATTCTCTTTCTTTATCTTCTTTCAACCAACTATTTCACCCATATTCAACCATCTTATCTGCTTCAGAATGTATCGTACCTAGCTCTTCCCGTACAGTTACAGGTCAGTTAGTTGGAGGCAATTTAGCGGTGTTAACGAGTATCATTGGCTCCTCCTACGAGATAAATACAGCCAATAAACTTTTATTGCTTGAAGACATTGGGGAAGAACCATATCGCATTGACCGTATGTTAAATCAGCTACTTTTATCTGGAAAGTTTCATGAATGTAGTGGTGTTATTTTTACAAGTTGTCATGACTGCACTCCTTCTAAACCATCTCAATCATTGCAAACAATACTATATGAATATTTCACTTCATATGCTATACCTGTCCTATTCGGTTTACCGATTGGACATATAAGCCCAAACATTGGGATTCCTCTTGGAGCTACAGCGACAATAAATACAAATAATAAAACACTCTCTATTTCTTCTGGCATAGCCACTCCGTATTCAAATTAAAAAGGAAAAGCGATTATGCTTTTCCTTTTATCCCGCTTTAATGGGCAGTAAGACCCCCACCTCAAAATGCAGCGAAAGCAAAGAAGTTAGGTGGGGGGCGGGCTGCCCATTAAAGCCCGATTGGTTCAACTAATAATCAGTGGGGGATGAAGAAAACCCCCACTGATTAAAGTTTCACTTTATTTATAATAGTTAAAAATTCGTCCAGATGCGATATCTGCAATTTCTTCTGGAATAAATGTTTTACTTATATCAGTACCGACATTTAATACTGCTGTAGCATCTTTCTCAATACTACTAAATAATTCTTTCCCACGTATCGTAATAAGGGGTGTTCCTTCTGGCAACACGTCTTTTACAAATTCCATTTGTGTAAAGAACGGAACGATCCATCTACCCTCTCCTTGGAAATGACGCAAGCGAAGTATTCCTTCTGTTGCCCCTTCCTCTGCTTCTAGTGAGCCAGCAACATAAAACTCAGTAGATAAGAGCAATTCATAAAATTCCTTTTGCTTTTGTTTGTCATCCCCTGCTACAACAAGTACTTCTTCTATTCTCTTTACCGGAATTTGCTCCATATGATGCCACCCCTATTTTCAAAATGATTGTACTTAAATTATACGAAATATTCTTATTTTTTTCTACATAATTCGCAATTATTTTCTTAAAATAATTTTAATGCTTCGTTTGGCTGTAATTGAAATAGAAAACCCAGTTGTTGCGATGCAGTAATAAAACAAATATAAGCGCAAAGCTCTACAATTTCTTTTTCCGTCCAATATTGTTTCAATACATGAAACATATTATCATCTATCGGCTTTTTGTCATGAATAAATGTATGCGCAAAAGTTACTGCTACACCAATTTCTTCTACCTTTTGCATATCATCAGGCCTTCCCTTTGCCATACAGTACGGGCATTCATTCCCGTACGCTAATGTTCTTCTCACTTGTTCCTTCAGCTCTGCTGAAAGAGTTCCTTTATTGTACAGTGTATTTTCTAATGTACTCCACGAATGTAATATTTCCGGATTATGACCTAATAACTTTTGAAACTTTGTATCTCCTACATTTGATAATGAAATTTTCTCCATCATTTCCCCTCCTATTTCCTTCTGTTTTATTGTAAAATAAATAAAGCTCATTTTACATTTCATATGAATCTTAATTTATATTTTTTCTTTACAAAAATTATTATTTTACTGGAGGTATATTTACAAATGCAACTAGACCGTGTTGACCGAAAAATTTTAAATGAATTATATAATGATAGTCGCCTTTCCATGCGTGAATTGGCGAAACGAGTAAACTTATCTGCTCCGTCTACTGCAGAGCGTGTTCGTAAACTCGAAAGTGAAGGCGTGATCCAAAAATACACAATCGATATCGATTATAAAAAAGCAGGACTTGTTTTAGACTGTATTTTAGAAATCACTTTGAAAAACGGGGATACAACACGTATGCAACAGTTTATTCAGTCCTATCCATCTGCAAGTTTTTGTTACCGCGTAACAGGAAGCTTATGCTACATTGTAAAAATTTCTGTTCCTTCACTCGTTGAACTTGAAGAATTTATTAATGATGTTTCTTCATATGCAACGACTGTTTCTCATATCGTATTATCAGAAATATCTCTTACCCCTGATATTGAACATATCTTCCCAGAAGATTAATTAATTTTTATTCATAAAATATATAAAAACCTCTTACAATAAGAATAAAAATAATATATTATGTATTAAAATACATAAAGTTCGAGAAAGGGGCTTTACATTGAAAATCTGGTTTTATGAAAAAACGGGACAATTAGATGACTTGCTTGGCATTTGGGATAATGTTCCGACTATCCCTCGAATTGGTGAAAAAGTTGAGATTTTAAAAGCAGTTCGTACTGTTACAGATATTAAATATGTAAAGAACGGCAATAATTTTCGTGTAGAAATTATTACAAAGTAAAAAGTAGCTCACAAAGAGCTACTTTTTACTTATCTATTATGTGCTTTCTTTATAACGATTTTATCGTCTTCTACAGATACTGTTACATAATCATTTTCTTCTAATCGGAGCTTATTTACAGCCTCATCTGGTAGCTCTACAGCCATCAATCTATCTGTTACAATCACTTGACTATACACTTCATTTCCTTCTGATACACTCACTACTTTTTCCTCATGTATGAAGCGCACTGGTGGCACACCCACTTCTTTTACCATACGCCATTGTTTCCAAACGTAAGGAATTAACCAAAGTAATCCAACGACTGTAAGACCGATACCGATCCATAAATTACTTTGCGCTTGTAATTCAGGAATTGAAATGGCGCTGCTCTCTTCTCCGCCGACAAATTGCATACTTGTTGCAATGAAATTATTTAGAGCGTGTACAGCAATATTCGTCCATATATTTTTCGTCTTTATGTATAAAAGACACATTACAACACCAAACATGAACGCACCAATAACATCAAAATGCCCTAAGCCAAAAATAACGGAAGATATAATGACAGCTTTTTTAATGCCCCATTTATAAGCCATTCGCTGTAAAAAGAAGCCTCTAAAAATAACCTCTTCCATAATAGGTGCTAACACACATGCTGAAATGAAAGTAAATATCGTCATATATATGTTACTCGTATTAATAACATTTCCATCTTCTAACATAGTAACTAAGAAATTCGGTAACGTATGTGCTAATATGTAAAATTGAATATGAGATATACCAACTGAAAAAATCATTCCCATTATCGTTGCTAATACAATTAACCCCCACGGTAAACGTCCTGGTTTATCAAAAAAACTGTTAAATATAACATTATTTTTATTGGTTTTTACGTATAACCAAAATAACGGAAATACAAAAAACACAGTTATTTGTGAAATAACCTCCGTCGTATTCTCAGAAACATTTGATAGACCTAATGGGATCATCGTAAGGAACAGCCCTATAATCATCCATCCAAAAAAACTGCGTAGTCTTATGCGTGAAAATGCATCGTGCATATCGAACACCTCCAAAGATAGTAAAAGTACATGTTCAGATAACTAAATTATAATATGAATATAGTTGAAATTCTTCCTATTTTTCTCAAATACTTTTGAACACCATATATAGTAATCATTCTTTTCTTTCGGTTGAAATATACGAGAAAGTTATGTAATAAAAATCCCCGTTTTTACAAGCGGGGATTTCTTTTATTATAATACGTCACGTTTTTGGAATAATGCACTTGATGCTACAAGTAATACAACAAAGTATGCAGCTACAAGTAATAATGAAGTTGTAAATGTAAACTCTGTAAATGTTGGTTCTATTCCGCCACTTACTAGCTTATTGCTATCGTACACACTTAAATTTAAATGGAAGAACACTACAAACTTCGCTACACCTTTTGCAAACATCATCAGTACCATATTAATTGGTCCTTGTAAAAAGAAGAGGAACATCGTAATAATTAATGGTAAGACAGACTTTCTAAATACGTTTGCTAAGAAAAATGCAAGCGTCGCAAAGAAGAACGGTGAAAGTACTTGATATAAAGTAGATTTCATTACGATTCCTATCGTTAATTCTGTTTTACTACCATCCATTGCAATTCCGCCAATAATCATTGAAATAATCGTGTTAGCAAATATGATAAATACTATAGTAAGTAACACTGTAATATATTTAGAGAATAAAACTGTCATTCGTTTTCTTGGACGAATTAATAACTGCTTAATTGTACCTTTTTGGAATTCATCCGTAATTATACGAGAAGCAATCGTAATGCCAAAAATCGTTGCAAACAAAGTAATTAAACCAATCTCTGAACTTGCAAAATCTAAATATGATCCTTTAAATTCAGTTCCATCTCCCCATTTCAGCATCGCTAAAACTCCCAAAATTTCCAATACTGCAATAACACCAATTAAAATATACATACCTTTTTTCGCATGCAACTTTAAAAATTCATTTTGAATTAATTTAAACATTACGCTTTCACTCCCCCTGTAATCGCTAAGAACTCATCCTCTAACGTTTTATTTTGAACGGTAACTCCGTATACAAGCACATCTTCATTCACAAGTTTCTTTACAAGTTGTGGAATTTCTTCTTTCTTTACAGATACTACAATGACATTTCCTTGCGCCTTACCTGCAATGATTTCATTTGCTTTCTGAACTTCATCTACTTCAAACGCTACAACTACTGTCTCATCATGTTTTGCTTGTTCATGTAAGTTGTATTCTTGTACAAACTCACCTTGCTTAATAATAACGACGCGATCACACATAAGTTCAATTTCACTTAATAAGTGACTTGATACGATTACAGCAATATTCTCTTCTTTCGCTAAACGTTGTAAATAATCACGAATTTGACGAATACCAGCTGGATCTAATCCATTTGTCGGCTCATCTAAAATTAAAATTTTCGGCTGATGCAGTAATGCCTGTGCAATTCCTAAACGTTGTTTCATACCAAGTGAATATGTTTTCACCTTTTTATGAATTGCATGCTCTAATTCAACCAGTTTTACAATTTCAGCAATGCGCTCTTTACTAATTGGTGTAATTGCCATGTTCGCAAAATGCTTCAAGTTTTGCATTCCTGTCATATAATCATATAGTTCAGGATTTTCTACAATCGCTCCAATTTGCTCTAGCGCCTTTTCACGCTCCGTGCGAATACTATGACCACAAATTGTAATATCGCCCTCTGTCATTGAAATAAGACCTGTCATCATACGAATCGTTGTTGTCTTACCGCTACCGTTTGGTCCAAGGAACCCGTATACTTCCCCTTCACAAACTTCAAATGATAAACCACGAATAATTTCCGTTCCACCAATCCTTTTTCGAACATTCTCTAACTTTACTACTACGTTTCCCAATGCTGATTCCTCCTTTAGACTTCTAGTTTTTTATCGATTATGCGACCTGTTATATAAACAAGTAGAATAAATATTCCTATAGAAAAACTAAGGCTATATAAATTCATAAGTTTTTCCGGATAGAGAAACACATCCGCTCCTGATGATTCATCTATATATACTAATTTTTTTATTAGAGGTGCAGCAGGTGCAAGACCGCCCAACATTCCATATATAGTACCTAATAATTTTGTTACTAGTAAAAATAAGAAAAATACCATTGGATATTTTAACTTCTTCTTTTTCAAAGAAAACACTTTAACGCTTGCTACTGAAAAAAGTAATACTAGCAATATGCTAGATAAATTAAATACATATAACATAGTACTAAAGAGGTGCTTTAGTGGATTGAATACACTTTGAGTAAATAATACTTCATAGAGCTCTGTACCTTTTATTATTTTCATAGAAATACCATATAAAAAAATAGAGCCTATTAATTCAAAAATAAGTAAATAAATTACAGCGTATAACAATATTGCTAAAACAATCTTTTTACCGGATATCGATGTTAACCGAAATAATGTGCTTTCAGTCATTTTTCCAAATGCAGACACCGCCTGAATAACTATCATTGCTAAAAAAGTTATATATACTAGAATAACGAAAGCAACTATAATTGTTTGTCTTACTTCTCCTGATTCTTGTTTAATATAATTTCCCAAACTTACGAAAGCTACAGCGACAACGAATATAAATGATAACAAAGAAATAATTATTTGTTTTTTATTTATATTGTACATATATATTAAGCTCGGCTTCATCTACTAAACACCTCCTTAAACACATCTGTGACCGCTTTCCCTCTTTGAAAACGTAATTCTTCTACATTTTCATACAATACAATTTCCCCATCTTTTAAAAAGATTACTTCATCAAAAATATTTTCAACTTCATTTATTAAGTGCGTCGAAATTAGTATCGTACAATCTTCGCGATAAAACTGTAAAATAAGTTCCAGTACGTGTTCCCTAGAAACGAGATCAATTCCGCCCAGTGGTTCATCTAGTACGTATAACTTCGCTTTCCGAGAAAACGTTAAAATAATTTGTAGCTTTTCAACCATCCCTTTTGATAAAGCTGTAACTTTTTCTTCTAACGGTATTTTAAACTCCGCAATCGTATCTACCGCTTTTTGCATATCAAAGTCCTTATAAAAATCACGATAGAAAAATATAGAATCTTTTACTGTCATCCAATCATCAAATACTGGCTTATCAGACATAAACGAAACGATCTCTTTCGTTTCTAATCCCACCTTTTTACCAGCGATTGTAATGCTACCTTCAGAAGTGTGCTGCAGACCTGCAATCATTTTTAATAATGTTGTTTTCCCGCTCCCGTTATCTCCAACAAGCCCTACGATTTTTCCTTCGGTAATCTCTATGTTCAATTCACGAATCACCGCTTTTAATCCGTATCTTTTCCATAAGTTTTCTATTTTTAATAGCTCTGTCATTCGCTCTCCTCCCTTTTCTCATGTAATGAAGAACGAAGGATTGTAAGAATTTCTTCTTCTGAAAACCCTAAATTGTCCATTCCATCTATAAAAGAATGAAGTAATTCTTTCGCCATCTCTTTTCGCAGCTCCATAATTTTCTCCCCTTCATTCGTTACATATCTTCCCATTCCTCTACGTGTTACAACAACCCCATCTCGTTCGAGCTCTTGAAATGTACGCTGGATCGTATTTGGATTTACTTGTAATTCACTCGCTAATTCACGCACAGAGGGAATTTTATCACCAGGCAACAAATGTCCTGTTACAATTTCTTTTTTTATGTATTCCATTACCTGAATGTAAATTGGTATATTTGGAGAAAACTCTATTTTCATTTCTTCCCTCCTTTTGTATCAGTGTACTAGTTAAATAATACACTGATACAAAAGGGTTGTAAATACCCATTTACTTACAAAAAAATTCTATCCAGCTAACGGATAGAATTTTTCAACAGAAATCGTTATACGAAAATAATAGTGTTATGTAAACAAAACCATAAAGAAAAGCTGTCTTATCAATGAATAAGACAGCTTTTCTTTATGATCATATATTAAAAATTAAACACGAAATCATCGTCCGATAACTTTTCGACGTTCGTTGCTTTTACGTAACCATTTCCTTTTACAGAGAAGAAATCATGGTTTTTCGTATCTGTACGTAAACCATTTAAAACGATTGGGTTAATTTCTTCTTCTTCAAACTTCGGCTCAAGTCCTAAGTTCATAAGTCCTTTATTCGCATTGTAACGAACGAAACGATTTACATCCTCTACAAGACCGATAGAAGTGTAAATTTCTTCTGTGTATGCCATTTCGATTTCATATAGTTCCATTAATAACTCTTGTGTTTCTTTTTGCACTTCTTGTTGATCTTCTGCAGAAAGTTCCGCGAAGATTTGTTGTGCTAAAATACCGACGAATACGCCGTGAATTGACTCATCACGAATTATTAAGTTAATAATCTCACCACTCGCCGTCAGTTTACCTTGACCAGCTAAGTAAAGCGGATAGAAGAATCCACTATAGAATAAGTAACTTTCTAAGAACACACTTGCTACCATTGCCATGTATAACTCTTTTTTCGTCACTTCAGGTTTTAATAAACGACGATAGTAACTTGTAATAATACCAGCCTTTTTCTCAAGTAACGGATGGTTGTCTACCCATTCGAAAATATCATCGATTTCTTCTTCAGTAGCTAACGTTGTGAAAATATGACTGTAACTCTTCGCATGTACTTCTTCCATAGCACCCATGAAAGCTAATACACTTTTTGCTTGTAAATTTTCAAGATGAACAAGTACAAGAGGCATACCTTCGCCACCTTGTTTCGTATCTAAAAGTGTTAAACCACCTAATACACGCTTATAAGCAATTTGCTCTTCTTTCGATAATTGCACCCAAGTATTTTTGTCAGACGAAACCGCAATTTCTTCTTCTGTCCAAAACTGAGCGATGTTTTGCTTCCAAAACATTAAACTGAAATCGTCTTCTTTTTTATTCCAGTTAACAGCGCGCATTGAATCACCCCTATATCTATTATTGTTCTACTGAACGGTTAAATTTCCATCTAATAATGAAAAGCTAACCGTTTAGTAGAACAAACCAAGTATGAGCAGGGTTCATAACCCTGCTCATACTGTTGGGTTATTCATTTAGTATGGCAATATGCCATTAAACGGTACAAGCCACGCACTCTTCCACGCTTAATTTACGTGTTCTCGTATAATACAGACTCTTTAAGCCTTTTTTATGTGCATAGATGTAGTAACGCGCTAATTCACGTGTTGAAATATCACTATTAACGTAAAGAATTGTACTAATTCCTTGGTCAATATGTTCTTGAATTTCTGCGATTAAATCAATTAATTTAAACTGATTCATATCGTAAGAAGATTTATAGTACCAGAACGTATCTTTTGATAAATACGGCATTGGATAATATGTTGTCGCATTCGCATACGTTCTTGATTCGATTTGACTTACAATCGGCATTACGCTTGAAGTTGCATTTTGAACGTAACTGATCGATTGCGTAGGAGCGATGGCAAGACGATATGAGTTGTATAAACCATTCTTCTGCACTTGCTCTTTTAAACTTGTCCAATCTTCTTTTGTCGGAATATGAATTCCTTCAAATAATTGCTGAACTTTTTCAGTTACTGGGCTATAATCTGTCGTTTCATACTTTTCAAAGTATGTGCCGCTTGCATAATCAGACTTATCAAAGTCTTTAAATGTTTCGCCTTTTTCTTTAGCGATTTCCATACTTTTCTCAATAGAGTAGTAATTTAACATCATAAAGAATGTACGAGCGAACTCTTTCGCTTCTGCACTTTCATAAGCGATTTTATTTTTTGCTAAATATCCGTGCAAGTTCATTGCGCCAAGCCCTACTGAATGAAGCTCATCATTTGCTTTTTTCACAGTTGGTGCATTCGGAATGATTGTCATATCAGAAACAGCTGTTAAAGCTTCCATTCCCGCATGAACTGCTTCACGAATTTCTTTATTTTCCATTACATTTACGATATTTAACGATCCTAAGTTACAGTTAATATCACGACGGATAATGTCATCTGTACCATAATCATTTATTTCAGAAGTTTCTTGAAGCTGGAAGATTTCTGTCTCGAATGTTCAACCGAGTTCGCTATTCCTCAGTCCGTTGCTCATGCAACTGCTGTATGTCACCATACAGGACAGACTATATCATCACCTACAGCATTACCTGATTAGGTGCTCCGCTTTTCGAACGCCAATCGCTTGCGCTCTACTCCCATAAGGGATAGTCGTTAGGCTTTTACTTATCTTAATATCTTTCAGAAAGTCTCTTATTACTTTATGTTGTCCCATAACTCTGCTATACAAAATAATAAGATACATTCTGAACTTTTATATTTTCATTCTAAGATAAGATTTAGCACGGTAGGTTACCTCAAATTTGAGGCTTTCCCCGTTTAACGGAGTTTTCGACTAGCATTTCTACTAGAAGGTGCTACATATTTAACACAAGTTCGACATCTTCACAGTTCCAATATCCTTCAATGGATGTTGATTATTTGCATTTGATTTAAACATTAAGTACGGATAACCAGACTCAAGCTGAATCATAGCAATTTTAATAAGCATATCACGTGCACTAATATCTAGCGGCTTCTTCTTCACTTTCGGATTGCTCATTAATTCATCGTACATTTCATCAATATCAATGTCATCTAAATGCTTTCCATATTCTTTATACACCGTATACGGCGCGAAAACATGGAAAGGTTCGTTTTTCTCAGCAAGCTCAAAGAACTTACTTGGAACGATAATTCCGATTGATAGAGACTGAATACGGCTCTTCTCATCGGCATTTATTTTTTTGGTATCAAGGAATTCAATAATATCCCAATGGAAAATGTTTAAATATACAGCTCCGGCACCTTTTCGTTGGCCAAGCTGATTCGCATATGAAAACGAATCTTCAAGTAACTTCATAACAGGTACTACACCACTTGCAGCGTTGTCGATACCTTTAATTTGCTCACCGCGTGCGCGTAGCTTAGATAAGTTTAAAGCTACTCCACCGCCGATTTTTGATAATTGCATTGCAGTATTAATGTTAAAGCCGATTGAATTTAAGCTATCATCCATCTCTAACAAGAAACAAGACACCATTTCTCCTCTTCTGCTTCTTCCCGCATTTAAAAAGGTTGGTGTCGCTGGTTGGTAGTTTTGTTTGACAATCATGCTTGCGAATTGTTTTGCCTTCGCAACATCACCGCGTCCTAAGTATAATGACACAATTGCTACACGATCTTCATAGCTTTCTAAGTATTGTTTTTGATCATTTGTTTTTAACGCATAATCTTTGTAGAACTTAGATGCTGCCATATAAGATTGGAACTCGAAGTTTCCACCATAAGCGATGTTATATACCTCTTCTACTTCCTCCAAGTTATACTCGTCCAGAACGTTGTAATAGTAATCATGTTCTTTCATATACTCCATTCGCTCTGCCACGCTATTAAAATGAACGGTATTCTCTCTAGCTTCTTCCATAAAGACTTCTAATGCCTCTTTATCTTTATGAAGCTGATAAAAACCGTCCTGCATTTGCGTGATTTCATTATTCAGTTCAATGTGTCGCAATCTCCCGCACCCTTTCCTTAAAATATTCTACATCGTTATTTGTTCCTGATAACTCAAATTTTGATACAATAGGCACTTCATATTTAGCAGAAATTTTGTCAGCACTTGCACCGAACATGTCTCCCCAGTTACGATTGCCGCTTGCAGATACGCCTTTTAATTTTTCATTATTGCGCTCTAAAAATTCTAAAACACGTTCTGGTACATTGCCAAAACCTGTTGTATACGTAATTAAAATAAAGTCTTCATCTATTACTAGATCTTCACCAATTTGAACGGCCGGCATATTTAATTTGTGGATGAAACGCTTCACGTTTCCTGTCATAGAATCATATGCAACTAACATTTCCGACCCTCCCTTTTCAATCTATACTCTCTGTATGTTGTTTCTCGATTTCTCTATATATTGTATTACGTTTCAAAATAAGACACAAGATATATGTATAAATTCTTTCTTTTTTTAACTTTTACTTTTCGACAAGACCGTCGATTTTTTTCAATACAATGACTATGAAACAACATTCTAAAACTCATGTCAATAAAGTGCTTTTCAAAAAAGTTGTCAACGAATTTAACCTTATTTTTAAAAAAGTTAACAATATATTTTGTCATAAAACGGCAAATGCTGGAGGAATATATTTCTCCAGCATCACGCAAAAAAGAACAGACATGAAACGATAATCTGTTCTAAAAAACGATTACATTTATCAACTTTGCTTTATTCAATATTATACATATACTTTCAGTTCGCGTTACATACTAAAAGATAACTATTATAGAAAAAGATTATCATTATGGAAATTCAACTTATTTATGAAAAGATTATTCAGAGTGCTCAATACGCAAAATATCTTTTACAAATATATGATGTGGATTTTCATCTTTATCAATCATTGTACATACAGGAGCTTCTTCATCAAAGTACACAATCATTCCTTCAACGTACTGATATGTATGTTGAACTTGTACAGTTACTTTAATTTCTACAGCCTCTTCATATGCTCTTTTTATTTTCTGAAGCATTTTGGCCGAACACTTTCGTTTCTCTGGATACATGACCATCCCCATAAATCGATTTCCGGCTCTATCTTTCCACATATAATCCCAATGCGGTAATATGCCTTGTTTAAAATCGCCCATAAGTCTCCTCCCTATATTCTTTTAGTTACGAACGTGGCGTTTCTGAATATGTATAAATGACCTGTCCGCCGCGCTGTGCGTTACCAATGAAATGTTTAAAGTCTTCTCGATTTACTAAAACTTCTCTGAACGTATAAAATACATCTTTCGTAACAACATACTCCTTTATTTCACCATTTTTCAGCTGATCCAAAATTGTATTTGCTAATTCTTTATCCATGTATTTCACCTCTATGCAATATTTTATTTTATCTTATATTCTATAGGTCAACAACTGTAAAATTATCCAGATGCTATACCTTCATTTCATTTTCATTATTTTTCAAAAAAGATATCGTTAGTAGATGTCCACTAAATATCATATACTAACATAGCTACTTCTCTATATCAATCATTTCATCATTCAATTATGCAAAGTTCCATACCACTATGCTACAATATATAAATAGAACTAGGAGGGATACTATGATTCGGAAAGCAAAAAAGACAGATGCGAAACTGGTAGCACCTTTATTGTATAACGCTCTGCACGAAATTGCTGAAAAAATCACAGGTAGCACAGTTGAGACAGAAGTATTACTAGGACTTGAAACATGGTTCTCAAAAGAGAGAAATCGACTGAGCTATGAAAACTGTTTTGTATATGAGCAAGACGGGGGTGCAGTTGGAGTTATTGTCGCTTATCACGGTAGTGAAGCAACAAAGCTTGATGCACCAATTGTACGTCACTTAAGAGAATTACATAAAGATGAATCGATTACGTTAGAAAAAGAAGCCGAGCTTGATGAATATTACATTGATACTTTATCCGTTTCAAGTGCATATGGCGGAAAAGGAATTGGTTCTAAATTAATTGAAGCTGCTGAAATACATGCAACTGAAAAGGAGTATGAAAAAATCGCATTACTTGTTAATTTAGAAAACAAACGCGCCTATTCACTATACGAAAAACTAGGTTATAAAAAAGATCAAATCGTCATGCTTGTAGGCGAACCTTATGCACATCTCGTAAAACCATTAAACATCAAAATTTCTATATCTTAAAAAGAAAGCACACGATTTATATAAACCGTGTGCTTTTATGTTAAATTCGTATTCAATATATTTCCATTCATCGCCTCATGAAACGTATATGTTGTACATCCCCATGGCTCTCTGTGCAAAATAGGAGAACCAGACCATCCCATCGCTCTCAGTTCGGCACCAATCATTACATTCACATAATTATGACCTACAAGAGCAATACTTCCATGTACGAGAGCGTAACGATGTAATAAGCAAGCCGCTTGTCTTGCCCTCTCTCTTACTTCCTTATAAGACTCCACACCTTTATGGTAACCAAGTATCCATACTGTTCGTCCGATAAACATCCATACGTTAGGTTTACACTTCAACCATTTTGGAGCATAAAAACTCGTCGGAACTTCTGCTTCCCTAAATAGAGTATTTTGCATAAAAGATAAAGAATCCGTTAATTCAGCTGCTGACTGTACAGCACACCTTTGATCACTCGTTACAATCAATTTTGCCGCTTCAACCGCTTCCCTTGTTTCCGTTGGTATAGGTGCTTTTTCTGTTATAGTATGTAAGTCATATCCTTTCATCCATTCACGAAAGAATGTAACCGTCATTGGTTCTATAGTACGGTCTAAGCGACCATGACGAATAAAAGAAATCTTCATTCTTTCCACTCTCCATTCATCACTTACGAACTCTATTATGTACTATTTTTACATATCATACCACGCAAAAAAAGAAAGTTATACACCTTTACATATCCACGCCACTCTCATTTGTGACCCCAGCATGTATCCCATCCATCCCATCAAAATATGTATTCGTTTCATGATGACGGATCTTTTTTAAATGTATATAAGAAAATACAAATAAAATTAATGCTATAACACTCCCCACAAATTCAAACATCATTTTACCGCCTCTAATTTCTCCCACTTTAGTAGGTTATTGTATATTTTTATTATACCCCTATATAAAGATGTCTGCATTTAAACCCTTCTTTTTTTCTAATAACATGACATTCTTGCATATTTTCTTACAAAAAGTGAATGTTTTTCGAATTTTTACTTTGGAAACATTTACAAAATGGACAATATGGTTCAAAATAGGAAGAAATAAAAAAACCAAAATTATTCTTTTTTGGGAAAACTGTAACAAGGAGAGTTGCTTATGCAGATCGCAGAAACTGGAGATATCATTGAATTTAAAGGTGGAATGCAAGGCCGTGTTCAAAAAGTAAATCAAAACTCCGTTATTGTAGATATAACAATTATGGAGAATTTTAGAGAACTAGATATGGAACCTCTTACAGTTGTTAGTCATAAAAACTATACTGTCATTAATCAAAATGCATAATATAATAGAAAGAAAGGATCTGTATGTTATACAGATCCTTTCTTTCTATTATATATTAACGATTATCAATTGTTTCTGGATATAAATCATGGTTCATCATGCGGTAGTCAGCCATTTGTTCATACTTCGTTCCTGGGCGACCGTAGTTGCAGTAAGGATCAATGGAAATCCCTCCACGTGGTGTGAATTTACCCCATACCTCGATGTAACGTGGATCCATTAATTTAATTAAGTCATTCATAATAACGTTCATACAATCTTCGTGGAAGTCACCATGATTGCGGAAACTAAATAAATATAGTTTTAAAGATTTACTCTCTACCATTCTTTGTTCTGGAATGTAGCTAATATAAATTGTTGCAAAATCCGGTTGGCCTGTTTTCGGACATAAGCTTGTAAATTCAGGGCAATTGAATTTAACAAAGTAATCACGGTTTGGATGATTATTATCAAATACCTCTAAAATTTCTGGGCTATATTCAAATAAATATTTTGTATTTTGATTTCCTAACAATGTTACATCTTTTAAATCTTCATCTAATCTTCCTGCCATTTTAAACATCCCTTCTCATTATACTCCGCGTTTATTTCCCCATACTAACGCATGAAGCTGCGGCAATACTTTTGCATTATTCATTTCTTTACGATTAACTGCTTTTTCAATTAACCACTCATACTTATCTAATAGCTTTTTAATCAACATCGCATCATCCACAGTTTTTGTATCATCATTTCCTACTTGTAAGAAAAATGGTACATGTGGATAACGTTCGTGCATCTTAACTGCATACTCGAAATCATAATCGTCAAATACTACTACCTTTAAACTAATATCTTTTCCTGCTAGTTTCTGAATCATAGCATCTAACTTCTGAAAATCAGTTTTCATTGTCGAACTTGGTGGTTTTGGAGAAATCGTTATCTCATCAATTTGAAGTAACCAATCTTGCCATTTACTCCCTTGCGTTTCGATTGCTGTTCGCATTCCATTCTCTTTTAATATAGAAAGAAGAAACTCAATATTTTTCAGCAATGCCGGATTTCCACCTGAAATCGTAACATGAGAAAAATTTTCGCCGCCAATTTCTACAAGCTCATTCCAAACGTCTTCCGCTGTCATCTGTCTAATTTGATCTTTAGCAGATCCATCCCACGTAAAAGCTGAATCACACCAAGCACAGCTATAATCACAGCCAGCTGTACGGATAAACATCGTCTTTTGTCCTACAACCATTCCTTCACCTTGAATAGTCGGACCAAATATTTCTAAGACAGGGATTTTACTCATCTAGCATCCACTCCCGTCTTACTTCCGCATAACTAGTTGGAGTCTCAAACAGCCGAACAAATTCAACACGAGCTCCTTTATATTCGTTCGCACGATTATCTTTTGTTAACGCTTCTGCCATCTTTTCATAAATCCAAACGACCATATTTTCAGCAGTTGTATTCATCGCTGGTAACGTTTCGTTTAAATAACGATGGTCTAAATAAATTTCTATTTCATTCTTCCAAATTTCTTTTATATCTCCAAAGTCAATTGCAAGACCGATTTCATTTACATATCCACTAATCCCAAATACAACTTTATATGTGTGACCATGTAAGTTTTTACATTTCCCTTCATAACAGTGTAAATGGTGTGCTGCATCAAATGTAAATTCCTTGCTGACCATTACTCTTTTATTATGATATTTAAGCTGTTTACGCTGAATATCCTTGTCCATTTTTTGCAAACTTTCTACAATGCGAAATCCAAAGAAATTATCCATTAGTTACTCGCCCCTTCGCGTTCTTGTAGGTACGTATCTAATCCTGCTTTACGAAGTTGACATGCTGGACATTCACCGCAACCATCACCAATGATTCCGTTATAACATGTTAATGTTTTTTCTCGAACAAACTCGAATGCTCCAAGTTCATCTGATAATTTCCATGTTTCCGCTTTATCAATCCACATAAGTGGTGTATGAATCACAAACGGATAATCCATGGATAAATTTAAAGTAACGTTTAACGATTTCACAAACACGTCACGGCAATCTGGATAACCACTAAAATCAGTTTCACATACACCCGTTACAATATGACGTGCTCCAACTTGTTTTGCTAATACAGCAGCAAATGATAAGAATAGTAAATTTCGTCCATCTACAAACGTCGATGGTAATTCCCCTTCTTCATGTGTAATCTCCATATCCGTTCTCGTTAACGCGTTTGGAGCAAGTTGATTTAATAGACTCATATCTAGTACCGTATGTTTAATTCCTAGCTCTTTTGCAATTTCCGCTGCACAATCGATTTCTAGCTTATGACGTTGATTGTAATTAAACGTTACAGCCTCTACTTCTGCAAACTGCTCTATTGCCCAAAATAAACATGTCGTACTATCTTGTCCTCCACTAAAAACAACAACTGCCTTTTCTTTTTTCATTTCACTCATTCTCCTTCTCTACTACGAATAAGAAGAAAGAACGTTCTTGAACTGTCACAATAAAAAAACAAAACAATACCTAATGATATTGTTGTTTCCATAGTTTTTTATAGAGGGAGTTCGCGAACCTCTCCCGTGCATTACACGGAATTCCTTCTTTCATTGACAAAGCTTATTGTAACATATTGTATACTACCAGAAAAAATTTCTGATTTTTCCGCTATTTCGCATTTCATTTCTTGCATTTTATAGTATGATTAATCTAATGTGAGAAGAGAGGAGGCATCCCACTGAAACCCTTTATTATTTATCTCTTTTTAAATATATTATTCATCCTTGTTACAATGCTCGTATACCATTTATTTTGGAATCAAAAAGGGAAACGTTCTCCTAAATTAAATTCAACTATATTTATTACATTATGTTGCCTCGCTACCATACTATGTATTACTTTCGGAGCAAAAACAAATTATGGATTTCAATTTGATATGCGTCATATCGTATTAATTGTCGGTACATTAACAGGAGGTCCTATTGCCGGTGCTTCCATCTTAGCTGTATTAAACATATATCGCTTTTTATTAGGCGGAATTGGTGTCTTTCCATCCCTTATCGCCTCGGTTCTACTGTTTATCGTTCTACTGTTAACATACAAACTATTTAACCGCAGTTCTAATCGTATAAAAATAGCACTCGCTATCTTTTACAGTCTCATATTTGGCTTGGGCTGGATACCATCTTTCCTTTCAGAGGTTACAAATAGCGCAGATTACATACCACATATTATCGTGTACGAAATATGTACAATAATTGGAACAATTCTTATCTTATATTTGCTACATATACTACAAATGCAAGTTCGTCTTCAAAACGAACTTATGAATGCTGAAAAATTCCATTTAATCGGCGAAATGGCAGCGTCTATCTCTCATGAGATTCGCAATCCATTAACTTCAACAAAAGGATTTTTACAACTTTTGCAGTCAGATACATGCACTGAGCAAGAGCGAAAATTATATATCGACATAGCCATCAACGGAATCGAACAAGCAAATCATGTTCTTACAGACTACTTAACTTTTGCGAAACCAAGTATTGAAAAAGAACAACAATTACAAATAGAGGAAGAATTATTGCATGCCTTATCTTTAATCACACCTCTTGCTAATTTAACAAATGTTCGTATCCACTACATCAAACAAAGTACATCTTTCTTTATTGCTGGTGAAAAACAAAAACTGAACCAATGTTTATTAAATATTTTCAAAAACTGTATTGAGGCTATGCCTACAGGCGGTGATCTCGTACTTACTTTAGTTCCAGAACATAAACATATACAATTGTATATAAAAGATACAGGAATTGGTATGGATCAAGAACAAGTAAAACGCCTTGGATCCCCTTTCTACTCAACAAAAGAAAAAGGCACTGGTCTTGGAATGATGGTCGTATTCAGTGTTGTGCAAGCTATGAACGGAAAAATTGATATTATAAGTGAAAAAGGTACAGGTACAACTTTCTTATTAACTTTTCCACTCATACAAAAAACGTGATGAAATACTCATCACGTTTTTTCTGTTCCTTCAACTAATTCAGCAAAAGCTTTCACTTTGCCATGTGGTTTTTGATTTTCTTTACGTGCTTTCCATGCGCGCTCTTCTTCTTTCTTTTTCTTGGACATACTTTTCAACTCCTTCTTATCTTTCTCTCTGTAGTATTCCAAAATAAGAAGAAAAACTATGCACATACGAAAAAGAAGTGGTCTCCCACTTCCTTCTAATTATCGCTGTAAAATTGCGTGTTTCGCCTCTTTTAACTGCGTAAGATGTCTTTGTTCATGCAAATCAAGAAATTGAACCCACTGATACAAATTCAAATCATTAAAAACAGGATGCTTTAATCCATTTTCAAATAGATCTTTTTCATCTAAAACACTATGAAGCGTGTGTAATAGTTCTTGTCGTGAATGTTCTAGTAATTGAATTCCTTGCTGTTTTTTCATTAGCGTTTCTGTTGGTTTCATTTGCTGAGGAGCTTCTCGTTTATGTGTGCGATCCAGCGTAAGTTGGAGGTCTTTAAATGGAGTCGTGTTTCTTTCATTTTTTTGTAAAGCATATGCAAGGGCAGACGTGACAGATTGTTCAACTAAATGCAAGTGATGCAAAATTTGAATAATACTCCATTTATCACGACGTGGCTTTACATTCACTTCTGTATCATTTAACATTTCAATTTCTGACAATAGCGTGCTTCGGGTAGACTGTAATGAGTTCACCAAACTTTCTAAACTCACATCCATATTAGATTGAAGCATACTTCTTTCCCCCCTTTTGTTGGTGAAAAGAGGCGCTCCTTATTAGAAACACCTCTTTAGTATTCTGAATTTTCTTTTATTATCTCATCATTTTCTCATTATGTCGATGTTAAACATGTGAAAAAAAGAGCATGTTTTTTACAATTTTGTGTCGTCAATTGCTTGTAGCCATGCTTCAATTTCTGTAATAACACTTTTCACACAGCCTTCAGCAAATGGTGATGTTAAATTTGCAACTTCTACTAGTTCCAAGAATGATTTACTTCCACCTTGTTGGCACAGATTCACATAATCTTCCCACGCCTCTTGTCTATTATCTCTTGCACGTTTCCAAAATTGCAGTGCGCAAATTTGTGCTAACGTGTAGTCAATATAGTAGAACGGGGAGCTATAAATATGCCCTTGACGTTGCCAGAATCCACCGCGCTCTAAATAATCATTATCTTCATAATCACGATGCGGTAAATACTTTTTCTCTATATTACGCCATGCTGTCTTGCGCTCTTCTGGTGATGCTTCAGGATTTTCATATACATAATGTTGATATTCATCAACAGATACACCATACGGTAAAAACAGAAGTGCTGAACTTAAGTGAGAGAAATAATATTTATCTGCATCTTCTTCAAAGAATAACTTCATCCATGGCCATGTGAAGAATTCCATACTCATAGAGTGAATTTCACACGCTTCATATGTTGGCCAATTATATTCTGGAATTTCAAATTTACGACTTTCATATACTTGAAAAGCATGGCCTGCTTCATGTGTTAATACGTCAATATCACCAGACGTTCCGTTAAAATTCGAGAAGATAAACGGCGCTTTATAATTCTCAATATATGTACAATATCCACCGCCAGCTTTTCCTTTTTTCGCAACTAAATCTAATAAATCATTATCTAACATGAAATTGAAAAATTCATCTGTTTCAGCCGATAACTCTTTATACATCGTTTTTCCATGATTAACAATCCAATCCGCATCTCCTTTTGGAGTTGGGTTACCTGTTGGAAATTCAAAGTTTTCGTCGTAGTACGCTAACTTCTCTACACCGATACGCGCTTGTTGACGTTTTCTTAATTCCGTTGTAACGGGAACGATATAATCTAGCACTTGCTGACGATAATTCGCTACCATTTCCGCATTATAATCTGTACGGTACATTCTTGCATATCCAAGTTCAACAAAGTTTTTGAAACCTAAAGATTTGGCGATTTTCGTTCTCACTTTAACAAGCTCGTCATAAATACGATCTAACTCTTCTTCATTCTCAGCTAAAAATCCGTAATACGCCTCACTTGCTGCTTTACGTTCACTTCTCTCTTTCCCTTGCATAAATGGAATAAGCTGTGATAACGTTCTTTCTTCTCCTGCAAAATCAATTTTTGCAGATGCTAATAACTGTGTATATTGTGAAGACAATTTATTCTCTAATTGTAAATCCTTCACGACTTCATCAGAATATGTTTTTAAATCACACTCCGCAAGAGCAAATAATTGCTTCCCATAATACGCTTCTAATTCTTCACGGAATGGAGAATGAATTAACGCATTATAATACTTTGTACCATATCCTTGTACAACTGGAGAGAATTCATCAAAGAAATCTTGCTCTTCCTTATAAAAAGCATCTGTTGTATCAACAGAATGACGAATGTAACAAAGATTCCCCATTGTACCAAAATCGTTACGAATTTCGTTAATTGAATGAATGACTTGTTTTTGTTCCTCTACAGTTTTTGCGTTATCAAACTTCTCTAAAGCAGCTGTAAACTTCTCTTTTAATTCTTCAATATTTGGCCTTTTATATTCATAGTCTTTAAATGACATGAACGAGCCTCCTCTCCATTATATGCATCCTTACTATAATTCAATGCTTACTTCCAAATCTCCTCTTATTCTTCAACAAAATATGGCATATACTGCCATCATTACATGTAAACAAAAAAGCTTTGGATTTCTTTATCCAAAGCTCCTTTGGAACATATTATTACTTTTCATACTTTCCAATCTTTTTTAATAGATCAAGTAATTCGTCCTTTTCCTCTTTCGTTAACATTTCAAAAGACTGATGAATAACTTGCTCATGCCCTGGAAAAATAGAAGCAATAAAGTTCTCTCCAGATTCAGTTAATTGTGCATAAATAACACGTCTGTCATTCGGGCACGGAATTCTTTTTACTAGTCCCTTTTTCTCTAACTTATCTACAACATATGTAATGCTGCCACTAGCTATTAAAATACGCTCACCAATTTGCTGAAGTGGTTGACCGCCTTTATGATATAGCAGTTCTAATACAGCAAACTCAGTTGGATTTAAACCGTTACTTTGTATAGACTTATTTGTAGTATCCATAACAGAACGATGTACACGAGATAATGCAATAAATACTTTTAAAGATTGAGAAATATCTTCTCGTTCATTATTTGATGTCATACAACTTTCAACCCTTCACTTAAATTCTCAGTAATAAAAAGAACAAAATAGTACTTCATATAAATTCCGAATGAGTATTCACTCATTCATTACCTCTCCCCAAATATATTATGAATGATTCTTGAATAAAAACATGACAATTTTAACATAGTTTATATATAATGATAATAAAAAAGAAGGAGTACCAAATTTGAAATTCAAATTCCACAGCATAGTTATATATATATTGCTTGTTATCCTACCAACAATAGGGATTGGTGCTACATTTTATTCATATCATTCGTATAAAATGAAACAAGAAAATAAACAAGTTGCCCATACGGTTCTCTTTTTATATAGAGACTATTTAGATCACCACCTTGGCGAAGCAATTTCTGCCCTAGAAATGCTCGCAAAGGTCGTAGGAACCGAGACTGGAAATATTAATGGAATGAAAGAAATTGTACATGATACGGATGGAAACGATGCACATTTTTCTGGTCTATATTACGCTACACCAGAAGGTATCATTACAATCGCATCGGAAGGTGACCGACCACCTGTTGATGTCTCAGATCGTAAATATATTCAAAACGCATTACAAACTAAGAAAACAACTGTATCATCCGTCATTACAGATCGTGTTCTTGGCCATCAAGCTATTATGATTGCTTCCCCCATTTTCAATAAACAGAAGGAGCTCTCAGGCTTATTGTTAGCAAGTTTACGCTTTGACTACATTTCATCATCTTTAAATGCCATTAAGCCACAATACCATTTTGAAGTAACTGATAAGTATAATGTAGTTTTTCTAAACGATGATAATAACGAAACAAGTGATGCTCATTCTAATATGCTTACTACTCCACTCCAAAGATTAGATTGGAAGGTCTCTGTTTCTCCGTTACCTATTCATCAAAAAACTTTAAACCAGTGGGTTGCCATAGAATGTATAGCTACTTTATTTTTAATGTCAATTTTATTTTTACTCGCTCAATATATGTTGTTAAAACGACAAACAAAACTGGAAAGACAACAAAATGAACTACAAAAAATTGAATTAGTTGGAACTTTTGCAGCTAGTACAGCCCACGAAATCCGTAATCCACTTACCGGAATTAAAGGGCTCGTCGCTCTATTAAAAGAGAAATATAAAGATGAACAAGATCAGTTCTATTTTTCCATCATCGAACAAGAAATAGAACGAATTAATGAAATTGTAAGTGAATTTCTTATTCTTGGAAAGCCAACTGCAATCATCGAACAAACATATGATGTGAGAACCATTCTAAATGAGGTAGCATTAATTATTCAATCTGAGGCGAATCTACATAATATTGTATTCCATTTACATTTGCCAGACCGTCCTGTTCATATCCGGTGCTCAAAAGACCATATGAAACAAGTGGTTTTAAACATTATAAAAAATGCAATTGAAGCTATGACTTCTGGCGATACACTAACTATTTTCGTAACAAACAATGAAACACACGCACAATTGCAAATTATAGATACTGGAAAAGGGATTCCAAAACATATTCAAAAACACCTCTTTCATCCGTTCTTTACTAATAAAGATACTGGAACAGGTCTTGGACTTGTCATATGTAAACGAATTATAGAGATGTACAACGGGCATATTTTTATTAACAGTATAGAAAACGAAGGAACGACAGTTCATATCGAAATTCCGTTACACATAGTATAATTATCCTTATCCCTAAAGGGTAATTATACTTATTTCATAAAACCAGCCACAAGCATTCGCCAAAAATTACTTGATTTCCCTTCATACCCAATTTGAAAAATAGGTACCTTTATAATTGATAACCATTTTGGTGTTTGTTTTTCTTTATAACACTGGTACTGTAAAATAAGCTTGTCCAATTCTTGACTCACTTGAATCGTCTCCGTACTATTTAACCCACTCGTTAAACCTAATTGAATCATCTCTTCACGTTTCATATGAATATCACGTGAAAGCTTTTCTAATGTGTACTTCCTTTTTACAGTAAACATTCATATCCCCCTTATTATACTTCCATGCTCTCTACTTCACTTCTCCATTGAACTTTTAACTGCTTATCATATTTGAATTTGAAGAATCAGAAAATTCAACATTTTCTCCCTGTAATTTACAAATCTTTACCCTCACTTTGAGAATTATTACAAATTATTCTATCTTTGTAAATACATTCGCAATAATAGACAATTTTTTCATCTTCTTTTTTTACAAACACCAATTAAATAGCGGATTCCCTATTTTCCATATACTTTTCTTCGACATTTTTTGTTTAATTTATATAAAAACGCAAACCATAATGGTGATTGATAATATAGAAAGGAAATAGTTATATGCGCAAATATACGATTGCATTGCTTATTTTGACTATGTTTTTACCATCTTTCTTGTTTCCTGTTGAGGCCAAGGCTCATACAAATAAAGTAGCTATTGTCATTGATGACTTCGGCAATAATATGAAAGGAACTGATAAAATGTTATCACTTCCTATTCCACTAACTGTTGCTGTTATGCCTTTTCTTCCTTCCACAAAGGAAGATGCGATAGCGGCTCATAAGAAAGGACACGAAGTTATTATACATATGCCAATGGAACCGATTAAAGGTAAAAAAGAATGGCTTGGACCAAAAGCAATTACAACTGATTTAAGCGACGAAGAAATAAATAATCGACTCGAACAAGCGATTCAAGAAGTGCCACATGCAATTGGGATGAATAATCATATGGGATCAAAAGTGACTGCAGACGAAAGAATTGTACGACTTATACTTGCAGCTTGTAAAAAACACGGTTTATTTTATTTAGATAGCAAAACAAATCCTAAGAGTGTCGTCCCAAAAATCGGGAAAGAATTAGGAGTGCCAATTATTGAAAATCAATTATTTTTTGATGACGTGTACACAGCGGCACATATTTCAAAACAAGCCCAATTACTCATTAAAAAACTTCAAGAAAAACCGATTATGGTAGCTATCGGACATGTTGGGCCTCCAGGTGAAATTACATCACGTGTTATAGAAACCTCTATTCCTAAAATTCGTGAACATGCAGATTTTATTTTTTTATCCGATTTAGCATTATCTCCGCCTCCTGTTTCAAAATAAGATTCATGACTCAAACTAAAAAAGAGAGCAATCTGCATATAGCAAATTGCTCCCTTTCCTTTTCATCTTAAATATAATCTACATGACTCACCCTGAATCCTTTTTTCTCTATTTTTTCGATTAATTGCTTTAATCTTTTTTCATTTAACTCATCTGTTATATTGACAATAACGCGGCGAATATATTGATCGCCGTTATCTAGCGTAAATAGTCCACCGATATGAAATGCTTTCAACAATGTCCCAAGTTCTTTAATCGTTCCCTTACAATCTTGTGTTGCAATCGTTAATATATAACCACCCGTCCGCATACCAAATGAATCCTCAATAACATCAAATATATTGGAATGAGTTAAGATGCCAACAAATTCATTATAATCATTTAGTACCGCTAAAAACGGCAAACGACGAATAACATAAAATGCTCTGAAAAAAGAGTCCTTTTCAAAAATAAATGCAGCGGAATCTTCTAGCATATGTTCCGTACTTAATTCCTCTAATCCACCATTACACTTCTTTTCTAAAAGATCCACTTTATAAATAATCCCCATGAATTTCTTTTCATCTTCTGCTAATACAGGGATTGCTCGAAATCCCGTTTCATTCATAATTTGCAGAGCCTTCTTACCTGAATCGTTCATTTTGCAAAATGTTACTTGCTGTTTTGGCAGAAAATGATATTTAACTCGCAAAATATGTTCCTCCTTACATGTCAACATGTAATCTATATATAATAAGGAGACCTATATTTTATGAGTAAAATTATTTTTAAAACGCTTTCATTCATTTGTGGATTTGTAACGAAATCACAAACATTTCATATAACAGAACTCTTTGCGCCTTTTATCATTAACAATTTTACATGGTAGTTCATTAAATATTCTATACCCTCCAACCATTTTTTCGCGTATTCTGGAGTTTTTCCCCACACAATCATGCCATAATTATGAACGAGAACTACTCCTCCACCTTCACTAAAATTCGGCACATTATTTTCTAATAAATCAGCGAATTTTTTCTCATCTTCTACAATGGGAATTGTCATTTCTGTTATACCTTCTTTTCCAAAAACACGTTCCACGCTACGTTTATCGAATGTTACTTCCCCTTTTTCTCCATACAACTCTGATATTAAATGACTATCTACAGTCTGTACTTGTAAAATACATTCTGCACTACTTTTTTTATAAATATCTGCATGCATAAATGATTCCGCAGCTGGTTTTTCTTCATTTTCAAATACTGGTTCACACATACAGTTTACAACAATAAAATCTTCTTCTGAAAATAACCCTTTATCTCTTCCTTCAACGTTTACTAAAAAAGTTAACGGCTCTTTTGACGTACAAAGTGATAAGCTAATTTTTGTACCATAAAACCAATCACGAAGTGCTAGTTCAGATTTCACATCTTTTAATTCATTCCATTTCTTTAGAAAAAATAACATTTCGTCACCCCCGGCGTAATATTCATATAATGTTCGAATCCTTTCTATGTAAAAGGAGTATTTTTTTGATTATTCTAAAAATTTAATTGAATTATCACATGAGAACGCCTTTTTGTCAATATAGTTTCACGTCTCTTCTTTAAAAAGGGCTATTCATATGTCTATACTCCTGTATATTGACTATTTCATTTTATACATAAAAAATACGTTATTCTTTTTCAATCAAAGAATAACGTATTTTCTCATCTTTTATTTCATTATTGCGTTATATAAGAACTGTGCATATTGTTCACGTGTTACAAAATCATCACCTAAAAAGTTTCCTTTTCCATCACCTTTTGATATGTTATTGTCCGCTAACGCTTTCACATATTCTTCTGCCCAATGACCAGTTGGTACATCATTAAAGTTCACTTTATTATTTTCATCTTCTTTTAGCTGAAATACTTTATATAATACTACAGACATTTCGTATCGAGTTAATACTCCATCTGGACGAAACTCCCCAGTACCATCTCCTTGCATAATTCCAGCTTGCGCAACTGTAGCAATATCTTGCTCAAACATATGTCCTTTCGTATCTGTAAATCTCTCTTTCTGCTCTACTTTATTTTCTAATTTCAAATACCTTTGTACTAAAGACGCAACTTGTCCACGAGTAATACGATCCCCAAATCCAAATTGTCCATTTCCATATCCCTTGAAAATATTTTCTTTCGCTAAATAATGAATTGCTTCCTCTGACCAATGTCCTTTTGGTACATCTTTAAATTCTACTACTCCTACTTTTTCATCTTCTTTAGAATTATTGTCTTCTTTACTTTCTACCACATTTTGAATCACAGATCCTGTGAAGAAGATTCCTGTATCCGCAAATGGATCTTTTACACCAAATTCATATACTTTCTCACCCGGTGTACTCCACTTAACTGCATCATTACTATACGTACCACCTTCTCTCTTTAAACGAATTTTTGTAGAGATTTTACCATCTTTCTCGTATATAGGTACTTTTACTTCTTTATTTACTTCTGTTTCCTCTAAAAATACTTTTTGATTTTGAACATTGATATAGGCTGTTTTACTTAGTTCTATAACTGGTCGAACATCACGAATTTCATTTGCAACAAAACTTAAGAATACTAACTTTTTCAAATTGCTAGCTGGTGTTAAGTCTGAAATATAATTCGCTTCTAAATCAAGCTTTTGTAAGTTTACTAGACTTGATAATGGAGTAATATCCTTTAACTCATTGTTAGGTAAGTGTAATTGTTTTAACTGTGTCATCTTACTTAGAGGAGTAACATCTTTTATTTCATTTTTCCCGATCCACAATTCTTCTAATTGCTTCATTTGCTCAATACCGGATAAGTCTTTTACTTTATTACGTGTTAATACTAAGTCTTTTAAAGGTAATGAATATAACGGTTTAATATCTTCAATTTGATTACCTGCTAAAGTTAAGTATGTTACATTTTTCAACGCGCTTAATGGCGTAACATTCGTAATTTTATTATTTGCTAAATTCAAGTAATCTAGTTGTTCCATTTTCGCTAATGCTGTTACATCTTCTATTTGGTTGCCTGATAAATATAAACTTTTTACATTTTTCATTTCAATTAGTGGTGCAACGTTCGTAATTTTATTATTACTTAAATCAAGAGAATCTAAATTATCCATCTTAACAATTGGTGTTACATCTGAAAATTCATTACCACGTAAAGCTAAATGTTTCAATTGTTTTAAGCTCGTAAAGAATGATGGATCTTTTATCTTCGCATTCGCAACTGTTAAAGATTTTAAATTTGGCATATATTTTAATGCACTATAATCCAGTATCTCATTCGTATTTAAAAACAAGTCCTTTACTTGTAATAACTCTTCTTTCGTGATTGGTGTATTTAAATCTTTTCTATTAAATACCTTTTTATTAACAAGCTCTCTTAATTTATTATCTGTTATCATATTTTGATTATCAACTGGATGATCCGTCTCCGTATTGCCGGAATTAGAGTTATCATCTGGTTTCTCTGTTTCTTTGTCACCTACAGTTGGATCTTTAATTTCAAATTGAACTTGATATTTGTGATCATATCCAATAGCCGGAATAAGTATATGCATTTGCATATTGTGCTTCTTCTCAAACTCGCCAATTTCAAATTGAACCACTTTCGTTCCATTCTTCCTCTTATCTTCTGACAAAACTTTTACATCATGAAATACGCCAGGTTGGTTTTTATCCTCTATTCTAAGGTATTGAAAATAATCGCTATCTTGCATTGTTACAGTTACAATTTTTTTCCCGTCCGCAATCGTTACTTTAGGATCTTTTATATATTGAGAAACCATAGATGGCTCATCTTTTTGATCCTTATATATTTTAATCTCAGTATCGTATGTACGTTCACTAGCTGCCGCTACCGATTGGTTTGCTTCAATTTTTATTGCTGCTAACGCTGGAGTAGAGTATGCAGCAAATGGAATTGCTAATGTTGTCGCTACTACTAGCGCCTTCATATAATTTTTTTTCAAAATAATATCCCCTATCATATATAATCTTTATAATTGATAAACATTATCAATTACTCATAAATAAATGATAATGAATATCATTATCGATGTCAACGAGAATATTACATTAAATTTATATTTTTAAAGGTAAAAAATATAAAAGCCCTTTATTCAAAGAGCTTTTTTACCTATCGTATGAAGAATTTCATTTTTTTCCTTCTCATTGATGACACCAATTTTTTGCAAAATATTTGCATACAAGACAAGTTTATTATATATCCGTTCTGACATACTTCCCCTTCTTTCCTTCGACCAACTTTTTTTGTATTGGTAAATTATATGAAAGAGATGGGAAAATGTGTCCACTTTTTTTGCATAAATACAAAACTTTTATCCCGCTATTTGCAGGCAGTAGAACTCCCACCTCACAATCAGGTGGGAGTTCTACGTATTTAACAAATTGTCCATTGAATATTATGCCTTTTAACTTCCTCTTCAAAACTATAGGGCATTTTCTTATCACAAATTACATGTTGAATGCGCGAAAACGCTGCTATTCGGTAATTTCCTTTTACGCCTACCTTTGTATGATCACATAAAATATATGTTTTCTCTGCTAATTTCATCATCGCTTCTGACAGTTTCGCCTTTTCTAATTCAAAACTAGAAACTCCAAAACCAGGTAATAATCCATCAATCGAAACAAATGCTTTATGAAAATGAAATTGCTGGATAACTTGCTGCGAAATAGATCCTGATACGCGTGAATGTTTTGGAGAAACTTTTCCACCAATAAATAAAACTTCACCGTGAAACATCTTTTTATTAATAGAAGAAATTAATTGTGTCGCTACTGGAAATGAACTTGTTACAATCGTTAAATTTTTGCGATGTACCAGATATGGTACCATTTGAAGTGGTGTACTTCCGTCATCAATCGCAATAACATCTCCATCTTCTACAAATGTTGCTGCTTTATACCCAATTCGCTTCTTCTCTTCTATATGTAGCATCTCTCGTTCTAACATTGGTGCCTCTATTCCAGCTCCCGGAAGTTGGACGGCTCCACCATACACTTTCTTCAACTTCTTTTCACGATCCAATTCTTCTAAATAACGACGAATCGTCTCTGTTGATACAGCAAACTCTCTCGCTAATTCTGAAACTTTTACCTTCCCTTTAAACTCTACCTTCTCAAGAATGGTTCGCTTTCTTTCTTCACCTACTACAGACATAACCTCACCCCATTGATTTCTACCTCATACACTGCCTTACTTATACAAAGTTATAACTTTCCTTTTCAACGAAAACTTCCTCGTGAATATGAATACCACGCTTTTTTAGTTCATCAAAAATAATTTGTGGTTTGACAAAAGCTTCCTCGGGTGTCACAACACCAACTTTATTTACATTCCCTTTTGCGATTAGCTCTGTAGCAATCCCAAATGGAATACCGACGTTTCTCGTATAAGCTCTTAATTTTTCCCATCCTACAACAGATCCATCAGATAACGGGTGTGTATGATATAATACACGTCTTTGTTTCTCATTATTTTTCATACCTATTACTTCTACATGAAGTGCATAACCGTAAATCTCTGTTTCTTGTCCTTCTTTCGATTGCAATAAATACTTCGCAATACAATCCATTATGCCGATTTCTTTTCCATTTATTTCAACTTGGTCATTACGCAATATACCGTAATCATACAATGCACGTACGAGCTGCATATTTTGCTTTGGCCAAGTTCCTCTCGTCTCTATTAGTTTAACGCCTTTATTTTCTAATGCTTTTGCTAACGTAATCGTTTCAGAATGCGGTATGATATACTGCGTTGTCTTACCATAAGGCGCCGGTAATTCAATTTCTCTTGGACGCGCAAACGGAGGCACTTGCTTAAACTCACCATCTTCATACACTGTACGCGATGGCAAATGTGGATCATATTCATATGTCGTTGTTTCTGTAATGGATGCAGAAAAAGCAATGGGACGATACGAACCATGACTTACACGAACTGACTCTACAGTATGTAACTGATTTGCCGCATACATCGCCATCATTTGCGTTACACCTGGCGTCATACCAAACCCAGGTAAACATGTTTTTCCGTTTTGAACAAATATAGAATGCGAATCATTTTCTTCACCAAATCCATTTAAATTCACACCGTGACAACCTGCTTCTGCAATACATCGAGTAGATAATCCATTTAACTTAATTGTTGTACCATCCATTACAATGTCATAGCCCTTCATTTTTGCAACCGTATCCTCATGATTCGTTACATCTACTTTCACAAAATCAACGCGAGGATCGTTGAGCCATTCTACTACTTTAAGCCCCTCTTCTTCGTTAAAATCTGCTACTGTAATCGTCTCAAAAGATGAAAATTGCACTAAATCTAAAATTGCTTCACGACAAATTTTACCTGCTCCACCTAAGCAAAATACTTTCAACCTATAACAACTCCTTTAGCGATACTATCAACTAAGCGATTAATATCTGCCTCATGTACATCACCGATATTTCCAATGCGGAATGTATCTACTTTTGAAATTTTACCTGGATATATAACAAATCCATCACGCTTTAATTCATTGTATAATTGCTCAAAATCAAACCATTCTTCTGGATAAATGAAAGATGTAATAATAGGTGATTGATATTTTTCATCTACTAGTGGCTTAAATCCGATTTCTCTCATTCGATTCACTAATAGTTTTTGATTGTTATCATATCGATTGTAACGTGCTTTTACTCCGCCCTCTTTTTCTAATTCGAGTAGTGCTTGATAAAAAGCGTGTACAACATGTGTAGGTGATGTAAAACGCCATTTTCCATTTTGATTTTCCATCGTTTCCCATTGATCGTATAAATCTAAAGATAATGAACGTGCCTGCCCTTTACATTTCAACAATTCATCGCGCTTTGCAATAACAAATCCGAACCCTGGAACCCCTTGAATACATTTATTCGCACTACTAATTAGAAAGTCAATTTGCAACTCAGCGATATCTATTTCAATACCACCAAAACTACTCATTGCATCAACTAGTGTTACTTTTCCGTATTGCTTCCCTAATTTACATACGTCTACAATTGGATTAATAATACCTGTCGTTGTTTCACAATGGACAATTGCAATATGTGTAATCTCTTTATCTTGTTGTAATATCTTTTCTACTTCTACAACATTAGTAGGCTCCCACTCTTCTGTTTGACTTACCACCACATCTATATGTAACATCTCTGCCATTTGTACAATTCGCTTACCGTACGCACCATTTGTACAAACAAGCAACTTTCCATTTTTAGGAATAACAGAACCAATTACTGCTTCAACTGAAAACGTACCGCTTCCTTGCATAAGAACAGTCGTATATTTCTCTTCTTCCTTCGTTGCTAACGATACAAGTTTAGCTCTTACATCTTGCACCATCGTGTTATATTCAACATCCCACGTACACCAATCGTATAGCATAACTTCTTTTACTGTTTTTGTTGTCGTTAATGGTCCTGGCGTTAATAATAAGTAGTGATTTTCAGTCATGATCCTCTTCCCCTTTTATGAAATAATAAGTTGTTGTTTCTCAATATGTTCCATTACGGTTTCAAGTTCTTGCATCGTTTCAATCGTAAAGTGCGCTCCATTTTCAACAAAGCGATTACGAACTACTTCTATTTTTTCACGAAGCTCTACTGGATCCATATTCTCCACTTCCTCTTCACTTAAGCCGAGTTCGCTACTACCAAGAATTACACCAACTGTCCACATACCAGCATTTCTTCCCTCTTTCATATCTGATACCGTGTCTCCAATTTTTATCATATGATTCATCGGGTATACACCAAGTTCCATCGCATTTTTATAGCACATCCACGGATATGGACGCCCAGCAGGAACATCATCTGGTGTTACAAGAAAATCAGGTTTATATCCTTGTAGCGCTGCTTCTTTTGCTACAATGTCCATCATCTCTCTCGTATAACCAGTCGTTGAACCAATTTTAATTCCTCTTTCACGCAAAGAAGCAATCACTTCCTTTACTCCATGAATTGGCGACGCATAGCGCGGTAAAATAGTGAAGAGAATCTCTTCAAATTCTTCATACATCTCCTGAATGTCTGTTTCTGTTGGTAATTGTCCAAAAACGCGATTCCACTCACTCGCAATACGAGGCATTTCTGTTAGCGCCCTTACATGATCAATTTTTAATAATCCCATTGGTTTACGGGCTTCTTCTGCTGTAATTACCACACCGCGTTTATGGAAAATCTCCATAAATACTTCCAGTGGTGCAAAACATCCGTAATCAACTGTCGTACCTGCCCAATCAAAAATAACTGCTTCTATTTTCATACAATCCATCACCCTTCTTATTTATCCCGCGTTAACGGGCAATAAGATTTCCCCCTCAAAATTCGGCTGGAGCAAAAAAGTTAAGTGGGAGATCAACTGCCCGTTAACGCCCGATTGGTTCAACTAATAATCAGTGGGGGAGGAACCCCCCCACTGATTAAAGTTTCACTTTATCTTTTTTGCCATTGTGAAGTTCGGTTACGAAGTGCTTTCGTTCCCCATTCATATACAACTCTTACTACAATATTTGTAACAACAATAAGTACACTCATTGCAGCTGCTGGCGCTACATTTCCTGCATCATCCATATTTACGATTGATACGGCCGCTAGTTTAAAATCAGCTGCGTATAAGAATACAACCGCTGACACAGTTACCATCGAATTTACGAAATAGTACATGACCATTTCTAAAATTGCTGGTAAGCACATTGGTACCGTTACTCTAAAGAATGTTTTATAAAACGGAATGCCCATCGACTGCGAAACAAGCTCAAACTCTCGGTCTAATTTCTTTAAAGCAGTCGTTGCCGTAACGAATGTTACAGAATAAAAATGAATGATATTGACTAGTACTAACACAGCGATTGTTCCATATAAAGAATGAAACGGATTCGTTACTGATAATCCAAGTATTTGAATCGTTGGTTGACTAAAGAAAAAGACGTATCCCAATCCAAGTACTAGACCTGGGATTGCTAAAGGTACAATTGAGAAAAAATAGCCTGTTTTTCGGAAAAACTTTAGCTGATTTATTTTTTCAATCGCATATGCGAACATAAATGTTAAAATTGCCCCAATAACTGCTGTTACCGCTGATACAATTACACTATTTTTAAATGCTTCAAGTCCATCTCCTGTTAAACTCGAAAAATTAAAATGTTCAAATGTAAAACTCATATTATATGGCCATACTTTCACACTTGCCGCAATACCAACTGCCACAAATAAAAGAATAATCATAAATGTAATCACACTACAATATATGAACGAGGCTACATCTCTTTTCTTATTAGCCGTTATTCTATATGGCACTGCTTTTGAAGATAAGAAATTTGCCTGCTTTCTTTGCGTAATACGATCAACTGCAAACGCAAATATAGCTGGGATTAATAAAATCATTCCGACAGTTGCACCCATCGGCATATTTTGTTGTCCAATTACTTGTTTGTATACATCAGTAGCAAGTACATTATATTGCCCACCAACAATTTTTGGTGCACCAAAATCAGTAAAACTAAGTGTAAACACAACAAACATCGCACTAATTAATCCATACTTTACACTAGGTAAAGTAACAGTGAGAAATTGCTTTGTTTTACTCGCTCCCAACATATTAGAAGCTTCGTATAAACGATAATCAGAACCTTGGAAAGCAATTAATAATATAAGAAATGCTTGCGGAAATGTATACATGACTTCAGCCATTACAATTCCTACTGGTCCATATAAAGGGATTTGTATGCCTTCAAATAAACCAAACATCCCTTTCGTTACTAATCCTTGATTACCAAATAAATATGTAAGTGCGATACCATGCATCATCGTTGGTGCGAATAACGGTAACAACGCGACATATTGAAATACACGCTTTCCAAATACATTCGTACGAGCGATTGCATAGGCGTAAGCGAAAGCAAGTGCCACTGCAATAATTGTTGTCACGCCCGAAATCCATATCGTATTTTGTAATGATTGAACTAATGTTGGGGTTGTGAAATATTTACTGAAATTCGCAACACCAATGAAAGCTCCATCTTTATCATAAAACGCTTGTGTAAACAATTGTAATAGTGGCAATACAAGCATAATCAAAAAGGCAAGAATCATACCAATAATTAATAGTCTTTGTATCCATTCTTCTTTACCGATACGTCTCTTAATCTTTTTTTTCGTACTTTCTACCTTTAAATTTTCTAACATCTCCATCTATACAACAACCTTCTTTCCATATGACAACATATGATTTTCTGAGAAAGAGATTTGAATCGGCTTTCCTTTCCTAATAGCTGTTTTTTCTACTTCTGATGCCAATATATCTACAACGATTTTCTCATTATATAGATGCGTTTCCTCATCTATAACGCGCACTTCTGTCCGGTATACAGATCCGCGAAACTCCATGCTTTCTACAATTGTTTTCATACCATTATTTTGTACGACTGTTACATGTTCCGGACGAATTGCATGTTCTTCGTTATTTTTCGAAAAGAAATTAATAGAACCAATAAAATCTGCCACAAATGGATTGGCTGGCCTTTGGTAAATCTCCTCTGGTGTGCCAATCTGCATAATTTCCGCATGATTCATTACAACAATTTTATCAGCCATCGTTAATGCCTCTTCTTGATCATGCGTGACCATAATAGTTGTCACTCCTACTTTTTCTTGCAAATCACGCATTTCTCTACGTAACTTTTCACGTACTTTTGCATCTAAAGCAGATAACGGCTCATCGAGTAACAAAATATCCGGAGACAGAGCGAGTGCACGTGCAAGTGCTACTCGCTGCTGTTGTCCACCAGACATTTGAGCAGGATATTTATCTTTTACATTCAGTAAATCAACTAGTTCTAACGCCGATAGCGCCTTCTCTTTTACTTCTGCTTTTCCATACTTTTTTGTCTTTAAGCCGTATTCAATGTTTTCAAGTGCTGTTAAATTCGGAAATAACGCATAGGATTGAAACACCATTCCGAAATTCCTCTTTCCAGGAGGTAATGCTGTAATATCTTTTCCATTCACAGCTATACTACCTGTTGTCGCCTCTTCTAGCCCTGCTAAAATTCGAAGCAATGTTGTTTTCCCACAACCACTTGGGCCTAATAAACATACAAACTCATTTTTTTTCACAGTAAAAGAAATATCTTTTAACGCTGTAAATGCATCAAACTGTTTTTGAATGTGTTGAATTGATAAATATTCGCTCATTTTTTCTCTCTCCTACTCACTTACTTTTTCGGTTCTGCTTTTTGGCCAAACTCTTTTTCCCATTTTTCTAAAATTTTGTCGCGATTTTCTGCTGCCCACTTAAAGTCGTTCTTTTTGTATAACTTTTCCGTCACATCTTTAGGGAATCCGTCTGGAAGTTTATAATCATTTTTAATTGTCGCAAATCCATTTTTCTCGAAGTATAACTTCATTACATCATCAGTAATTGCCCAATCTAAAAATGCTTGCGCTAATTTTTCATTTTTTGCATTATCTTTTTTAATAAGTGCGTTCGCTTCTACTTCCCAACCTAATCCTTCTTTTGGCAATACAACTTCAACTGGTGCACCTTTTTGTTTCTCTTTCAAAGCACTATAAACCATCGATACACCAACTGGATATTCACCCGCACCCGCTAATTTCGCTGGTTTTGAACCTGAATGAGTATAAGTTGCCATATTATCATGAAGTTTCTTCATGTAATCCCAGCCTTTATCTTCACCCATAATTTGTAACCATGCAGAAACTGTTAAAAATCCTGTTCCAGAAGATGCTGGATGTGGCATAACAAGCGTTCCTTTATACTCTGGTTTCGTTAAGTCTTCGTATGATTCTGGCATCGGTAAATTTTTCTTCTTTAATTCTTCTTTATTTATAGCAATCCCCGTCATAAATGCAGTATTTCCTACCCATTTTTCTGGTTGTTTATCATCTTTAAATTGCGGTAAAACGCGATCCGCTCCCTTTGGAGAGTATCCTTTTAACATATCTTTTTTATCTAAAGCTAATAGACTTGAAGCTGCAGTTCCCCATACAACATCTGCTTGTGTATTTTTTCCTTCAGCTAGCAATTTTGCTGTAATAACTCCAGTTGAATCACGAACAATATTCAGCTTCACATCTGGATATTTCTTTTTAAAAGAATCAAGATAAATTGGTACAAGTTCTTCTTCAATTGCTGTGTAAACAGTTAATGATCCAGATAATTTATCATCTTTTACTTTTGCCCCAGCACTTTCTTCTTTCTTTGCACCACACCCCATTAATAACGAAAATACCATTCCAGTTGCTACAGCTTTAAAGATTGTTTTTTTCACTGTCTCTCTCTCCTTTTACAAATCTTATGTACAACTCAAATATAAACAACTAGTGTAAAAGCAGTATTAAACCAACATTAATCTTTTGTTTGTTGTTTGTTTTTGTGTAATACGTTGCTACTTCTATGTTTTTTCGCATTTTTCTGCTAATAATGAACACTAAATTTACAAATAATTAAAAAAACCTTTATAATCCCACAAAAAAGTGAGGCGTTTGTAAAAAACGCCTCACTTTTGTTTACCTTTTTTTGAATTACGATTTGCATACTTCGCGCTATTTTCTCCTTCATACTCTAATGCAAATTCTGCATCTGGTAAGCTTTCTTTCGGAGTTTTATTATTGTTGATTGCCGCATTTTGTTTCACTTTTCTTTTTACCAATACATTCACCTGCTCTCAAAAATTCACTTTCTACTCTAGTTTGAAGCAAGCTAAAATAATTATTACTGGCAAGTGTTAACAAGTACATAAGAACTGCTAGATGGAAATACTACATATGAAGAAATCATAATAAAAAGGAGCTCTTATTTTGAAGAAGAAAGATAAAATCCAGTCACCCATTTTAGATGAAACGCTCCCGCATCAAATGAATTTCCCATCTTTTAAAGGAACAGGAAAGAAGATGCAACAACCTTTCATAAATCAATATGACGTCGTAATCGGAGATAGTAAATATGATTCCGAGAACAGTCCACTTCACAATTGGAGTGATGATGTAGACCCTGCCATTATGGCTGGAGAAGAATGGATCCATCCTACAAATGATATTGGGTGGATTTCAGAAGAAAATCAAGAGTTACTAAAAAAAGAAGGAGATAATAAGAAGGATACTTTTATGCATCCGCAATTTGGCATTAACGACTAAAAAACCATTCTACCTAACATAGGTAGAATGGTTTCATACTATCCAATAATAATTCTCTCTTTCGGGTATTTATAGCGAGGTGGCTGTTCTCTTCCACCACTAGCTAGTATAAATGTTAAAATACCTACACGCCCGATAAACATAAGTACAATGAGTACAAGTTTACCAACAGTTGTTAAATCTGGCGTAATACCTGTCGATAGTCCTGTCGTCCCGAAAGCAGAACAGACTTCAACAATTAAACTCATAAGCGGTACATTTTCCGTAATAGATAAAATAAATAGTGCTGTGGCACATAATAAAATCCCCATTGTCATAACGACAGATGCTTTCAGCACGTCCTCTTCATGTAGCTGACGTTTGAAGACTCTAACCGTTCTCCCGCCTCTTGCAAAAGTGTATAGTGACAATATACTAACAGCAAATGTTGTTGTACGTATCCCGCCCCCAACCGAACTTGGAGATGCTCCTATAAACATTAATATACTCATAAATAAAAGCGTCGGTTGTGACAATTCAAGTATATCCATTGTAGCAAGTCCCCCACTTCGCGTCGTCACAGATTGGAATAGTGTATAGAAAACTGTTTCATGCCATGACTTTCCTGCTAAAAAATGATTTCGTTCTAGTAAAAAAATCATAATCGTTCCAACGACCACGAGCGCAAAAAATGTTGTTGTCGTCAATTTTGTAAATAACGAAAAACGAAATAGTTGCTGTCTCCTTTTACTAAGGAATTGTTTCACTTCCATTAATACAGGGAAGCCGATTGCTCCTAAAATAATAAGTAACATATGAATCATTTGAACAATGTAATCTTTTTTATACGGAATTAGCGATTGTCCTGTTAAATCAAATCCGCCGTTCGTAGTTGCACTAACAGCTGCAAAAAAACCGTGAAAATAAGCTTCTTGCCAAGTTGGAAAGTAAAGTAAGAATCTTGTACCTAATAATATTGCTCCAATAAGCTCTATTGAAATAATTACAATTAAAATAGAACGCATCAATTCTACAAGACCTGATAAATTCCCTTGGTTATGGTCTGCCATAATCAGTCTTCTTCTCTGCAAACCAATCTTTTTTCCTGTTATAATCCAAACGAATGTACCTAGCGCCATAATTCCTAAGCCGCCCAATTGTAAAATAAGGGCTAAAATAATAATTCCTGCCGTAGTAAATGTATCTGAAATCGTAACAACAGACAGTCCCGTAACACTTACCGCACTAACAGATGTAAAGAGGGCATCAATAAATGTCCATTTCACATCAGCCTTTGTAACAAACGGTAAACTAAGTAATATTACCGATACAACTACTGCTAATAAATAAAACAAAACAATGAGTTGTACAGGACGCAATTTTTGTAAAAACTTTTTTATATCTCTCATTCCATCACTTCGCTACCTTTTTTCTATCGATTAAATAAAGAAAAATCTTCACTTTCTTTATTTGTAAATAACTGCTCAAATATTTTAGCAAATACCATTCCATACACAGTTCCATTACCTCCATATGGCAATGCATAAAATAAATTATGTATCTTATTATCTTCTTTTAAAATAGGGAGACCATCATGACTACCGCCAAATGCTGCCGCCCAATAATACTCCGCCTGTATATCTTTATACTGGGGGAACATCTCTTTTATAATGTTAATAAGGACATCACGCTTATGCAATAATTTCGTATCACCGATTGTTTGAATTTTCATTGCTTCATCCAATCCACCTACAATAATACGATTTTCATACGTCCTAAAATATAAGTAAGGCCTTGCTGTTTCCCAAATTAATGATTGCTCATGCCAGCCTTCAAATGAATCTACCTTATTTGTCACAACTGCATATGATGTTTCCACTGTTGTATTTTTTTCTTTCTTTCCGAAAAGTGCTTCATAACCCGTCGCCATAATAATATTCTTTGCTACAATTTGATTTCCTGTTTTCGTATAACAAATTAAATCATTTTGACGTTTTTTTATATGTATGGCCTCTGTATGTTCATATATATTAGCACCCATTTGGTTTGCTTTATGCAAAAGGCTATGCGCTAATAAATACGGATTTACCTCAGCATCACCGTGTGTATATAATGCCGCTTGTCTTGTAAAAGGATACCGTTCCTTAATATCAGATGCTGTAAAATACTCAACTGGAAACTCATAATTCTGTAACGTTTTGTATTCCTCTTGTAAAAATGAGACATCTTCACTTTTACTTGCATAATATAAACTGTTTCGCGGAATAAACTGGGGATCGATATCGAGAGTCGGTACAACTTTCTCCATTGTTCGTAACGCTTCGTAACAAAGCTTATATGCTCGCACCCCTTTTTCTTCCCCAAATGTATGGATAAGTGAGGTTAACGATTTATCATGAAGAAATTGTAATAACCCTGTATTCGCAGCTGTGCTGCCACATGAAATCATATTTTTTTCAATAAGTGTAACGCGCATTCCCATTTTCACTAACGAATACGCTATTTGAGCACCTGCTTCACCACTTCCAACTACAAGCATATCACATATCATATCATTTTCTAACGATGGATAACAAGGCATAGAAGCTCCTGTATCCCAAAACAACTTACCAATCATAAGCTTCATAATTATACTCCTAAAATATAAATTTCTCCTTTCTATGTTTTGTTATTTTACATAAAAAAATCCAACTAACATATGCTAGTTGGATTTTTTATTTTTACTTAGATCGCTCGTCAAGCCAGTCTCCAATCGTCGGATACGTTTGTTTTACCGCTGTTCCACCGTAAACAATCGACATATGTCCCGTTGGTAAACATACATATTGTTTATCTGTGCTAGAAATATGATCTAGCAACGCTTCTACTTGGCACGGCAGGGCGATATGATCACGTTTCCCTGAAATATTTAAGACATTCGCCTTAATATTTGCAAGGTCTACCTTTTGTCCGCGAATAACGAGTTCACCTTTAACCAATTTATTGTTTTGATAAAAATCACGAATCCACTGTCTGTATGATTCACCTGGGAACGGAATGCCATCGCCAACCCACTTTTGAACTAACCTCCAGCTTTCAACGAAGCGCTCATTCTCTGAACGATCTACTAAAGCAACATATGGACCAACAAAGTTCGTAATTGGTTTTAACATTTTGTTTCCGAAATCAATCATTTCTGGCGGAATATTTCCAAATGTATCAACCGCTTTATCTAGATTGAAGTATTTCTCATCTAATAAAGGACCATATAATCCTGTTTCAGAGAAATCAAAAGGACTTGTCATAAAGATTAGGTTACGAATTGGCATGTGCGGATGAAGTGCCGCATAAATAGAAGTTAGCGTTCCCCCCATGCAATAACCAAGTAAAGAAATCTCGTCCGATTTTGCAGTTCGCATTACTTTTTTCACTGCTTTTGCAATATAATCAAACACAAAATCATCAAATTTCAAATGACTATCTTCTAAACCAAATGTGCCCCAATCAAGCATATACACATCAAAACCACGGTCCACTAGATATTCCACTAAACTATTTCCAGGAGTTAAATCCATAATATATGGTTTATTAATAAGAGCATATATTAATAGAATTGGAACTCTTTGTGTTTTTTCTTGTTTTGGAATGTAGCGATAAAGCTTCGTCTTATTCTTCGTCCAAATAACCTCTTTCGGCGTTAGTCCTACTTGTGGCTCTGGTTCACGTAATAAAATTTCACTCGCCCTTTTCACTCGGCGATATGCTTTTCGGTACTCTTCTGGGTATAGCTCTAATTGCTTTTCCCATTCTGTTGCGAATGTAGTCATTTTTCTATCTCCTTTTTGGTCAATTTCCTTCTAAAAAAAGAAGTGCATTCCTGCTATGGATATGCACTTTTTTCTTACTTCATTACATATATAATCCGCCGTTAATGTTTAATTGCTGACCTGTGATATAAGCACCGTCACGGCATAGGTATACTACACCTTTTGCAATTTCATCAGCTTGACCAAAACGTTTTTTCGGGATTTTCGCAACGATTTTTTGGCGTACTTCTTCTGGTACTTCTGCTACCATTTCAGTATCAATAAATCCTGGGCAAATAGCGTTTACAGTTACATTTGTTTTTGCAAGCTCTAATGCTAATGATTTTGTAAATCCTAGCATACCTGCTTTCGCTGCTGAGTAGTTTGTTTGTCCAAATCCACCCGCTTGACCAATAATAGAAGAAATGCTAATAATTCTACCTTCTTCCGCTTCCGTTACGTATGGAAGTACCGCGCTTGTCGTATTAAACACACTGCTTAAGTTCACGTCAATTACGCGTTCCCAATCTTCACGATTTAACTTTTTGAATGTACGATCTCTTGTAATACCAGCATTATTAACAAGAATATCAACTTTACCAAAATGATTCACTGCTTCTTCTACAAGTCGGTTTGCGTCTTCTACTTTAGAAACATCTGCTTGAACTGCATAAACATCATGTCCTTCTTTTCCTAGTTCATTTACTAAGTTTTCAGCTGCTTCTTTACTGCTGTTATAGTTAATAACAACTTTTGCGCCCTCTTGTGCTAACGCTACTGTGATCGCTTTTCCAATCCCTTTTGCCCCACCTGTTACGATTGCTACTTTTCCATTTAATTGAACCATTTCTTTTCCCCCTTAAATGAATTTGTGAACGACTATTATGAATCATTTTGGTACTCATACTATGGAGTCCCTATATAATTATGTTTCGCTGTTTATACATAGAAAAGAGATTCTCCCTTTCTCTTTCATATGTTATAAACAAGCGCTATTATCACTTTTTATTTTCTGGCTTATTCGTAGGTTTTACTTCTTCTTTTACAGGTTCTTGTAGTTTTGCTAGTACTGCATTTTGCTTTTCTAGCAATTCTAAAATTTGATCAACTTTCGTTTCTAATGTGCGAATATCTTGTTTTACTTTCGTAACATCGCGCTTTAATGTAGGAGCTTGTCCTACTGACTCTACCTTATCTTCTAGAAACTCCTCAATGTTATCCACTTTATTTTCTAAGTTAATAACAAGCGTAGCCACTCTAGCGATATCCTCTTTCGTAGGCACATTCACCTGCTCTAAATAATTTTTTGTCGTATCATTTAATGCTTTTTGATAAAACAAATTCAAATCTAGAACGCTGCCCATCCAAGCAGAATATTCTTCTGTTTTAATTGTTTCATTGAGCGCTTTTCCCCAAAATGTTTCGGTTTGTTCATAAGCATTTTTCCATGCTTGTAGTGGATCGAATTTTTGATCAATCACTTTACCTACACTCCCTTTTTCGTTTTTGAAACAATTCAACCTATTCATTATTTTCTAATATTCTGAATAAAACTTCAAGTCTATATTTTATTTTTTTCTATTTTCTAACAAATGTATTGACTTTAAAAACAGATAGGTGTAAATTGCACTTATAAGCAAAAAATTCCATCTAACTGATTCATGAGGTGATGCACAATCATGCTACATAATGAACCAGAACAACGCGAAAGTTTGGAGAACAACCAAGCAAAACAACCAAACTCCATGCCAAAAAACTTCTTAGTTCCCTTCTTACTTCTATGTCTAAAAGACTGGAGTCTTCATGGTTACAAACTTATTCAAATGCTAATGGATATCGGCTTTTCTTCTGTTGACCAAGGTAATGTCTATAGAACACTACGCAAATTAGAAAAAGAAAACCTCATTTCTTCTACTTGGGATACAAGCGAAGGAGGGCCAGCAAAAAGAATTTATTCTTTAACTGAATATGGAGAGAAATATTTAGCAACATGTGCAACTTCTTTTGAGCATTACCAAAATATGCTGCGAACGTTTTTCACGTTATATACGAACGCATTCTTTCCATTTGCCACTTCTCCAGAAAAGGATGAAAAGGATTCTTCATCTTCACCTGGTGGTACAGCAGAGTAATCTGCGTTCACAATATGCAAAAAAACATTTGGGGGTCAAACAATGGAAACTAAACCATACGAATTGGTCGATGCATTTTGGAAAAACTGGTCTCAATCTCTTTCCCTTTTCTCTTCAGCTGGGAAACAATTAGAGCAACTTACTTTAGAAACATTAAAACAACAACAAGACGCTTTGCATAAATTAACATCAGGAGTAGATGAACTGGAAAAAGAACTGCAACAATTCACTACTCAATTCAATAATCAATATACAGATTACGTGAAGCAATTAACAGGAAACTCCTTAAATGATCAAATTAATGAGTGGCAAGACAAGTGGAAAGAACTTTCTGCTCATATGCAACAGCTAACTGTTTCTCCTACAAAAACATCTTTGTCTATCCTTACTCAAACAAGCGGTCAATTTGAAGAAACAACGAAGCAATTTATTGAACAACAACAATTACAACGTGAAGAGGCTCAAAAACAGTTAGAAGGTTTTTTGGAAGATTTCAAGACAAAACAGTTGGAACTCGCAAAAAAGTTCGAGGAAAACTCAAAAAATCTATTTACTTCCATCAAGTAAGAAAAATGTGGGAGCTAACTGCAGCACAAACAAAACTCTTTCTTCCTCCTACTACATCAAGATGGCTAGCATTTTTCGATATGGAAAAGAAGGAGGACAAAATGAATCCATTTCAAGAAGCACAAACCGTCCCGGAGCTTCGTTATGATGAGATTCAAGTCGGTGATCAAGCATCACTTACAAAAACGATTACGGATGAGGACGTTATCAATTTTGCAAAATTGACTGGAGATGTGAATCCTATTCATATTTTAGATTCTTTTGCAAAAACGACAATGTTTAAAGAACGTATTGCTCATGGTATGCTCGTTTCAAGTTTTATTTCTACCATCCTTGGAACGAAACTCCCGGGTAAAAATACGATTTATTTATCTCAAAACGTTTCATTCTGCGCTCCTGTCAAAATCGGCGATACACTTCGCGTTGTGGCAGAGGTCATCAAAAAACGTGACGATAAAAAAATCATTACGTTACAAACAAATATATATAATCAATCGGATGATATTGTCGTGGAAGGTACAGCGACAATACTAAAAAAAGAGTAGCAAAAATTGCTACTCTTTTTTCTATCCAATAACTTCTAATCACACCGATTACTTCCGCGTATGAGCACGCCGGTTCCACATAAAATAACGGTACCAGTTCAGATACATACTTAGCTGAACTGGATTACTCATAAGGATGTGTATCATCATGGCAAAAACAAACAAATTACTAGTTCCAGGTGCTGAACAAGCACTTGATCAATTTAAATATGAAATTGCACAAGAATTCGGCGTAAGCTTAGGGTCTAATACTGCATCACGTTCTAACGGATCAGTTGGCGGTGAAGTAACAAAACGTCTTGTTTCTTTAGCTCAACAACAATTACGTGGATAACAATATAACATATGGCTTAGAGGCAGATATTCTCTGCCTCTTTCTATTTTTAACATACATAATGGTGCTTTTTCACATACTAGTAAAAGCAAACTGAAAGGAACGATATGTAACATGAAACGGATTAACATTCACATGAGTCCTCCCCGTGTTCTTACTTTGTCTTTTATTATGTTATCAATTATCGGTACATGCTTATTAAAATTGCCAATTGCTACAACGACGTCTATTTCATGGCTCGATGCTTTATTTACAACCGTTTCTGCTTGTACGGTTACAGGGCTTGGTGTTGTGGACACTGGGAAAGTATTTACCTTATTTGGCCAATGTGTCATTTTAACACTTATACAAGTGGGCGGACTTGGCATTATGAGCTTTGCTGTTTTAATTGCGATTATGCTTGGCAGAAAAATTGGCCTTCAAAACCGAATTTTACTACAACAAGCATTAAATCAAACGAATATAGGCGGTGTCATTCGTCTTGCCAAAGCATTATTTTTATTCTCTTTTACAGTCGAATGTATCGCTGCTTTCATTCTTTCTTTTGAATGGGTACCGAAATATGGGATTGCTAAAGGGATCTATTATAGCTTTTTTCATTCCATCTCTGCTTTTAACAATGCAGGTTTTTCTGTTTGGAGCGATAATTTAATGTCCCACTCTCACAGCATTCTTGTCAATCTCGTCATTTCCTCCCTCATTATTTTAGGGGGGATTGGTTTTACAGTAATCGTAGATATAAAAAGAAAGAAAAATTTTAAAAACCTTACATTACACTCAAAACTTATGCTCTCTTCTACTCTAATCATCAATATTATTGCGACTGTTTTTATTTTTATATTCGAGTTTCACAATTCTCTTTCTATGAGAGGCTTTACCCCATTTGAAGAAGGCATGGCTGCTTATTTCCAAGCTATTTCAACGCGTACTGCCGGGTTTAATACAGTTGATATTTCCGCATTATCAAAGCCTTCCCTTTTATTAATGATGCTTCTAATGTTTATCGGAGCCGGTAGTGCTTCAACTGGCGGTGGGATTAAATTAACAACCTTTTTAATCATGTTTTTTGGGGTATTTAAATTTTTACAAGAACAAGACGATATTGTCGTGTTTAAAAAATCCATTAAAGATACTCTCATTGTCAAATCATTGACCATCGCTATTATTTCTATTTCATTTATTTTTTTTGCTATTTTAATTTTAAGCATTACTGAGCGAGTTCCTCTATTGATGAGTGCTTTCGAAGTATTTTCAGCATTTGGGACTGTCGGTCTCAGTATGAATTTCACACCACACTTAACGATGATTGGAAAAGCTATTATTATCTTTATGATGTTTTTTGGGAAGATGGGGCCTTTAACATTAGCTTTTTCATTTGCACGTAAAAAGAACCGGAAAATAAAATATCCGAATGAAGACATTTTAACAGGTTGACAACCGTATAAATTATCCATATAATGAGAGTACAATAGCATATCTCCAAAGGGGAGTAGCGTCCAAGAATATTTCTTGGAAACAAAGTCGTCATTACGTAGAACTTAGTTCTTCCGGCTTTGTTGGCATTTTCATTACATATGTCTAGCAAGACCTTTGCCTATTAACGGCAGAGGTCTTTTTTGCATCCATTTCCAAATTCTTCTAAAGTTAATAGGCAGGAGTATGGGGAAACTAAATAGTGGGGAATTCTTCACTTATTTAGTACTTATAGAAATGAGAGGAGAATGTACATGGATGTATCATTATTATTGGAGTATGGTTGGGTATTACTCATCCTAATTGCACTAGAGGGGATTTTAGCGGCTGACAACGCTCTTGTTCTTGCAATTATGGTAAAACATTTACCAGAAGAAAAAAGAAAGAAAGCACTATTTTATGGATTAGCAGGGGCATTTGTTTTCCGTTTCGGATCGTTATTTATGATTTCGTTCCTAGTGGACGTATGGCAAGTGCAAGCAATCGGTGCCATTTACCTTATGTTTATCGCTGGTAATCACTTATTTAAAACGTATGTTAAAAAGAATACAGATGAAGAAACAGAAGAAAAAGAAGCAAAGAAAAAACAAGAGAACTTTTGGTGGACTGTATTTAAAGTTGAAGTTGCAGATATCGCCTTCGCAGTTGATTCTATTTTAGCTGCTGTTGCATTAGCAATGACTTTACCAAAAACAGGTTTAGGTACAATTGGTAGTCTTGATACTGGGCAATTCGTTGTTATCTTTGTAGGTGGACTTATCGGATTAATCATTATGCGATTTGCGGCAACTGCTTTCGTACAAATTTTAAAACGTAAACCAGGACTTGAAACTGCGGCATTCTTAATTGTAGGTTGGGTTGGTGTGAAACTAGCAGTTTATACGTTAGCACACCCTGCATTAAATGTAATTCCGCATTCATTCCCAGAATCTACACCATGGAAGCTTACATTCTGGATTGTATTAGTTGGAATCGCAGCTGGTGGTTGGTTCTTCTCAAAAGAAGTAGAAACAAAAGTAGAAAAGAATTTAGACGAAAAAGCGCTGTAATTACAGCGCTTTTTCTTTTTTCCTTGTCCCCTCTCTATGTCCAGAAAAATTCTATTATACTATTATTTGTAAGCGTTTTCTCCGTCTATGTATGTCCTTTTTGTGAAACATTGCACAAACTTATTGAAACTATGACAGAATCGATGTACTTTATTCATATAAGGAGCATTTATCCCGCTTTAATGGGCAGTAAGACCCCCACCTCAAAATTCAGCGAAAACAAAGAAGTTAGGTGGGGATCAACTGCCCATAAAAGCCCGATTGGTTCAACTAATAATCAGTGGGAGATGAAGAACCCCCCCACTGATTAAAGTTTCATTTTATAGATGATGTACTAAAGGAGCGTATTACTCATGCTAGAACAAGGATTAGATTATGTTGTCAAACTGGCTAAGAGCAAAAAACAAATGTTAGATACAAACCCGATGCAATATTTCATTCGTGCCGCACTTGCGGGTATTTATATCGGTTTTATTATTGTACTATGTTTTAAATTAGGTAACTTTTTTCACATTGCAGATTCACCAGCAACTTATTTAGCTGCTTCTATGTTTTTCGGAATTGCCCTCGTACTTATTATATATGGTGGTGCTGAATTGTTTACTGGAAACACAATGTACTTCACTGTAGCAACATTAAGAAAAGAAACAACAATATCTGATACACTTCGTAACTGGGTTACTTGTTATGCAGGCAATTTAGCTGGCGCTTTATTCTTTGCCTTACTATTTTATGCCACTGGAATTTTCGAAACAATTGATCACAGTCATTTCATGAATAAAGTCGTTGAGGGAAAAATGAATACACCTACAATGCAACTATTCTTTAAAGCAATTTTATGTAACTGGCTTGTATGTCTTGCTTGTTTCTTACCTTCTCAAGTTAAAGGTGATACAGCAAAAATTATGATAATGATGATGCTCGTTTTCACATTCTTCTTATCTGGTTACGAGCATAGCATCGCAAACTTATCGCTGTTTGCTTTATCTTTAGTTTCACCGCATCCAGAGACAATTTCTTTTGCAGGTGCTATTCATAACTTAATTCCAGTTACAATTGGTAACATTATTGGCGGGTCTGTATTTGTCGGTATGGTATACCATTACTTAACAAAGAAAGTACCTGACGTGAAACAAGAAGAAACTGAATTAGGAGCAGCTCAACAAGAAGAAATCATTCCGTTGCAAGCGCATATGAAACATTAAAAACTCCAAAGTTTTACTTTGGAGTTTTTAGCTCCCCACATATTTAACAACAAGATTAGGATTAATCTCTCCTTCTTCCTTTCCCTTATCCATTCTCTGTTTCATCTTATGCATACCGATGACATCATTCGTATGAAAGTGTATTTCATTCACATATAGCCCCTCTTTACAAAAAGTCTCTACAAAATCTAATCCACTTTTTTCTCCCCATCCCATATTGAAATCAAGGGAAAGAACATTTACCTCATAATCTCGTACCATTTGCAAAGCACATTCTACTGTAGTTGCGAGCACGTAACCGTACGGACAACTTCTTTGATCATCCATATATACATTCATTTTCTATCCCCTCTCTATTTTGCATACGTGACCAACATGTAACATATTGCCCCAAGACTAATAAAAGGACCAAACGGTATTTGAGTCCTCATTTTCATACGTTTTAATACGAGACCAGCTCCAAAGAAACAAAGACTAAAGCAAGATGCTAAAAATAAAACGATAAAAATCCCTTTCAGTCCCACTATAAATCCAAGTAACGAAAGTAATTTTATATCCCCTCCCCCAAGCCCTTCTGGATATATCTTTTGCATGCAGTATAACAAAATGAATATAACGCAACTACCAACTATACTATCTATCCAAGTGACTAACGGTATAAAAACACATTCTAAAATGAGTAAACAAGCAAACCAAGCTAAAATACGATTTGGAATTAACATATATATGTAATCTGTAACTGAAATAATAAGAAGTAACGAAAAAAGTGATAAAACGATAATAAGCTCTCGTTCCACCCCAATCATATATACAGTAAGAAGACATATCATTCCAGTTACAAGTTCAAATACTACGTACAAAATTGAAATTTTCCTCTTACAATTCGTACAACGCCCTCTTTGCATACAAAAAGAAATGATTGGAATCAATTCTTTTGGCTTTAGCACATACTTACAATAATGACAATATGAACGCGGGGTTATGATAGACTCCCCTAGCGGAACTCTCATCGCAATTACCATAAAAAAAGAACCAAACACCATCCCCGCTAACAATGCATATACATAAGTGAACATCCCTTCCTCTCCTTTCCAGAAGAACATAGCAAAAAAAGGAGAGAACTTCTACTTCATATTATCTCTATTCTATTAAAAAAGCAGGCCATTTTCTGGCCTGCTTTCCCCTATTTTATACGATGAAATATACTGCTTTTAATGGTCCATGTACTCCGACAACAAGATTCATTTCTATATCTGCCGAGTTACTAGGTCCTGTAATAAAGTTAATACAAGATGCCACTGTCTCGCCATTTTCTACACGCTTGTTCATATCCTCAACTGCTTGTGTAATACGAGGTACAAGTGTTTCACGTGGAATAATAGCAAAGTATACGGTCGGTAAAAAGTGTAAAGAACGGCCTTGGCCTTTATGACTTTGTACAACGATCGTACCAGATTCGGCTAAAGTATAATCACTAAATGCAATTCCAATATTCGCTCTTTCCGCGATACGCATATTCTCTTCTTTTTTCTCAGGATCCCATACGTTCACTTCAACATTTTGCTTTGGAAGTTCTTCTTTAAATAAAGAAGTCAACCCATAAGAATCAAAACGTTCATCAGCCGATAACATAATCGGTCCCCCGCCGTTTTCAACGATTACTTTTTGAATATCTTCACGTAAACGGTCGTTTGTCGTTTCCACAACAGTTGTATGAATGTTTGTACATTGATTTTTAAATACTTCTAACAATTCTTCTTGTGAATAATTTTTTAACGTTTCTTTATTCACATTGTTTTTCCATACTGGACGTTTTACACCATCCGTTTTACGCGCGCGTCCAAGTTCTTTTGCAATATTATCTAGAAAGGACTCACGGTTTTGAATTAATCCTGTCATTATTTGTCCCCGCCTTTCTTATGATCTTTATACCAATCACGGAATCGTTCTTTACTTGGAGCCGGGAATTCACGAATATCTGTCCAGTTTTTAAGTGGCCCAACACCTTTTGATACACGGTTACCAGATGTAAATGGACTCATTGCTGCTGGCGCCATCTTTGATCCCATTTTATATAAAGCTGCTGAAGATGCACCCATACTAAACATTTTCATTGCTAATTTTTCTGCAAGTGGAGCACGACCTTCTTGCTCAACGATAACTTGACGATGTTTTAATAATAAATCATGCAATGGAATTTTTACTGGACAAGCTTCTGTACACGCTCCGCATAAACTAGAAGCATAAGGAAGCTCTTTGTAATCATCATATCCACCTAAAAGTGGTGTTAATACCGCCCCGATTGGTCCTGAGTATATAGAGCCATATGAATGTCCACCAACATGTCGATATACAGGGCATACGTTCACACAAGCAGCACAACGAATACATTGCAACACTTGACGGAATTCAGAACCAAGAATTTGAGAACGACCATTATCAACCACAACTAAGTGGAATTCTTCTGGTCCATCTACTTCCTCTTCTTGAATTGGTCCCGCTACCGTTACATAACTTGTTAACTTTTGACCTACTGCACTACGACATAGTAAACCAACTAAAACATCTAATTCTTCCATTGTCGGAACCATACGTTCCATACCCATAACCGCAATTTGTGTTTTTGGAATCGACATAACAAGATCGGCATTACCTTCATTCGTTACTAAACAAAGAGAGCCAGTATTTGCAACAGCGAAGTTACAACCTGTCACACCAATTTCTGCATCCATAAATTTTTCACGAAGTTGTTTACGAACAAACTTTGTCATTTCGTATGGATCATCAGAATTTTCATAGCCAAGCTTTTCTTTAAATACATCACGAATTTGCGTTCTATTTTTATGAAGAGCAGGCGCAATAATATGTGAAGGTGGATCGTTATCTACTTGCAGAATATACTCTCCTAGATCACTTTCTAACACTTCACAACCGATTTCTTCAAGCGCATGGTTCATACTAATTTCTTCTGTTACCATTGACTTTGATTTTACTACCTTTTTTGCCTGCTTCTTTTTTGCAACGTCTTGAATATACTTTGCTGCTTCCTCTTTCGTTTTCGCAAAGTACACATGTCCGCCTCTTTTGGATACATTTTCACTTAACTGCATTAAGTAATAATCAAGATTTTCTAACGTATGTTGACGAATTTCTTCACCGAGTTCACGCCATTCTTCCCAGTTTCCTAATTCATCTGCTGCTTTTAAACGATTCGTATATAAGCGTGTTTGTGCAGAAGATACTGCTCCGCGCATAAACGAATCTTGAATTCCATCGCCAACGCGATCATTAAATTTTTTCTCACTGATTTTCATAGACATAGCTTATGTTCCCCCTTCATGAGCGACTATTCAGTACCTCAGCAATATGCATTACTTTTATTTCTTTTCCTAAACGCTCAATACGTCCGCCAATGTTTAACAAACACCCACAATCTGCACCGATTAAATAATCAGCGCCTGTTTCCATTGCACTATCTACCTTTTCATCTACCATTTGCTCAGAAATTGGAGTCATCTTCACTGAAAACGTTCCCCCAAACCCGCAACAATTTTGCACATTTGGTAACTCTCTCACAGTTAAGCCTTTTACATTTGATAATAAAATTCCTGGTGCCTCTGTTACTCCAAGCATACGTGTCATATGACATGATTTATGAATAGTAGCAATCCCTGGTAAACTTGCACCAACATCAGTAACCTTTAAAACGTCTACAATAAATTGTGTAAATTCATATGTTTTATCAGCAACTTTTTGTGCACGTTTAGCCCACTTCGGATCATCTTTAAAAACATGCGGATACTCATGAAACATTGTCGCACAAGAACCAGATGGCGTAACGATATATTCTGCATCTTCAAAAGTTTCAATCATATGTTTCATCGCTTCTTTTGCAGCTTCTACATGGCCGCTATTATAAGCAGGCTGACCGCAACAAACTTGTGCTTCTGGAAATTCAATTTCACAACCTAAACGCTCCAACACCTCAACTGTTGCTTTGCCGACATTTGTTTCAAACATATCGACTAAACAAGTAACAAATAAAGTAACTTTCATAATTATTACTCCCCCTTTTTACAACTCCACCAACAAACATATGGTCATCAGATGACTAAGGAGAGAAGAAATAGGCTCAACCATGGCCTATCCTCTCCCTCTTCTAAAGAAAACGCTTACTTAATCTCTCTCTATTTTATCAGAAAATTAGATTTTTAAAAGATTAAATTAAGAATTTATATCGTTTCTACCTGTGACAATATGTTCTACATTTGTTAAATGATCTAGCATTGCTTGCTGCGCTAATTCTACATCTTGCTTTAACACTGCATCATATATAACTTGATGCTCTTCTATAAGTCGTTCTGATGTTGTTTGTTCACCATATAAAATAATGCGTCTTGATTCACCAATCGTTTCAGCAATCATCTCTGAAACATGATTCATAAGTTCAAGCAAAATGTTGTTATGCGAAGACTCTGCAATTCCCATATGGAACTGAAAATCTGCTTTTTCACCAGCTTTTTCATCTCCAACGCTCTTTGCCATTTCATCTAACCAATGCTTCATATTTTGTAAATTATCTTCCGTACGTTTTGCCGCAGCTGCTCGAACTGCCCCCACTTCAAGCACCTTTCGTACTTCTAATAAATTCAAAATATCTTCTTTCTTCATCAATAATCTATTGTTTAATGATTTTGTTAATGAAGAAGAATCGAAGTTCTTCACATATGTACCTTCTCCTTGTTTCATCTCAATTAAGCCCATTGCTCTTAGCGCACTTAGCGCTTCACGAACAGCAGATCTACCAACTTGAAACTGCTCAGCTAATTGATGTACAGGAAGTAGTTTGTCACCAGGTTTTAACGTACCATTTTTAATCATTGTTAAAATAGCTTCAGATACTTCTTCGTAAATCTTTTTCGGTTTAATAGATTTGTACTCCAGTTAAATCACCTCAGTATCTTCCAAACAACAATTGAAACGATTTATAAGAAATTTGCATCATAACTATTTTAGAACGAATTAGTAAGAAGTACAAATGTTTTGTTCATAAAATCGTCAAAATTCCGATATTTATTACATATTAATTTATATCTTACGTATAATTATTGTCTTCCATATAAAGAGCATGCCCTAAAAATTAGAACATGCTCTCCTCATCCTGTACTTTCAATTTAATACTAACCGTCGTACCGTTCCCTTTTTCACTTTCAATCCGCCACTGTCCGTCATGTATATGAACAATTTGTCTTACAATTGCCAGGCCTAAACCTGTTCCACCATGTTGACGACTTCTCGCTTTATCAACTCGGTAAAAACGCTCGCCAAGGTTTTCCAAATGCTCTGTATCAATACCGATCCCCGTATCTTTTATGTTCAATTCACAATAATCATCTATCTGTCTGAGCGTTACTATAATATCCCCGTTTTGATTTGTATACCGTATCGCATTATCTAACACGTTATGAAGCACTTGTTGCATACGATCCTCATCAATCATTACAATGATTTCTGGATTTAAATTTGTTGAAATACGAATTTTCTTTTCTATAAACTTAATCTCATACGTATCTAACACATCTTCAATTAGTTGTGAAAAAACGATAGGTTGTTTCTTTAACGGAAAATGTTCCCCTTCTAATTGTGCCAAATCTAATAAATCATGAACGAGACGCTGCATACGATCTGCTTCTTTATGAATAAGCTGTGTTACTTTTTCCTGCTGTGGTCCCTTCGCTACACCATCTAAAATAGCCTCGCTATATCCTTTTATATAACTAAGCGGTGTTCTTAGTTCATGCGAAACGTTGGCTAAAAACTCCTTACGCTTTACGTCTTCTGTCTCCAAAGAATTTGCCATTTTATTAAATGCTTTTCCTAATCGCCCAATTTCATCTTCAGAAGAAATTGTAATTCGTTCTGAGAAATCCCCCGTAGCCAAATGATTGGCAACTCGTTCCATTTGCGAAAGTGGTTTCGTAATAGCAATAATAATTTTTCTACCAATCCATATTGTCAGTAAAGTTATAGCAAGTGCTAACGGTGCTAAAATAAGACCCATATCATATATTAAGTCTTTTATACTTTTTAAAGGAATATAAGAATATACAATACCAACTAATTTTTTATTTTCTAAAACAGGGATGACAACCCCCATAATATTACGGTCAAAATGTTCCTCGTATCCTATCTTTGTCACAGTTTTTCCATCTAATAATGCTTGCCTGTCCCCTTCACTTATAAGAGAATGATGGTGCACATCAAATGGTAAACATGCACTTAAATCACGTGGGTTCGATACGAAAAGAACGTCTGAACTAGATATTTGATCAAATGCTCTTACTTTCTCTTCAAAAATTGATATCCCTTCGCGCTTATCATATTGCGCAGAAAGACGCTTCCCTTCCATTACTAATGAATCTTTTAAATTATCAACATATAGCTTTTCATACGAGTATAAAGATACAAAATAAAGAAAGGAAACTGTTACAAATACTGCACATACTACTGTCAGCCAAAGCTTCTGTACCATCGTAAACATACGTTACACCTCAAATTTATAGCCTACACCCCAAACAGTTTGAATGTAGTTCCCACTTTCTCCAAGCTTCAAACGCATTGTTTTCACGTGCGTATCTACGGTTCTTGTACTTCCGGCATAATCATATCCCCATACCTTTTCCAGCAATTGTTCTCGGCTAAAAACTTGTCCCGTATGTTGGCAAAGAAAATAGAGTAAATCAAACTCTTTCACTGTAAGAGAAATTGGCTCACCATCCACCTCAATTTTCCTACTTTTTTCATTAATAAGAATCGGTCCAAACTGAAATTCCTCTTGTTGCTCTTGCTTTGTATAACGCCTTAATACAGCTTCCATACGAGCAATTAATTCACCAGGACTAAATGGCTTTACAATATAATCATCTGCTCCCATACGTAAGCCGTTCACCCTATTCCACTCTTCACCTTTTGCTGTTAAAAATATTATTGGTACATCTGACGTTTTTCTAATTTCTTTACAAACTGAAAGTCCATCCATCTCTGGCATCATAATATCTAGTACAACGAAATCATAATGATTTGTCTCTAATTTTTTTAGAGCTTCTTTTCCATTTTCAGCTTCTCCCCACTCGTATCCGAAATTATCTAAGTACATTCCAACAAGTTGCCTCATATCACTTTCATCATCTACAACTAGCACCCTATATTTACTCATTGTCCTTCCCTTCTCTCTCTATGAGTTGAAACGGTCCTTTTCCGACTTTAATTGTTTGTTTTATTTTCAAATTCTTCATATCCATGACGCACACTTCATCACTATCATAGCTTGCTACGTATCCTTCTGCTCCGCTCTTCAAAAATGCAAATGGGTTCGATCCTACTTCTACAGAAGCCACCTCTTTATACGTGCTAACATCAAACTTTCTAAGCGTATTCGAACCGTGACTTAATGCATATACATACTTATTATCCTTCGTAATATTCACAGGCATAAACGGAGCGTGTAAAGAACGTACCATTTCTCCGCTCTGCAAAGAATACACTAATACTTTCTCATTTACCTGATTTCCATCACCATGTCCGCCAATCCATATTTCTTTCCCATCTGAACTAATTGTTGCTCCCGTTGACGCTGGTGGAATCATAAAGGATTGGATTACTTCTTTTTTCTTTGTATCAATTGTCGTTAGCTTCGTATCATAAAAGTTTAATACAGATAACTGGTTATAGTACTCTACCATCGTTATTGGTCCTTTTCCTGTCGAAACATTCCCTGTTTCTTTTCCATTAATCGTAAAGAACCTTATCTTTTGGGCATTTTGATCGGCAGCAAATAATTGCTTTTTATCTTCTGATACGACTACATTTACAATGCCTTTTCCTGTTTTATATTTTCCCACTTGCCTTCCTTCTGCTAGTGAATATACATACATGTACTCTAACTGCTTACCATATACAAGTATGTCCTCACCATTTGGAAGTAGTGCAATCCCTGCCATTGGTTCGTTAAGTTCCCATGTCGTAATTAACTTTTTAGTATGTTTATCGACAAAACTAATACTACCTTCTTTTATATTCGTTGTTATAATAACACTTTTATCTTTAGCAATCGATGTATAGGAACTTCCTTGACACCCTACTAATAGAAATAAAAAACAGAGAAGAAAAACATACTTTCTCAAAAGATCCCCTCCATCTTCGGATGATTTCGTTATAATTGTAAAATAACAAATAAATGTGTGGAAAGTGTGAAATTTCCCTTTCCTACTTCATTTACATATATAATGTACAACAAATAGAATTTGAGGTGTGCCAATTATGCTTTTTCCTGATTTAGCGAATAAAATTGTACGAGAAGTACGCAGGCTAATTAAAGAAAATATTATTATCATTAATATACAAGGCGTTATTATCGCAAGTACAGATATAGAAAGAATCGGCCAATTTCATGAGGGCGCACTCCGCTGCGCAAAACAAAAGAAAACTGTCATTATTACAAAAGAGGATGAACGACGTTTGCAAGGCGTAAAGGCAGGTATGAATCTCCCTTTACTATTCCATGACGAAGTAATTGGTGTCATTGGAATTACAGGCGAACCTGAAAATATTTCACAATACGGAGAAATATTACGTAAAATGACCGAACTACTCATCCATGAAAACTACTTTTTAGAACAACTAGAACTTGAACACCGTTCTTATGAGGCATTTGTCTTTGATTGGCTTCAAAATACAGACTGGTCTCCAAGCTTTCTCGATCGTGCCAAAACACTTGGTATTGATTTATATAAGAAAAAACAACTTATTTTGTTCTCTATCGATCGAAATGACACGATGCTTCAGCGTAAGGTTTGGCAACATGTACGCAATCTATTAACAAAGGAGCATTTATTTATTCGCTGGGGAAATGATCGATTCATTTTATTTACAGCCACAAACTCCAAAGAGCAAACATATCAATTTTTAAAACGATTAAAACAAGACTGTGAAACTTTGTTTTCTGTTCCTTTATATATCGGGATTGGACAATCCGTTACGCCAAGCAATATGAACTTATCATACGAACAAGCATTACAAGCTCTTTCCGTATCACTTGAAACGAAAAACATTGTATTTAATGAAGATTTACGTTTAGAAATGTGCTTACAAGATATTTCTGCTGAAACGCGGGAACAGTTTCTAAAGCGCACCATCGAAAACTTACTATCATCGCCTGAACTTATGCACACTTTACGTTTATTTATTGATTATAACCAATCCTATAAACAAACAGCGGAGCAATTACATATCCACATTAACACATTGCATTACAGACTAAAAAAAATTGAGGAGTATACAGGACTTGATCCGAAACAATTCAAAGACTTAAACATTTTATACTTCTCGCTCCTCTTATTAGATAATCATACAAAAAAGAATGATAAAACAGATTAATCTTTAGATGATTATACATAGAAAGAATCCCCCAACTTTTTTATCATTATAACGAAAGCACTGTGACAACGTTTTTTATGATGACTAATTACGTTAACAGTTTGAGGGGGATTTCCAATGTTAGAAAAACAAATTATTGATTCATTCGTATCCATTGTTGGCGAAGATAATGTGGATACATCCAATATGGGGCGTTTAACGTATAGTTATGATGCCACTCCAAACTTCCAAGCAATGCCTGATGCAGTCATTGCTCCTCGTAATACAAATGAAGTAGCTGAAGTGTTAAAAGTATGTAACACTCATCATATTCCTGTATATGTTCGTGGTTCTGGAACAAACCTTTGTGCAGGGACATGTCCACTTGAAGGCGGTATCGTCCTTATCTTCCGCCATATGAATAACATTTTAGAAATTGATGAAGAAAATTTAACAATTACTGTACAAGCTGGTGTCATTACCCTTGATATTATTAAAGCGGTGGAAGAAAAAGGTTTATTTTATCCACCAGATCCAAGCTCAATGAAAATTTCTACAATTGGCGGTAACATTAATGAAAACTCAGGTGGATTACGTGGATTAAAATATGGCGTAACACGTGATTATGTGATGGGTCTTGAACTTGTCTTACCAAATGGTGATATGATTCGTACTGGTGGTAAATTGGCAAAAGATGTAGCTGGTTACGATTTAACTCGTTTATTTATCGGTTCTGAAGGAACACTTGGCGTCGTGACTGAAGCGATATTAAAACTTGTTCCTATGCCTGAAACGAAGAAAACGATGCTAGCACTATATGAAGATATTAATGAAGCTGCACGTGCTGTTTCTTCTATTATTGCAAATAAAATCATTCCAGCGACACTTGAGTTTTTAGATCAGCCGACCATTGAAGTAGTAGAAGAGTTTGCACAAATCGGTTTACCAACTGATGTAAAAGCAATTTTATTAATTGAACAAGACGGCCCGCCTGAAGTTGTGAATCGAGATATTGAAAAAATGGCTAACGTTTGTCGTTCTATGAATGCAGTTGATGTTCGCGTTGCAAAAGATGAAGCGGAAGCCGATGCGCTTCGTACAGCTCGCCGTAGTGCACTGTCAGCACTGGCAAGATTAAAGCCTACTACAATATTAGAAGATGCAACGGTACCACGATCACAGATTGCTCCGATGGTTGAAGCCATTAATGCCATTGCTAAAAAATATAATATTCCTATTTGTACGTTTGGACATGCTGGCGATGGTAACCTACACCCCACTTGTATGACAGATGCTCGCAACGAAGAAGAAATGTACCGAGCTGAACAAGCTTTCGCTGAAATATTTGCAAAAGCAATCGAACTTGGTGGCACGATTACTGGTGAACATGGTGTTGGTGCAATGAAAGCTCCGTATTTAGAAATGAAATTAGGTAAAGAAGGTATTGCTGCTATGCAAGGAATTAAACACGCCTTCGATCCAAATAACATTATGAATCCAGGAAAGATGTTCGCGAAGGACACTCGCAAAAGAGTGGTGGTTGAGCGATGACAACATTAAATAAAGAAAACATTCAAAAAGAATTTAAAGAACGATTAAGTGAAGATGAACTACTAAACTGTATGCGATGCGGTTTCTGCTTACCAACTTGCCCTACCTACATTCAATCTGGATATAAAGAATCACATTCACCACGAGGACGTATCGCATTAATGAAAGCGGTCGTTGATGGTTTAATTGAGCCAGATGAAGATGTTGAAAACACATTAAATGTTTGCCTCGGTTGCCGTGCTTGTGAGCCTGTTTGTCCATCCGGTGTAAATTATGGACATTTATTAGAAGAAGCTCGAGATATTATTAATCAAAATAAAAAATTCTCAGTGCCAGTGAAAGCTGTTCGAAAAGTCGTTTTTGAAGGATTATTCCCGCATCAAAATCGAATGAGAACATTAACCGGACTAATTGGTTTTTATCAGCGTTCTGGTTTACAAACGCTAACACATAAAACAGGGATTATGAAGTTATTCCCTGAAACACTTGCAACAATGGATCTCGTTTTGCCTAAGGTTCCTAAAATGAAAGCAATGAAAGATCGTCCTGAATTTTTACATGCTGAAAGTACGAAGAAGAAACAAGTTGCATTCTTCACAGGTTGTTTAATGGATACAATGTTTTTAGAAACAAATAACGCAACGATGAAACTGCTTCAGTTAGCTGGTTGTGATATCGTTATTCCGAAAACACAAAGTTGCTGCGGGGCATTACATGGGCATGCTGGTGAGAAAAATGGAGCAAAAGAATTAGCAAAACGCAATATAAAAGCATTCGAAGATTTAAACATCGACTATATTATTACGAATGCTGGTGGTTGCGGAGCTTACCTCGTAGACTACGATTACCTGTTAAAAGATGATCCACAGTGGGCTGAACGTGCAAAGCAGTTCGTTTCTAAAATTAAAGATATTACTGCTATTCTAGTAGAACTAGATTTCCATAAACGTAATGACTTACGAGTCACGCCGCAAGTTATTACGTATCAAGACTCTTGTCACTTACGCAATGTTATGCGAACATCTTCAGAACCTCGTATGTTACTAGAAGCAATTCAAGGCGCAACATACCGTGAAATGAAAGATGCGGATCGCTGCTGTGGTTCTGCTGGTATTTATAACATTGTTCATTCAGAACTATCCATGGAATTTCTAGATTACAAAATGGACCGTGTGCATGAAACAGAAGCAGCAACCATTGTTACTGCAAATCCAGGTTGTTTATTACAAATGAAATTAGGCATTGAACGAGAAGGTCTTTCTCATAAAATGAGAGGAATTCACATTGTTGATTTATTATTAGAAGCAATTGAAACCAACTCGTAATAACTCGTAACATACGTAATAATAGGAAAACGGCTATCTCCTTCGTCTATGTAAAGAGATAGCCGCTTTTTTGTCCGCTACAACATTAAAAATATGTTACTTTATTATAAAAAAGAACAACAGAAACATTACAGTTTTGTAAAAATCAATCCAGTATATTCCTCAAAAAAACGCTCAAACCATTGATACAATAGGATTCTTCATTTTCAATATAGGTACATTTATCCAAAAACTCCCTCTTATAACCACGTATAAAAATGTTGAAAATTCCTTTTATACTCTATGTTTCTCTTATTTTTCCCCCTTTCCCTTCTTAGGATAAATTAGGTAAATTTTAAGTCTATGAATTTTTTTCCATCTTTTTTCTCACAAAATCTATGCTACGATGAATTTGTCAGTCAGACAGGCTGTCAAAAACAAATCGTGTGAAAACAAATTAAAACTTTATATAGGGGGACACACATCATGAAAAAGCGTGTTTTATTATCTGTAGCTGCTGCAACGGCTCTTACTTTAGGAGTATCTTCTCTAGATGCACAAGCTGCAACAGTACAACCATCTAACATAAAGGTTCAAAATATTCAGCATTCAAAAGTGATGATGAAGCAAATGAGCCAACAAGAATTACAAGCATTCTTACAATCTATGGGCGTTGAGTCATTGGCACAATGGCAACAAGGAAACTTCCAACCAAATTGCATTATTCCTGGTCAACAACCTACTGAAAATGTTGTAACTGAGCAACCAACAGTTAAGCCAGAAACTCAAAAGCCTGCTGAGCAAAAACCTGCCGAGCAAAAGCCTGCTGAAGAAGTTCAAAAACCAGAAGCTCAAAAGCCTGCTGAAAACAATAATACGCAGAAACCGGCTGAACAAAAACCGGCTGAGCAAAAGCCTGCTGAAGAAGCAAAATCTTTAAGCGAGTTCGAACAACGTGTTGTTGAATTAACAAACGCTGAGCGTGCAAAACAAGGTTTACCAGCTTTAAAAATCGACACTGAATTAAGCAAAGTCGCACGCATTAAATCTGAAGATATGCAAAAAAATAACTACTTTGATCATAACAGCCCTACATACGGGTCTCCGTTTGACATGATGAAGAAATTTGGTATTTCTTATACATCTGCAGGTGAAAACATCGCCCAAGGCCAACGTACACCTGAAGAAGTAGTACAAGCTTGGATGAACAGTGCTGGACACCGTGCAAACATCTTAAATAATGGCTTCACTCACATCGGTGTTGGCTATGTAGAAAGCGGTAACTACTGGACACAACAATTTATTACGAAGTAAATAGATTAAAAGAGTCTTCTCATAATGAGAAGACTCTTTTTTACGTTTCATAACTTTCTATTATGTATGAGTATAAAGCGTAGAACATAAACAAAATAGAACCACCACTTATTACGCTAAGTAACACATAAAACCCCCATTTCAAGTTCAAAAACAATGAAAACAATATACTACATGCCATCACTTGAAAAATCCGTCTACTCACTAAACGGATCTTTTTTAATTTGATTGAGTCTTTTTCCGTACTCTGAACTTTTTTAAACGCCTTACTAAGCATAAAAAGAAACATACTAATCCCTATTGTTAGTCCTGTTTGAAAGGATATCATGCTTCCAAAATTAATAAAGAGAATTAGCATATGGATAAACAACATAAATAAAGTAATCGTCTTTAGAAATCCACTTATCATGACATGCTCGTCTTCATTAAACTTATATATATTATGTGAAATAATATACATCAATCCATGTAAGAAAATAATAAGACAAGGAATAAGTGCTATAACAACTTGTTTACTCATAAACTCGTTTGGCCGACCATTTACATCCCAATGTACCGCCAAATGCTCTGGTAAATATGGATAGAGACATAGAGTCACTAAAAGACAAGCAAAAAATATTCCTAGTATATATTTATATTTGATCAAGTGATTCTCACCTCTCTTTTCTCTTAACGGCTTCGCTTCTTTTAGAGAAATTCCTGCAAAAATCTACTTTTCTCAAATTTAAACTTACACTTTACGCATTCACTCTTTGAAATTCTTTCATTGTGTCATTTAATTTTGTAGGAAATGGTACATCAACTTCAATCTCTTCTTTCGTAATTGGGTGTAAAAAGTTTATCTTCATCGCATGTAACGCTTGCCTAGACATATATTTCGTTCCTCCACCATATAAAATATCCCCAACTAACGGATTACCATTATAGCTCATATGAACACGAATTTGATGGGTTCTACCAGTTTCTAATTGTAACGTTACGAGCGTAACATTTTGTTTTTTAAAATACTTCTCTACTTTATAATATGTGATTGCTTGATCCCCCTTTGGAGAAACACGTCGTCTCGTCGCATGATGGCGATCTCTTCCGATAGCCGCGTCAATTGTTCCTTGCTTCTTTTTCACTTTCCCTTCTACAAGAGCCGCATATGTTCTTTTAATTTTTCGTTCCATTAATAAACGATCCATAATTGCACCAGCAATTCTATGTTTAGCAAACACGACACCACCTGTCGTATCTTTATCTAACCGATGAATATGACGAACCTTCGTCTCTAAACCTTGCATTTGAAAATGAAAGGCAACAAGATTTGCAAGTGTTCCCATCCCGCCTTTTTCAGCAGGGTGCGTATCCATCTTCTCAGGCTTATTGACAATGAGTACATGATCGTCTTCATATACTACATCTAATTCACCATATTCAGGCTCTACACCGTATTCTTCCTCCATAAACATATGAACTTGTAACTTTTCGTCCTCTTTTAAAAGCTCATTCCATCTTCTCTGTTCTCCGTTAACAGTAACACCTTTTTCCATACGAAGCTGATGTAACAACTTTTTCGGTATTTCCCATTCTATTTTTAATAACGACTCAATGCTTATACCATTCCATTTCGCTGGCACAGTAATTTCGCACCACTCGCCCTTCTTCTTCGTTTCCATACTGTATCACCTTATTTCTATTGATTCTCTCATTGTAACGGAAAATACACTTTGATGCACCGTCAAAAATAGAGGACAGTCTTATAATAGACTGCCCCTCACGCTCTACGCCTTCTCATTTCCTGCAACACTTCTTCCGCTTTTTGTTCATACGATAAATCTTTAAAGAAATCCGCCAATCTCTTATAATCGTTATACGTATCTAATAAGTCATCCATCTTTTCTGTTTTCATCACTTGTTGTTTTTGCTTCATTTTTACCGGATAACGATATCCCGATACTTCTTGTATTTTGTAATACTCATCCTCTACTTGAATAACCTTTACAAGTTCCTCTTCTTCCGCATCCATCGTATACCCATCAAAATCTCTAAGCAATTCATAAATGATATGAGTCCACTCATCTTTTGGATAAAACCCTTTTTCTAACCGATAACCGACAATGCGATACATATGCCCATCATTTTCTGCAAACTGTACTGTATCATTTAGCTTAAACTTAAAATAACGAAACATTGCCTTCACCTACTTATATGTAATGTTCTTATCACATACTATTTGCAAAATGTAGGTCTTGCTATTCATAAAAAATACTCATCTTATAGATGAGTATTTTTTATAATGATTTTTCTCTTTTCTTTCGAAATGGTAACCACCAGTTCCAGTCTCCAAACAATTTCATTAAACTGGGTACGAGCATAAGACGGATAATTGTTGCATCAAGAAATATCGCTAATGCAACGCCAAGACCCATTTGCCGTACTGGTAAAATATCAGTAAAGGCGAAAGCACCAGTTACAACAATCATAATTAATGCAGCTGATGTAATAATTCTACTTGTTGAAACAAGTCCTTCTAACGTCGCTTGATCGTTATCCCCTGTTTCTTCATACAGTTCATGGATACGCGAAATAAGAAATACTTCATAATCCATGCTAAGCCCAAAGACGAGGCCGAAAATGAAGATTGGTAAAACAAATAGAACTGGACTTGCTTCTAAACCAAAATGACCACCTTCGAATAGCCAAACAACAATTCCAATTGTTGCGCTTAAACTAAGTATATTCATAATAATCGCCTTAATTGGAATGAGTATAGATCGAAATGCAAATAATAATATAACAAACGTCGATCCAAATATAACAGACATACCAATTGCAACTTTATCTTTAATTTCATCTTCTAACTCTTGTTGGAACGTCGTCATTCCGCCTAGATAATATGTAACGTTCGTTTCTTTATAATTTTGTTTAAAATCACGAACCCACTGTTTCCCAATTTCTGTACGTGGTTTTGTATCTAAAAAGACTTCGATTGTTGTCTTATTTCCTTTCGTATACGCTTCAAATACCGGAGCTATTTTAACAGCTTCTGGCGACTGTAACATCCCAGCAACTTGATCTGATTTCATTCCATTTAAACTGTCGTATAAACTTCTTACTTCATATACTTTCTTATCATCTTTTAACTTTTGAACGACTTCTTCTACCTTTTGTAAACTTTCCTTTTCTTTCATATCTTTTTTCGTCTCTACGACTAACGTAACATCGGCATGTGTTTTTGCAGTTTCATTAAATGCCTCTTCGTACTTCTCATATGCAATTCTTGTATCACTTTGTTTAGGTAAAGCTTCCACATCAGGGAACTGCAAATTAGCTGTACGTAATGGTAATAAGCAAATCACAATAAATGTTGTAACAACAATAATCATCGCAATTGGATGTTTCATTACAAATTGTGCAAATGTACGCCACGCCTTTGCCGGTGTATGTGCTACTTGATTCTTTTTTAATATTCGTTTACCGATTAACGATAATAGCGCTGGAAGAAGTGTGAGCGAGAATAAAATACTCATAATCACAACAATCATTCCACTAATTGCGACAGACTGAATATAATCGATTTTAAAGAAAAACAAACCGGATAAGCCAACGAATACACATAATCCTGAAAATACGATTGCCCGCCCTGCTGTTTGATATGTAATTGCTATTGCTTCTTTTACCGTTCGCTTTGCAACTTCCTCTCGAAAGCGATTTACAAATAATAGCGCAAAATCAATAGATAATGCAAGTCCAATCATCGGTGCAACATTTAACACAAAGATAGATAGTTCCTTATCGCTACCTATAAAATATAGTATGCCCATCGTACTAATAACACTAAGTGCCCCATTTACGATTGGTAAAATAGATGCCAAAAGGCTACCGAATGAAAATAGTAATACGAGAAATGCAATTGGTAACCCAATCATCTCTGCTACTTTTAAATCATTTTGCGTTCTTTCATTAATCTCTGTGTTAATTTTCGGAAACCCTGTAGGTGTTACTTTTAATGCTGCATTACTTTTCTTTTCGATTTTATCAGCAAATTGTAATGTCTTTTCCATTCGTTCTTTATTTGTTTTCCCGGAAAATAAAATTGTCGCATAGCCGATATCATCTTGTAACATTTCTTTATTTTGCACTGGATGATGGAAAGATTCATATGTCTCTTTCTCTTGTACGTTTTTTACAATCCCCTCTACTTGCTTTTGAAATTCCTCATGTGAAACGCCCTTATTTTTTTCAAAAACGAGTAGAAGTGTATCTTGAGACCTCTTAAAATCTTCATCTAAAATTTCTTTCGTTTTCTGGTAGTCCCCTTCCGTTTGGAAGCCATCACCACCTAATACGCCTGGTAGCTTTGGTGCAAATATACCGAGTGCTATCGCAACCAATAGTAATGCTACTATTACTGTATAACGGAACTGATACAAAAAAGCTCCTAATTTTCCCCACTTATCTACTTTATGTACATTTGTTTTCACACATTTCCACCTACTTTACATCATTCAATTGTCACTTATACTGTATCACATCTTCATACAAACAAAAAACGTCTAGAAAAACTATAATAATAGTTTTTCTAGACGTTTTTCTATCTTTCTTTATTAAGACCAAACCTCTCAGTAAGTAAACGATGGTAATAAATCGCCATAATTAATAAAATACCACCTACGCAGTAGCCTGCTAAAATATCAGTTGGATAATGTACATTTAAAATGACTCTACTTAATCCAATCGATACAATGATTATTCCCATCAAAATGGTTATCATATATTTCCCTGTTACATTCTTCAAATTTGCCGCAATGATATAAGCAAGAAATCCGAATGTCATAATAGATAACATCGCATGTCCACTAGGGAAGCTATATCCAAGTGCATCCAACGCTTCATTTAGCGACGGACGATCCCTTTTCATAATTTCTTTTATCCCTTTATTCACAAGATGGGTTATTAAGATGCCCACTGGATATACGATCATCGCAGCATAGTAACGTTTTCTCCAAAAAACAAGTAAACTTATAACGAGCGTAGTTACGATCCCAATAGCAGACCCTAATTTTGTATAGTGTGAGAAAAATGTAAGCGAACTTTCAGTTTGTAATCCCTTTACTAACCCTCTGACATATGTATCCATCACTGTAACACCACCAGCATGTACTCTCCAAGCAACAATGCCAAATACAGCAAATAATAAACCGATACACATTACCTCATATTGATGCAACTTCTTCTTCAAACGATTTCCTCCTACTATGAAAAAATGCGATTTCTACTTTAGAAACCGCATTTTCTCACTTATTTACCTTTTGTTTTTAACTCTGTCCAGTAACGATCGTAGTCTTTTAGCTTATCGTCTACATCAACAAGCCATTCAGTACGATCTAATTCTTCTTTCGTTAAGAAGATCATGTGGTTTTCACGATATTCTTTACTATGAAGAGGGTGAGCTTTTTCATTTGGATTACTGTATCCAATTGACTCGTAGTTTTTCACACTTACTTTTTCATCTAATAAGTAGTTCATAAACTTCTCTGCAAGCTCTTTGTTTTTCGCACCTTTTGGAATTGCTAACGTATCAGCCCAAATTGTGCCGCCTTCTTTTGGCACAACGTACTCTACATCTTTATTATCTTTTGCGATAAATGCTGCATCCCCAGACCAAACTGTTCCGATCCAAGCATCTTCTGTAATGAATTTTTGTTTAATATTATCTGTATCAAATGCTAATAAGTTTGGAAGTAGCTTCTGTAAATCAGTTGCTGCTGTCTTTAACTGTGCATCGTCTTTCGTGCTGTTTGAAAATCCATGCTTCTTAAGACCCATTCCTAACACTTCACGAGAATCATTTAATAAAGTTACATGCCCTTTATATTTCTCATTCCATAAGTCAGCCCAGCTTGTAGGTGCTTCCTTCACATACTTTTTATTGTATGCAATACCTGTTACGCCCCAAGTATATACTAAAGAATATTTATTCTCTGGATCAAATGCAGGTGTTTTGAAATTAGAAATCATGTTTTCGATATTTGGGATATTCTTTTTATCTAACGGCGCTAATAAATCCATTTTCGCCATTGTTTTAACCATGTAATCAGACGGCTGAATTAAATCATACTTCGCGCCACCTGCTTGTAATTTCGCAAGCATTTCTTCATTACTTGCATACTTATCATAGTTAATTTTCACGTTATATTTCTTTTCAAAATCTCTTAACACTTGCTCATCAAAATTGTCAGCCCAGCTATAAATGTTTAACTCTTCTTTTTTTTCACCACAACCAGCAAGTACACCAGCAACAAGGCTAAAGCTAATTGCTGCACCTGCTAATCTTTTCATTAATTTCATCGATTTTATTACCTCCTCGTACTTTCTATATCGTTCGTATTATAAAGGAAGGTGTCCTCCAGAGTTTTCTTCACCATCTGCACCTTTGTTACGGAAGATTTCAGATAGAACCATTAATCCTACGATAGCCACAATTAAAATTGTAGAAAGTGCATTAATTTCTGGTGATACTCCGCGCTTAACCATACTGTAAATGTATAATGGCAATGTTGTTGATCCTGGTCCTGATACGAAGAAACTAATTACAAAATCATCAATTGATAATGTGAATGTTAATAATGCGGCAGAAATAACTCCTGGTGCAATTGCTGGAAACGTTACATAACGAAACGTTTGCCACGGCGTTGCTCCTAAATCATTCGCAGCCTCTTCTAAATCACGTCCCATACCAGAAAGGCGTGCTGCTAAAATAACGACAACAAATGAAATACTAAATGTAATGTGTGCAATAATAATTGTTGTTTTACCAAGCTCCATACCTAATTGACTAAATAAAATAAGTAAAGATAATCCCATTAAAATATCAGGGATTAAAATTGGTAAATATACAAGACCGTTAATCGCACCTTCATAACGATATTTATAACGATGTAATGCAATTGCGAAAATCACGCCAAGAACTGTCGTTACAATCGTCGTTACAATCGCAATCGTCATACTATTTACAAATGCATCAATAACATCTTGTTTTTGAAATAAATCTGTATACCAATGGAATGTGAATCCTTCCCATTCCGCATTAATGCGAGAATCATTGAAGGAATACACCATTAAAACCATCATTGGAAAATACAAGAACAATAAAATTAACCAAGAATAAGAAACTAAAAACTTCTTCATCTTTGCCTATTCCCCTCCGTTCCCATCATATTTATATACTTTCGTTGCACGATAATATAAGTAAATTAACAGAACAGAGAATAGAACAACAATCATAGATAACGCAGATCCAAACGGCCAATCACGCGCTCCTAAGAATTGATTTTGAATTACGTTTCCGATTAATGCTACTTTCGATCCACCCATAACGTCTGATACAACAAACATTCCGATAGAAGAAACAAACACTAAAATAGAACCGGTAGCAATCCCTGACATCGTCATTGGTACTGTAACATTCCAAAATGCCTTTACTGGTGTTGCCCCTAAATCATAAGCTGCTTCTAGCTTACGCTTATCAAGCTGCTCAATCGCTGCATACACTGGTAAAATCATAAATGGTAATAAAGAATATACCATTCCGAGTATGACAGAAGGTGTATTATATAGTAAATTTAAAGGTTCACTAATAATACCTAGCTTCAATAGCAATGTGTTTACAAGACCTTGTGAACGTAAAATAACAATCCATGCGTAAGAACGAACAAGGAAGTTAATCCAAAACGGGATCGTTGCCAATAATAAAAGAATCGAACGATATTTGCGATCAACAATTGTAATTGTATATGCAAATGGATAACCGATCAGTAAACATATTACTGTGGTAATAACCGCAATTTTCACTGTTTCCCATAACGTCCCCATATATAATGGGTCAAATACACGTGCTATGTTCTCTAATGTAAATTGCATTTCCACTGTCCCATATGCTCCGCGCTGCATGAAGGCAAATGCCAATACAAACAGAAGGGGAATTAGGAAGAAGATTAACAGCCATGCGACTGTAGGTAGTGCGAGTAATTTCCCTTTTTTCAATTTAAGGTCACCTCGTCCTCTTGCTCCCAGCCTACGTATACATTATCTCCAATGCTCCACTGTGCTGCTTCTTCAGCAGTTTGATATGCCATTAGTAATTCTGATGTTTTCTCATCACGTACATAAAGCTTTTCCATATTTCCAACAAACTCAATGTCTTCAATATGGCCAAGGTGGTATTCTTTTAAAATTGGCTCTTCAACCGAACGCACTTTTACATTTTCAGGGCGAATTGCTACATAGCCTTCCCCGTTTTTCACAATATTATTTTCACCGATAAATGTCGCAACGAACAACGTTTTCGGCTTATTATAAATTTCTTTCGGCGTTCCGATTTGTTCAATATGGCCTTTATTCATAACAACGATACGATCACTCATGCTCATCGCTTCTTCTTGATCGTGCGTTACGTATATGAACGTAATTCCTAAATTACGTTGTAAGTTTTTTAATTCACGTTGCAAGTCTTTTCTTAACTTAAAGTCTAACGCCCCAAGTGGCTCGTCTAGTAATAATACACGCGGGTTATTTACAATCGCTCTCGCAATTGCTACACGCTGCTGCTGTCCACCAGAAAGCTTTGCAGGTTTACGATTACGGAACTCAAGTAACTGCGTTAAACGCATTGCCTCTTCAGCACGCTCTTTCTGCTCTGCTGCCGGTACTTTCTGCATTTTCATACCGAAACAAATATTTTTCTCCACATTCATATGTGGGAATAGCGCATAATGTTGGAACACTAGGTTCATATGACGCTTATATGGTGGCAAATCGTTAATCTTTTCATCATCTAATAAAAGATTCCCTTTAGTTGGCGTTTCAAATCCTGCGATCATACGAAGTAACGTCGTTTTCCCGCAACCACTCGGCCCTAAAATAGTTAAAAATTCCCCTTCTTTAATATCTAAAGAAAGCGGTGGGATAATCACTTGATTTCCAAAATGTTTTTCTACTGCTTCAACTTTAATAATCTTTTTCATTTTCCCGTCCTATCTACCTCAAATTTAAATTTTTATATTCATGAATAAATATTTATGTTCTATAGACTATTTTTTGTTTCGATCCAAACAAAAATGGTTATTTAGCAAGCGTTCACTTCTATTCTTTATGTAGTATGTTTGATTCATTTTCGCATGATACATAATGTCGAACAGAAAAACCCCTTCCATTCCGAAGGGGCTATTATCATACGGCTACGCCTACTGATAAACACCATCATCATTTTAACAACTTTCGTATGAATTTTAAAGCACTTTTTGTAGAAGAGTAACGAATTTTCATATCGAATGCCGTAGATTGGGCTAAAATGCTTTTATAATGTGAAAAAGTCCGAAAACTTTCTTCCCCATGATAACTCCCTAATCCACTACTTCCGACGCCCCCAAAAGGTAAATATGGCGTTGCAAGATGATAGACGACATCATTAATACAGCCTCCGCCATACGAAATATTACTCGTTACTTTCTTTTGCACTCCTTTATCTTCAGAGAATACATATAACGCTAACGGCTTCGGGTGTTGCTGAATCGTGTCAATTACATCTTCTATGTTGTCGTATTCTATAATTGGTAAAATCGGACCAAAAATTTCGTCTTCCATAACAGCACTTTCCCATGTAACATTAGTTAACACTGTTGGTTCTATATGTAAAGTTTCTTTTTTATAGTTCCCGCCAATTACAGTTTTACCATCTTTCAAAAACGTACATAAACGTTCAAAATGACGTTCACTCACAATTCGTACATAATTATCATTGTGCAGCGGCTCTTTTCCGTACTGCTCCTCAATTTCATGTCGCAACGCTTCAATTAACTGTTCTTTCACTGAAGCATGCACATACATATAATCAGGCGCTACACACGTTTGCCCTGCATTTAAAAACTTTCCCCACACAATCCTTCTTGCTGTTACATCTATTTTTGCATCTTTATGTACAATACATGGACTTTTCCCGCCAAGTTCTAACGTAAGCGGCGTCAACTGTTTTGCTGCTGCTTCCATGACAACTTTCCCAACGCCCACACTACCTGTGAAGAAAATATAATCAAATGGTTCCTTCAGCAAAGCTGTACTCTCTTCAACGCCGCCTTCTACTACCGCTACAAGCTCCTCTTGGAATAATTCTTCTAACATCCTCGTAATCACTTTGGAAACGTTTGGCGTTAACTCCGACGGTTTTAAAACGATTGTATTTCCGGCTGCTAGCGCTCCTACAAGCGGTGCAATTGCTAATTGAAACGGATAGTTCCACGGTGCAATAATAAGTGTCACACCGTACGGTTCAGGCACTACTTTCCCCTTTGATCCAAAATGAGTGAGTGCTGTTCGAACACGCTTCGGTTTACTCCACGATGAAATATGCTTCAATTGAAAAGAGATTTCTTTTAATACATATCCCACTTCCGTTGTAAATGACTCATGAACTGACTTATTTAAATCTAATTTTAACGCCTGAAATATTTCTTGTTCAAAACGCTGAACGCCTTCATAAAGCTTCTTCAAATTATTCTTTCTCACTTCTACACTTCTCGTATAGCCATTATAAAAATATGCCTTTTGTTTATTTACAATAGAAGAAATACTCATTCATTCACCTTCTCCCACTATTTTTATCCAATTCTTTCATTATTTATATAGACTTCATATACAATAAATTTCTATTCGTAAAGTTACATTATATATAATTTCTTTTTGTATATAAAATTCATTGCTCACAAAAAAACTACCGAAAGAAAAATCTTTCGGTAGTTTTACTGTATTAACGATATAAACGAACAGCACCTGCAGAATTATCATCAGCTTGTCCTACTACTTCAAATTTCAAACCAAGCTTCGGTAAAATACGTCCTGCATCTGGAATCTGTTGATTAATATACGTTTTAGAATCATCAAACTTCGGTACGCCTGCTAAGCCATCATACGTAAATGTTCCACGCGTTGGAGATACAACTTTCCAAGCTGGCGTTTTATCAAATGAGAACGCTGCATCAGCGATTTGGAATCGTGTACTACTCTTAACTGTCGGTTTACCATTTAAAGTTCCTACAATTGCTTCTGGGTGAGAGTCAACTACGCCAAGGAAACCGTGTCCTGGATGTACACCAACCCAGTTATCTGTGTAAGCAGAGTCCGCATACCATACGACCATACCAGTGTTAAATACTGGACCGCGTGCAAATTTCAATGCATTATCTGCACCAGCATAATTTCTCCACTCTACATAATAGTTATGTTTTTTCTTCTCAGTTCCATTAGATACAACAAAGCCATCTAATTTAAATTGTGGTGTACCTTCTGCATCATCAGAGAATACTACTTTACCATCTACTGTTAATGAAGCATTATCAAGAGCAAATCCATTTAATGCTAAACCACCATCAGTAATGTAATCAAATGTTAATTTTACTTTCTTACCTTTGAATTGGCTTAAGTCATATGATTTGTCAATCCATTTTCCATTTGTCGAATCTGCATTTCCACTATTAGCTTTCTCCCCAAGTCTTTCAATTAACGTTTGTTTACCATCTTCTGTTACAGCATGTACTTCAAGGAAGTCATACTCTGCTTCAATTTCATATAACGATTTGAAATCAAATTTCGCAGTCGTTGCATTCGTTAAATCAAACAGCGGTGTTTCCATCTTTGTATGAAGATCGTCACCTTTTGTGCTGTAATAATACTTCTTACCAAATGCTGGTTCAATTGTTTTAACATCTTTATCCGGTAGGTTAACACGAATCATACCTGGACGATCTGACTTCGTTACACTTTGATCTAAATACGTCGCTAGACCGATACCTTTATTTAATTTCTCGTAATCTACTTCTACGATATTTGCCCAGTTACCACCGATTGTTTTTTGGAAAAATTCTTTATTTTGTGGCGAGAAACTCGTTGGCGTTGTTCCAGCAATCTTACCAGCCCAGCTTCCACCACTCATAATAGACCAAGCTTCAATTGGCTCACCTTGACCACTATACTGTGTATCATATTCATCTGGAAGACCTAAATCATGACCGTATTCATGTGCGAATACACCAACTGCGCCATCTTCTGGTTCAATTGTATAGTCGAATGCTGCCATTTTTCCGCCCCAATATGGAACTTTCGCTTGTGTGCCTTCAATTGGGAATGGTTTTGGTCCAACTGTCCAGCGATGTGACCAAATTGCATCGTCACCTAATTTACCGCCGCCAGCTTCTTGTCCAACACCTGCATGGATAATCATTAAGTGATCGATTAAACCATCCGGTTGATTTTGATTACCATCACCATTTACATCGTATTGATCGAATTGGTCGAACTCAGATAAATCAATACCGCTATCTACAGCTGCTTTTAATGCATCTTTTACTAAATCACGTGGTCCTTTCGGTCCTTTATTATCATGACCGCCGCTTGCAGCATCTGCACCGTAATCAGCAGCTTTACCAGGAACTGTTAACCATTTTGTAACCGTTCCATCCACTGTGTAACTACCGCCAGATTGCTCTTCATAATATTGTTTAAACGTTTCGATTTTACTTCCATCATCTAATGTGAATGGCTCATCACCGAATAACATTTTTTCATAATGTTCTTTGTTAAAATCGTTAGAATACATATAACCAGGTTCTTTATCGATATTGTTATGTTTAAAGTCAGCGTACTCTACAAGTAAAACGAGTACTTTATCTTTACGCACATCACCGTTATACGCTTTTTGCTTTGCCGGAGATGTTGGTACTTTACCATTTAAGCCGCCTTTAACTGGGCCTGTCGCAGTAGGTGTTCCTGTTGCAGGTTTATCTAACTTTTCTTTCGTATCTGCTTTCGCATCTTTCACTTTCTTTAAAAAGTCAGATGCTTCTTTCGTAAGTGGGTCCCCATTTGTTACTTCTTTCCCAGGATTTTCACCTTTTTTGTTCTCTACGTATTTTTCGACAGCTTTCTTTGTTTCAGTCTCTGAAGCCTTCGAATCAATTACCCCACGTTTTTTTAGTGCATTTGCTAAACGTTCTTCCGGAATTAGATGATCATCAACTGGGCTCGTTGCTGTCTTATTCACAGGCGTTTCAGCGTATACAGATTGAGTACCAGCTCCGAACGAAAGGCCTAATACAGCTGTCAAAGCGATTGATGATAAAACTTTGAACGGTTTCTTGCTCATCCCTTATTTCCTCCCCTAATAAATAATATGTATTACAAATTAAATTTTATTAAAAATTCAATATTTTTTCAATATTTAGTCATATTATGTAATGTTTTTAATATATTTGTAAAAATTTCATAGTTAGCATACGAGTATATCACAATTCAACAATGTTTTCTGAAAATATTGAAAATATTTGTCAGAAACTTTATAATCGCCATAGAGGGAATTTAATGGGGATTTTATCTTTGTTTTATCTACAAAATATTTGATAATTCACTACATAAATACAAAATCCGATTGCATTATCACGTATTCTGTAGCAGCAGTTATGACCGATAATTAGGGAGGAATTACATTTGTACAAAGATAAGACTGACGCATTGGATCAAGAATGGATTGATTTAATACTTGAAGCTCTAGACGCTGGCATTGCACTACAAGATATCGAACATTTTTTCCAACGTATGAAACCATCTAGTCAGGCTCAATAGGTTTGTTCTTTTTAGCGAAGTTTATGTTATAATAATGACATCATAAGACGACGACATATTGATAGAAAGGTGCGCAAATATGATTGGAGAACGTATAAAACGCCTTCGCTTACAAAAAGGTATTTCATTAACTGAACTTGCCGAAAAAGCTGGTGTTGCTAAATCTTACATTAGTTCTATAGAACGAAATTTACAAAAAAACCCTTCCATTCAGTTTCTTGAAAAGATCGCAGCAGTTCTACAAATTCCAGTTGATACTTTACTTCATGATGAAACAACAAGGGAAAATCACTTAGACTCCGAATGGACACAACTCGTTAAAGATGCGATGAGCTCCGGCGTCTCCAAAGAACAATTTCGTGAATTTCTTGAATTTACAAAATGGAAGCAAGATCAAAAATAATAAATAGAAAGAAGTGCTTACATCTAGCACTTCTTTTTCTTTATAAAAAAAAGCGGGGGATACCCGCTTTTTTATTATTTTGTTTCGCCCTCTCCTTGGCTTGCATTGAATGTCCATTCTAGATTTAATGAATCGCCTTGGAATATATTTTGATCACCTTTATCTTCAAATTCAAATTCTACCCATAAATAGTCCTCTGAATTTGGTGCTAAACCACCATTTTCTCCCCATTCAGGAGCAAAAACATCTTTCGCTACAACATCTGGATCTAATTTTTGTAACTCAGCTAAAGTTGTTTCATATACAGGCTCACTTTGTTTATCCCAATTCCAAATGAATTTCACCTTAATATGTTCACCAAAATCAGCACCTGCATTATCACCTTTAGCATCTTTTACATCATACTTTGTCGCTAGTTTAACGTCTTTAATAGCTAACGTTCCGTTGTTCTTTAATAAAAACTCTTTCTTAACTGAATCCCCCGGCTTTAGGTCTTTAATATCAACGATTGTTTTAGGGTTTAAAGCAAGATCTAACGTCCCAGCTGCAAATGTATTATTTGAAACCTCTTTATCGCTAAAGTATGCAAACGTTCCTCCACCAATTAAAGATAACCCCAGTGCTGCTGATGCAACTCCCATACCTAACTTTTTCTTTAGACTCACAATAAATTCCCCCTAGCTGTTTTTTATATTTTTTATTGCTATCTCTTATTTACAATAAGAGATGTAACTAAAACTATATTAGCTTAGCTAATATTTGTTCTTTTTTAAAAACCTTATGTTCATTATAACGAACACACCTATATAAATACAACAAATATTTATTAATATTTTCAGTTATTTTTATTTCTCAATATTATTCCGAAATTTCTAAAAAATATCGAGAAATAAAGAACATTAATTAATTTCCTTATCTATACTAATTATTATCCTTCACCATCATACCGCCAATTAATTTTCTCTTATCTTTATTTTAACATGCATTGTTAAAATAAAGAGGACACGCCGAATAGGTGAGTCGCAATATTCTCTCACCTACTCGGCTTTATAACCGCTATTCTCTCTATATGTCGCTGTATTTTACTTGCTATTCTTGTTTCTTACTATCTTCTTGATTTTTTGCTTCCTCTTGTTTCTTCTTCTCTTCTAGTTTTTTCGTTTCCTCTTGTTTCTTCCCTTCTAGTTTTTTTGCTTCCTCTTGTTTCTTCTCTTCTAGTTTTTTTGCTTCTTCTTGTTTCCTCTCTTCTAGCTTTTTCGCTTCTTCTTGTTTCTTCTCTTCTAGCTTTTTCGCTTCTTCTTGTTTCTTCTCTTCTAGTTTTTTTGCTTCCTCTTGTTTCTTCTCTTCTAGTTTTTTTGCTTCCTCTTGTTTCTTCTCTTCTAGCTTTTTCGCTTCTTCTTGTTTCTTCTCTTCTAGTTTCTTCTCTTCTAGTTCCTTTTGCTTCTCAGCCTCACTCACTTGTTTTGCTGTTTCATCTACTAGTAACTTCTCAAAATCTTGAATTTGTTTATCAATCACTTGTAAATTAACTTCTTTATCAATATACTCACAGTTTTCTTTTACTATATGGAAGCCAGCATTCACATACGAGAATACTTGCTTATTAGATTCAGTTGTATGTCCTTTTAACTCTTCTTGTATTTGATTATAAGGTTCTTCTATTGATTTATATACTTTTTGTAACGATTCTCTCTCAGCAGCTATCTTCTCGCGTCCTTGCTTCCATATAACAAGCGCCTGTTCTATCTCCTGAGTGGATCTAACATTTAATTTTGATTTCATCCCTTTATACTCATGCAAAATAACTTCCTTATGCTGCTTAGCTTGTTCTATTAATTGATCAACTGTTTTTGGAAAAATACTTGCTGTAGAAATAGTAGCCGCTACTTTCGTTTCATGAACGAAAGCTGCTTCTGTATAAGTCATCATTTGAGAGCCTAAATAAAAAGTAATAGAACACAAACATGGCAATATAAGCATCTTTTTGAATTTACGCGGTGGCTTCAGCATTTTAATCTCTCCTATCGAACAACTTGTTCTTTATCAAGAACTATATCTTTATTATAATAAAGTGAATTATAAAATGATATAAGAAATTATCTTTCTTTTTACATTTCCCTTTTAACAGAAAAGGAGACTATCATTTTTGATAGTCTCTTTTTCTGCTTATTTTTTCTCCACTCCATCGCCTTGTTGCGCTTCAAATTTCCATTTTAATTGAAGTTTATCGCCTTGGAATTCATTTTGAGGTGCATTTCTTTCAATAAAGCGGAATTTCACTTTAAATGAATCGTTAGTTCCCGCTTTAATACCTTTCTCAGGCCATAACCAACTTACTATATCATTTTCTGCAGCAGTCACTGTTTGACTCTGCAAATCTTTTAATGTCGTTCTCTTAATTACTTCATCTTTTTTATCAATATTTTTTAAGAAAACTACTTCAATGTCTTCACCAAAGTCTCTCTTATTATCTTTCTTCACATCTTCTACATCATATTCTGTAGTTAATAATACTTTTTTAATATCTAATGTACCTTTATTCTCTAATTTAAATTCTTTTTCAATTGTATCACCTGGTTTTAAATTATCCACTTTCACAATTGTTGAAGGGTTCAGCGCTAAGTCAAGTGTCCCAGACGCAAATGTATTATTTGACACTTCTTTATCACTAAAGTATGCAAATGTTCCTCCACCAACTAATGCAGCCCCTAATACTGCTGATGCGATACCCATTCCTAATTTTTTCTTTAAAGTCATGTCCATATCCCCTTAATATATATTTGTTAATTTCCTAATAGGAAACTATAACCAAAATAACTAGACGGATTGTTCTACTTTTTTCTCTTTCTTTTCTCCATCAATGCTACGAATCGCACTAAAAATAGTAATCGCTGAATAGCCTAGTAAAAAGATTCCTGGAATAATAAGAAGTAAAGCAGCTCCAGCTTTTGAATTCGCATAATTTAATGCATACCCTGCATAAGGAACTGTAATATCTGCATATTTTCCAATGACATTATCCGCAAGTACTGGTTCTAAATCAGGGCCATTGTTGTTATCCCCTTTTGTTTCATACATTACTTTTCCATTTGTATCTTTCACACCGATAATACGGTGAGTGATAATTTTTTCATCTTTCTCTTTAAAAGTAATAACATCACCTTTTTGATATTTAGAGCCATCTTTTGTCGGTTCTATCGCAATGATTGACCCTGTTAAAAATGTTGGTTCCATCGATCCTGATAACACTGATTTAAATTGATATCCCATCACCGTTGGATCCCCACCGCTCGCTTTTGAAGAAATAACTACAAAAGCTAAGCAAATCATTAATGCAAATAAAACAAATGAGATAACGTTGCTAATCACCTTCCAAATTAATTTCATCGTTTCTCTCCCTCTCCGTTGTTTTATATTATTTGAAGTATGCAATATTCACTCTCGTTCTTTAACAAGAACACAAATAAATAATATAACGAACGAAACGGAAATGCAATAAGAAAATTTACAATTATTAGTTATTTTAAATATAAAAAAGGACTGTGACAAATTCTCTTCACAGCCCTTTAAACTAGTAATTTATTTTTCTTCTGATTTCATTCCTTTTGTATTTCGGCGTAGCACTACAAATAAAATGGCTCCAAATAATATGGCAGCACCTATCCCAATACTTATTATTTTCACGTTTGATTCGTTTACTTCAGGCTCGATCGTATCTTTTTTAGGCATTGCAAAAGTAACATCTTCTTTAGAAAGAACATTAACCGTCGCAATTGTTTGATTATTCTTCGTGATATCAACTGCCCCAACTACCTCACCACGATGAATTCCTTTATGATACAAAGAATCTTTATCTAATGAAGCCGCACGGAAAATCGTCCTCACATTTTTTCCTTCATCTTTCTTAAGCATCACTTCTGCACTTTTTTCAAGCTCGCTATCAATATCTTTATTTAAATACGTTGTCTTTTGATGCCAACTATGTTTATCTAGTACAGTTTGCTTCACAAATTGACCAAAAGAATAGTCCGCCATCTGCTTTAAATCTTCATAAATTTCAGGTCTTTGAGAAGCCATTACTACATTTATAATACGATTTCCATCCTTCTCATTTAATAGAACGAGCGTATTGCGCGCTTCATTTGTAAAACCTGTCTTACCGCCAATACTAAATGGGTTTTCAAAATAAGTAGATTTATTAAAAATAGACACCGTCTGCCTAGATGTCGTAACTGTCGTCCTTTTCGTATTCATCGCTTGCAAAATCTCAGGGTACTTTTGCACACCTCTCGTAATCATAGCCATATCATATGGTGTAGTATAATGGTTCGGATCATGCAATCCATTTGGTGTTACAAAATGACTATCGGTAGCCCCTAATTGCTTCGCTCTCTCATTCATCATATTAGCGAAATTCTCAACACTCCCGCCAATACGCTCTGCGATTGCATATGACACATCATTCGCACTTAGCACCATTAAAATCATAAGTGCAGTATTTCTATTAATCGTCTCACCAGGTTGAAACTCAATTTGATAATTACTCTTCTCTTGATCTAATGCTAATTGTGAAAACGTAAATTGATCCTCTGGCTTCGTATGCTCCATAAGTAAAATCGCCGTTAACACTTTCGTCATACTAGCCGGAAATGCACGATGATGTGCGTTTTTATCATACAAAATATCTCCAGTTTTCGCATCAATCGTAGTTGCAAACTGACTAAAAACATTTGGCCCTTCCTTAGGTGGTGGTGCCACTTGTTCTGGATTCACTCCAACATTCGTCTCAGCACGTAACGTCATAGGTGTCAAAAAAAATAAACAAATAACGGTAATAAAAGCCAAAATTTTCTTAAAATTTACCATATGACTCTCCCTTTTCACTATACTCTCACAGCTTAAAAACTGAATATACCAATCTATATGTAATTTGTATTAAATTGGAAGAATATTCACTGTTTTTTACTATATCATACTTTTACGATAAATAACATAAATATACAATAAAAAATAAGAAAGAATTATTCTTTCTTATCCTTCTCATCAATTAATGAATCAATTAAATTTTGACTAGCTTCCTCAGGTGTAATCTCATCTGTCATCCCCATAAACGACCAACCTTTAGAATGGACCCACTCAACAAACTCTTGCAAAAACTCATCATGTGTAACATCCACATCAAGAATTGAGCCATTAATTGAAATCGTTCTATTTTTAGATACGCGCATCTTGAACGTTTTCCTTACCATTACAATAATTCTCCCTCTACTTCTGAATAATTATAAAGTGAAACTTTAATCAGTGGGGGGCTTCATCCCCCACCTAACCTCTTTGCTTTCGCTGAGTTTTGAGGTGGATCTTACTGCCCGCAAATAGCGGGGTAAAATAATCTTGTATCTCTGTTATACATGATTTTAAGTAAATTGTAAAAAGGATATATTGGCCAGTTTGCATATTGAAACTGAAAATCTATCATCCTGCAAAAATAGCAAACGATATGTAAAGGATCATAAATAACTAAATAAACTCACATAAAAATAAAACAACTTACATTTTATCACACCAAATACAAATGACTTTCGTACAATAGAATGGAATATACTAGAAGAAAACTTATAATGAGGAGGAACTCCATGGCGCGTTGTACGTATTGTAAAACGAAGTGGAAAGTAAAAGATGTATGGTCGATACTCTTGACATTTGAAAAAGATTGCCCGTATTGTTTTGGAAGGCAGTATCTATCTAATGACACCTTTCATCATGCTAATGCCGCTCTACCTCTATTATTCCTATGTCCTTTACTTGTTGATTTAAACGATGAAAACCCTTTGGATAAATATCTTAAATAATACGACCGCTACATCCTACTAAGTTTTTTCTCATTATTATCCCTTCAGATACTACTCGCATAATTGCATATGATTTTCCTTTTAAAACTTACTATAAAAAAATATTGTAAAATTTCAGTTAATTTTATATAATTGCTTTAACATAATGATTAAAGATGCTATTACATAAGTATTTTTGAAGATCCCGTAGCTCAGCAGGGAGAGCGCCACCTTGACAGGGTGGAGGTCGTGAGTTCGAGCCTCTCCGGGGTCATAAAAAAAGAGAAACCATATCAACTTTCTACGTGATATGGCTTCTCTTTTTTATCTAAATCAATCACTTCCCACCAAACCTCTTCTCCAAAGACTTCGCATTGGCAAACAATACTTCTTTCAAGTTATCATCTGCAACGATTTTCTAGTCACCACCTCTATCTTTGCTAAAAGCACTAGCAAAGACCATTGGCATAAAACTTCTCCCATCTATCAATCCGTATCAGTAGCACAAACTAACCACATTTTCTGCTCCTTACTATCTAACACCATCCAAGTAATATCCCACGCAACATCGTAAAACCAATCTGTCCAAGGGCGATAGCTTTCGAACACTTTAATATCTTCGTATCGATCTTGGAACATATATTGACATACATTAACTGCTAATTGTTTTGCGATAACTGGTCGTTCCTTAAATGCTTCATATGCTCCGCCCGACAAAATTTGAGCGGCAATGCTACCATCAAGCATGACTGCCCATTGCTCTTTAAAATGAAACTTATATTTTTGTGACGTATGTATTTTTAACTCTTCTAAGCTATTGATTATATCTAAAGAGTTAAATATTCTTCTAAAGAAGTGTTCATGCCCCTCTTTCGAATGTGGTATTTCTTTGAAAAAATTTTCGTTATGTACTTTAAAACAGCTTATTATTGCGCCACCATTTAAGTTTTGTTCCTTAAACGTGTTTACAAGCTGCGCAACAGATGCGTCATTCGTTTCTATTTTTTCAAACGTTCCCTCTTTCCATCTCATAACTTTCACTACTCTCTATTAAAAATTTGTTTCTTCATTATAAATAGCAAAATAAAAACCAGCAACTTTATGATTGCTGGCCTATCTCTTATTCATATTCGAAACAATAATAACAATTCCGCCAAACAAATAATGCCCCGCTACCATCCACATACTCCGATCAAAAATCATAAGCGATAACCAAAGCGATATATTAATAGCAGCAAATAATACATATAAAATGAAGTCTCTCTTTTGTAGTGCTTCTCTATTCCTCAAAATATAAATAGCGCCGATTGGTGGAAGGATGAAGCAAAGGAAAAAAACAAACATTTTTCTTAATGACCATGGATATGAAGTTACTGTTTGCATATAGATCTCCTTTTTATTTTATAGTACCTTTAGCATCGGCCTTACTACTCTATACTCGTCACTATAAAGCTCCTTTATGATTAAGGGTGAGTGAGGATTCCCCTCTTCTTCTATCATTGTGAATACTTCTGTTTTTTCGCTTAATATGTTGGATTCACTATTTTTAATAGGTTTTTCACTTGTTTCAATTTTCTTTGTTATTTCTCCTAGCCTTTGCCCCACTTCTTCTGCTTTAGCCGGTTCATTTGTTATGTAGTATTCTTGCCCCTCCCATACTAACATAGGTGGCACTTGTTCTCGTTTGTTACATATTATATAAGTAATACTAGCTATAAGTAGTAGGCATGTTAATAAAAAGAAGATAGTTTTTTTATTCATATACTCTTCTCCCTATCTATCATTTTATTAAATTATATAATATCCATTATATACAGTGAATGGATTTAGTAGGAATTTTCGGATTTTACAAAAAAAGAGAAAAACCTTACTGCTGTAAGGTTCCATTTTTATATTCTATAGTGACCGATTTATTAAAACGATCATGACGATAATCGCTATAAACATAACAACTAAACAGCCGATCATTTTATAAAAGCCTCGTTTCGTTAACGTCCCACCTTGCACGTCTTTCCGAATAAATAAGAATACGGCTAAAAATAATACAAGCCCAATGCCAAAAGCATACATCATTTGCATATGTTAATCTTCCTTTCTCTCTTCCATCTTAATATCTTTTTGCCAAAACAACAAACGAGATAAAGACGGTACTCATCGTGAGTGCCATAAGTATGTTCAGTAGTTCAACTGCAGATAGTGTAATAACATTTAAGTTTAAGCCAATAGAGAAAAGAAGATAATACGCTGTTAATGCAAAAAAGCTGAAGAACATGCCTTTATAACGAATTAATTTCATCCGCTCGTCTTTTTCTTTAAATTGCGGATGTAAGTAGCTTAAGCAAAAGCACATGATCATCATCGCAAGCACTGTATAAGTTGGAGTTGGTGGTGCAGAATGCGTCATTATTCCTGTTAGGATCATAAATCCACTCATAAATAGAAAGATAATTCCCATGATAACGAAGTACTTTTGTGAATAGTTCATCTTTATTCCTCCCCTTCTTTTCCTTCATAAATAAATACATGTTCTATCGTCGTCTGAAATGTTTTCGCGATTTCAAATGCTAACGGAAGTGACGGATCGTATTTTCCTTTTTCAATTGAAATGATGGTTTGTCTGGAAACGCCAAGTTTCTCAGCCAATTTTTCTTGAGATAGTCCAAATTTTTTTCGGTATTCGACCATTTTATTTTCCAAGGAAATTTCTCCCTCCTCCCTTATACCAAGTATATACGTAAAGGAAACTTTACGTCAAGTTTCCTTTACATTCATTTTAATTATTATTCACGCTATTTATATAGAAGAAACTTTTTCAATTTCAGCACGTCTATTTTGTAATGAAACATGGAACAATGTAAATAACTGTTACTATATCTCCACCTCTCTTTTTTAAAAATTTAATATCTCCATATTTGTTTTATCCTTTTAAAATATTTCATTTATCCCTTTATTCCACGAAATACGTTATTGGTTTTACGCTGTTTTTCGTCATATTTATAGAAACTAACTGTTTATGAAGCATTTTTTATGTTTAGCAACTTTTTTTGTAGAAATCCTTCACTTTCCTTTCAATATTTAACACTATCTAAATAAAGTTTACGATAAATTCATAATTTTTTATTTTTTATACTATATTCCGTTATATTGTTGTATAATATCAATGAAAGCGCTTATTATTTCAATATACATAATTCGAACTTATTTTTATCGAAACATTCTAACTATTATACTTATATTTACATGCAACAATTTTAGTTATTTGTATAGGTATACCAAATATATCCACCCTATTTTTCTGTAAAATTACTTTATAACATGAAAGATTAACTTGGGTGATAAGTTATTGTGAATGTTTTTTTACAAAACAGATAAGTAATAGTGTTTGGTATTATGTAAATTATTGTAATAACATAAGAGTAAAGAAAAACATTTACATTGATTATTGGTTCATCAATTATTGAAAAGAGCAAAATGCACCTTTTTGTATGGAAAAAGGATTATATGCATTGGGAGGTTTAAACAAATGACGAGGAAGAATACAACGACAAACCCTTGGGCCAAGTTCCACGGTCCGAACCTTGGTTATGTTATTGAACAGTATGATCTTTACGTAACTGGAGCAGGTTCTGTTGATCCGGAATTACAAGAGCTTTTTGAAATTTTTGGAGCTCCTTCGTTTCAAGATGATGTCGTAACAGGGGACAACACAGCAACACATTTTTCTCCTCAAAACACAGGTAACATTGAAAAAATTCTTAAAGTCGTTCAACTTGTTGAACAGATTCGTTCTTTCGGGCATACGTTGGCTCACATCAATCCGATGGAAGATGCTGCAAATGGACAATCTCTTCTTGAGAAAGCAATGAACGAACTGAGCGATGCTGATTTGAAAGCGATTCCAGCAAAAACAGTATGGCAAGATGCACCAGAAGGTATTCACACTGCACTTGATGTAATTCATAGATTAAAAGAAGTGTATACACAAACTTTAGCTTATGAATTTTCTCATATACAAGATAGTGAAGAACGCGCGTGGTTGCATCAAATGGTGGAATCAAATTCATTGCGTCAACCACTATCAAATAAAAAACGAACTGCTCTTTTAAAACGTTTAACAGCTGTTGAAGGTTTCGAGCAATTCTTGCATAAAACATTCGTTGGGCAAAAGCGTTTCTCTATCGAGGGCGTTGATATGCTTGTACCTGTTCTAGATGAAATTGTGCTAGAAGGTGCTAAAAACGGCGTAGAAGATGTCATGATCGGTATGGCTCACCGCGGTCGTCTAAGCGTACTTGCACACGTATTAGAAAAACCATATAGTCACATGTTTGCCGAGTTCAAACATGCAAAAATAGAAGGCGCAGTAGCAAATTCTGGCTGGACTGGCGATGTGAAATACCATTTAGGTAGAGAACAAGTCGTTAGTAACGAGGAAGTTAGCACTCGCGTTACATTAGCAAATAACCCAAGTCACCTTGAGTTCGTTAATCCTGTTGTAGAAGGTTTCGCACGTGCGGCTCAAGAAAATCGTAAAAAATCTGGTCTTCCAGAACAAGATACTTCAAAATCATTCGTAATTTTAGTTCACGGTGATGCTGCATTCCCTGGTCAAGGTATTGTATCTGAGACACTCAACTTAAGCAGATTAAACGCGTACCAAACAGGCGGAACAATTCATGTTATTGCAAACAATGCAGTTGGTTTTACGACTGATAGCTATGATTCTCGTTCTACGAAATATTCAAGTGACCTTGCAAAAGGTTTCGATATCCCGATTGTTCACGTCAATGCTGATGATCCAGAAGCTTGTCTTGCTGCTGCTAATCTTGCAATTCAATATCGCATGTTGTTCAAAAAAGATTTCTTAATCGATTTAATTGGTTACCGCCGCTACGGTCATAACGAAATGGATGACCCAGCAGTTACACAACCACAAGTGTACAAAAAGATTAAAAATCACCCAACTGTAAGAGCAATTTATGCAGACCAATTACAAGCTGCTGGTGTTCTAAATGCAGATGAAATTGAAACAATTACACAGTTTATACAAGAGCAATTAAAATCTGACTATGCACAAGTACCACCAGCTGATACGAGCGATGCAACAATTCACGTTAAAGTGCCAGATGTTGTTGCAAAAGGTATTCAGCCAATTGATACTGGTGTTGAGCTTGACTCACTTCGTGCAATTAATGAAGGTCTACTCTCTTGGCCAGAAGGCTTTAACGTATATCCGAAAGTGAAGAAAATTCTTGAGCGCCGTAAAGATGCTCTTGAAGAGAACGGTAAAATTGAATGGGCACTTGCTGAGTCATTAGCATTCGCTTCTATTTTACAAGAAGGTACGCCAATTCGTTTAACTGGTCAAGATTCACAGCGTGGTACATTCGCGCATCGTCACATCGTATTACACGATACGGATACAAATGAAACATATTCACCATTACATCGCTTACCAAACATCAACGCTTCATTCTCTGTTCATAACAGTCCGTTATCAGAAGCTGCTGTTGTTGGTTACGAGTATGGTTATAACGTATTCGCACCAGAAACACTTGTTATGTGGGAAGCGCAATATGGTGACTTCTCAAATACTGCGCAAGCATTATTTGATCAATATGTTTCAGCAGGAAGAGCAAAATGGGGTCAAAAATCTGGTTTAGTTCTTCTATTACCACACGGTTATGAAGGTCAAGGACCAGAGCACTCTAGTGCGCGTCCTGAACGTTTCTTACAGTTAGCTGCTGAAAACAACTGGACAGTTGCAAACTTAACGAGCGCGGCACAATACTTCCATATCCTGCGTCGTCAAGCATCTGTCTTAGGAACAGAAGCTGTTCGACCATTAGTATTGATGACGCCGAAAAGTTTATTACGTCACCCACTTACGCTTTCAACTGCTAGTCAATTAAGCGAAGGACGTTTCCAACCTGCTTTAGAACAAGAAAACCTTGGTACAAAACCAAACAAAGTAAAACGTCTTGTTTTAAGTACAGGTAAAATGGCGATTGACTTAGCAGCAGAAATCGAGTCTGGTAAGCATGAGTACAACTTAGATGAAATTCATATCGTTCGTATTGAACAACTGTACCCATTCCCTGCTGAGAAAGTTCAATCTATTATTAAACGCTTTAAAAACTTAGAAGAAATTATTTGGGTTCAAGAAGAGCCTCGTAATATGGGCGCATGGCATTACATGGCTCCAATTCTGTTCGAACTAGCTGGAGATAAAGTGAAAACAGGTTACATCGGACGCCCAGATCGCTCTAGCCCATCTGGCGGCGATCCATTCGCTCACAAAGCTGAGCAAGAACTAATTGTTGCACACGCTTTAGATGTAAAGTATAACTTCCGTCAAGATAAACTAGAAATTGAAGTTTTCAGCAACTAAAAAGTAACAATGAAGATTTCTAGCTTGTTCCTTGGGCAGATATTCTGCCCAAGGTCAGGCTAACAAATGGAGATTACCGAAGACAAAAGAAGAAAAAACACACCGTTAGGCAAATAAGGGGAGGACATTTAAAATGATCGAAATTAAAGTACCTGAGCTTGCAGAATCTATTACTGAAGGAACTATCTCACAATGGCTTATCAACGTAGGCGACAAAGTTGAGAAAGGTGGCAGCGTTGTTGAGCTTGAAACTGATAAAGTCAATGTAGAAATCATTGCAGAAGATTCAGGTATTGTATCGAAGTTACTAGGCGAACCTGGGGATACAGTTGAAGTTGGCGCAACTATCGCAATTTTAGATGCAAACGGAGCACCAGTTGCAGTAAGTACACCTGCACCGGCTGCTGAGCAACCAAAACAAGAAACAGCTGAAGCACCAAAAGCTGAAGCACCAAAAGCTGCGGCACCAAGTGCTGAACAAACTGCAACTTTACAAGGTTTACCAAATACAAACCGTCCTATCGCATCACCAGCTGCTAGAAAAATGGCTCGTGAATTAGGAATCGACTTAAACGACGTACGTAGCACAGATCCACTTGGACGTGTGAGACCACACGATGTACAAGCTCATGCTGCAGCACCAAAAGAAGCACCAGCTGCTCCAAAAAGTCCAGCTCCTGCTCCAGTTGCAAAAACTGAATTTGAAAAACCAGTTGAGCGCGTGAAAATGTCCCGCCGCCGTCAAACAATTGCAAAACGCCTTGTAGAAGTTCAACAAACATCTGCAATGTTAACAACATTTAACGAAGTTGATATGACTGCAATCATGGAATTACGTAAAGAGCGTAAAGACGCTTTCGAGAAAAAACATGATGTACGTCTTGGTTTCATGTCATTCTTCACAAAAGCAGTTGTTGCAGCATTAAAACAATTCCCATTATTAAATGCTGAAATTCAAGGTGACGAGCTTATCATTAAAAAATTCTATGATATCGGTATTGCAGTAGCAGCTCCAGATGGATTAGTTGTTCCAGTTGTACGCGATGCGAACCAATTAAACTTCGCTGAAATCGAAAGCGAAATTCGTGAATTAGGTAAAAAAGCACGTGATAACAAACTTTCATTAAAAGAACTACAAGGTGGTACATTTACAATTACAAACGGGGGCGTGTTCGGTTCTCTAATGTCAACACCGATCCTAAACAGCCCACAAGTTGGTATTTTAGGAATGCACAAAATCCAAGTACGTCCTGTTGCCATTGATGCAGAACGTATGGAAAACCGTCCAATGATGTACATCGCTTTATCTTACGATCACCGTATCGTTGATGGTAAAGAAGCAGTTAGCTTCCTTGTTGCTGTTAAAGATATGCTTGAAGATCCAAAATCATTATTATTAGAAGGTTGATAGATTAATAATCTATTATATAAAGGCTGTAGAATACATAATTCTACAGCCTTTTTTTCGTTCATACGGGACAAATCGCATGACATAAGCTAATAATGTATGCCTATAACGTAAGGAGGATTAAAATGAGTAACCTTCCAATTCATGCAAAATTGAAAGCAAATAAAGATACCTTCTTCCTTCCCGACTCAAACGGGGGTGTCTATTTTCGAAATAACGCCAGTTCATTTCGTATGGACGGTGATGGAATTTATAATTGGATTGAAAAATTAATGCCGATGTTTAACGGTAATTATTCTTTAGCAGAAATAACGGATGGTCTCCCTCTTCCCTATCAAAATCGTGTACTTGAAATTGGAGAGATTTTATATACAAATGGCTTTGTCCGTGATGTAAGTCAAGACGCACCTCACGAATTAAACAGCGCATTACTTGATAGATACGCTTCGCAAATTGAATTTCTAGAAGCAGATTCTCATTCAGGCGCATTAAAATTCGAAACGTACCGCAAAGCGAATGTCCTTATAATTGGTTCTGGAGATATGCTTACTTCCTTAGTTTCTTCTTTATTAGAATCCGGATTACCTACCTTTCATTACCTTGTGACAGATTATGAAGAAACGAATTACGACCGCATTCATGAGCTAATAGAACTTGCACATGAAGTGGATGATACTGTACTTGTTCAAGAAATAGATACGACAATTGATCGTCCTCTGCATGAAGTATTCGAGCCTTTCGACTGGATTTTGTACGTTTCTCAAAATGGAGATATTGATGGCCTAAGAGCAGCTCACACGATTTGCAAGGAAGTAGGAAAGAACTTTATACCAGCCGTCTGTTTATCAACACTTGGTATAGCTGGCCCTGTCGTAATGGCTAATCGTGAAGAATGCTGGGAATCCGCATGGCATCGGCTACATGAAACGACTTTACAAAATGAAAATTCATCAGCCGCCTTCTCTCCTATTACATCTGCAATGCTAGCAAATATAATCGTTTTTGAATTATTTAAGCATGTTGCTGATGACTCACATCGAGAAAAGAATCCACAATTCTTTTTATTAAATTATGAAACACTCGAAGGAGCATGGCATCCTTTTATAAAACATCCTCTCGCAACTGATGAAAGTTTTACAATTGATACGATAGAAGACCTTTCTGAACAACTTGAGCATCGGTCTAGCCAACATACTTCAACTGAATTATTCCGTTTTTTCGATTCATTAACTTCTAAAGAAGCTGGTATATTCCATGTATGGGATGAACAAGATTTATATCAATTACCATTATCACAATGCAATATTCAAATAGCTACACCGCTATCAGATGGCCCTGCTTCCCTCCTGCCTCTTATGACTTGCGCTGGTTTGACTCATAACGAAGCGCGCCGAGAAGCTGCTTTAACAGGAATTGAAACCTATGTAGCAGAAATTATACACCGCCTTATCCCTGAACATAACGATATCGGTATTGGCGCTGGAGAAACGATGACAGAGGGTGTATACCGGGCATTACAACAACATTTAAATCACAAATTGTATGAGCGACAGTCACACACGCTAGAAGAAATTACGACGGTCGACTTAACTGAAATTCATGATAAACATTGTAGATTTTATTACGATGCCCTCGCTACAATTCATGAAACACCAAAAATCGCAATGGGTGAAGAGATTCTCAGCTTTCCAGTCGTTTGGGTCGGTATAAATAATCATTGGTACGGTGCATCTAATATTAATACGACGTTAGCGTTACGAAACGCACTACAACTATCACTTCTCCACAATCAAAATGAAGAGACTCCTTACAGAACTAATATTTTGCCTGAATCCTCTATCATTTTATATGATACTGATTCTTTTAGATTAGAAATACAAGAGGAAGAAGAAATTCCAAGTACGCAATCTGTACAGCTCGCCTTACAACATTTAGAAGAACATAATTTCTATCCATTTGTATTTGATTTGGCAATTGAATCATTTTTGAAAGAAAACTTAGATGGTGTGTACGGGGTTTTAATTGCAAAGGAGGATAGTCTATGACTCAAAATATATTACTTATAGGAGATGGCCTTCTTGCAGACTATGTACATGATCAATTATGCAAACAATATTCCATCATTCGGCAACACACAATTGCAGACGAAATCCCTGAAAATATCGACCTCGCTCTCGTATTACACGACGGCTCTCCTTCTACGATTCATCATGACGCTGAGCTAACTTTCCGGTCAAATCATATTCCGTGGCTACGTGGTTTTACTTCATTTGGTGAAGGGGTTATCGGTCCTTATATTCATCCTCTTGCAGCGGGATGTACTCATTGTGCCGATGGACGACGCTTTATCGCTGGATTTGATCAAAAAGAAATGTGGGAGCTACAACGAAAATATGCGGTAAAGGAAGAAAACGTAACGAGGCGTGATGTACGTGCCACCCAAAATGGCATTCTGCAAATGTGCCATCTTATTTGCGCAGAAACAGAGAAAATATTAACTCATACTCATTCTTCTTTAGAAAATGAACTCATTTTACTAAACTTACAAACACTGCAATGTACGCGGCATTCTTTTCTTCCAGATCCGCTCTGCCCTGTATGTAGCAATTTACCTGATGACACTGCAGATGCAGCAGCGATTTCATTACAACCGAGCTTAAAAACAAATGATGCAACATATCGCTGTCGTTCCATTCATGAACTAAACACATTTTTAACGAGAGATTATTTAGATTACCGCGTCGGTATGTTGAACGGAAAAATGCAACATTCTTTACTACCATTTGCTGACGTTATTATAAACATGCCATTAATGTTTGGAAATGAAGGGGTTGCAGGCCGAACTCTTTCATTTGCAATAAGTGAAGCAACTGCCATTTTAGAAGGTTTAGAACGATATTGTGGTATGTCACCTCGAGGAAAAAAGACAAATGTGCATGGTAGTTTTCATGATTTAGAGGATTATGCACTAAATCCCCTTACGCTCGGTGTACATACAAATGAACATTATAATCGTGATGGTTTTCCATTTAAACCGTTTGATCCTGACTATGAACAAAACTGGGTATGGGGATATTCATTGTCACAAAACCGGACGATTTTAGTTCCTGAATCAATCGCTTATTATAGCCTCGGTCATCGAGATGCTTACGTATATGAAACATCAAATGGCTGTGCCATTGGTGGTAGCTTAGAAGAAGCGATTTTTCACGGCATTTTAGAAGTTGTAGAGCGTGACGCCTTTTTGCTCACTTGGTATGCTGAATTACCTCTTCCCCGCCTTGATCTTAGTTCAGCAAATGATACGGAATTACAATTAATGATCCAGCGGCTGTACACGATTACCGGTTATGAATTGTATGCTTTTAACGCAACGATGGAACACGGTATCCCGAGCTTATGGGTAATTGCGAAAAATACGCGTGAACATGGAATGAACGTTGTTTGTGCTGGAGGCTCTCATTTGGATCCCGTCCGTGCTTTAAAGAGTGCCATTCACGAAATAGCAGGCATGTTACTCATAACAGACGATGAGCTCGAACAAAAAAGAGAGCACTACGAAAACTGCTTACAAGACCCTTATCTCGTTAGCCAAATGGGAGACCATAGTATGTTGTACGGATTGAAAAAAGCAGAAGAACGTCTTCACTTCCTTTTACGTGACGATGCTCCGGTGCAATCGTTCCAAGAAATGAATGTATTACAATCAGTTGATCTAGATTTAACATCCGATCTTCATCAACTTTTAAACCGTCTAGAGCAAACTGGACTTGAAGTAATCGTTGTAAATCAAACAGTACCTCTTATAGAAAAAAACGGATTACATTGTGTAAAAGTCATTATTCCAGGCATGCTACCGATGACATTCGGTCACCATCTCACTCGGGTTACAGGACTGGATAGAGTGTATACTGTACCGATGACACTTGGGTATACAAATGAACCTTTAACGAATGAACAATTAAATCCACATCCGCATCCGTTTCCATAGTAAAGGAGGGGATTTTATACAGCTAGATACTTTTTTACATCATCTCCATTTTTCTATCGATAAAATTATGCCGAATCAGGAAGTGGACTGGGAAGATGCACCGCTTCCTTATAAACTATATCGAAATGTACCTATCATTCCTCTCTCTTTAGAAATCCCATTATCTTTACCTAACTCTTCTACTACACCTACTTTGAATGAGATTGGTCATTACCTTTGGTGCTCATTTGGTTTAACACAGTTATGTCAGCTAAATAGCGAAAAAATTTTATTCCGAAGATCTATCCCTTCAGGCGGCGCTTTATATCCAAATGAATTGTATATATATTTAAAAATTGACGATTATCCAGACGGCATTTACCATTACGACGCCGCGCATCACCGACTTATCTTAATTCGCGAAGGAAATTTCGATTCTTACCTTACAGAAGCACTCGGCAATCGTTGTAACTTACAATCTTGTTTTGGTGCTGCATTCGTATCCACCATGTTTTGGAAAAACTTCTTTAAATACAATAACTTTTCATATCGACTTCAAGGATTAGATAGTGGCGTTCTCATCGGACAATTACTTGAATGTGCCAAACAATTCGGTTACACAAATGGCGTATACTTTCAGTTTCTAGACCGGGCAATCAACCATTTACTCGGACTGTCAGAAGGCGAAGAAAGCGTGTATGCTGTCCTTCCTTTCAGTACAGAACCGCAAACGAATTGGTTTCACAATGATTACCGTGAAATTAAAACAGTTACTTCTCATGAGCTATTACAACAAATTCCGCCTTTAGCACATGAACATTTCGTTCGCTCAAAGCATGTAAATGAGTATCCGATGATAACAAAAATAAATGAAGCTTCTATGATCGAATCGACAGCACAGTTCCAAACACTAGCTCATGAAGAGCACTTTCAACATCATGCGCACGCTGTACAACTGCCGAAAGTAGAGCGTTTATCTTATGATTTCTTACAACTTTGCAGAAAACGGTATTCCCCTGATGCTGACTTTATTTTAACGAAATGGGATGCAGCCGAGCTCGCTACTTTACTACAAGAAGCGAGCCTCTCCTTCCCTTACTACAACGACCTTGATGGTCAGTATGTAAATGAAAATGCGCGCGTTTCCTTATATGGATGTTTTTATAACGTAAAAGATATAGAAAACGGCGCTTATTCTTATAATAGTAAAACGCATTCCATACAGCCACTTCGATATGGAGACCTTCGTTATCCCCTACAATCTAGTATGACGATGGATAATGTAAACCTTTTTCAAGTACCGCTTTGCCTACATGTAGTCGGAAAGAAAGATTACTATACAAATGCATTAGGCTACAGAGGATACCGTATTCACCAAATGGAAGCGGGTATACTCGTTCATAAACTCGTTTTCGCCGCGACCGCAATGGGGATGGCTGGGCATCCTTTACTTAGTTTTGATACAAATTCATGTGATCAGTTGTACGGGATAGAGGCTGGGAATGAAACGTCACTTATTCAAATTCCTGTTGGAGCTTATCGAGCACGGAATTGGTTAAAAGGGGCTTTGCGTAATTAGAAGCACGCCGGCTATCGGCGTGCTTTTTTAAAGGACTTAATTTACAAAACGCGAAATAAGTATATATTCTTACATAAAAGGAGAGTTTAACTTGAGCATTTTACAACGATTAATCCAGCAAGCAAAAAATCCGCGCGGGACAATTGGTTCTTCCATGCTTTGTATTATGAACACTGCACATACGAGACTAACAAATTGGGCTTTACAAAAAATACATATACGTAAAGATGCGATTACTTTAGATATTGGTTGTGGCGGCGGTAAAACGCTACATACTCTTTCCAAACGAATTCCACTTGGGAAAATATATGGAATTGATTATGCAGAACAAGCTGTTGAAAACTCAAAGAAAGCCAATATACAGGACGTAAAAACAGGAAAAGTAATCATTCATCAAGCAAGTGTCTCCTCTATTCCTTACAATACAAACTTCTTCAACCTCATTACCGCTTTTCAAACACACTACTTCTGGCCTGATGTGGAACAAGATATAAAAGAAGTATTTCGCGTCCTACAGCCGAACGGATCCTTTTTATTAGTAGCTGAAACTTTCAAAATTCAATATCATATGGAGAAATATAAAACGACTGAAGAATTAATAAACTTATTTTATAAAACAGGATTTAAAAGTGTGAAGTGCTATGAAGAAAAAGGATGCCTTTGTGTAATAGGAACCACGTAAAAAAAGCAGGCCCTTTGAGGTCTGCTTTTTTTACTAGATTAATTTGAAAATGCTCTTTATTTGTCTCGCAAATAACCAGTTTTTCGTACCGTAGTTATCATTTAAACTATCTAAATTGATAGTTTGTCCGTTAGCAAACTTTAATTCTAGCGTTGTATTTTTATCGTTTGTTTTTAAGTTACTATGTGTAATGGCATCATACTTTAATTTTTCAATTTCAACATATTCGTCTTTTTCTTGTCCGATCACGACATGGTCTTGGAAGAAGAAAAAGACTTCTACTTTCTTACCGAAACAAAATACATTTTTCGTATAAATTAATGTCGCATTATCAAGTCCGACGCATACTTCTTTCATCTCTTCAATAACGTGTCCAAAGTCTTCTTCATGTCTTGTGTTTGATTCAGCAATCCATTCTTCGATTGTTTTCATATTAATTGCCATACTGTGCCCCCTGGTTCGTTCATTGCTTTGTTTTAAAGTAAATACTATATGACAATATAAGCGATACATACTATGTTTTCAAGGGTGAAAGATATATTCAAAATAAAGTTAAATTTCAAAGTAATATACTAAAAGAATCCATTTCATTATATTTCAAACGTTTGAACGAGACATTCTTCATCATCGATTAACTGTATTTTCTCATCAAATTCAATGTTTAGCTCCCTATATACTTTCTTCCAAAAAGAAACAGCTGGTACATTTTTCACAAGTTCGATAACGAAATATTGTCCTCGTTTCTCTTTTAGCAAACTCTCAATAACTTGTTTACCGATTCCTTTTCCTTTGTACTGATTCAATATGAAAATGTCATTTATACCAAAATCGTTTTCCTTCTTCAAAAATGGACGTTCCAGTAGTAATAAAAATCCTACAATCTCATTATCACTTTTAATAAAATACGGAGTGATTCCATCATTTACCCAAAACATATGTAAATCTTCGTATTCAAAAAATCCATTTGCCCCAATCGTTATATTAGAAGTGAATGTAGAAAGGTCATGAAGATATAGTGCATACAAATTACGTAATATTTCTTTTTCTGATTCTTGAACGGTTTGCAGTGTTACAAACATTTTTAATAATCCCCTTCCCCATATGTAACTATTTCCCAACCCTCTTCATTCGACAAAAATGATGATTACCCTTTAACGAAAAAAATAGCACTAAAAAAAAGTGCTATTCCGCTCGTCTTGCCGCTTGCTGAATTGGATCCCAAACGCTGTTATATGGTGGTGCGTAACTTAAGTCGACATCTTCTAAATCGTGAATGCTCATTTTATTGAAAAGTGCCATCGCGATTACATCAATCCGTTTATCTACACCTTCTTCTCCAATTACTTGTCCACCTAATAATTGTTTCGTGTCAGAACGATATAGTAATTTTAAGTAAAGTGGTTTCGCATTTGGATAATAGCCCGCCATATTGGTCGAATCTACTTTGACTGTTTTATACGGGATATGTAGTCCTTTTGCTTCTTTTTCATTTAAGCCTGTTCTTGCAAGCGTCAAATCCATAAATTTAATAATACCTGTACCTAACGTTCCTTTAAAGGCTCTTCGTTTATCCAGCATATTTAGTCCAGCAAGTCGCCCTTGTTTATTTGCAGTTGTTCCGATTGGAATATGATCATGAATTTCTTTTATAACGTGATAATGCGTGGCGCAATCACCAGCTGCATATACGTCCTGCACATTCGTTTGCATATATGCATTTACCTCGATTGCCCCTTTATGATTTGTACGTATATTTGTTCCTTCAAGAAAATCAGTATTTGGTTTCACTCCGACAGATACTAAAACAAGATCCGCTTTATACGTACCTTTATCCGTTTCAACTGCTTCTACTCGTTCATTCCCTTTAAATGCTTTTACATTTTCATTCGTTAAAATTTCAATATGATGTTTATCTGCTTCTTTATGTATATATTCCGCCATATCCCCATCATAAATTGTACCGATATGATCATTTCGTTCAATCATTCTTACTTTCTTACCAAGTTCAACGAATGTTTCTGCCATTTCCAGCCCAATTGCACCGCCACCAATAATGGTTACATCTTCAACTTTATTCGTTTCTAGCGTTTTTAATATGCACTCAGCATCCGGAATTGTTTTTAAAAGATGAACACCTTGTAAATCTCGGCCTTCCCATTCTGGCATAACAGGACGTACTCCGGTCGCAATTAATAAACGGTCATACGAAAATTCAAAAACATCTTTCGTCTTCGTATGCTCTGCGTATACTATTTTCTTTTCCGTATCTACTTTCGTTACTTCATGTCGTACTTTCGCATCAATTCCGTATTTATCACGAAACGTCTTTACATTACGCGCGATTAACTTTTCCGTTGAAGCGATAGCACCACTAATGACATACGGTAATCCACACTGCGCGTACGAATAAATTTCACCTTTTTCTAACGTCACAACATTTGCATTTTCATCGTTTCTAACAATTTGCATAGCTGCACTCATACCAGCTGCATCTCCGCCAATAATGACATAGTTCACTTTACCACTCCTTCTTTTTTACATACTCTTTACGTTTTCCATATTTTATAGAAATAACACCTACTTCCATTGTAAAGAAAGAGAATTTCATCTTCAAATTTTGTGCACAAACCTATGCCTGAATAGGTAGCCGTCGTGTCTTATAAACACTATGTTTAATATGCTATTACAGTAACAATTGAAAGTAGGTGAAACATACATGTGCGCCGGCCTTCTCGTCCAGCTCCCAGAAGAACCAAGAGAACCAAAACCCGCCCTCCCGCTTGAACAAGAGTTTACCATTAGTACAACTTTATACAGCGCTCGCGCTTGGTTATCTGACAATGACACTTTCCCACAAACTATTTGGAAATCCTCTCGTTTCTCTTCTGCATCACACGCTAATAAGTCCATCTTTCCAGTCGGTACAGTTAAAATTATAAATTTTTCTGATGATACAATAACAGTTACTATATCCTCAGAATCAGATGATACTCTAAAAATAATCGTTCCTCCTCATTCTGAAGCTGCTTTAACGTCTAGTTCTTTATCTGATGTGCAAGCAAGTACATCAGGAGGAGCAAGCAAAGTCACATTCCTCTTTCACATCTTTTTCTCAAGGGATCCTGGTCCAGCTAAATAACTATAGAAAAGGTACAGCTGTGCACTGTACCTTTTTCATATGTTCTATTCTCTTGATTTATTCAGTTCAACATTATAAGATTCAATCTTCAAACTGAGTCCCACACTTTGTACATACATTCATCCATTCAACCACCTTTTCGTTAGAAGCCAGTTATTCCCTGTGTAAAGGTTTGAATTATCGTGCTAATGTAAGACCACAGCACAATGAATGTTGCAATTCCGATTAAAACATTTGCGATAAGAAGTGTATAAATAAGGTCTAATCCGCCGTTATCTAACTTTACTATAGCGACAATTATACTAACTGACATATACGTTGTAGCCAGCCCTAATAAGATTGGTAAGAAAAAGATTAATAAAAAGCTAAACAGAAAAGAAAGAACTAATATAGCAATAGCTGGCGTCGCTATCGTTCCCCATATACCGAATACTTCAAGAAACGAAAAAGATGATTTCATCATCTTCCCACTTACAAAAATAATAAATCCGACAAATAAAGTTAAAATGAGTAAAAATAAAAAGACCGTTACAGAGTCTCCAAAGAAAGAAGGAGTAGATAAATCTGGCGCTAACGTTCTCGTAAGTGCTGCCCCAGCACTCATCATTCTATAAAAAATACACGCTCCTAAAAAACAAATAAGAACAAGACTTACAATTCCATTTCGTACTTCAATCTTGCCGCTTTTCATAATAGCTGTCGGTGCTTGTAATGCGTGTTTAAAAAACTGAAAATAGCCGCTCGCAAACCGCTTCGCTTGCTCTACCGTTTCATTTGGTCGAGTTTCCTTTTCTTGTGCTACGCGTGCCTGTTGCTCACCTTCTCCCTGTGCACTACTCGCTACTGCTCCCTCCGTTAACGAATGTCCACAATTCCCGCAAAACTTTGCCTCTGTTGCATTTTCTGTATGACACGCCGGACATTTCATTCTCGCATTCCCCCCCTTAAGTAGATACCATATAGGGTGTTACAAATTCAATATATGACTTGGGACATAAAACATGACTACAAGAAAAAGATTCTGAAATCCTTCTTCCGAAAGAAAATATATGTGCTAGCAATCTTGAAAAAAATGCTATTATGAAACAGAACAAATAACATTTTTAACAGATTGGATGAAAGACGATGGAATTGGTAAACTCAATTTTTCAAATACTCCTTACAAGCGTAATCCAATTATTTTCTTTAATTGGCGTTATCATTGTAATTGGATTTCTATTAGGCTATTTAGAATCTCTCACACGAATGTATTGGTCGAGAGCTTTCGGAAGAAAAGGATTCCTTTTAACGGCGTGGATTGGCGTTCCTATTCACGAACTTGGACATGCCATTATGTGTGTACTATTTCGTCATAAAATTGTAGCAACGCAGTTTTTCCCAACAGATACAAGTCAAGGCGCTTTAGGCTACGTACAACATCAATACAATCATAAAAGTGTATATCAACGAATTGGGAACTTCTTTATCGGCATCGGGCCTATTATTTCTGGTATTACTGCACTAATCCTTTTAATGCGCTATTTCGTACCAGATTCATATTTTTTATTTCATACAACTCTCGAAAAAACAATCACTTCTACTTCTATTAATGTAGAAATGGTTCAAAACATGCTCTTGTCGACATTCGTATTATTGAAAAGTTTATTTACAATAAATAATGTATTGAATCCTTCCTTTTGGCTATTTTTATTTATCGCCATTTGTATTTCTGCACATATCGCTTTAAGCAAACCAGATATTAAAGGATCAATAGACGGCATTATCGTCATGTTTATCGTGTTATTTTTATTCAATATAATAGCAGGGCTGTTTCAGTACGATAGTAACCAACTAATTGGCAAAGTGATGAAGTATAATATGTACCTCATTGCGTTTTCTAGCGTGGCACTATTGTTCTCTTGTCTTTCTACACTTGTTAGTTTTGGTTTTTATAAAATAAGAGGAGGGCGTTCTATTTGAACGCCCTCCTCTTATTAGTTATTTCTCTTATAATCACAATGCTCAACCGGCACACGAGCATGTCCCTCTTCATCCGTACACCATGACTGCGATTGGAAGGCAAGAAAAATACCGACCCATTCTTCTTCCTTTTCAAATTGAATAAGTATTCCTCCGTCTTGCCATATACCATTATCACCTTTCCATTTCTCTACATTCCCTTGATTCATGTGAATATCATGTATCCCGTTTCCTGGTTCGAAATGAAAGTAAGAATCAGGTGTATTTTCTTCTGGTCCCCATCTTTCACCAAACGCGTAAATAATTGCTTTTTCTTCTATTGCTCGTTTTATATAACGTTCTATTTTTTCATTTAAATCATTATCCACTCCTGCTTTTTCAGCAGGTAAAGGAATCATTTGTTTCGAATCAAATACATTACCTCTTACGTAGTCTAAAGCTACTTTCGGTTCATTGTTTTTTATTTCTGTAAAACCGAATGGTAATGTCGGTAAAATATGAATCGCCTCTGACTTAATATTGTTACTCGCAAAATATAAAACTTCTGACGGATAACTTTGCGATTTTACGTTAATTGCAATACGATAATCTACTCCTGTCTCGCCCTGTAAATGAACTTGATAATGAGGTGTTTTCCCTTTTCCAATCTTTGATTGTATAACTGTACCTTTTAACACACCGTAGTTTTTTAGGGGCATACATTTCATCTCCTATTCATCTAAAATCGGCAAGGATACCCCCTACTTCAATCGTGTGAAGGGCGATAGCCCAACGATAAGTGGGGGAGGATTTGCCGGCAGATACGGTATGGTACGTTAAAAATCGTAAGATTCTGTACCACATCAAGTATCTGAAACTTCCACCTTGCCTCCTACTTTCTCTACTTAAGTTGTTTG